>JANQRB010000007.1 GCA_028284775.1 Candidatus Kapaibacterium sp. | reverse complement strand
GGCCTGCGGGCGGCGGATACCGGCCTGGGGCGTATCGGCGGCTTGATATGTTGGGAGCACTGGATGCCGCTGGCGCGCCAGGCGCTGCACCAGGAAGGCGAGCGCATTCACATCGCGCTCTGGCCCAACGTCCACGAACGACTGCAGCTTGCCAGCCGACATTATGCCTTTGAGGGACGTTGTTTCGTGGTTGCGGCGGGACAGATAATGGCCGTGCGCGACTTACCGCCGGAGCTCGCTCTGCCGCCGCAGCTGCGCGATCAGCCGGAAAAACTCTTGCTGCGTGGCGGTTCCTGCATTATTGCGCCCGACGGTTTCTATGAGCTCGAACCGGTCATGGATCGCGGCGGCCTGATCATTCACGATGTCTCCGATCTTGAGCGTGTTGACCGGGAAAGCATGACGCTCGACGTGGCAGGCCATTACAGCCGACCCGACGTATTTGATTTTGCCGTGCACCATAAGCGCGACCGCTGAACCGACCTCATTTCTCACACTCCGATTAAACCTTGAGCCACATCGAGTTGTCAAAGGTTTTTTCTCAACAATCCACATGCGGCCCGATGAAGCTCCTTATCGCTATTGTCATCCTTCTGTGTTCCCTGAGCGCACATGGAGTAGCTCAGTACTATTATCCGCCTCTGGTAGACGACGAATGGGAGCGGATCGACTATCATTCGCTTAACTGGCAGACCGAACGGGTCGACGATCTACTACATTATCTGCGCGAAAAGAATTCTAAGTCATTCATCATCCTCAAAAACGGTCGCATCGTCATCGAGGAATATTTTGACGGATTTGGCCCCGATTCCCTTTTCTATCTTGCATCGGCTGTCAAAAGCGTGATAGGAGTCCTTGTCGGTATGGCGCAGTCGGATGGTCTGCTGAACATCGGGATGCGCAGCTCGGACTACCTGGGCGAAGGATGGACCGATTGCCCGCCGGACAAAGAGGCCTTAATTACTCTGCGTCATCAGTTGTCCATGACGAGCGGACTCGATGACGACCCGCCGCCGACAGCAGAAATTCCCGATCCGCTGAACTGTCTGGAGCCGCGCTGTCTGCAGTATCTTCAGGATGCCGGTACGCGCTGGGCCTACCACAATTCGCCCTACCACCTGTTGCAGGATGTGCTCGAAGAGGCGAGCGAGCAAAGCATCTCCGAGCTGACCCGACGTTATCTGCGTAACAACATCGGTATGCGTAGTATCTGGTCCGGCTACGCGATGTTTGCGCGCGCGCGCGATATGGCGCGTTTTGGCTTGCTGATCCTCAGCCGCGGTGTCTGGGATGCTAAAGTCATCCTGAGCGATGACGAATACTTCAAGCAGATGCTTAACAGTTCGCAGAATCTGAATCCTTCATACGGCTATCTCTGGTGGCTGAACGGCAAAGGCTCGTACAAACTGCCGCGTCTGGAACGCAGATTTAGCACCGACTTGATTCCAGCCGCGCCGGACGACCTAGTCGCGGCCCTCGGCAAGAACGATCAGAAAATCTATGTGGTGCCGAGTCTCGATATGGTCGTCGTGCGGCAAGGCGACTCGGCGGGCGAGTCCCTTCTGGCGCTCTCGACTTTCGACAATGAGCTCTGGACGCGAATTATGCAGTTGGAGGAGCCTGCAGTTGGCGTTGACGAGCCGGAGGTCTCTGCGGCTGAGGTACTGCTGGCGCCGGTTCCGGCCTCGAGCTCTGTGACAATTAGTTTCGGAGCGCCCGGTACCGCGTTTAACCTGCGTGTTGTCAACAGTCTTGGCCAAAGCGTTTTTGAAGGCTCGTTCAATAACGGTGAACTCTTGAATGTTAACGAATGGCCATCGGGGAGCTATACCGTCTATATTCAGTCTGACGGTAGCTGGCGCGTGTCAAAGCTGATTAAACAGTAATGGTACGCTCGTTGTGCCGAGGCATTCATTTTAATGTGCGGCTTCCTTTCTTCACGCAGGGAACCATTTAATCGCTTTTTCGCGGCGCGAGCCTACGTTCCTTCTATTCCACATGTTCGCGAAATTACTTCAATTAACGCGACACCTGCCGGCTGAATGAAGTACTGTCCATCGGCCTGAAGGAGAAACGATTTGCAAATTCAATATCTACACTAACGGCGAATCTGTGGCAACGGCGAATATTATCATTTTCTCAGAGACCCGAGCAAAATCAAATTAGTGGCAATTAATGCGCTGAAACAGAAGAAGTGAATATACTCCTCAAAAATATTGAGCTAGTTAATTGTCCGATTCCGGCAGTTTAGGAACGAATCAGCTGGAAACCTAAGCCAATTGCTTGTTGCCGTCACTCAATTTATCCTGACTATTCTCTGTCCGAATAACTATTGCGAGGTTCCTTATGATCAAGGAATACCGATGTAAATCGTGCCGCCATTGTCGAGATACCCGCTATTGATAATGTTCTGCTCAACGGTCATGCTGCCGCCGGCGCTGCGCAGCACCGTGGCCGAAGATGTTATGGTCAAATTACCCGTTACCTGAACCGCGGCAGTGTTGACGGCGCTGATTGTGCCGGACTCGACCGTTACATTGCCGTCAACGTGCAGGGTTGATGAAGTGGAGACGGTGACATCACTTGTCCGTGAGAGCATGTCGCCGCTGACGCCGAGGATTGCCCCTTCGCCAATGCCGATAAGGGCGCCATTGTTGACGATGATTGTCTGACCAGGCACAGCGGCAGGCAGGACCAGGCACAGCAGGCCAAGCCGAAGGTAACGTAATGCTCTCTTGAGAGGGGATAAGCTCTCACTATACATTTTTGTCTTTCAAATGTTAAATTCTGTAGTCACCTACGGTATTGCTGATCAATCCGTACGCGACGCAATAAAAAACGATCCTTCTTTAACGACCACCGCTGTACCATTGGAATTGTCCTGTGCCCACTGAATTTGAAAGTCACCGGCCGTCCCGCCCATAACGATCATTACTTTATAGATGAGAATACTCGAAGCATTTTGTGTCAGGTTGACGGATTGTTGTTGACCTGAACTGGTCAATGCGCCTGCCAGAATGTTTGTCGAGTTTTCGTTAACGTGATATCCGGCTGTCATTGTCGCGCCCGCAGGGACAGTCATCGTGAACTTGAAATCAGGTTGATTGGCGGTTGTCAAAATGTGCAGGAAGCCGTCCACGATCCATGTTTCATTGGCGGCAAGCGAGATAAAGAGGTCGTCGTCATCCTGCAGGGTCGTGGAGCTGACAACGCTCTCATCGGAGGTTTTGTTTTTCACCACCACCGTGCCGATCGAATTAGGCACGATCATACGGATCCACTGTACACCATCGAAATAGTAGATGCCGGGCGAACTGCCGTCGGTGGTGTAAACCATCAGGCCCGCAACCGGTCCCGCGATATTGTCGCGCTGATTTTCCGTCATGCGCGGCAGCAAAAATCCTTTGTCTGTTGAGTTAACTTCCAACTGTGCCGATGATTCAGGCGTTGCCGTGCCGACCGCGACATTGCCGGTGGAGCTGATGCGCATCCGTTCAAGATTATTCGTACGGAAGGCAAGGTCTTCGGCATTACTTGTTCCCAGGAATGAGCCGCTGCTCACGGCATTGCCCGAGAGGCTCCAGAATATCGATGTGATCGGCTGCCAGCCGAGCGTAATATCGGCGCCGATGGATGCCACGGCAAGAAAGCTGTTGGTCGTCGTTGGCGCAGCGGATGGCCAGAGATAATTCAAGTTGCCGCTCTGCGCCTGTGCGCGAAAGGAAGAATAATTAGCGCTCGTGACATCACTGGTGGGCTCGAAGAAGCGCAGCGCGCTTGCCGATGAGCCGTTGTTGCCGAGCCAGAGATCCACGTCGCCGAGATAGGCCGTATTGGGGAAGGCCGTCAGGTTGACGCTGTTGTTGAGGCCGTTGAATCCGAAGCTGCCACTGCCGAGCGTCAACTGCCGTCCGCCGGGGATAGCGGAAAAACTGCCTGCCGCATTACTTTCGCCGCTGCCAACAAATGCCCGTGAACCCGCTGTGTTGAGCAGCCCGCCTGCAACCACGCTGTAAGCGCCATCCGCAGTGTTGAGACTGCCGCCGCCAATGGCTGCGTAGTCCCCGCTGGCTACCTGTGTGGCGCCCGGATTGCCGCGCTGTAAATCGATGGCGTTTAGACCCCGGGCATTCCCGCCGCCATCGCGCTGCAAACTCCCATTGACATTGAATATGGCGGTCGTTGTGCTGTTAACACGCAGGTTAAGCGCTTGTCCGTCCGAGGTGCCGAGAAAGTTTGTGCCGGGAGTAGTGCCGCTATTGCCGGCCAGAGTCCAGCTGGCGTTCGTGGAGGAGGCTCCCAACAGGCCGATCCAGATTGTGCCGTTGAAATATTCGAATTGCTGCGTACTTGTATTGAAGATCAACAACCAATCGGCCGGACCTGCGATGAGGTCCCGCTCCAGCGTAGTCATCCGCGGAATTAATAAACCCCGGCTGGTAGAACTCAGCTCCAGGATAGCCGAGTTGTCCGGTGTCAGGGTTCCGATGCCCACATTCTGTTGCGCATGAGCTGAAAACACAAAACATAATGTCAGCACTATGAACGAGATAGCGCCGCGGGGTGTAGGCTGGCAACGGTAATCAGTTTGTTTCGCTTCAGGGTATATGAGAAAAGTGATTACTTCATTGGAGTATCCGATTTCCATCTGTACAGCATTTCCTTTATTGAGAACTGCCTTAAAATATGTTATCTCATCTAATCAGTCAATAGATATAAGTACGTAATTCTGCTAAGAATGATCTCTCTGATCAAGCATCGAAAAAGGGTTGCCCTGATTTGTTTAATGCCTTTAACATCAGATCGCAGAAAAAAGTTGAGCTCGTCTTGGACAGTTTTTGATCTGTATCAATTTGTCGAGTGAATAAGATGCGTGCGGTTATTTCAAGGAAGTCTCGCCAGTGTAAGCGTAATTATGATAAGAAGCGAGCTGTTTGTGCAATTGCTTTGAAAGTACACTAGCGCTGTTTTTCGCCGCGCTATCTATGATGAGCATTGAGAGCCGCCGAACAATTTCGGCTGTTTGCATAGACTTAATGCATGCCATTGCGACTTGTTGATTGACAACTTCATGAAACCCGGTGACGGACTCTTGCAATTCAATGGTGGCCCTAAGGCGAAATGTCCTTTTCTGTCGCCTGAAGTTGGATAGCCTGCTGGCAAGGGAGGAAAAGAATAGGAAGGATCAAGAGGCGCTGTCGCACAGGTGGACACTTGCTCTAGAAAAAATCTCAAAGTCGCAAATTTTTTCGTTCTAATTGGCTGTCTTCAATCATGGCGACATTCTATTCACCTGGGATCAGAAGAGAGAATCCGCAAGACATTATCCGGCAGCCGGGAAATGTCTTAGGTGATACCTGGCGCAACGTTCCTTGGGTTTAATAGATCCGGAGAGTTTTACTTTGAGTAATGCCAGAAACAAAGAACCCCGGCTGGTGGAACTCGACGCCTTCGCCTGAGTCGGCCGGGGTAATTGTTTAAGTGCCGCTTTATCCCTTGTACATTAACCAGCGCTACGACTGTGATAGCGCAACGCATTGTTGGCCGGCGGCGGTTTTCATTCAGGTCAGTTTGGTATGCCGCTGTACCTGAATCGCCTTTCTGGAGTTTCCGATTCCCTCTGCACCGGCTTATCTCATTGCGTAAAGACAAAAATAACGTAGTCCGCTCACGTAGACAATCCGTAGAAACACGTAATTTCCTCTCGCGAGGACGCTCGCGCAACTCGACGATTGCCATAAGGGCCGGGCGACAGGGCTTCGCCGGCTTGCGCGGTGGAAGAGCGATTTTCCATCCGTCGCCGCTGCGAGTTGTTGCCCGTCCTCGAATGTCGTTCTTATGCCCCGCGGGCCAGCTTCCATTCCAGCCAATCGAATATTTCGCGCAGACCGAAGCTACGTCCTTCACTCTTTGCCTTAGGGGCATTCAAAAAAGTACTCAAATTGTTGCGCCAGTTGCTGTAAATCCGATCGCGTTGCCTCTTGTCGGCGCTGAAGCAAAGTTTACGCAGGTACATCAGGCATGTACGCTCAAAAGCCAGCAGGGAGTCGTTATGATCTTTCAGATATTTGCGCGTTAATTTGATGAAGTCTTCATCGAGCCGCTTCGGCTCCAACTCCCACTCCATAATAAGGCGCAGGATGTGGCTGGTATTCTGGATATCCTGGCGCTGCTCCGTGAAGCTCCGGCTGCAGATTATCGCCGTCCAGTGCAGTCCTTCCCTGAAATTGCGCATCGAGAAATAGAGGACCACGACATTATAGCACATGGTCAGGCGCCGGGCCGGGTTGATTTTGCCTTCGTAGACCTGCAATCCCTCCTCGATGCGCGGGACACATTCCAGGGCCTGCTCGTCAAGTCGCCTGTTTAACAAATACAGCAGTCGCAGGTGCCATTCATTCTGAAAAACCTCCGCCCGTTCGTCGGGCGTTGCCGGTATGAGCTCGCCCCCGGCGGGAGCGTCGATCGTCGTCGGCACCGGAAGCAGGTCGCCGAACACGCGTTCATACTCAGCCTGAAACTCATCGAAACGTTCCAGCCGCAGCGTCATGTCCAGATAGTTAACCAGCGCAATCAGATAGTCGGTGAACGATTCCTTCTGTAAGTGCTGATTATTCTCCCACAGCGTCACGATTTCGCGGCGCAGTTGCAGCGTCAGCCTAAACTCGCCCTTAAGCTGCGCCGCCAGCGCCAGGATGAGAAGTCGATACAATTGCAGCGCGAAAGGTTGCTCCTCCTCGTCGGAGCGCTGTACCAGCGGATGATTGCGACAGTCATCGATCATCCGATCAAACTGCGCCCCTCGCGGGACCAGGCGGCTGCGCGCGTAACTGAACATCAGTTCGTATACGGAGCGCAGTTCGATAATGTCCTGTGCCCATTGAATTGCTTGCCGTCGCTCGCGGCCGATTTCTTCCAGGACGAGCGGCAGATCGGGCGTCGTAGTAGCGAGTACCGACAAACTCTCCAGGTTCAGGATTTCGCATAATTCATGATAGTGCTCGAATTCCCGCGCAAGGGCTTTCGCTTTCTGCAGAAAGTCATTGGCCTGGCGATAGAGACTTTTGCGTTGCAGCAGGCGCGCCGACTCGATATAGGATTGCAAGCGATTGCGCAGTGAACGAGTGTCATCGAAGGAACGCAGGGCGCGCAGGATCCGCCGATACAGATAACGTTTGATCTCGGCAATATAATTGGGCGATTTGCCGCTTCCGAAGCGCCGCCGCAGTATCTGCTCGTCATAGCTGTTCATATCTTTAATCGCATCGAATACCTCCAGGTAGGTTTTTTCGTCTGAACGCGACTGGCGGCCGCTGTGCAATTTGAAGTAACGAATCTCGGCCGGCGTCAAGGCTTTGATCAGTAAAAATAAGTCCGTTTTTGCTCGCATTGCACCGCCTGACTTCTGATGAGATGGAGGAATAGTATACCCGGGACTTTTTGCATAATGAACCGTGATGCGTCTTGCCGGGAATCCGATGAAAGTCCCAAACTATGCTGATTTTGAAGTGAAATGCAAGAATATGGCGACCTGAATGTAAATGTGATCGCCGTGATTCAGTCTTGGACGCCGCCCGCCGTCACAGCCTGAACCTCCTGCCGCCGCTGTGCTCAGACTTTTGATGAAGGACGCAAAAGGCGGCGAATTTGCCGGGGGCAATCGTGTAAGTTGCGACCGACAGCACAAAACAAAGCCCGTGAATCCGGTAAAAATAGCTGCAAATGACAATGAATCTCTTTTTCATCGAGCACTCCTTCGACCTGGCCTCGC
The DNA here is from genome assembly GCA_028284775.1 of Candidatus Kapaibacterium sp. Taxonomy (GTDB): domain Bacteria; phylum Bacteroidota; class Ignavibacteria; order Kapaibacteriales; family UBA7675; genus JANQRB01. The sequence continues at coordinate 4,462 of JANQRB010000007.1, read as the reverse complement.
ATTTCCTGGTAAACGCGGAGCACTACCTGTATGTGTACAGTGTACACGGGCAGCGCTGTCTGTGCTGCAATCTCGAAGTCGAATCGCCGGGAATCCAGGTCTTGAACGGACGCTGGTGCCTGGGGAGCTATCCGGCGGAGCAGCCGTCGATATCCTATGTCTGCTTCCCCGACAGCGGCGAGTACCTGGGCTTCTACAGGGATCCGCTGGGTAAATGCGTCGCCCTGGTGTTGAATGCCGAGAGCGACCGCATAGCCGCTGTCCCGCCCTTGAATATCAAGCAGAATGCTTTGCGGCTTGACTACCGGCTGCCGGTGATTCGCCTTTTATATCCGATACAAAGTAATTGAAACGATAGAAAGCAGCGGCGCGAATGCCGCATCTTCCCTTCATATCCTTTAACACTAGGAGCAGTCATGGCTTGCAGTGATAGTAATGCAACATGGTTTAAGAGCGTTTCGCTCAATCAGCGCACAGTTAAATTTGCCAACAAGCAAAAAATCGAAATTCGGGAGTCAAACAATGATCTTGTGTATGGACATGATCTGCTTGCCAACGGCAAAGTACGAATCATAGTCGACGGCGCTTATCTGAAATTCAGCAAGTCCGCCATGCAACCGCATTTTGAAGATCTTGAAGTCGATTTCGCACCTAACCCCGAAACCGGCAGTTCACTCTCCAGCGCCGATTTCAGCGTGATCGGCCCCGCGCTGCACTTTATCGGCTCGGACGACTTACGCATTGGCAGGAAGGTGATGCGACATCAAATCAATCTGACAAAGTGTTCAATGTACATGACGAAAGTAGGCTCGATCCTTAACCTGCGGGTGTGCTGTGCCGATCCTGATTGTTCGTATGCCTTGAACAACTGTGTTCATTCCGAAGTCGTCGTCCTGCCGGAACCATAAGCGTCCGAGAATTTAGCTGGGACGAATTTGCTTCCCTGCACGATCGCGCCGAGTATCAAGCCTGCTGATGGTTGCGAACGGAATTCTTAAGAACTATCGCCGTCGCCGGCAATGTCCTTTGTCTCGCTTGCCGGCGACGGCCTAGATAGAAAAGTTTGATCGGACTGTCACGGATCAAGCCTCTAAAAGCGTGACTCATGTATCAATAACTTGCTATTAACAATGCACAGGATTTATCCATGCGATTTCGTAATTACAAAGCCCTATCGTCGGTATACGGCAAGATCGCCGTCATACTGCTGACGCTGCCCGAGCTCTTTACCGGCGAGGCCGTGGTTGAACGAGAGTATGGCGAGGTGTTTAAGTCCTTTGAAGACTCGCGTTCGGCAATTAGATGGGTGGTGCTGGTGCATCCCAGAAATAACAGCACTGCCGATCCCCGCTCCGATTCCTCCTTCGATGCGACGAGTGCATTCCTGCTGAACTATAGCCGCTCAGCGCTAGGCAGGAGCCACGACATACCGAAAGACAATCCGCCCATTGGAGATTTGTTGGTAGAACGATACTTCAGAGGTCCGGAATACAATCTGCTGACAATCGACGGTGTTGCCGGTGGCGCGATTGACTTTCAAAAAGAACTGCCGCCTCACAACCGCAACCCTACATTTAACAGACTTCAGGTTCGTTGTGAGCGCCTGTGTTCGCTGCGGATCAATTATGTCGCGCCGAACATCGGGCCCTGCGATCTCCTGCATTCGATCATTAAGCCCCTGGGCCTTGATTCCAGCGAGATACTGCGCCGCTGTATCGAGATCGAGCCCAATTTTCGCAACTGGCCCGAGGATCCCTTCCTGGTGCTCCGCGATACCGTGACGCGCCGCCTGGCTTTGCTGGAACCGATGGACTTTCGCGAGACCAGCATCCAGGCTTTTGCCGATTACTTTATTGCCGATCACGTCTGCGCCAATTCCAATATTGCCCTGGAGCCTTCGCTCTTTTCCATTGCCGGCGGCAACGTATTGGTGAGCGACGACTACGCCCTGCTGGGCAGCGACGTCTGCGCAAAGTTGTTGAAGTCCAAAGAAGAGCTAAACCGTTGTCTTACATGTCCGCCGCTCATTCATCCGCCCTCCGGCAGCGATACGCTGATCGATGCGCTGCGTCGCCAGCTGGGAATGCAGAAATTAATCTGGGTAAATTCAGGCATTCCGAACAACATGGATTCGCTGATCGGAGCCTACAGCGAGGCCGGCAGTCTGCAGCCCATGTATCATATCGATCTCTTCCTGACGCTCTGCGGCCGTGTCGACGTCACTGTTGAGGGCCGGAAACAGGCGCGCGAGCTGGTGTTTGTCGGCCGCCTCGATTCAAACATGACTGCGCCCGCCTTTAAGGATGAAGAGGACGACAAAAGCCGCAAGCGGGCCGGTCGAATCAAAGCTTATAATCAGCGTCTGGATGCAATTGCGCATATGCTCGAACACCATTGCAGCGCTGCCGGCGGCGTTCCCTTTCACGTACACCGTATCCCGATTGTTTACGAACAGACATTAAGGGGCGAATTCCTGTATTCTTACAACAATTGCCTGGTCGAAGTATACCATGAAATAGACGCGGGCGCGCCTACACTCAAGAAGCGTGTGTATCTACCCAGCTATCGTGATGCGGATGTTAACAGACCGACAATTGTTCGTGCCTTGCAGGCGGCGCTCGACACGACGAGAAACCGATTCCGGCGCTATGGAGGTTTCGAAACCGATACCATCGACGGCCGCTTCTTCCGCTACGCTCGCAACGGGGGCGCTCTCAATTGCATGACCAAGGTACTTAATAGACGCGACAGCGTTGTTCGTGTAAGCCTTGAGTAAATAGTCTGACTATTCGAACTTTAAGCATGCGCAGCGCCGGCAGCCTGTCGCTGCCGGCGCTCTTGGCTTGACAAATCTGTTCTGCCGGTGGACCCTGCATTGAGCTGAGGGCCTGTGAAGCTATCGGCAAGACATTGTAAGCATAATTCGAAAACTGTGAATATCCAATACTTTTCTTCGCCTGCGAAGGAGAGCGGATACAATATTCTATAAACCTTTTTGGAGTTTAATCATGAGCGTATCGCATCTCGATCTGGACCTCGTCTTTCAGGGCCCGGTCCTTGACCTGCGTGTCGAACTCGAAGGAAGTCGCATCGGCGGCTGGGTAAGCGATGGTGACAGTACATGGAAGCGTAAACTACGCAATTTTCCGGTAGATGGTCCGCTGGACGTCTACATGCGCTGCCGTGGATTTAACGACCTAGACTGGGAATTCAGTATTAGTTCGGGTGAACGGCAATTGCTTGCCGAGACAGGAACGATCGAAAAAGGATTCTCAAAAATTAGTGAGTCTATCGACTTAGTACAATTCATATCCAACAATACTTCAGAGTGACTATCTCATGAAACAATGCACCTGTGTAATTCTTATGCTGCTTTCGGCCGGCACTCTCATCCGCGGGCAATCGCTATTCGAGGATCTTGAAGGTAATTCAACGATCCAATGGCCGGCGCAGAACGCACTAAGCTTTAATACCGAAAATGCCGAAGTAAAGTTCAACTTTTTGTTAAGCTCTGAGCTCTTCGTAACGGATACAACTGAGTCTTACTTCGGCATCGAGGTAGGCGCTTCATCCGAAAACGGAATCGCCCCCTTGTTTACCGGCGGTGAATTGGTGCCTTCCTCCTCCCTGGAGCTGAAGTATGGAATTAAGGAGCTTTTATTTAATTCAGACTCGCATTTCGATTGGGCCTTTGTCAGCGCTTCGGTCGAATATGCTGAATATGAACTATTCGATCCAGCGCAGCCTGAGGGGCGACAGTTTAGCAATCAGAGTTCTGTCAATGCGACGCTGACACTTACGCATACACAGCTCGTGAGCGGCGACATTCTGCTCGGCGTCTCGGGGCGTTACAAGCGGATGAATAATATCGACGATCTGAAGGAGGTGAAAGTTAAGGAAGAAACAGTACTGAACGAGCAGGGCGAGGGAGTGGCGCGGCAGATCGCCGACAGTCGTAGCCGGACGGCCTGGCAGGGCGAGTACCGGGAGCTGGATCGCTTCGACTTCAACATCGACGGAATCTATCTGCTGGATGTGCCGGGTTACAAGATCGGTCTGGCGGCTCAGGGCCGTTTGCGCAAGCGCAGCGAGGAAGACTTGCGGATCAATGCCGGACTTGGTGTCTACCTAGTCGATAAGACAGACAAGAAAGATGCATACAACGTCCTCGGCGGATTTGTCCTTGAAATTCAGGATATCGGCGATGCGCAAAATGCGGGCGGCGATATTTGGGATCGCTTAAAGCTGGGCTTTGTGGCCGGGTACTACCTGGATTAACAATAGTCGAGCGTCCGCTCTGCATCGCGACGGAAGGCCGATAGATTGTCGTGATAATCTGTTAACTGAACAGTCGTTGCGAAGCTAATTAGTTGATCCTGAAAAAAGGATCTAACTGTCATAAAAACAAGGTTTCATCGGTCAATTGCCCTGGTTAGATTGCAAGAAGTTAGTCAGAGCGGCC
>JANQRB010000186.1 GCA_028284775.1 Candidatus Kapaibacterium sp. | reverse complement strand
ATGGACGGAGGTCATTCCTTCGCCCGAAGAAACCAGTGGCGTCGCATTCCACTACGATCAGCCGAATGCCCGCGCGCCCCAGTCGATGCTGTTGGCCGTCACGCCCCGGGAGACCGGTTCATGGAGTTGGGACGACCTGGTGACAACCATGCACGAAACAGTGAACCTCAGCAAGGCGCGCGCCGTGGAACCCGATCACTTTAAGGACACGCCGCTGGAAGCCCTCCTGCCGGCCCTGCTGGCGCCGATTACCAAACGCGCCGACGTCATGGCGATGGACCTGGGCGCCAATAATGATTCGGCATTCTTTGAGGGAGAAGCCAATGACGACAGCGGAACGATTCAACAGCATGAAACCGGCGAGCTATTCGGTCCTTGACAGCCGACAAAAAGAAGAGCCGTTTCAAACGATTTCAAACGATAGATCCTAAATATTAACATACATCGAACAGCGGAAATTATGCCAGAATTCAATTTTGACGTAGGACTCCAGAGCGCCGCGCGGTACTCGACATTCACAACCTGGAACCGCCTGGAACCGCGTCCGCGCAAACAAGACTTCGACCGCTCCTTACGCGCCGAGGTTCGCGACGCTCTCTGGATGCTGACGCGCCAGTGGCAGTGGGGCGAATTCAAAGGCGAAGACACCGGCTCGGCGATCTTCGCCAAGGTGCATCATATCAGCAGCAAAATGACGCGTCTGGGACTGGGTGCGCCGGAAACGACCAACGTAGCGAAGGATTCCTACTCGGACGCTCTGCCGCTGGAAGCGGTGGTGGAGCAAACGCCCGTGCCGCTCGACGCCACGCTTGGTCTGCTGATGGGACAACGCTATCTGAAGATACTGCAACAGGCGGACCCGACACTGCATGCGAACCTCGCGGCTGACTTTCTCAGTTTCTTCCCCTTCGATGATCCGCCGCATTCTACGGTGACGGAACAAATCGACAATGCCGAATTCCTAAGCAACGGCGGCCTGCGGCAGACACATGCGGCCGTGCTGCCGCGCTCTTTCGACGGGCGCAAACTCTACGATTATCTCGTGGGGCTGACGCCGCACACGGTAGAGGAACTGTTTCCCGCCGCCACGTACCCCAGCCTTACCAGCTTACAACGCTCGACTCTGACCGCGAGCGGCACGACCTTTACGGACTGGTTTGCGGCCGTGTACGTGCAGCCGGCTTACCTGGCGACGAATCCCGCATGGCAGCGCCCCCACATGGAATACCAGGTGGCCGGTACCTTGCCGGACGAGGACATTGCCGACGAGACGGTCGATCCGCCGACGCCGGTGGAGCCGACTATCGTCGTAGCCAAAGAATACTATCACGGCCGGATGGACTGGTATTCCTTCGATATGGCTTCGGCGCAGACAGCGCTGCACTCAAGCCTGCGCGCAACGAGCAGCGCCACCGAAACCGAAGTCATGAAAGAGAACATTCAGAGCCTGATTCCAAGCGGCATTCAGTTCGCCGGCATGCCCAACGATCGCTGGTGGGAATTCGAAGACGCGCGTATCGACCTTGGCGACCTGCAGGCCAACGATACCGACCTTGCAAAGATTCTGGTTTCCGAATTCGGATTGGTCTATGGCAACGAGTGGAGCGTCATCCCCTTCACCGTCGATGTCGGTACTCTGAGTGAAGTACGCAGTATAGTCGTCACCGATGTTTTCGGCCTTAAGACGCTGGTGGAGCCCGCCGGCCGCGGAGTCGATAACGACTGGCAGCGCTGGAACATGTACAACCTTAACGTCGTGGACGAGCCGGATGGCCAGCTGGCCGACAACCGGCTGTTTATCCCGCCCGTGATTCACAAGCCGCAAGAGAGCGAGCCGCTCGAATTAGTCCATTTTATTCGCGATGAGATGTCGAATATGGTGTGGGGTATCGAGGTCCTGGTGCCGGATGGATTGGGTGGCGGGCGCAGCGGTTATGATGCCGCCGCCGCCATAATCAACCATTTAAGCAGCCTGGCGCCGCCGGTAGATCCCGATAAGTTAAACGACGGGATGGATCCGATCGACGGTGTGGAGATACGCTACCACCTGCAGAGTACGATGCCGGAAAACTGGATTCCCTTCGTACCGGAAAGCATCGGCGGCTCCGATCGTGAGATACAGTTGCGGCGCGCCCGTATGCCGCGAGTCATTCCCCGTCTGAACAGCGAGTTGAGCGAGAGCAATGCTGAGTTCGTAAAGCCGCGCTCCGTGCTGCTCAACACACCCCTGCCGCCTGACAATGCCCTGCACATCTACGAAGAAGAAGTGCCGCGCGCCGGCAGCAAGGTCCTCAGCACCTGGCAGCGCGTCCGCTGGTATGACGGTCGGATCGTACTCTGGCTGGGCCGCCGCAAACAAACAGGACGCGGCGAAGGTCACAGCGGCCTGCTTTTCGACCTCCTGAAACCGGCCGTTAAAGGATTAGAATAAACTACCGTAACAGGGCGAAACGGAACCGAACGTCGCTGTTCGATAACTTAACAATCGGATCGTACACCTTTGGTATGGTCGCGACCGGATCGGACATCGCTGTTCAATATTTTTAACAACTGGGCCGCGCACGTATAGTCCCGTTGCAACTGGACCGAAAATCGCTGTTCAATACTTTAACAACTGGATCGCACGCGCGGGGCAAAACAGCGCAATGTTGCAGACTCGCCCCTTTCCTTACTCGAAAGCGATATCAAGCGTCACCCTGGCCTGTTTATGACCGGCATTAAACGAACCGGTGCCGCTCAGGCCCTGCAAATCGTCAGTGGCGGAGCCGCCAACCACCGTCCATTGACTGATGGCGGCACCGCCCTCGAAGATACCCTGGTGCTGCAGAAGGACGCTGCCTTGCCTGCCGTCCACCGAACCGATGATGCGCTCATAGCCCAGAAAGATTGCCGTGCCGTCGCCCTTGTAGTACATCAGATATTCGACCCGCCCCTCGCCCTCGATGCGGCCACGATAGGATTGGCTGACTTTGGCGCGGACAATTTTGATACCCTCCGCGATGTCCTGGGCGGCTTCTTCGTCCCAGGACTTTACTTCGAAAACGGTTTCCTTCGACAATGCACTGCTCCGGATTGTGTTCAGGGTCTATGGCGGTTCGATGATCGAGCCGTCCTGAAAATACGTCAAATCGCCCGCCGAACGCAAGAGGATTGAGGCGCGACGAGCAGATCAATCGACTGTTGCCCCACCGGGCGGCGGTCAGCGCCATGCTGCCGGATTCCCGCCGTTGAGGGCCGCTGCGCGCGTCGGTATCGTTGAGGACCGGAAATCCGCCGCCGCCAATTTTTCGCTCGGGCCGCAAAAAATCTTCCAAAATACCGGACAATCCGTAGTTTTGCCACGTGCCGACTAGACAAGCTCTTTTTGATCCTCCATAACATCGTTGATTCCGACTATGCCGAACACTCGACCTGTTCATTATCCGGCGGTCTGGATGGCACTGGTGCTGCTCCTGATCGCACTCTTTCCCGATAGCTTGTTCGCCCATGTAAAATGGTTTACGCATTTCAGTTATGCCGATCGCCCGGTGACGCTTGAAGAGGCCATCACACCGGTCTTTCTGGGGCTGATGGCCCTCAGTATCGTTGTAATTGCCATCCTCGCCGCACTTGAACCCAAGATCGTCAGCCACAAGTTGTTCAAAAAAGTCGATTCGATGCTGTCTGTGCACAGTCAGCACAGTCTGCTCGTTATGCGCGTCGGAATCGGCGCCGTGCTTCTGCTGTCCTGGCAAGACAATGCGATGCTGGTGCCGGAGCTCAATATCATTTATGAGTGGGTGGGCTGGTATCAATTCGGCCTGGCTTTCCTGTTGCTGTTTCGCAAAACGACACCCATTGCCGGCGTCGGCCTGATGTTGCTCTATATATTTGGTGTCGTGGAATTCGGCCTACTGCATATGCTGGACTATCCGCTCTATCTCGGCGCGGGCTATTTTCTGCTCAGTTTCTGCTCCGGCAATCCAAAAGTGAAGGCCAGCGCTCTCCCGGTTCTTTATCTGAGTGTCGGCTTTTCCCTTTGCTGGGTGGCCCTTGAGAAAATCATCTATCCCCAGTGGGGACTCTATGTGCTGTATCACCAACCGCAGTTGTCCTTCGGTCTGGATCTGGGATTTTTCCTGGTAGCCTCGGCCTTTGTGGAGTTTGCTCTTGGCTTTCTCATTATCACCGGCCTTTTTCAACGGCCAATCGCACTGGTTATCTCAATCGTCTTTCTCATGACGACACTGACATTCGGCAAAGTGGAAGTTATCGGTCATACGCCGGTACACGCCGCGCTCATCGTCCTTTTACTGGAAGGCCGGGGTTCGCACGCCGTGTTTATCGGACGCTTTCTGCGGCGGCCGGTTTTGCGAATCGCAACGATATCCCTCATGTTTGCGGCCTTGTTTTTCCTGCTGCTCATGCCCTACGCCGGTGCGGCCTGGGACACCTATCAGGAGCATCAGCATCATCTCAGTATGGGTCGCGATAATGTGGAAGTCGGCCATCTGGATGAGAAACCGGAGCTGCACGTTAACATCGTGCCGGATCATCACTCCGGCTACAACCTGGAGCTTGTCACGGAAAACTTCGATTTTTCGCCGGAGTCCGCCAGCGCCGAACACAAGCACGGCGAGGGACATGCGCACCTGTATTTGAACAATGTTAAACTGGCGCGCGTCTATCATTCCTGGCATCATTTGTCGGAGCTGCGGCCGGGCAAATACGAATTAACGGTCACCCTTAACTCCAACGATCATCGCGTGTATACGATTGACGGGGAGCCGGTGAAATTTGTCCAGACTATCGAGGTAGAATAGGAAGGGCCGTAGGTGTAGTTAACTCCTTAGCGACGCAATTGCCAATAAAGGGCGCGCCCGCCGCCCTTCGTCCGCTCGAGGCCGATGTCCTGCTCCAACTGTTTCGTCCAGGTGGGGCAGGGACGCTTATAGGGTAGAGCGAGCTTTGCTTTCAGCTCCACCCATGTGAGACCCGTCGGCTCGTCTTGCAGAGCCTCGGCGATCGCATCGCGATATTCGCTGTAGCGCATTGTTGATTCCTTCGATTAGTGTGCTCAAGCTGTACGATCGGCGTGAATGTCGTCGCATTGTCCTTGCAGCAGGATTTTTCCAGATGAATAAAGTACACTTTTCCCGCATCGGAGACAAAACATTGCTCTACCGCCGCCGCATTGCCTTTCCGTGGGAGCGTCTGAGCTTTTTGACCGGCGGAGTATCTTTACTTGATTCCGTCGCAGGGCAATCTGCCCTGTTGAACAACAGCTAGCCGCGGCCGTGATTGCAAAATCGGCTGCCATTATTCGACTGAAACGGCATTGCTTAAGCCAGGCGATTGATAACACGGGCAATGAATTCGGGATCAAACTCAGAAACAATTGAACACTGCCTGTTTCTGTCCGCATTTCGTATGCTCGCTCAGTCGCAATTGCCTCGATTCGGCCAATTGCCATTCCAATACACTACTTCCCACAGATCCGCTGTCGCCGAAGCGGAGGCGACGACAATGAGCGCCGAAGGAAGCGCAATCACACAGCCATCGCCGCCCGGTGTCACAGTCCTTCCATCCACTTCAAGCGAAGTCACTGTTTTGCCGCCCGTCGCAACGTGAAAACTCCCAAAACCGGGCACAGTCAGTAAGGATGAAGTCCGGTCGTCAAAATGGACCATTACCTCACCAAGATTTTCCTGCGTAAGATTGTCAACAACGAATACCGACTGCTGACTGTTGACGGCGAGGGCCGTAAGTATTGTCAATACCAGGCATGCCAATGCGAGCCGCGGCGCGCGCAAACGATGAAAATTGATCATTGCTATACTTCCGAGATAGAGTGACGGCAGCAACTGGCTGCCATGCGGTGGGTCGATTTTCCGGCAAACTGGCAGCGACAGCGAAGAATTAAAAGGCAAAAATTCAGGTGCTGACCTTTGCAGCGCATTCGATCCGCAATCCTGAATACAGAGGACCTCGCGGCTCTGTCAACCGCGAGGTCCTCGTCTGAATTCGCTGACCATCGCCCGGCGCTTAAGGTATTCCCTACTTAATCTCGTAAGTACACGGGTCGCTGGTGATACAAAGCTGTCGCGTGACGGTACAAACTCCCGAACAAATGTCAATACAGGTAACCGTCAGCAGCCAGGGCACGTCATATTCGCAGCCGTCGATACGATAGCCCTTAAGGTCCTCGGTTGTCGAAGTAAAATCCACGTGAAGATTCTCATTCGAGCCTAGTTGAAAGGGACCGTATTCGTTTTCGGTTGAAATGACATACACTTCCGCCGAACATGGGGAAGAATTGATAAGAGCGCCGTAGGAACAATGTGAATTCGCTTCGCCTACGCACATCATAAACATGCCAAACAATGCAGCGCAGAAAAATGCAGCCTTTTTCATAATAAGCACCTGAAAAAGTGTTAAGAAACTAGAAATATTACAGTAGAGGTCGGCAGTGGTATTGTCGTTGCCGGTAGCAGTCGACCTGTCCAAAGTACGTAATCGCAAGCGTACATGCAACCGCTGGGAATGCGATACGGAGCTCGGTCAGTCTGCCCTTCAATAACGAGCTTACAATCTCATTCAGCAGAATGTAGATTCAGATTCCACAATCGGCAAAAGGGATGTCCTGTGGCCAGAAGCTTGGTAGCCGCTATCAGTGAGCGCCGTGGAAAAACACGCCCGCAGTAGCGCAGGATTGCATAGCTGGATTATAGTCGGGAGCTGAGACAGGCCCCGGATGTCCTGTCGTACAATACGCCACTGGCAGTCGTCTTTCTCCCGCCGCGTGTCGAATGCTGATGCGGAATGCGCTTGTATTCAATCCGCCGGATTATTCCGCCACTACGATCGGAAGCACTGCTCTGTCATGCTCCGATTGCAATTCCGCCAGATAGAGCCCCGGCCGCAAGCTGCTCAAATCCAATTCAATTTCATGTGCATGTAAAGGCAATTCTCCGCCTGATGAATGTGAAACTGTCGATCGGAAATGCTCGATGGCGACACTGCGCCCCATAAGGTCGCGAACAACGACCGTTATGCCAGGCAACCCGGCCGCCCCGGTGCTGTACAGAGGTATGGTAAGCCTGCCTCGCGCCGGCTGCGGGTAGGGGCTGAACACCCGCAATGCCCCACCGGCAGTGGAAGCGGATCCAAGCAACAGCGACACATCGCAGGCCGAAGTCCCCGTTAAGTGCGCTACGGTCCCGCCCGCCCGCAGCGTCAATATCTCGGCTCCGCAGCCGGACTCGATACGCAGGACATCCTCGAGTACTCCGGTGGCGGTGGGAACAAAACACACCGTCAGAATTACTTCTTCGCGAGCCTGCAAACGCAGGGGAAATTGGTGCGCGGGAACCGAAAATTCGATGTTGCGTCGTAAACGCGGATAGACAATAACAGTCTCTTCATCACTTGAATTGCGCAAGCGCAGATTGCTGCATGTTACACTGCCGACGCTGACATCCGGCAGTACCAGTGTATTGTCAACCCCGACAAACTCGACTATACTCCGACCGGGATCAAGTTGCACTTCGACCGTGTCGGCAATGCTGCGACAGCCGTGAATGTCTTCAACTACCACCCAATACAATCCCGGCTCGCTTATTTCGATCGTCCGGCTATTCTCGCCGCCAGACCATTCGTAGTTTGCGAAGGGGCCGCCGGCATCGAGGAGGCTCGTTTCACCCCGGCAGATTGTCAGGTCGCCGCTGATCTCGGTTTCTGGCCGCGTCAGCACACCCACCTGCACTGGTTCCGATTCGAATACGCAGCCTGCGCGATTCCACACTTTCACCCGATAAGTTCCGGCCTGCGACACTTCGGCGACGGGCCCTGTCGCTCCGTGCGACCATTCATAGCGTTCAAAGCCATCGGGCGCCCGCAACAACATCGTATCATCGGGGCATAACACCGGCGACGACGCTTCGATGCTAATCCCGGGATGCGGCCTACCTTCGGGAATAATCAGGCCGGAACGCAGGCTGCCCTCAGCGCCGGGCATAGCGCCATAGCTGGTATTAAAACAGGATGACCCGTTACTTGTTAACAGACCGGCCGCGCCGCCGGCGGCATTGATCACTAAGTCAGCCGGCAGGTCGGGATCGTTAACCCATACTATTCCGCCGCCGCCACCGCCGCCCGGTCCCACACAGCCGGGTGCGAAACGGCTGCTGCCCCCGTCGCCGCCCTGAATATGAATGACCAGGGGTGATTCGAGCTTTTCGGCTTCCACAAGCACGGTCCCGCCCGCGCCGCCGCCGCCCGAGCCATCCTGTACCGCGATTTGCTCCTGGTCAATTCCATTGGCTATGACTGCCCGGCGCAAACCTTCGATGACGCGCGCACGAAGGATCACAATGCCCCCACCGTTGGTACCGGGCGACCCGACCCGTTCGTTCTGTTGTCCGCCGCCACCGCCGCCGCCCATAAATATTCGATTCCCAAGTCGATCGCTGTCAAGCACCCAGCCCGGCAGACCGCCAAGGTCGGCTCTGCCGAAGCCGCTCCACTGTTGACCGCCCTGGCCGCCGGAACTTAGGTTGGATCCGCCGCCGCCGCCCGTATTGTGATCGTTGCCGCCGCCACCGCCATTGCCTTGTGCTCCGCGTCCCGCATCTGCCTCCGCGAGATAGGCCGCTATGCTTTCACCTTTCTGCCCGCCGCTGCCGGACGCTAAGGGATAAACATAGCCCCTCCGGTTGGGATTCGTCCGAGGCGCTGATACCTCTCCGCCGCGAAAGCCCAATCCGCTGACATCGATATTAGCCCAAAAACTGAGTGTCTCTTCTACTTCTATTACCACGACACCTCCGACCGATCCGTCCCAGGGCGGGGCCGTCACCTCGGCAATGATATTGGCATTCTTATGGTGGGCCACACGCAACAGCTGTACCGCTCCGCTCATCGTGTACTCGCGCTGCAGGCCGCTCGTTAACTCAATCGTGTTATCGATGAATCCCGCGATCGTGGCAAACTCGTAATTCCCGGCATTGTTGTATGCCCTAATCCGGCCAAAGTCTTCATTATCCTCTTCGTTGATTTCGGCGCCTTGCATCTGGATTAGTAGTACCCGGTCACCCGCGTTAAACTCCTCGCTGTCCGCGACGCTGATAAACTTACAATCCGCAATTGCCAGCACGGGCGTATAAGCGTTGACAATTCCCTGCAAATCAGCCGACTGCGCTCGGATAATTCCGCTTGTGAAGATGAGAAGAGAAGCGACCAGGATTTTACCACATAACTGATTGACAAACATATAATCTCCTCTACATGTGGGTCCGGTTGATTGTTGCTTATCGAAAAAGTAGCAAGCTCCGTTCAGAGCTTTAAGGCGTGGGGGTAGGGAAAATAGAGATTCGGCCGCTTTGTACAAAATTTTTTTTAACGCCCCCCGGGATCATACGCGCTGACGAATGCGGGAGCCTGTGGGAGCGTTAGTTCGCATCAATTTCGATTCGGACGCGTTCATTACGGCGAATTAAACAACTATCCGGCACAGATTGTCCTTACCACAATGAAACAGATGCCTGACGAATCCATGTCTCGACTCAGGTCTCTTGATGTCAGTAGTCCCTACTTAATGCCGTTGTCTTTTGCGTGACAACATTAGTTCGAACGAATCCGATCGCGGGGTAGAGCCGAAATGATGGAGATCCGGGCAAAGACATACAGTAAGGCGACCTGAAAAACTACGAACAAGAGCCATTCAGTTCATGGTGCCATCAATTGAATATGATCCATATCACCCTGTCTCTGTGCAGCGTCCCTGAGCGTGATTGGAAGGGAAGCAAAATCACGCCGACTGCCTCGATGCCGAAGACAACGCTACGGCGGCACACACTGTTTAAAACCCGACAAATTCACCGCCTGTTGGCTCCGGGGTTTGGCGGCCTTGTTTCTTTCCACTAAATTAAGCTGAAAATTGCGACACTAATTTCTATCGCGATGCATTGCAGACTCTGCAAGTCCGGGAATCTGGTTCTTTACTACACCCAGGGCAACAACGACGAGTATCCATTTTACAAATGCCCGCGCTGCGGCCTGATTAATCTGGACCTCGGCTCGACCGACCTCACGCAGAATCAGCACAAATACGGAATGGACGATCGCGATCCGCGGGAAGAATCCGCCAATCCCGGCAGCTTTCGTACCTGGCGCTATCTACGCAAACATCTGTCGCAGCCCGGCAGATTGTTGGATATCGGCTGCGGCAATGGCTCTCTGCTGTACTTCGCGGCGCGGGATGGCTGGCGGGTGCAGGGACTCGAACTGTTGCCGGAACTGGCGGCCAGAGTCCAGGCAACGCTGGGTTACCGGGTCGACGTGGCGAACTTCATGGAGTACAGCGACTTCAGCGAACGTTTCGAGCTGGTCAGTCTGCGGCATGTCCTTGAGCATATCCCCGATTCCCTGCTCGCGATGCGGACAATTAATCGTCTGTTACATGACGGCGGACACGCAGTCCTCGAATTCCCCAATATCGAGGGCATTAGCTTCCGTTTCAAGCGCGCGATGACCCGACTGGGACTATACCGCAAAAGCTACCGGCCGGACTACGTGCCGGGCCACTGCAACGAATTCTCACGCCGCTCCTTCAGCTATCTGGCTTCCGCCACCGGCTTCAGCCTCATCGACTGGCAAACATATTCCAGCACCCCGGCATATGACGCTCTCTACAGTCGCCTACCCGTCGGCACGAAGGCGCGTGTGTTAGTCAGGAAACTTCAAACCTAGGCCTCGAGGCTTCTCGAACCTAGATATCCCAATTCTACAGAATTGGGATATCTACCTCGGAGGTTCTACCTCGGAGGTCTACCTCGGAGGTTCTACCTCGGAGGTCTACCTCGGAGGCTCTACCTCGGAGGTCTACCTCGGAGGCTCTACCTCGGAGGTTCTACCTCGAAAGTCCACCTCACACATCCCCCTCCAAGCCAACAACGGCCCCAGCTTCCCCGCCCCGACTATGAAACTCCACAAACGCCTCCACGCCACCGAACAGCTCTAACACCTTATTGTCCTCGATGTCAATCGGCCAGAAGCGATCTTGAGGCTCAAACCTGGCAATTCTCAAATAGGAGCTGTACTGCCACTCATGCATTCCGGCCCTGATACCGTGATGCACCGGGTTGTTGTGAATATAGCGGATGAGGTGCAGCAGATGCGCCGTGGTAGCCACACGCAAATGCTTGGGACATTCCTGGAAGAGACTGCCTCGACGACCTTCCTGTTTATTAATCGCTTTGGCGTAGGTGATAGCGAAACGCCGGAAGGACTCCATCGGCGGCAAGTGCGGATCCGACTTCATTCTGACGAGGAAATGGAAGTGATTCGGTATCAGACAGTAGCTCCAGACTTCCATACTGTCGCGCATGTATTTGTTCCACTTGCGCAGAAAATAGTCGTAATTACGCTCCTGGAAAAAGAGCTTGTCTCGTTGGCTGTTAGCACGATTGTAAAAATGATAGAATTCCCCCGGAATCAGTGGATCACGATATGGCAAGTCCATAGTTAAGTCAGTCAGACTCACGGGACGCCTTGTTCCGGCGGACCTGACTGCAAGGAATTAGTTCGGAACATACTTTGCAATGGGGGTTTGCAAAGATAGGCAGGAATTATCTACTTGCAAGACAAAAGATGACAAGAACAGCCATGCCCTTCCGTCGGAAAAGGCATGGCTGTATATCCAAATCTGACTAACGATCGACAACAATAAGATTGATCAGGTGTTCCGATGCGCCGATGCGAACACGGATGTAGTAGGCACCGGGCGAAAGTTCGGCCGTATCGACCGCAAGGCGGTAGCTGCCGGCTTCCTGACGTTTGTTAAGCAGGCTGCGTATTCTGCGGCCGAGGTTATCGTACAGCAGCAGCTCTACCTGCGCCGCTTCTTCGAGCTCATAGCTGAGCTCTGCCTGACCGACGACCGGGTTGGGAACGCTGCTCGGAGCGGCAAGGTCTTCATGGTCTACCCCCGGTTTGGGGTGCTGGCTGGCGACGATGATGTTAAGATCGTCGTCGGCCGTAATGGCATAGCGGTCGAAGAGGCGGATGGTAGCCGTATAGTTGCCCAGGGTATTCGGTATGCCATCGACCGTGCCGGACACTGGGTCCAAGCTCATGCCCGGCGGCAGGCTGCCGCTAAGGACCTGATAGTCGAATGGCGCGAATCCTCCCGTCACCGTCGGAAAAAATTCCGCTACGTGATTGATAACGGCAACTACCGGGGAATCGTAGAAAAGCTGAGGCGGCGATGGGTTGCTGACCTCGATTGTCACGCTAACATCCGCATTGTCCCCGTCGAAATCAACAACGCGAACAAGCGCCGTAAAGCTCCCGACTTCAGCGGGGATGCCTTCAATTGCGCCCGAACTTGGATCGAGAAACACGTCCTGCGGCAGAACGCCGGACTGCAGGACGAATGTATAGGGCTCAGTGCCGCCGTTAACAGTTGGCTCAGCCGAACTGATGTCGCCCAGCTCCATCGCAAGCGGCGAATTGTAGGATATCGTCAGCGGGGGCGCGTCAACGAGAAAGAGGACGGCTACATCATCGACTTCGAAACCTTTTTTCGCCTGGACAATGGCTTCATAGCCGCCCTCGCCGCCGATCGTACCTAAGATTTCTCCAGTGGCGTTATTGATGGTAAGGCCGGGCGGCAGATTCGACGCAGTAAAGTTATCGGGCGAGCCTTCGGTGACGGGATTGAGTGAGACGTCTTGGCCGGCAACAAAACGATGCGGTCCGTCATAGCTAACGGCAAGCCGCTGTTCAACTTTGTATTGAACAACAACGTCATCGAATCGTCGGCCATCGGCATCAGTGCCGCCGATAATGTTCGAGTAAAAGCCGGCGGGCACCGGCTCGCCGACGAGCGAACCGGTATTCTGATCGATTCGCATACCGCTCGGCAATGGGCCGGAGCCGGGCTGCAGTTCAAACTTGTAAGGCCAGTTGCCGCCGCTCGGAAACAGATCGATGCGACCGTAAATACCGGCGAATAAACACTCATCATTACAGAGGCAGTCGCGGGAGCCGAATTGATCACAGGCGAGCTCAGGCGGCGCCAGGGGTTTAATATCGGCGGCATTAACATCGTCCTGATCCAACAAACCCAGATCGGCGGCCGACGCATATAGAGCGAAACTTCCCTGGAAATCGGAATAATAGATATTAGCAGGCGAGCCGAGGCCGAGGCTGGGCGAGCCCGGCGCCAGCGAAAAAAGCACTTCATCCTCACCGGGATCCAATACGATATTAGGATGTTCGGCGCAACTGGAATTGTTGTCGACGTCAATCGGTTCGCCGCCGATGTTCGACAGGACCAGCGCATCGATAACATCGCCGGCTTGTAATCCCATGTCAGCCGCCGAGGCAAAGAACTGCAGATCCGGATACTCATAGAGTCCGGCACCGACATTGAAATAATAAATGGTGGCCTCATCACCGCTGAAGGAAGGACCGGTAAACGTCGCAAAGGCCAGCGTGGTGAGATTAGTGGTTACGCAGGGCGTGGTAGTCGGCAAAGTGCTTAACTCGAGCGCCGTCATATCGTCTTCAGCCACGCCTATGCCCGGATGGAGCGGCGAAAGACCCAGGTTAACATTATCGGCCGCCATTACATTGTCATTCCAGGGCGGAAAGATACCCGGCACCCCCTTGTATTTACCGAAGTGCGGTACGCGGGAGGCGTAGATATCGCCGGCGGCTTCGCCCGCGCTTAAGCCCGGGAACCAGGCATTGCGGTAAACATCGCTGCAGGTAGCCCCGGTGGAATTGCGCGTCACCGAAAAATAGAGCGCGCCGTCATAATTCACGCATTCGTTGCAGTCCGGGTTCGGCACCACAGTCCCGTCCTGACCGAAGGAAAGGCTGTTCATCGCGTCGCCCGCTTGAAAGGGCTGTTGCAATTGCCCCATCTGAACGTCGAGCCATAGTGAATTCCCCATGCCATAGGCCTGGGTTTCGAAAGAACGCAGCGGATGCTCCGGTGCGCCAAAGCTGAAAAAGACGTCGTTGCTTTGACCTGTAAGCGCGGGATCGATTCCTTCGGATAAGGCGTCTACGGCAAAACTGGCCGGACAGCCGAAGGGTATTTCAGGCGGAAAGTCGGGGAAGTCCTCGTCGTCCGGCGATCCATGACCCGCGGACGAAAGCCAGGCGAAAAACAAACCGTTTTCATCGAATAGCGCTACGGGACCAAAGGAAGGATCATGGATGTAGGTCGACTGCGGCAGCTTGAAAAACGGCGGAAACTGCGTTAGGGTGGACTTTAACACCATTGGCGATTTGTTGTAGAGAAACATGCCGTTCACTTCGACTTCCACGTAAACATTGAAGTAGGCATCCGCATCGAAATCACTGTTGAAATCCGGCGGATCACCGCTATAATGTGAGGCTACCTCACCGAGGCTATGGCGAAAAAATCGTTCGCGAGTCGTACCCTGGACATTGTCGAAAAACGGCTGGCCGGCGCGGATCGAAACTGTGCCGCCGGCGCCTTCGAGCTCAAATGCCAGTATCTGCGTGTGAACTTCGCGTCGCGTGGCGGGTGTCTCCACCCATCCGTCGGGATGACGGCAGGGGTCGCCGACGAATTGAAGCATATCCTGGTAGGGCACTGCACCGGCGCCACAGATTTCGGCACTCATGTCTTCCGGGTCGCCCTCCGTATGCGGATCACTGCGTCCTATCACAGTGGCCGGATCGGACACCTGCACGACGATCGGACTCATACCGTTGGCAAAGGTCAGTTTAAAGATGGCGCCGGTTGCAACAGCGTCCGGACAGTTCGAACTATTCGGTCCGCCTGGGAACTCACCCGCATGCAGCGTCATGATTCCAGTAGACATCAAACAAAACATTGTTAAAAGCTTAAGTCGCATAATACTATCCTTTTCAAGGTATAAGTTGTGAATTAACAGCAAATACAGAACAGCTTAATCGTGACACGGTCAGGTCACGAAGGCGGACGGAAAGGAGGATTTCGGCTCATCAGCTCAGAAATGACGGACGGCAATACGCCGCATGTACCGGGTGCTCATCTCCAGCAAGAAGGTCAGCTCGCTTATAGTTTCGAATCGGCAAATTGCAGCCACATCCCCTTAGGGACTCCGGAATACCCGATCGCGATGTTAACAAGCTGAAGCGGCCGCAATTGCAGGTTGTTTCACAGGTCGACGTACAGCTCTGGCTGATTCACAATTCTCATCCAATCACGACCGTCACCTAAGTCTTCATGGATTCAGAGCGTTAGGTAGCGCAATGTGTTTATTCAGTTAACCGTCGGCACCTGTGAGGGGCAGGCACCTGAATTCAGATCATACAAGACAGTCAAGCAGCACATATTAAGAGACGATGTGCATCGCTCGCCGAAGAGTGATAATTGTGGGCTGGAATGTTGGCAGTGGAACGATATCTCAGTGTACAGTTAATGTGAACATAGCGAAAAATTGATTCCTCGCCAAATCAAGTTATTAACTTCCGAAGAAAAATTTTTAGTTTCTGAAACTGTATCGCGGCTCGGCACACCCATGCCGCAAGGAATTTCCACCGCTGCCCGATCAATACATGAACTCCTTTGCGGCCTCGTAGATTTTCGGGACAGGTGCCGGCTTCGCTGGTCGCGAAGGACGCGAAGAGCGTTGGAATTCACTTTGCGTCGAAATATACGCTCAGGCCGATACTCGGTGCGATAATGCCGTGTGTTATCCTGTCGAACTGATTGCGCTGGATGATGCCGGCCAGTTCGGCGTTGATGCTGAAGTGATCGGACAAGTCGAAATTCGATCCCAGGTTGGCTATCAGACCATAGCCCCATTCATTGTCTTGCAGGTCCCGGACACCGATCATCGGCCCGATTACCGCATAAGGCCTGAAGATACCATTCGCGGGGAACCAGGTTGTGAGGGTGAAAGCACCGCCCCCACCTTCGATTCGCCAAGAGCCATAAAAACTACTGTTGTCAATGAGGATTGTTGCGCTTGGAGCCAATGCCAGACGCCAGTCTGCATTCGGATCCTGAAGTTTAACATGCAGACCGGCCGTCACACCGCCCCGCCCCGTTCCGGCTGCGTCGCTAAGAATATCGGTCCAGCCTTTGCCGTGGATCGAGACGTAATCACTGATTCCGTAGCGCACCAATCCGCCGGCACCGATAATCGTATTGCGACCGAAGCTTGCCGGCCGTGTTTCGGCAAGCAGATCGAGCCCGCCGCTTAGCTGCCACTCTTTCTTTTCGAGTGGCTTCCGTGGTAAAGCGACCGATGGGCTGTAAACAAGACTCGATGTACAGGCACTGATTAATAAGACACAGCAAGTCACTATCCCGCTGACAACAGTTGAATGCCGATTCAATTCTTTACTCCTCTAACTCTTGTTGTGACCATTTCATCAAAACAAATCAGCTCTCCGGAAGAACGGCATCGCCAGGACTCGCCGAACTGGGCCCCGATCCGGCTGCGAGTTTCAGTCTGCACAACCCTAGCTGTTCTGCGTCGATGCATCCCAATCGATATCCGGGCGAATAGAAGTACGCAATTTACATCCTTGGCGTCCTGCGTGCAATCTTGAAGCAGCGAGGAGCGCCGGTGTCTAATGAATTGCGAGCAATATTTTGTTGACGAACACTTGCTCTTTCTCACTCTCGGGTCGGCTCCGTCACTCGTTCGGCACAAGGGCCTGACCGTAGTCGGTCCGCTACCCTTTGCAGCCCGGCAGGCTTCCGGCCTTGAATCCGGTTGAATCTTGCCCCGGTTCAATTGCGCGCATCCTGCCATCTCCGATCTATTCCGGTCTGCCGAAGCGAATCAGAGTATCCGCGCATTGTCGCTGCCCCGCAGCATCGCGCCAGGATCGACCCCGCCGAGACCGACAATGCCTTCCGCCTTGACCTTGCGACGCTGCAGAGATCAGGTTTTTATCTGCAGATCGTCATAGCCAATCGTATCCGGAGTATAGTCGGCGCCAGGATCGCGATAGCTGTCTATTGACCAGAGGAAAGCTTAGGGCAGGCACGAGGGCATTAGCGGCCGGTTCGGTCTTCGCGCTAAGGATCGTTGCGCCGCCGTCTGCTTTGAAAAGCATGGGATCGCTCAATCGGGATGGCAGACTTCGTGGCATTTGCGGCAAATCCGGCAACCATCCGCCTCCAACTTGTCTCGGTCATAGCGTCAGCTTGATGCCGCATGGTGGCTCTGATCGGATCAGCCGGGAGCCGCAGATATTATTCAGAAGTTTCAGATCAAGCCACTGAAACCTGCGAGACCGGCGAATGTTAACAGAAAATGCGCCTGACAATAGTGAAGTTAAATGACTAGCATTTCAGCAAGCCCAGTATCTTTGGCAAGGTCGTCGAGTTGTCAAGGGTTGATTGCGACATCTGGCTCTGATTAACTTATTGTCTGTTAAACAAAGTCGATTGTTGCAAGAACTGATGATGTGCCTTCCCCTGCGGGCTGAGCGCCAATCATGGATACAATTTGATTTCAACAAAGGCATCAGGCAAACAGACATAGTCAAGCAGCGTGCTTGTACTCTCGCCGTGTTCGTCAAAGCCCTTTCCGGTACCGTCCATGGAATAACTGACTGCATACAGGAATCGACACAATTCTTCCCCCTCTGCTCGATATGAATACCCGTCTTCTGTATTCAGCGCCAAATCACGACCACGAAAATGTCGTTCTTCATTACTTGAAGATCGGATTCGGCTTTCAGAAAATTCATAGTCAAGTTCAAATTTCGTCAGCAACAGAGATTCTTCATTAATCGTAAGTTTAAACTCGGTTCCGGATTCAATTTCCTTATCTTCAAGCCACTCACCAAAAGCATAGTGCCCGTTCTCAAAATCATTCCGGACGAGCTTCACGAAGGACATGAGCGTCCTCTGTGGCAATGGGAACGGATACGGTCGCGTGTCGACTCGCATGTCGAGCGTGTCTAGCCTGATACCGTAAGTCGTTTCTCGCCGGCCATCTGAAAACCAAGTGTCATACTGAGTGCGAATTCGCGCGACAATCCCATATAAGTGAATGGTACACGCCCGAAAGTACAGCGGGGCCCGTAATATTGCCAAAGGCTCTTCCGATTTAACACGCTGCCCTGACAACACAAGCCCTACCGGCCCGCTCTTTGCGCCCTCCGGCACAATAAATGTCAGACTGTTGTCTGTCGCACTTTGTACTGTTGCTTCGAGATCACCCAGCCACACCTGAATATCGGCCTGTGGCGCCGGCGGACCATACCAGTCCAGCGCAACCTCTCGTCCGGGGCCGCTTTTCTGTGGTTCAAAACTGAGGATCGAAGGCTGCAAGAGGCTAAACAATTGCGCGCTGCGATGTTCCACTTCGCCGCGCCGCAAGCTTACTGCGCCGCTCTCCGCGCCGGGAGGCACCACAACTGTAATAGCCCTTGTCTCAGACGCGACAATCGTTGCCAGGATATTCAGAGTGAAAAATACCCTTGTGCTAACTCCTTCCTCTGTCAAATGTTCACCGCGAATCGTCAGTTTTTCACCAACGAAAGCCTCGGCCGGTTCCAGAGCGATGATTATGGGATCGGGAGTTGATTCTGGCTCTTCATCATCAGGCTCTTCTCCATCATCAGGATCTTCTTCGTCGGACGGAGATTCCTCGGACGGAGATTCTTCGGATGGCTCTTCGCTTTCCGGATTACTTGGAGTAGTCGGCAAATTTTCCCCGTCGTCGTCGCTGCACGAGATTAATACAAAAGTTCCAAGCATCAGCAGGACACAGATGGCCTTGATGTTTTTCATAACCTTCATTCCTCACCAAAATTGACATTGTCACTTCTGCCTGACTGAGTGCCTGGTCGCCTGGATCAGTTTATAGTGCGAGCTGTTTGAAGGTAACATCGGCACTTGTTGCAATGGCTTCACCAAAGCACACCCCTGGCAAACCGGACTGCGCTTCGATCGAAATTTGACGAGACCGGCGTTCAGAAAGTACAATGCCGCGCCCAGGACACTGCTACTGCAATACTACTGAATCTTTTGAAGCCTTTGCTTTGGACAAGTTAATGGCGTGGCGGCGCTGTCCCTACGGTGCTACTTCGAACGTCAATTGAAAGGCTCTCCGGCCGGATTTCCGAGCGGAGCCATCTTCTTAATACCATTTGAATTCCGAGAGGCGCTGCAAGCTAAAACAGTTTCCATCGTCACAGCGCAATAGCCTGGAAACCTGTCCTTATTTAGTTGCCAACGGCCAGTGCCACGACTTAAGCGGGCCATCTGAATACGCAACCATCATTGACCGCGGCAGCATCCACATTAGAAATCACGAGAAAAGAAATGGTACCGACCATTCCCAATGTGAGATTTGGTCGGCACCATTCCCCGGCATCCAAACGCAATTCGTCTGCGTTTTATTTATCCCATTCCAGAACACCGATAGTATTGCCTTCGCTGTCCGCGAAGGTCGCCAGATAGCCATGGCCGATGCGGAATTTTGGAAAGACGATCTTGCCGCCCGCTTCTTCCACGCGCCGCAGCAGTTGGTCCAGATCATCCACCGGATCGAAATAAATCACCGGGCCTTTGGCGCTGGGTTCGAAGCCGGCTGTCTGCAGAATCGAGCCACAGGGGTCGATGCCCTCTTCCACGCCCGCGCCCGGAGGCATGAGCGCCAGCGTCCTTGATTCATCAGCCGGAAACACCTTCATCTCTTTCTGGAATACCGCGCTGTAGAATTTGACGGCGCGTTCGAGATTGGCGGCGGGAATTTCGAACCAGTTGATTTTGCTTGCCATGTTTGATTTCCCTCTGAATGTTGTTAAGAAAACTCTTAGTTCCGTCGAGCTCCGACAATGCGCCTCGATTGGAAGCGTCGGCCGATGTTTGCCGTTCAGGAACCTGACAGGTGCAAGCTAGCAAGGGGGGCGGCGGCGATTATCCCCAGATTGGGACACCGATTGGGACAATTATTGTAAGGGCTGGTATCAGGTGAGAATGTTCAACTCGCGTGCCCGGAAGACAGCCTCGGCGCGGCTGTGGACGTCGAGTTTGGCGTAAATGCGTTTGGCATAGGTTCGCACCGTGCTGACCGAAACAAACATAAGGGCGGCAATCTCCTCGATCGTCCGGTCGCTTGCCAACATACCCAGGGCGGTGAGTTCACGCTTGCTGAGGTCGCTGCCCAGGGCTATGGCGCCGCTCTTCGCAACAGCCGGGGATTCGGCGGGAAAGGCGGCCAGAATCGTCTGAAGATAGCTAAGCGGGATACCGGCCGTTTTTCCGGCCGCCATAAACTGCAGCAATTGACGGATCGGCGGTCCTTCATCCGCAAACAAACGAATATGCCCTGCGGCGACCGTGATGGCAAGAGCTTCGGCCAGGCAGTCCTGAGCTCTCTGGGTCTGACGCCGCAAATAGTGCAGCAGAGCTTGTAACAGTTGAATCTCCGCCATACATGCCTCGCGGCCTTCCTTCTGCGCAGGCGGCGCCATGGCTTGCAACAGTGCAGCGGCTTCGTCGAGCGCCTGCGCGGATACCGGTTTTGGACGCAAAGCACGTGCTTCGAGCGCCGCCTGAGCAAGAAGGACTCGTACATAGGTCAGGCAGTCCGGCTCGCGTGCAAACGGAAGCCCGTCGCTGAGATCGATTCCGCTGTTCATGGCCCAGGCAGCGGCAGCGCTGTAATCATCCTGTGACAGCAGTAAAACGATCCGGCCCCTTTCCAGGTAGGCCCGTTCCGCCGGTGTCGCCCGGGCCGCGTATTCGTCGGCTTCCCGCAGAGCCTGCCGCGATTCTTCCGGACGTCCCAGCGCCGCACAAACACGGGCCAGGCGCAAAAAGCCGGATAGCGACGCCATGCGCCAGGCGTCGAAAGGGCGGCAGAGGGCAATCCCCCGCAGCAAATTTTCTCGCGCCGCTTCGAGCTGATTGCGCTCGCGCTGCACTTCCGCCATCGCGATATGCAGCAGACCGACATCCGGCCCGGTCCGATCCGGGCAGTGATCGAGTGCGCGGCGGTAGGCAAGTTCGGCCTGCCGTAGATCGGCGCGCGCGATATGGACTTCGATCAGGCGCGCCGAAGCGAAAAGCAATCCATCCGTATTGCCGGCATCACGGCAGAGCAAAATACTCTGCTCGTACAGCTCGGCCGCGCGATTCATTTGCCCCCGGCTTTCGTAGGCGGAGGCGAGATGCGCCAATGCGCCGCTGCGACGATATCCCTCGTCGTCCGGCAAACGATCCAGAGCGGCGTGGCAATGTTTGATTGCGAGGGTCGTATCCGCAGCATGGCGCGCGCGGTTGGCCCGCAGCAAATCCACTTCGGCAAGCATACAGCGAACATCCTCTTGTGAATAGCCAGCGCCGGCCTTCGTTGCAGACAGCATAGTTTCGACGCGCAGCAGGAGCCTGCCGATTTCTTCCCAGCGGTCCGCATAAAGTTCCATCATAAGCCAGGCTGCGCCCAGTACCAGCTTCGGACGCTCGTCACTCATTGTCTGCGGCAGCTTCTCGTAATTTTCCAACAGGCGGTGCATGTCATGATGCAGCCAATCGCGATCTTCAAACGCGCGTTCGATCAGGCCGGCAGCCCATTCAAAGTCGCCGGCGTGCAGGCCCTGCGCGATGGCCTCGTCGAGCAGTCCCTGTTCTTCGTACCAACGGCCCGCGCGACGATGGAGCGTCGGAACGACTGCCGGCGACATGCGTCGGAGGTGCTGCCACAACATCTCGCCAAACAGGTGATGGTAGCGATACCACTGACGCCGGCTGTCCAGGGGTACCAGGAAAAGGCCCAGCCGGTCCAGCTGTTCCAGCATCCTCTGACCGCTGCCCGCCTCGGCATCGAGAATGGCATCGCACAATGCGCCGCAGAGGCTGGGCGCCACGGCAGACT
>JANQRB010000178.1 GCA_028284775.1 Candidatus Kapaibacterium sp. | reverse complement strand
GCTGGCAAACCCGCTGCCGCTGCCGCCATCGTCCTTTTTGTCGACGACACTCGGTAGCTCGTACGGCCGCGAGTAGCCTATCTGGCGTTCCACATGATTGCAAATCGATTCCACTTCTTCCGTGGAGAGAAAAGAGTTCTGGATACGCACCGGCTTGGGCGCGCCGCCGGGCAGAAACAACATATCGCCGCTCCCCAGCAGATGTTCCGCGCCCGAACTATCCAGAATCGTGCGGGAATCGATCTTAGACGCGACCAGATACGCAATGCGTGCCGGGAAGTTTGCCTTGATAAGTCCTGTGATAACGTCGACTGAAGGGCGCTGTGTCGCTACGATCATATGGATGCCGATCGCGCGGGCAAGCTGCGCCAGCCGGGTGATCGGTTCTTCGACATCCTTGGAGGCCGTCATCATTAAATCCGCCAGCTCATCGATCACGCAGACGATATAAGGCAGCTCGCGGTGGACAATGTCGGTGGTATCCTTGTATTTGCCTTCTTTAACTTTCTGATTGTAGTCGGCAATATTCCGCTGTCCTACTTTGGCCAGAATGTCGTAACGCTGTTCCATTTCGAGTACAAGCGATTTCAGGGCGATTACGGCATTTTGCGGTACGGTGATAATCGTCTCGTCGATGTCCGGACAAACCGCCAGAAAGTGTCGCTCCAGGGCTTTGTATTGCGTCATCTCGATCTTTTTGGGATCGATGATCATCATCTTCAGATAGCGGGGGTGCATTTTGTAAAGCAGGGAATTGATAATGGCATTAACACCGACGCTCTTCCCGGCACCGGTGGAGCCCGCAATCAGCAGGTGCGGCATCTTGGCCAGGTCCGCGCATTGAACGTCGCCGGAAATATTTTTGCCGAGCGCGATCGGCAGTCGGTGGGTGGCGTCTTTGAATTTCGGCGACCGAATTATACTGCTGAAGCGGACGATACTGGGCTTGTGATTGGGTATCTCTACCGCCACGGTTCCGCGGCCCGGGACAGGTGCGATAATACGAATACCGCGTGCTTTCAGCGCCATCGATATGTCGTTCGCGAGACTCTCGATCTGGCTTACTTTCACGCCGGCGGCGGGAACAAATTCGTACTGCGTTACGACCGGACCGGGAGTGACGGTCAGGTTTTCGATTTCGATTTTGAAGGTCTTCAGCTTCTCCTGCAAAATGTGGGCATTCTGTTTGAGCTCCTCTTCGTTAATGTCCATCTGTTCGTCGTCTTCGATGAGCAGATCAATGGTTGGCGGTTGGTAGATAATATCCTCGTCCAGAGGATGTTGGTCGACAAAGGCGCGGTCCCGGACTTTCTCTTCCTGTTCTTTCTCTTTGACCGTCAATGTCAATGCGGGAGCGTCGGGCAGCGGCTCTTCCGGGGGGATGCCTGGCGCCTGGCTCACCGGTTCATGCTCTTCGTCGATTGAGGCGGCCTGTGTCTGCTTCGCTGGTCCTTCCGGTGCCAGGGCAGGGATTGCAGGACTGGCGGATTCCTCGCGCGGCGCCGGTGGTGCTTTCTCCTTGGTAGCCGCCGGTGGCATTTTACTTTGTCCGTTGCGTGGATGTTTAATTGTTACCGGAGCTGCGCTGCCTTGCTGCTCCGCCGCCGGCTCTTCATTGTCGTACTTATCCAGCACTTTCTTCCAGCCGGTCTTTGCGCCCTTGCGTTCGGCCTGCAGATTAAGCAAGCGCGCCGGCTCATCCGTGACATCGTTAAGCGCTGCCTCACTTCGCGCTGCCGGGGGAGCCGGAGGAGGCGCATCGTCAGGCGTCTCGGATGAAGGAGCGGAAGCGCTGCCTGCTGCTTTGCGCTTTGCCAGAAGTTTTTGCCGCAGGGTCTCGAATTGCTCGCGGACACGATTGACGAGCGTCTCCAGATCAACATCCAGACCGATAATCAGGGCGATGACGACACCCGCCGTCAGCAGCAGCATCGTCCCCGCACTGCCGATTAACTGGGAAAAGATCGTGGCGATAAACTGTCCGACGCCACCGCTCCATTCCAGGCTGAGGTCCGGAAACCAGGATATTTGCTCCATGGTACCGGCAAAGGAGGCAAAGAGAACGCCCAGCACGAGGGTGAGCGTGGTGGCGCGTACAAGCTCCTGGCTGACGGTGGCGCTGAAAATGTGCCGTGCCCAGATCATGAGCAGAACCGGGAATACCAGCGCCGCGTAGCCGATCGTGTAGGTGAAGCAGAAATTTGCTAAGACGGCGCCGAGTAGTCCAAGCCAGTTATGCATCGTGTCTGCGCGGGCGCGAACGGCATCATCACCCTGCAGCAGACCGAGAATATCGCCGAAGGAGAGGCTTGCATTGGCCTCATCATAGGGCGTGTACGAAATCAAGGCCAAAAAGAGAAGGGTGGCAAACAGAGCCAACAATACGGCAAAAATCTTCGGTTTATGCTTTGCAATAGCCGCCGGCTCGGCTGCCGGCAGACTCTTTTTGCGGTTGGTATCCTTGGGAGGACTTTTACGCTGGCGGGCGCGAGTATCGCTGCCGGACCTGCGGCGAGCTGTATCGGCATTGTTATCCCGTTCCCGTCGGACCAGGATGTTGCCGTTCGCTTGTTCACTCATGTTGACTCTTTCCTCGTTTATGCTGCTTTGGGAATCGTCGTTGAATGTCGCTGCTATAGCATCAAATCTATGTGAGTCTGAAGACCTTGCCGCATCTGTCTCGATACGGTCCTTCATTCATTTCTCAGTTGCCTCCGGCCGACATTGATTTAATGGAGGAATTAGCAAACACGGGGACGAGAGGCCGGCTGTTGAAGTCAAATGCCGTCTCGACATCCGCTTCGAGGCCCATTGCCTGAAGTCGTCGGGCGTGTTCAGTCGTTTTAATAAAGGACAGCAAATGATCGCTATGCAGGCGGTAGAGCTCCATTGTCGCTCGAGTGGCATCACAGAGCTGCAGATCGCTGCGGGATTGTTCCAGGCTCGCGCCGATAGCACCGGCGCAGAGAGCATCCTCGTAGGCAAAGCCCCGATCGGTACCGGCGCAGATCAGTTCAACACTGTGCTTCGCGCCCGTCTGCCACTCGGTCATAATGAGCTCTACCACAGCCTGTAGATTGACGAAACACCCCAGGACTCGCAGATCGGCAAATCGGCTGCGCGCCAGTCCCTGCATTCCGTTGGTAGTCGTCATGACGATCGATTTGCCGGCAACGACGTCGCTTGAATATTCCTGCGGCGAATTGCCCAGATCAAATCCATCGGGTTTGCGGCAGTTGCGCTCGCCTCCGATCAGGCAAACATCTCTGTCGAGTTTACCGGCGATGCGAATAGCATCTTCGATTTCAAGTGCGGGAATCACTTCACGCGCCCCGTTGTCGAGGGCCGTACAGATGCTTGTACAGGCCCGCAATACATCGATAATCACAGCGATCGCGGACTGCCGGGTCTTGGTGTCCTTTACTAAAGGGTGAGCCAGAGAGGTTTGAATCTCCATGGTTTCTCTTCATGCTGCCTTGAGTTCTGTCTTCCTCTTCTTCTCTTTAGACCGAAAATATAAGGCGCGCCGGTGGTTGCTGCAAGATAATTTTCTGCCGGCCATGTCTGCGTTTTCCAGCCGACGAACGGGCGTAGCGGGCATATTCCAATCCGCTGCGGACGCGGTGATTAATACATTGCGAAGCGCTCGAATTTTCGTAGCTTTGCGCTTGGAAAGATTGAAGTCAGGGCAAATTGTCAGTGCAATACGCCAGCCAGCAACAGGGTATATGAGCCTTCAGATCGATGCCTCCTCATTCTTCGTAATTGCAGGCCCTTGTGTCGTTGAATCGAAAGAACTACTTCGTACGACGGCAGGGACGTTAAAAGAAATCTGCGACAGGCTGCAGGTTCCATTGGTGTTTAAGTCGTCCTATCGCAAGGCTAATCGCAGTTCGATCGATTCCTTTTCCGGCCTGGGAGATGAAGCGGCGCTTCACTTACTCGCAGAAATCCGGGAAGAGTTTACACTGCCTATCCTCAGCGATTTTCATTCAAAGGAAGAAATTCAATCCTGGGCCAAGCTTGTCGACGTTGTGCAGATTCCGGCCTTTTTGTCTCGGCAGACAGATATTCTTCAGGCTGCCGGCGCTTCCGGCAGACTTGTTAATATTAAGAAAGGCCAGTTTCTGGCGCCGGAAGACATGCAGAAAGCCGTTGATAAAGTTCGGGCCGTTACGGATCGGGTACCCTGGCTGACCGAGCGCGGCACAATGTTCGGCTATCGCGATCTGGTAGTGGATTTCAGGTCGCTGGTCGAAATGCGGCGGACGGGCTGTCCGGTTATTTTCGATGCCACACATTCGGTGCAACAGCCGGGTCTGGGACGTCAATCGGGCGGTCGACGTGAATACGTGCCGCACCTTGCGCGCGCGGCGGCGGCGGTGGGGATCGACGGCTTGTTTGTAGAAACTCATCCCGATCCGGCAGCCGCATTCAGCGACGCAGCCACGCAGCTGGCCCTGCATGAATTTGAAGCATTGCTGAGTGAAGTGCTGGTCATACGCAAGGCTGCTTATTCACTTTAGCATTTACATCACCTTAGCCGGGGTAAGACTCCATCGGCATGAATAATTGCAATCTCGGCGTGGGGAACAGGTCAATTGCGGCCGCGCTCATCCTTGTACTGTTCAGTATGGCATCGGCCTGCCAGAAAGAACGCAAGACGCCCTTTGTTGAAGTGGACGAGGAAAACCTGCCGACGCACTACACGGAAGATTTCAGTGTCGTCATCCAGGACTCGCTTGCCGTGCGGGCGATTGTTAGCGCCGACAAGGCCAGTGTGTTTGAAGACCGCAAGAAGACGTATCTGAATGACAGCGTGCAGGTCGAGTTTCTGCACAAACTCAGTCAACAGCGTGTCAGTCTGCTCACAGCGGACTCGGCCGAAATCGACGACAAGACGCATGATATGACGGCCCGCGGTCACGTAGTTGTCATATCCGACAGCACAGCAACAACGCTGACAACTTCATTGCTGATGTGGGACGAAAAAAAGCGTAAACTGTATTCAACGGAATTTGTGCGGATCGAGTCGCCGACAGAAATTATCGAGGGTTATGGATTTGAGTCTGATCAATACCTTAAAAACTATACGATTTTTAAAGTGAGCGGCAGTACGTACAAATAGTGGAGTAGCTGGAGTGCGACAATACCTTATCGCCGGTAACTGGAAAATGAATACGGATCCCGTCGAAGCCGCAGAGTTGGCAGCTGAGATCGCGGCGCTGCTCAGCGCCCGCCCGCCCGACGATAATGTCAGCGTGGCGCTGTGCCCGCCCTTTACTTCGCTCGTGTCGGCCGGCGCGAAGCTGAAGGAGAGCAAGGCGCTCCTGGGAGCGCAAAACTGTCATCACGAAGCGGCGGGCGCTTTTACGGGCGAGATTGCCGCTCCGATGCTCGCGGCGCTGGGTTGTACGTATGTCATTCTCGGCCATTCCGAACGGCGACGCTATTGTGGGGAAAGCGACAGTGATATCAGACAAAAGATTGCTGCAGCGATGGCTGCGGGCCTCACGCCGATTTATTGCGTCGGGGAGACGCTGGAAGAGCGCCAGGCCGAACAAACGTTAACTGTGATCGAACGGCAGCTGCGCAGGGGCCTGGACTCCATTGCGCTCCCGGACGCTTCCCGACTCGTCGTTGCCTACGAGCCCGTCTGGGCGATCGGCAGCGGCCTGGCCGCCAGCGCCGAGCAGGCACAGGAAGTTCACGCATTCATTCGAGCCGAATTAGGCGCGATGTATGGTGAGAAATCGGAATCCATCCTGCTCTTGTACGGCGGCAGTATGAAGGCATCCAATGCCCCCGCTTTGCTGGCCAAACCGGATGTTAACGGCGGCCTGATCGGTGGGGCATCGCTGGATGCGAATACTTTTGTGGCTATCGCTCAGGCCTGCGGTAGCTGAGGATCAAACCGGCATCCTCGTCATCATGAATCAAGAGCCCGGCTTCATGAAGTACAGCCTGCCCAATATTGTCTCTTTGTCGCGCGTTGCCCTGGCGCCCGTTTTCGTGCTGTTGTTTATGACCGAAAGTGCGACGGCGCGTTTACTGTCGGTACTCGTTTACATTGTTGCCGCGCTGACAGACTATTTCGACGGCTGGTTGGCCCGACGCTACCACGACGTAAGCAACCTGGGAATTTTTCTCGATCCCTTGGCCGACAAAGTTTTGGTGCTGGCGGCCCTGGCGGCATTTGCGTTTATGGATTATGTACCGCTCTGGATGCTTGTGATCATTGTAGTTCGCGATGTAGCGGTTACCGGCTTGCGCGCCTACGCGGATTCGGTTAATCAACCGGTGATAACATCGCGGGCAGCTAAAGTGAAGACATTCTTGCAGATGATGTTCATTGCCTATGTGCTGGTGATGGTCGCGCTTCAGAGCAGCTTTCGCGGCGGTGAATTCGCAGAGCTTGCGCACCAGTGCTTAAATGATGATGTGCTCTATGGCGGTATGCTCGCCATTACGGTCGTCACCGTCTGGACCGGCATTGAGTATGTCAGAGACAACCGCAATCTGATCGCGCGTTTGCTGGGGGGCAAGATCCGGTGAAACAACGATCCATCGGCGATACGCTTCGGATAGCGCTTGCCAGCCTCGGCGGCGCCGGATTTTTCCCGGTGGCATCCGGGACCTTCGGCAGTGCGATCGCCTTGGCGCTTGTCTTTGTTCCGGTCTACAATATTCACCTGTTGCTGCTGGCTGCCGCCGCCGCCGGATTTCTTATCGGCAGCTTCATTGTAGGCCGGTTGGAACATAGCTATGGCAAGGATCCTTCGATTGTCGTTCTGGATGAAGCGGTCGGCATGTGGCTGGTTCTGGCGTCGCCGCTGGTGCCCCATACCTGGTTGTGGTTGAGTGTTGCGTTTTTGCTCTTTCGCCTTTTTGACATTTGGAAACCCTTTCCGATTCGGCAGATCGATCGTCGCGAAGGAGGGCTGTTTGTCATGCTCGATGATGTCGTCGCGGCGCTGTATGCTTCCGTAATGCTGCATGCAATCTATCACTTGTATCTTCTCGCTCCGTTTACAACGAGCGTATTGCCCTAGCGAGAGTGTAGTCATGCGGTCTTGCGTGTTTATAGCTGCTTCCAGACGGCTTATTGCAGGGCGATGAGGGTCTAAAAGTGCAAAAAGCCGCATAAAATCTAGGTTTTCGCTACTTTTTTTCTTGCAATCGAGAACAAGTTCGTTTAATTTTACGCACCATTTGTCCATTTTTCAAACTGTTACAAAGGGTAACTGTATGGCGGCTAACAATCTTAACAAGGCTGCCCTTGTTGAGGCTATTGCAGGAGGTGCCGAGCTATCAAAGGCGCAGGCTGAAAGAGCACTTAAATCGTGCCTGGATGCTATCTCGACGACCTTGAAGAAAGGCGGAGGCGTTACCTTGATTGGTTTCGGTTCGTTTTCGGTTCAACGGCGCAAAGCCCGTAAGGGTAAGAATCCACGGACTGGCGAGGCGATTAAGATTCCCGCCCGCAAAGTTCCGAAGTTTAGCCCGGGTAAAGGCCTGAGGGATACGGTTGCAGGCGTCAAGGCTGCTTCAGCGGCTCCCAAGAAAGGCAAGAAAGCACCGGCCAAGAAAACACGAAAGAAATAATTGCCCGCAAGCAAAGCCGCTCTCAGGAGCGGCTTTTTTGTTTTTGCCATACGCTCTTAAAGGTCTAATTTAGTTGCCGATGCCGAATCAGTGGCGCCTTTGTATTCAGCACTTTGCTGGACATCAATGACAGACTCATCGCACTTCTTGCACGACCATCTCATCGACGCCGCCGATTTAAGCAGGGAAGATATCGCCATTATTTTTGACCGCGCCCAGCACTATCTCGCACAAATCGCTTCACCCCGGCGTCAGAGTTCCGAGCTGGCCGGTCTCAACGTGGTTCTTGCATTCTTCGAGCCTTCAACCCGCACCCGGGTTTCTTTCGAGCTGGCCGCCAAGCGTCTTTCCGCCGAAGTGATTTCATTCCAGTCGGCGGCAAGCAGTATGGGCAAAGGCGAATCTTTGCTCGATACGATCTACACGATTGAAGCGATGCACGTCGACATTCTCGTGCTGCGTCATTTGCACAGCGGCGCTCCTCACTTCCTTCGCCCTCGCATCAAAAGCAGAATCATTAATGCCGGCGACGGACAGCACGAGCATCCGACACAGGCTCTGCTGGATGCCTTTACGCTGCACCGCCGACTGGGAGAGCTTCGCGGCGTCAAAATCTGCTTCATTGGCGACGTGCTTCATAGCCGCGTCGCTCGTTCCTGCATTCGCATTCTTCTGACCCTGGGCGCCGAGATAGCGGTTTGCAGCCCGGCGACACTCTTGCCCGCACAATTTTTCGCGGCGTTTAACGTTCGCGCATTCAACTCTGTCGCCGAGGCGCTTCAATGGTCGAATGTCGTCAACGTATTACGTATTCAACGCGAGCGGATGCTTCAGGGACTTTTTCCGACGCTGCGCGAATACGCGAATTATTATGGTGTGCATTGGCAGATGCTCGAGGCCTACCCCGACCTGCTGGTAATGCACCCCGGCCCGATGAATCGCGGCGTGGAACTGAGTGCCGATGTCGCCGATGCGCCCCGTTCCCTTATCAGGAACCAGGTAGAATCGGGCGTTGCGATTCGAATGGCTGTCCTGGCATTAATTGCCGCCAATCGCCGCGGCCGACGTCAGGCGTGAACAGCCGCTACAGCCAGGTGGAATTTTGTATTAAAGCGTTGCAATAAGTGTATGCCCAAACGAAATGATATCAACTCCGTTCTGGTAATTGGCTCCGGCCCGATTGTCATCGGTCAGGCCTGTGAATTCGACTACAGTGGCACGCAGGCATGCAAGGCACTGAAGGAAGAAGGAATCCGGGTGATTCTGATCAACTCCAACCCGGCGACCATTATGACGGATCCGGACAATGCCGATGCTACGTATATCGAGCCTATCGAAGCCGATTACATCGAAGCTATCATTGCCAAGGAACGTCCCGATGCGATTCTGCCGACGGTTGGTGGGCAGGTAGCTCTTAACAGCGCCATCGAGCTTCATACTCGCGGTATCCTTGAGCGCTATGGTGTTGAACTGATCGGCTCGAATATCGAGTCGATTGCCATGGCTGAAGATCGCGAGCAATTTCAGGATGCTGTCCGTGAGTGCGAGCTCGAAATGGCCCGCGGCGGGTTTATCACTACCCTGGAAGAAGGGATGGCGATGATTGGCTCGATGGAGTTCCCGGTCATTATCCGGCCCTCGTTTACCCTTGGCGGCAGCGGCGGCGGCGTGGCTTACAATGTGGAGGAATTCGAGGAGCGCCTGCGGCACGGCCTGAATGCGAGTCCCGTGAATCGTGTCTTGATGGAAGAGTCGATCATCGGCTGGAAGGAATTCGAGCTGGAAGTGATGCGCGACAAAAATGACAACGTTGTCATCATTTGCTCTATTGAAAACTTCGATGCTATGGGTGTCCACACGGGTGACTCGATCACTGTCGCCCCCGCTCAGACGCTGACCGATCGCGAGTACCAAATGATGCGTGATGCCGCGATCAAAATCATCAGGAAAATCGGAGTTGAAACCGGAGGGTCCAATATTCAGTTCGCCGTCAACCCACAGGACGGCCGGCTGATCATTATCGAAATGAATCCGCGGGTCTCGCGCTCGTCGGCCCTCGCCTCCAAAGCAACCGGATTCCCCATTGCCAGAATTGCCGCCAAGCTTGCGATCGGCTATTCGCTGGACGAACTCATCAATGATATCACCGGCAATACGCCGGCCAGTTTCGAGCCGACAATAGATTATGTCGTTACCAAGATTCCTCGCTGGGACTTCGAAAAGTTTAAAGGAGTCGATGACGCACTGGGTGTGCAGATGAAGTCGGTCGGCGAAGCTATGGCCTTTGGTCGGACGTTTAAAGAGTCGCTGCAAAAGGCGATACGAAGTCTTGAAAAAAAACGCTATGGCTTTGGATATGACAATCCCGGCTACCTGGAAGCGCCCTTAACGGCCGAGGCTGACCTGGTGCCCTTGATTGCCCGCCTGCGCAAACGCAGCTCTACATCGATTTTCGATCTTTGCGATGCGTTGCGCTGCGGCATGACAATCGATGAGATTTACGACATTACCGGCTTTGATCCCTGGTTTCTCGATCAGTGCCGGCAGTTGGTGCATGCCGCCGAATCTCTGATAGCAGATTGCAAGAAGCACGGCGCCGCCGCCGCGCTGTCGGCCATCGATCGCCGGCGGATGTTTGATTTGAAGGCGATGGGCTTCTCCGATGTTCAGATCGCAACCATGACGGAATCGACCGAAGACGATGTACGACGGCATCGAATCGGCCTGGGCGTCAAACCGGTGTTTAAGACCATCGACACCTGTGCCGCCGAGTTCGAGTCGTCAACGCCATACCATTACTCCACCTACGAATCGGAAAATGAGTCGCAGCGTTCGGAGCGGGAGAGCGTCGTTATTCTGGGCGGCGGCCCGAATCGAATCGGACAGGGTATCGAGTTTGACTATTGCTGTGTGCAGGGAATTCTTGCCGCCAAGGAAGCCGGCTATGAAGCGATCATGATTAACTGTAATCCCGAAACAGTTTCGACGGACTACGACACAACGGATAAGCTCTACTTCGAACCACTGACATTCGAGGATGTTGAACGGGTACTGGAGTTCGAGCGACCAAAGGGCGTCATCCTGACCTTTGGCGGCCAAACGCCGCTTAAACTGGCAGGTGAACTGGAGCGCGCCGGTATTCCGATTCTCGGAACTTCACCGGAAGGAATCGATCTGGCGGAAGACCGCGAGCGCTTCGGTCGGATACTGGAGGAATTGAACATCCCCTGCCCGGAATGGGGAACGACCTCTTCGGTCGAGGAAGCCGTCGACATTGCCGATTCGATTGGCTATCCGGTGCTTGTACGGCCTTCGTATGTTTTGGGCGGCCGCGCTATGCAGATTTGCTATCGCGCCGAGACGGTACGCCATTACGTTCGTTCGGCCCTGCAGGAGTCGCCGGAGCGACCCATCCTGATTGATCATTTTCTGGAAAACGCATACGAATTCGACGTTGATGCTGTGGCGGATGGCGAGTCGGTTGTTATCGGCGGCATCATGCAGCACATCGAAGAGGCCGGCGTCCATTCCGGCGATTCATCATGCGTGTTGCCGCCCTACAACATCACCAACGAGCAACGTGAGATTATCCTTGACTATACCCGACGACTAGCACGCTCACTGAAAGTTGTCGGCCTGCTTAATGTTCAGTATGCCATGAAAGACGAAAAGCTGTACGTACTGGAGGTTAACCCGCGAGCGTCGCGGACTGTGCCCTTTGTATCGAAAGCAACCGGTGTGCCGCTTGCCAAAATCGCGACGCGGGTTATGCTGGGAGAAAAACTCAGCAGAATGAGTATTGGTGATATGCCGCTGCACAGCGATCGGGTAGCAATCAAGGAGTCGATATTCCCGTTTAACAAATTTCCAAAAACCAACATTTTTCTGGGCCCCGAGATGCGTTCCACCGGTGAAGTGATGGGAATTGATGACAACTTCGGCAAAGCCGTCATTAAGTCCCGCATCGCTTCGGGCAATGAACTGCCGGAGGGCGGCACTGTATTTGTCTCATTGAGCGGTCATGACAAAACGCCGCGTGCGGTGGAAATAATCCTGGGATTTCATTCGCTGGGATTTAACATCTGGGCCACGAAGGGGACCGCCAAATTTCTGCAGGGACATGACATCCCAACGCGAGCCGTTGGCAAACATTACGAGGGACGACCTTCTTGTATCGACCATATCAAAAATGGCGAAATTCACATGGTCATTAATACGCCGATCGGGGAAAACGCACGCTATGACGAGTTTATTATGGGGCGTACCGCCATGGAATGTAAGGTGCCCTTCTTTACAACGCTGGCAGCGGCGGCGGCCTCGCTGAGCGGTATCAGGTCCAAACGCGAAGGTGGCGTCACGATCAAATCGCTGCAGGAGTATTACGCGGCCTGAATACTCTGTTTCTCAGTTTCAGTCTTGAGAAGCGCCAGCCGGCCTTCCGTATTTTCCTGTCAATGACTGTAACGGTTTGGATGCTGTGTTTGTCTCTGCAATTGCCTTGAGCAGCATGTGAAGCAGTGCTTAAACAACATTATGACGAAGTCGAAAAAACAGTGGTCAATCATCGATATACTTCATTGGGGTACAAGCTACTTCCGGGAGAAAGATATTGATAGTCCGAGACTGACCATCGAGTTGTTGTTGTGCGCTGCTGTCGGCTTGCGTCGGATCGATTTGTACCTTCAGCACGATAAACCATTGGCGGAAAACGAGCTGCAGAAGCTGCGTGAAATGGTGAAGCGCCGCCTGCGTCGCGAACCCTTGCAGTATATCCTTGGCGAGACGGAGTTTTATGGTCTGCAATTTTTTGTTAACCGATCGGTGTTAATTCCGCGTCCTGAATCCGAGCTGATAGTTGAAAAAGTCACTGAGCTGGTAGGGCAGGGGAGTGAGGCGACAACAAAAATCCTGGATATCGGCACAGGGTCGGGATGTCTGGCCATAGCTTTGGCAGGCCAGATATCCGGAGCGCAAGTTGTAGCAGTTGACATTTCGAATGCGGCTTTGACGCTCGCCAAACAAAATGCGCAGCTTCACAACATTGATACAATCCGTTTTGTACAATGTGATGTACTTCAGAGTTTGCCGCCTGATGGCCCGTTCGACATTGTTGTCACCAACCCGCCGTATATCGCGCAAAAGGACATTGCTGAGCTCCAGCCGGAAGTCCGTAAATATGAGCCGCATTCGGCCCTGACGGATAATGCGGACGGCTTGGAGTTTTATCGGCGCTTCGCAGCGATTTTTCCACAGATTTTGAAGGACGACGGTGTTTTTTGTGTTGAAATCGGCGCAGATATGGAGGAGCGGATTGTGCCGCTCTTTGAGGGAGTTGGCTTTCAAACTTCTTCATGGACGGATCTGGCCGGTATTCCACGGGTGATGATAGGCAGACCCCGTGAAATCCGGCCGCGCGGACCCGTTGAATCAGCGTCGCGCTAAAGCCAGTGCTAATTGCAAACTTTGGCGAAAATGCCTATTTTGAGAGTTTACAGAAATTTAATGCGAGTGGACCTGGTAATTTCATAACTTTGTTCCTTCGAACACTCACAGGGTAGGGTCATGTTTGAGAATGTAAAATCCGAAGACAAAGGCGAGTACACGATTGTGTCATTGCGCGGACAATTTATCGGCGGCGATGAGACCGATAAGCTTCGCAGTACACTCACGGGAATCGCCGAAAAGGAACAGAACCGGGCCCTGGTCGACATGGAAAAGGTGAGCTACCTCAACTCCACCGCCTTGGGTGTCTTGATCTCGGCGCACGCCAAATTCAACAAAAGCAACGGCCGGATTGCCCTGTGCAATATTAGTGAAAATATCGAGAATATCTTTGTCATAACCAAGCTGACACTTGTTTTTGAGATATTCGATTCGATGGAAGAAGCAGTAAAAAGTATGTCGCAGTCATAAAAAATTCCTGGAGCTTTTTTCATGAAGAACGCATTCAATTTAATCGTGATTGTTCTGTCACTGGCTGTCTCCTTCGCCTTTTATTATCTGGTGATGGGCAATCCTGATAACTTTGATGATCCCGCCGTCAAACATCTTCCGAAAACCGGCAATGTGCTCGGTATGGTCTATACGGGCGGTCCTTTGGTCTCTTTTCTGATCGCGTTCGTTTTGATAGCTACGACCTTTATTATAGAGCGTGCCTTTTCCATCGTAAAAGCTAAAGGACGAGGGAAAATGGAGGTGTTTATCAAGAACGTTCAGAGTGCGCTGGCGAAAGGCGACATTGATGCCGCCCTGAAGTCCTGTGACCAGCAGCGCGGCAGCCTGGCGAATATCATTCGTGCCGGGCTCGAAAAGTACCAGGTGGTTGAAAATGAAGACCACATGGATCCCGAAAAGAAAATGCTGGAAGTAAAACGCGCAATCGATGAGGCCACCAACCTCGAAACACCCTTGCTTGAAAAGAATCTGGTCATCCTGTCCACCGTTGCCTCGATCGCGACAATGGTCGGTCTGCTCGGAACAACCCTGGGAATGATCAAGGCCTTCGCGGCCGTTGCCAAGGGCGGAACCGTGTCGGCTACCCAATTGTCGCTCGGTATTTCGGAGGCCCTGTACAATACCGCCGGTGGTCTGGTCGGTGCCGTGATTTCGATCGTGGCCTACAATTACTTCACTACCAAAGTCGATGACTTTGTCTACATGATCGATGAGGCCATACTCAATGTGACCGAGATCCTGACCGTCAAAGTAAAGAAATAGGCAGCGCGATCATTATCAATAGAACCGGGGAATGGTGAACGCAGTGATTATGAACCAGACAGGAGCTCCAGCCTGTGCCCAAGATTAAGAAAAAGCGAGTCGGCTTTGTACTCGATATGACCCCGCTGGTGGATATTGGCTTCTTGCTGTTAACATTTTTCATGTTTACAGCCAAGTTTAAATCCGAGGCCGAAGCGGAGCAGAAGTTTGTCATTGAACGGCCTACGGCTTCGGCCGACACTTCGAAAGTGCCGGAAAACAATCTTGCGACGATTAAGATCGGGGTCGATACCGTCTACCAGGATACATCCTATTACTATTCCCTGTCGAATGAAAATGTCAGGCTAACCGTGTGGGATCAGCAGGAAAACCTTACCGACGAAATGCGCCAGAAGCGTCTTTTGAAAGTACCCCTGGAGACGCTTGACGGACTCATTCGCAATACTCGGGCGGCATCGGTAAAGACGCGTTTTGCGATCGACGCCGACCGCTCGATCGAGTATAAGTGGATTGAAGACCTGATGGATGTGATGCAGCGCAATAATGCGACGGCCTTCAATTTCGTGACCGAGAAAAAGCAATAACTTTGAGTTTTGACTGAAAGTCTTCCAAAAGGCAAATCCGTAACCTTCTCAATCAGACTGATGTCTGTGTTGTAATCTTTGAAGAAGTAGGGAGTATCCAGAATGGCAGGTGGAACCGGTGGTTTAGGCGGCGGCGGTGGCGGCAAAGAAAAACGCGGTAGTCTGGCGCCCAAGCGCAAGAAAAAGAAACGCGTTGGCTTCTATCTCGATATGACGCCCCTGGTGGATATCGCCTTCCTGTTGCTGACCTTTTTCATGTTCACGACAACGATGGCACAGCCTCAGGTGATGGAAATGTCGATTCCGCCGGAGCGTCAGGAGCAGGTAGACGTCAAACAGTCCGAGCTGCTGAATATCCGCGTACGCCACGATAGTCAGATATTTTATAATATCGGACTCGATGCGCCGCAGGCCCTCGATATCAGCGAATTGCGCAACCTGGCTGTCAATGAAAATCTCCGCCAAAAGAATCGTCTGATTACGGCGCTCAAAATTTCCACCAAAGTGCCCTATGGCTTTGTAGTCCGAATCCTGGACGAACTCAATCTTGCCGAACTGGACATCAACTCCCAGCTTCTCATCGATGGACTCGAACGCGAGCGCAAGTTCGCCTTAGTTCCAATGACTGAAGAAGACATTACGGAGATTGAAGGATTATGACGGCATCGATCATCAAATCTCAACTGCGCTTGCTGTACGGGGCTGCAGAGCTCAAACGCAACGC
The DNA here is from genome assembly GCA_028284775.1 of Candidatus Kapaibacterium sp. Classification (GTDB taxonomy): domain Bacteria; phylum Bacteroidota; class Ignavibacteria; order Kapaibacteriales; family UBA7675; genus JANQRB01. The sequence goes on along the minus strand of JANQRB010000178.1, from coordinate 60,733 downwards.
ATCGCGTACGACGGCTATTGCTTTTTCGATAACGATTATTTTGTTTGCAGCCATCATTATCGCCTATCTGGCGAATTTTCGGCCTGCTGCCGATGATGGCAATTGGCATGGACGATTGCCGAAGATCATTCCGCCGGTAAAACCCTGGGAAGTTTTGCGAGGTGCCGGTGTGAAGTCGGGTACCTTGAAGGAAGGCAAGAAAATGTTAATACTATATCCTCCTCCGCCCCCATTAACGCCGGGTCAGGCAGTTGCTGGTTATCCGGTGGCACGAGATGAAAAAGGTGAATCGGGGCGACAGCATACGGAAACGCCGGTAGTCTCTTCTGTACTTGGTGAAGATTTGATTGACGGTCTAACGCAGAATTTCGGCGAAATTGAGAGTGCCGGATTGAGGGATTTCAATTTTGGCCCGGGAATTAACAATGATGATTTGTCGCCGGCAAAAACTCAGCCGCAAAGGGTCGAGGATGACGGCCTGTCGTCAGTAGTTGATCCTTACCACTTTGTTCCTCATGAAGTTTTACCGTATACCGATTTGAGTGATCTGCAGCGCCGCGTGGTGTATCCGGCCATTGCTCTTCGTTCCGGCTTAGAGGGTACCGTTCAAATCAGAGTTCTCATCGATCAGGATGGAAAAATTATTCAATATCTGGTCGAGTCCGCAGAATATGAGGTATTCGTTGAGCCGGCGGTAGAGGCCTTGAAGCAGTCGGTGTTTTCACCGGCGCGGCAAAACAAGTTACCGATTACCTGCTGGGTCAGCATTCCAATAAAATTCAGCCTGCACTGAATTCGTTTTGAACAGGTGCGATTTCCGGCTTAGGGCTGAGAACATTAATTTCGATTACGTGAAGTAGGTGCGCTCATGGTTACGGCAATGGCTCAAAAGGCACCGAGTGGTGGATACGGTGCCGTCGAAATCAAAGAATACATCAAGAAATCTACGCTTCGTGGATTTGTTATCTCTACTGTCTTTTTTGGACTGATGCTCCTGACCTATGTCGTGAGCCTGACGCTGGAAGAAGACGAGCCCATTTTTGTCGCTCCGCCGGTTAAAATCCAGCTTCAGAACCTGCCTCCCCCTCCGGCCGCCAATGAGGCCCCGCCGGTACCGCCCCCGCCGACCGAGGTTGTCGTTGCCTCCGGGCCGGCAGCTCGCGCCGGAACTCCCGTGCCTGTACCTGATGCCCTTATTCCTGAAGATATCCAGGACTTTGCCAATACCGACGAAATTGCCCGCGCAACGGCGGAAGGGGGCGAAGAGGACTTCAGCGGCTTCGGTGAAGGCGAAGAGTTCGGTGCGGTCGAGATCGACATTGCGCCGCAGGAAGAAGAAGTGCCGGACGCTTATGATTTTATCCCGGTTGAAAAGCAGCCTTTCGTCGACCTGGGCGAGCTGCAGAAAAAAGTCAAGTATCCTGCAATTGCGCAGCGCGCCGGGCTGGAAGGACAGGTGGTGATTCGCGTTCTGGTCGGAAAGGACGGCAAACCCCAAAAGCACATTATCGAGTCGACCGATAACGACGTTTTCAATGATGCCGCTATCGAAGCCGTCATGTCATCAGTCTTCACGCCGGCGATTCAAAATGAGCAGCCCGTGCAGTGTTGGGTCAGTATTCCGATCAAATTTCGTCTGCGCTAGGGCCAACAGTGTTAAGCAGGAGCGTCTCTGTATGCAGGAAGGCAGACGGAGCGACTCTTGCTTTTTTGCTGTTAATGGGTTTGGAGGCGCTGTGAGCAGATCGGCGCCGGCCGAAGAAAGATATGAGCAACTTATTTGTCATCATCAATTATGCCGTACGCCTCCTGATCGTTCTGATCGGCGTCTATTTTCTTGTCGCAACAGAGTATATCGCCACCAACGACAAGACTCTACTTCGTACAGCGGGGGCCGTCTTTACTCTTTTCGGCATATATCGGGTGGCAACATTCTATTCACATCATCGTTCACTGCGCAATCGATCTTCTGAGAATTCGGAGCGGTAGTAGCACGATGAAAGCGAAGAAGTATCTGACATATTCGATGGTATTAGCTCTCTGTTGCTGCCTTCTTTCGGCCTGCAGCGGCGAATCCTCCGGAGACGAATCAGCATCTACCCCACAGGAAACATCAACCAGCGGTGAAGCCACCATTCTGTGCGATGAAAGCGTCTATCATTTGCTTCAGCCTACCTTTGCGCTTTTCGATTCGACCTATCCGCAAGCCCGGGTTAGCGTAAAACCCGTCAATGCCCGCAGTGCCATGCAAGAGCTGCTTGCAGGCAGCTCCCGCGGAATCATTATAGCCAGAGATTATCTTGCCGACGAAGATTCGCTGATGCAGGCCTATGATGTCGAGACGCATGGCGGCCAGATATTTGCGCAGGATGCTCTCGTGTTCTACACGCAGCAGAATTTTGCCATTGATACGATTGCGCGCATCCAGCTCGTTGAAAGCTTGCTAAGCGCCGAGCCAGTGTTGAAGAAGTATTTTCCCGGGCTTGAATCCGAACCCGTCTACGTTTGTCCGGAAGTCAACTCTTCGGTCTACGGCAACATCTTGCTGCGAGTGACTTCCGGCGCAGCACCACAGGCGGCAATCGATTTTGTGGCGAATCAGGACTCTGCAATCGCCCGCGTTCGTTCCAATGGCAATGCAATCGGCATCGGCTACCTATCACGAATTGAGCGCGAAGATGATTTGCGCATGCTCAGGATTGGATTTGCCGACAGCAGTGGCCGGTACATCTATCCGAAGCTCGTTCATCAATCGCGAATTGTGGCGGGATTCTATCCTTTCCCGATAGCTATCCGCGGCCGTCTGCTGCAGAATATTCAAAATTTACCCTGGGGATTCTTCGTGTTTATTGCCCTGGATCCTAACACGCAGCGTCATTTTCTTGATGCCGGTATTGTGCCGGAGCATGCGAGGTTTGTACTGAAATTTCCCGAATAGAATATGAATGAGGATTTTATGAGAACGTTGCTGGCGATTGGCATGTTCCTGGTAGCTCTCCTGGGCGGAGTTGAAATTCAGGCACAGTCAAATATCGAAAAGGCCCGAGAATTTCTTGTGACGCGCGATTATGCAAATGCCGCCCCCTATCTGGTAGCCGCAGCCAAGGAAGCGCCCAAAGACCTTGGTATATTGCGTCTGACAGCCGAGACTTATCTCGAACTCGAAAAGGTGGATACGGCGCTGAAGTATTATTCGAAAGCCTTGAAAGTAGACGACGAAAACCTGACCACCCTGAATGAATATGCCTACTGCCTGGCGCGCCTGAATCGCTTCGATGAAGCACTCGAAGCGATTGACGACGCCTTCGATGTTAAAGATGATCATGTAGCGACTTACTTAACCAAGGCGGAAATTCACATTCTGCAGAATGAGCTGACACTGGCCGACCACGCTATTCGCAAAGCGCAGACGCTGGATACGGAGTCACCGGCTACCTTCGTTGCCCTGGGAGATTTGTACTTTGCGCAGAACGTGCGCGAACTAGCTAAAGACAACTACGAAGAAGCATTGAGTCGCGATTCTTCGCTGCTGGAACCGCGTGTTAAACTGGCGCGTGTCTATTATGCCATGGCCAATCGCAGTATTGACAAGGATCAGGCTAATGAATTGTTTAAGAAGTCGCTTGTTAACTGGGATAAGGTCACCAAACAGGATACCAATAACGCACCGGCCTTTTTCGAGAAAGGCAAAATTCTGTACCTGGCGGGGCGTTACCCGGACGCAGCGCGGGCTTTGCTCCGTTTTACTCAACTGCGGCCATCCGATCAGCTGTCACGCTGGTATCTCGCCCAGTCGTTCTATGAGATTAACGAAGTTGATTCGGCGATTCGCTACTTGTCGTATGCACGAGACAATATCGACTCGGTAAGTGAAAAAGCGAGTTTATACTTGGCGCGGGCCAACTATCGCGGCAAAAGGTTTACCGATGCCGCGCAATTGTTCGCATCGATTAAACAAGAGCGCGGCCTGGCCGCTGAGGATCTGGAGCGCTTCGGCCGCTCCGCGATATTGTCCGGCGATACCACGGCGGCGATTGAAAATCTGCGGGCATCGCTGGATGAAAAGCCCAATTGCCAATTGCAGCTGATGTACGGTAATGTTTTGCGCAGCACCAAGCTCTATGACGAAGCCATTGAGGCGTTCTATAAAACGATTGAAGTCTGCGGAACGCTGAAAGACAAAGACATGGCCCGGGTATATTTCTTCATCGGTATCAGTAACTTTTCGCGCAATAGTCTTGACTCGGCAATTACAGCACTCGAAGAGAGCCTTCGCCTCGATTCCACCAATACCTTTGCCCGCATTCGGCTGGGACTCAGTTACAAGGAGCTGGACAGTCTCGATCAGGCCCTCAGTACTTTTCAGCGTGCCAGCGACTACCTGCTTGCCGATACGGCTAATCTGGTGAAGAATGCACGACAGATTGAGAACGCCAATACGCAGATTGCCGGAATGCTTTACAAGCAAAAGAAGATCAAAGCCTTGAAAGCCGCCTGCAAGGACTGGATTCAGTTTAATCCGAAAAGCGAGTATGGTCATTTGTATCTTGCGATCGCCTATCAATCAGAGCAAGATACGGGCAATGCCTGCAAGTCGTACAAACAGGTACTGCAAATCAATCCGGAAAGCTCGGTTGCCAAACAAAATCGCAAAGCGCTGAGCTGTCCCTAGTTTGAACGAGGGCTCGAGCCGTCCCAGCCGATCAGCGGCTTGTTTTGATTAAAGCAATGATTCACCTATATTTGTAGGCTGTACCAATGCTGAAGCTGACGATCAAAGGCCTAAAAGACGGCGTACATTCCTTTGCCTGCAGCGAGGATGCCGCCGCGGTTGACGGAATGTTTCCCCAATATTATGGTGAAATAGCCGTTAGCGGTGAAGTCCGTAAAATCGGAAGCAGGTACATTGTGTGTGGATCCATCGAGTGTATGGCGCGTCTCGAGTGTGATATCAGCAATGAAACATACGAAGAGCGCATAACAGCCGAGCTGCAGGTAAGCTTCGTCGCCGATTCGGATCTGTATCATGAGCACAAAGACAGTCCCGACCTGGAGCAGCCGTACTACATACACGAAGATGCCAGTGTAATCGACATCACGGAAGAGGTACGGCAGCAGCTGGGGGTCAGTTTGCCAATGAAGCGTGTTGCACCTGCTTATCGCGGGCGTTCATTGGAGGAGCTCTATCCCTCGGTACGTACATCAAGCGACCAGGAAGCAACGGATTCCGACTCCCATCACGCTCAGGAAACCGATGCGCGGTGGGAAGCTCTCAAGAAGATCAAATTCTCCGATAACTAACAAATTCGGCTCAATTCAATGGCACATCCGAAACGAAAGATTTCGAAATCCCGGCGAGACAAGCGACGCACCCATTACAAATGGGTACCGTCGAGTGTGGCCGTCTGCCCTCAATGCGGTGAATTCAAGCTGGCGCATGCCGCCTGCAAATCCTGTGGCTATTATAATGGCCGGCGCGTCATCGAAGCGATTGAAGCCTAATCCGTCATTTCGGTAACACTCCTGGGTAGCAGGCTTGAAACAAGAGCAGGAATCAACAGTCGTTCGGGTGGCGCTTGATGCGATGGGCGGGGACTTTGCGCCCGCCAATGAGGTAGAGGGGGCCGTCGAAGCGATGCGAAGCCTCGACAGTTCGCATTTCGAGCTTGTGTTTGTCGGCCGCGAAAAGGACATCAAAACAGAACTCGCCAAGCACGATACCTCGGATCTTAATTATTCGATCGTCCATGCCCCGGACGTTGTGAGTATGAAAGACGATCCGGCAATGGCCTTCAAAAAAAAGCGCCAATCCTCACTGTTCCAGGGTATCGACCTCCACGCCAACTCCTACGTTGATGCTTTCGTTTCAGCCGGCAATACGGGTGCCGTAATGTCCGTAGCTACACTGGCATTAGGACGTATCAAGGGTGTCAGCCGTCCAACGATAGGCTCATTCTTGCCGACGACGGGTGAAGGCTTTACGCTGCTGCTGGATGTAGGCGCCAATGTTGAATCCCGGTCCAAGTTTTTGTATGAATTCGCGATTATGGGCAGCATTTATTCGCGTCAGATTCGCAACATCGAGAATCCGCGCATTGCTTTGCTCAACATCGGCGAAGAAGCCTCGAAAGGCGCTGAAAATGTTGTTCGCGCCTATGAATTGCTGGAATCCAGTTCATTTAACTTTATCGGCAACATCGAAGGGCGGGACATACTGACCAACAAGGCCGACGTCGTGGTCTGCGACGGCTTTACCGGAAACATTGTGTTGAAGTTTGCCGAGAGTTTTCTAACATTATTTAAAGCCAAGCTGCGCGCATTTGCTGATAAAGCTGCCATCAATAAACTTATCGTTGCGGCCATGAGACCGGTTCTCAAGCGCGTGCTGAAAGGGCTCGACTACCAGGATTACGGGGGAGTGCCGCTTCTCGGCGTCAACGGTGTTGTCATCATCGGCCACGGCAGCAATTCCGCGCGTGCCATGAAAAATTCACTTCTGCTGGCTGTCGATATGGTTCAGAAACAGGTTAATAAGCGTATCGAGAATGCCGTCAACCCTCCGAGCCTGACCGAATACTCCTATGAAAACTGAAAATCGCAGAGCGTACATTTCTTCGCTTGCGCACTATGTACCGGAAGAAGTGTATTCCAATCAGTTTTTCGAGAAGCGTCTCGATACCTCCGACGAGTGGATTCGTACTCGCACCGGTATCAGCGAGCGTCGTTTCGCTTTCAACAAAGGCACTTCCGAGCTCATGCTGCCCGCAGCAGAGAAGGCAATTGCCAGACGCGGAATCGATAAACAAGACATTGATCTGATTATTTGCGCTACCATCACGCCAGATCATGTATTTCCTTCGACGGCATGTCTGTTGCAAAATAAACTCGGCATCAAACACTGCTGGGGATTTGACCTGGCGGCGGCCTGTTCGGGTTTTTTGTTTGCACTGGAAACGGCGCGCCGTTTTATCGAATCGGGCGCTGCGCAGCGTGTGCTACTCTGCGGCGGCGATCGCATGAGCGCGATTCTGGATTTTGAGGACCGCTCTACCTGCGTACTTTTCGGCGACGGCGCCGGCGCCATTATCCTGGAGGCCTCCGATGACCCGGAGATCGGTGTCTTCGACGCCAACCTCCGTATCGACGGGGCGGGCAAGGACTTTCTGTATATGCCCGCCGGCGGCAGCGCCAAGCCACCCTCGGCAGAGACGGTCGCCAACAAGGAACACTATGTCGTTCAGGATGGTCGAACAGTCTTCAGGGCCGCAGTTGTCGGGATGGCCGATGTAACGGCCGAGGTAATGGAACGCAACAACCTACGCGCTGAAGATGTCGCCTGGCTCGTGCCGCATCAGGCCAATATGCGTATCATTGGCGCTACAGCCGAACGGATGGGAGTCAGCTCCGACAAAGTTATGGTCAATATCGACCGATACGGCAATACAACGGCCGGAACCATTCCCCTGTGTTTATCAGAGTGGTACGACGCCGGCAAAATTCAGTACGGCGACCGGCTGATCCTTTCCAGCTTCGGCGCCGGCTACACCTGGGGAAGCGTTTACTTGCGATGGGGTATCAAATAATATGGCGGCAGCATTGCTTTTTGCCGGTCAGGGCTCGCAGTATGTTGGCATGACGCGTGATCTCGCCGATGCTTTCCCGAAGGCCGGACAAATCATCGAACGCGCCGACGAGCTCTTGGGCTTTGCCCTGAGCGAAATCTGTTTTAACGGCCCCGCCGATACGTTGAAAGAGACGCGCTATACGCAGCCGGCCTTGTTTGTCCATGAAGCCTGCATTCTGCAATTGTTGGGCGACAGCCTTCGTTATGAAGCGGTTGCCGGCCATTCCCTTGGTGAATACGCAGCGCTGTATGCCGCGGGCGTGCTTGATTTCGAGTCGGCCTTGCGGCTCGTTCAGCTGCGGGCATCATTGATGTTTAAGGCGGGTGAAAAGCAACCGGGCACGATGCTGGCGGTGATCGGGCTGGAAGACAGTCAGGTCGTGGCACTGTGTGAGGAATTGAAGGCGCCGGGGCAGGTGATGGTCGCCGCTAATTTTAACGCGCCGGGACAGGTAGTCGTATCCGGCGACGCTGATCTGCTGCGCAGTTCCATCGACAAGTTTAAACAGGCCGGCGCCCGGCGTGTTCTGGAAGTAAAAGTCAGCGGGGCCTTCCATTCGCCCCTGATGGAAGATGCCAGAACTACACTGGCCGCGACCATTGCGGACGTGGAGTTCAGGGATGCCGGAGTGGATGTCTACTGCAACGCCCTGGCCCGACCTTTGCGCGCCGCGCCGGAGCTGCGCGAAGCCTTGATTCGCCAGCTGGTGTCGCCGGTGTTGTGGACCCAATCTATGCGGGCGATGCACGATGCGGGGGTTCGCTCCTTTACCGAAATAGGCCCAGGTAAAATTTTGCAGGGTATGCTGAAACGGACGCTCAGGGATGTAAGTATTGATGGTGTAGATACCGCTGAGCAAGTACAAGAGCGCCTGGCAGCCTCATCAACGTCCTCATCCTGAATCATTGTCAACAATACAGAGTATCGGTAAAAATGGCAGAGACAGCGACAGAAAAAGTAGTTCTTGTTACCGGTGGATCGCGTGGAATCGGCGCGTCCATCGTTCGGCGTCTGGCCGCTGACGGCGCGCGCGTGTTTTTTACCTACAATGCCAGCGCGGACCGGGCCAATGCTCTTATCAGTGAATTGGGCGGCGCTGCCCGGGTTGAGGCCGTCAAGGCGGATATCAGCAAGGCCGAAGATGTCGAGGCACTCATCAAGCACGTCAGCGAAGCGGCCGGCCGCATCGACGTCCTGGTGAATAATGCGGGTATAACGCGCGATACGCTGCTTATGCGCATGTCCGAAGAGGATTGGGACGCTGTGTTGACAACAAATCTTAAGGGCGCTTTTTTAATGTGCAAGGCCGTCAGCAGGCCAATGATGCGGCAACGGTCTGGACGGATAATCAATATCGGCTCGATCGTCGGCCTGGCGGGCAATGCCGGTCAGGTTAATTATTCGGCTTCGAAAGCCGGGCTGGTCGGGCTGACGAAATCGCTGGCGAAGGAGCTAGCTTCTCGAAATATTTTAGTAAATTGCATCGCTCCAGGTTATGTGCAGACGGACATGACAGACAAATTGGGCGAGAAGCAGATAGCGGATTTGACAAATTCAATACCTCTCAGGCGATCAGCTCAGGCAGAAGAAATTGCCGGCGTGGTTGCCTTTTTTGCGTCGGATGACGCTTCGTACCTCACAGGCCAGGTTCTGAATGCAGATGGCGGTCTCGCTCTGTAGGGAGTGGTAGGTCGGATACAGATGTATTGCCCGCGAATCATACAAATTGAGTTTCTATTTTTTCACAGTTCATCGGGAATATCGCTATGTCGACAATAGCTGAAAATGTTAAGACTATTATTGTCAACAAGCTAGGTGTTGAAGAGTCGCAAGTAACCAACGAAGCGTCTTTTACCAATGATCTTGGCGCCGATTCACTCGACACAGTCGAATTGATCATGGAATTCGAACGTGAGTTTAACATTTCAATTGAAGATAGCGATGCCGAAAAGATCCAGACGGTAGGGGATGCCGTTAGCTATCTGGAAAAGAACGTCTCGGCTGAATAATCGTGTCCTTGCGTCACCCCACGAGATCAACTTTCATTCAACAGTTATGATTCTTTAGAATCGTTCCAGTAAGAAAAGCGGTGTGAATGGCACGTTATAATTTTCCGAAAGTAGTGATTACAGGTCTGGGGGCCGTTACCCCTATAGGTAATTCGGTAGCGGAATTCTGGCAAGGGCTGATGGAAGGGCGCAGCGGTGCCGATGTGATCACGCGTTTCGATGCGGAAAAGTTCCGGACTAAATTCGCCTGTGAAGTTAAGAACTTCGACAATCTGCAATTCCTGCATCGTAAGGAGGCGCAGAAGATGGATCTTTTCACTCAATTTGCTATTGCGGCGGCGGAGATGGCGATCAGCGATGCGGCGCTTAACCTGGAAAGCGTCAACAAGGAGCGGGTCGGCGTAGTCTCGGGTTCGGGCATCGGCGGAATGTGGACCTATCACGAGCAGCAGCAGCGGCTTTACGAACGCGATGGCAACCCCGACCGTATTTCGCCCTTCTTTGTTCCGATGCTCATTTCCGACATCGCCCCGGGGCAGATCGCCATTCGTTACGGATTCAAAGGCCCCAACTACGGCACCGTTTCAGCCTGCGCAACATCCAATCACAGTATTGCCGATGCATTTATGCTGCTGCAGCGCGGTGATGCAGATGTCATGCTGGCCGGGGGCAGCGAGGCGGTGATTTGTCCGATGGGAATCGGCGGCTTTAACGCTATGCGGGCCCTTTCGACGCGCAACGATGATCCCGGAACCGCGAGCAGACCCTTTGACAAAGAGCGCGATGGGTTCGTGATGGGCGAGGGCGGCGGAATTCTTGTATTGGAAACACTTGAACACGCCCGCAATCGCGGCGCCCGGATTTACGCCGAACTGTCCGGTATTGGAATGACGGATGATGCGTTTCACATCACGCAGCCCGCGGAAGGAGGCGAAGGTGCCGTCCGCGCTATGCGCATCTGCCTTGAAGACGCCGGGCTGCAAACAAGCGACATCGACTACATCAACGCTCACGGTACCTCGACGCCCTTCAACGATAGGAATGAAACGCAGGCCATCAAAACCCTGTTTGGCGACCATGCCGACAAGCTGGCGGTCAGCTCCACGAAATCAATGACGGGTCACTTGCTCGGGGCCGCCGGAGCTATTGAGTGCATCGCTTCCGTGCTGGCGATTTATCATTCCAAAATCCCTCCAACGATAAATTATCAAAACAGCGATCCTGACTGTGATCTGTTTTATGTTCCCAATCAGCCGGATTCACGAGTGGTGCGTGCGGCTATCAGTAACACATTTGGATTTGGAGGGCATAACGCATCAATTTGCCTTAAAACTTTTGAAGAATGATCGCGATTTGGAATAGGTGAGATGGCAGGCATAATTTCTCAGCTGCAAAAGAAGATTCTGCGCCTGGCATCTTTGCAAGATTCTTCCACCAGATTATTCGACAAAGACCAGTTTCCGACAATGCATTTTCTATCGCCGAGTATGTGTCGGGATCTGGAGCGGCGTCTGGACATCACCATTTCGCACCCCTCGATTTTTGAACAAGCCTTAACGCATCGCTCATTTTTGCAGATTGCCGACAATGATCGGGCTAAGTCGAACGAGCGTCTGGAGTTCTTTGGCGACGCCATTTTGAGTACCATTGTGGCTGAGTACCTCTTTTATCTACATAAGGATGTCTCCGAAGGGGAACTTACCAAGATGCGATCCTGGCTCGTCAACCGGAAATCGCTGGCCTACTGCGCCCGGCAATTGCGTCTTGACGAATGGCTGATGGTGAGCCTCAGTGCCCGCCAGTCACTGGAACAAGGCAATCAGTCGATTCTCGCCGATGCGCTGGAAGCGATTATTGCCGCGATTTACCTCGATTGCGGTCCCGATAAAGCGAAGAAGTTTGTAGTCGAATCCATTTTACGTCGCATCATGAAAGAGACCACGCTGATGCGCGACACCAACTACAAGAGTATTGTGCTGGAGCATTCCCAGGCCGCCGGCACGGGCGTCCCGCGTTACTCGGTTGTCGATGAAAGTGGCCCCGATCACGACCGTCAGTTTACGGTAGAAGTAAGTATCAGTACCGAAATCGTCGGACGGGGTACCGGTCGCAATAAGAAAGAAGCGGAACAGAATGCCGCCCGCGAGGCGATCAAGTCGCTGAACATCGTCTGAACACCAGCATTGACCATTGACAGACTTATGAGAGACAGGCAGTATTTCCTCGAATTGTCGAAGGGGAACGATTCTCCACGCTTACCGGTTTTTGCAGCCTGATATGAAATAATTTCAGCGACCTTGCGACTTCTTGGTGGTACCGGCACTTTTCTTACGAGAATCTTAACCTTTAATTGTTCCTTTGTGTCTAATGAGCAACCTTGTGCGAGCATCGGGGTTTTTCGAATTGAGAATCTGTAAAAACGAAGAAGGTTGGGAAATATGAAGCATCAAGCTGCACTCCGAAGCATCATCGTGATCGCGACGGCTCTCTTGGCAGGCACTTTGCCGGCAGTCGGACAATTCGGCAAGAATAAAGTGCAGTATCAGGAGTTTGACTGGCATTTCATTCAGTCCAAACACTTTGATGTCTATTATCACCAGGGCGGCAAATATCTGGCGGACTTCACGGCGATCATTGCCGAAAAAGCGCTCCACGAGCTCCAGCGCAATGTTAATTATCAGATTACAAAGCGAATCCCCATAATTGTCTATAACTCCCACAATCAGTTTCAACAGACCAACACTACGCCGACCTCGCTGCGAGAGGGCATTGCCGGATTCACCGAGCCATTGAAAAACAGGATCGTCGTGCCCTTCGAAGGTAAGTGGGATTTCTTCCGCGTATTGATCCGGCACGAGCTGGTTCATGCCTTCATCAACGATATGTTTTATGGCGGATCGGTGCAGTCGCAAATCGCCAATAATATTCGGCTCGAATACCCGCTGTGGATGAGTGAAGGTTTTGCCGAGTTTTCCGCCATCGAAGGTATGGACACCAAAACCGATATGTTTCTGCGCGATCTGGCTATCAGCGAGTCGCTGCCGCCCCTCAGCGGTTTGCTGGGCTATACGGCCTATCGCGGCGGCCAGTCCTTCTTTTGGTATGTCGCTGAGAAATATGGTCGCGCCAAGACCGGCGAACTGATCAACCGGATCAAGAGTATCGGAACGGTCAACGGCGCCTTTCAGAGTACCTTTGGCATGACGCTCGATGAATTTTCGGATCAGTGGCGCAAGGATATGAAAAAAATCTACTGGCCCGATATCGTCAAGTACGAAGATGCCGATGAATTCGCTACCCGCATTACCGATCATCGCAAAAACCGCACTTATCTGAATACCGCGCCGGCCCTATCTCCGAACGGCGAAAAGCTTGCGTTCATCTCGTTGCGGGACGGTTTTTACAGCGTGTATATGCTTGAGCTCGACAATAAGAAAAAAGTCAAGCGGGTTGTCGAAGGTTCGCGAAGCCGTGATTTTGAAGAGTTGAATATTCTGACGCCGGGAATCTCCTGGGATCCCGACGGTCGGCGTCTCGCGATCTCGGCTAAGTCCGGCGGCGATGACGCCCTGTTTATCGTTGATACAGAGAACAACGAAGTAGAGCGCATCGACGTTGGCCTGCATATGGTGAACTCCGCCACCTGGTCGCCCGATGGCCAGTACATCGCTTTGGTGGCCTCAGAGAGGGAACAGCCTGATTTGTTCCTGTACGAACTTGGCTCCGGCGATATCAGAAAGTTGACAGACGACATTTTTCAGGATCAGAAGCCAACCTGGGCGCCGGACAGCGAAACCCTGTATTTCGTGTCGAATCGGGGCGATTTTCTCAATGAAAACGTCACCAGCGCCACTTTCCGTATTTGGAATCACGAAATGGCCAACTCCGATATCTACGCGCTGGATGTCAAGACTGGCGCGATTGAACGGAAGACCTTCGACCCGCAGTACATCAAGACATCGATAGCCGTGGGGCCCGAAGGCCGCAATCTTCTGTTTGTATCGGACAAGAGCGGTATCGGCAATATTTACCAACTGGATCTGACGACAGGCGACATCACCGCCAAAACCAATGCACTTTCGGGCATTGAGCAATTGTCTTTGTCCCGGGACGGCAGCAAGATGTTGTTTTCTTCACAAAACAACGGCAGCTTCGACATCTTTATGCTGCGTTTTCCTTTCGATCTGCCGGACACGGAGCCGGTGCTGACAGAGTTCCGGCGTGCAGGTCTGGCCCAGGCCAATATGCTCAGCGAAGCGCTCGAATTCGATGAAGACCTGGTGGAAGACTCCGGGTTGGACAGTTTGAGCAGCTATGGCATTTTCGATGTGGACTTCGGACGGCAGAAGGCGGTGCAGCCCAATCCGGACGCTGTCGCAGCCATCGATGATCTGGAAGACAATGACCTGCCGGAAGTTGAAGAAGAGTTTATTCCGCAGCGTTATAAGATCAACTTTACACCCGATCTTATTTATGGCAACGCCGGCTTCGACACATTCTTCGGCGTGCAGGGCACAACGCAAATGATGTTCAGCGATATGCTGGGCAATCACCAGATATTTTTTGCTGCCAATTTGTTGCTCAGCCTCAACAACAGCGACTTTCTGCTGGTGTACTCCTATCTGCCAAACCTTGTCGATTATCGTTTCAGCGGATTTCACACGGCGCGTTTCGTCAATCGCGACGACAATACGGACGACGGCGAATCGCTGTATCGCTTCCGCTATTTTGGCGCTGGCGTCGGTGCCGAAATTCCCTTTAACACCTTCGATCGGCTGGAGTTCGGCCTGACCTGGTTGAATACCTCAACCGAGAATGTTGATGATCCCGAGATTAGCACGATTTCCAAAATGCACCTCGTGCCCAATCTGAAATTTGTACACGACGATATTATGTGGGGATTTAACGGACCGGCGCGTGGCTCACGCTACTTTTTGCAGGCGGAAGGCTCGCCGAAGTTTACGAATAGCAATCTTGGATTCCTTACCGTTCAGGGCGACTTTCGTCATTATGTAGATGTCGGCAGCGGTTTTGTATTGGCTCTGCGAGGAGCCGCGGGCGCCAGTTTTGGTCCTGACCCGCAGGCTTTCTTTGTCGGCGGCACCGAAAACTGGATAAATCGCCGTTTTCGCTCCGATCAATTGCCCTATGAAACGGCCGAGGATCTGTACTTTCTGACGCCCGGTTATCCGCTGCGCGGCTTTGATATTAATGAGCTTAACGGCTCGAAGATGTTTATCACCAATGCCGAGTTCCGGCTGCCGGTGTTTCTCAGCGTCTTTTTCGACATGGGCTCGGCCTGGGAAGATGATTTCATCGCCACCAAACGCAACGAAAATGGTACGCGAATTCCCAACGACCTTCTTATGAGTACCGGCATTGGCATGCGTCTGTTTCTTCTCGGTTTTCCGCTTAAGATCGATGTCGCCTGGAAAAACAATTACCACGCGTTTTCGAAGCCTGTCTGGCTCGTGTCTATCGGTCAGGATTTTTGACAATCCTGTGAGGCTGTTGTAAACAAAGAGCAGAGGGGTCTTACTTCATAATGTAAATCGCACCGATAATCGGGTCTGTGCTGGCATGTTGAATCAGGCGGTGAATCGTCCGTTGCGAAAGAATAGCGCCGGCGGGAATCAGCTTCAGCCCGGAATTGGTAACAATGTCCCGCGCGACCTTCATGCCGTCATCCAGATCGTAGATCTGAACTGCCCGTACATTGCGTACCAGGGTCTCGGGCGAATTACTCCAAAGGTATTCGTCGAGGAGCATCGTGAAGCGTGGATCATACACGTGCTTCGCGTCGCGTTTCACTTTTTCCAGGGCGGACAAGGGTGGCATTTTGAGAAAATCACAATAATTGGAAAAGTCCAGCACCGGCCGGATGATACGCGCTTCGATCGGAATTTCACGAACCCGCAAACGATCCGGAAAGCCCGAACCATCGTAATTCTCGAATACATGGCGAATAATGTGGATTACTTTTTCCAGGCGCGAAGAAGGCTTTAACAATTGTTCGGAGTACAAAGGAACCTGACGCATCAGTTCGTGCGTCGCCTTGCCTTCGAGTGTGACAGGAGTGTGCACCAGTTCGTCAGGTAGGTACAGCTTGCCGACGTTGCAGAGGTTAGCGGCAATCCGTGTGTATTCAATCTTTGTTTCGCTGAGATCTTCAAAGGCCTTCGCCATCCAGACGCTTGCCCGTGCAATCTGCTCCATTTGCTCTTTCATTTGAGGAATACGGCAATGGATCATATTGACGGCACAGGCCAATAGCTCTTCGAGGTCCTTGTTAAGCTGCTCGCTGACGATACGCAGTTTGCGCCTTTCGTTTTCCATGAGATGGTGAAGGCGTACGATACGGGTTGCGGCCTGGAGTTTTGCCAGCAGGTCGTCAGGCTCGATCGGCATGGACAGAAAGTCATCGGCGCCGGCTTCCAATGCCTGTACTTTCAGGGCGGAAGCACTGGCATCTATCATCAGGACAACATAAGTTTTGTGTAAGTCCTCTGACTTTTTGATGCGATCGCAAATTTCAAAGCCGGAATACTCCGGCAATTCCGCATCGCAGATTACAATCGAAGGACGCAGATCGGAAATACGCTCCCAGGCGTCGACACCGGAATCAACTAAGGTGATATCAGCACCGTGGAACAAGCGGCTGATGAGCACTTGAAGCTTTTGCTGGTCCTGCCCGGGCCGAACAGCAACGAGGAATTTTACCGATTGGTAAGCCAAGGCTACTCCCCAAGCAATTCGTCTGTTTGCACTGTTTCCACCAACATGCTGATGCGACGGTTTGAGGGGTCAAATGGATTATCGGGGGTACGTGGATTTTTGTCGGCGAAACCGATAACCTTGGAAACCTGGTATCCGAGGCCCTTGGATTCGAGGTAGCGCCGGGCAGCATTGGCGCGAGCCACAGACAATTCCCAGTTGGTGAATTCCGATCCGGCCCCATAGCTGCGGCCGTCTGTGTGACCTTCAATGCGCAGTTTATTGCGCAGCTTGATTAACTCGCCCGACAGTATGTCCAGAACTTCTTTTGCTTTAGGCGTCATCGTAGCGCTGCCGAGCTCAAAAAAGATCGATTCTGCTGTTTCCAGTAGTTCGATTCGCAATCCTTCGGGCGTCATTTCAATGCTGATAGAATTCAGAATATCAGCCAGTTCGGCCTTTTCCCGAAATTCCGCTTCAAGTTTGCGTACAATTTCTTCCTGTTTGTCGACCAGGATCTTCTGGATTCGGACGCTGTCTTCGAGTGCCTGAACAAATCGCTGCTTTTCGCTGCTGTCGAGTTGGCTGAAAGCATCGTAAGGATTGGATTTTTGTTCGCTGGCGAATTTGCTGGGAACCTTGGGGTCGTAGGTATAGGTCGACGGGGCATTGTTTTTCATACCCACCGGAAGCCGTTTGCCGGTTTCCCAGTCAAAAATGCCGGGTTCGTTAAAGTAGGTCGCCATTTGTTTCTTCGTCTCTTCGCTCAAGCCCAGGATCCACATAACCAGAAAGAAAGCCATCATCGCGGTCACGAAATCGGCGTAGGCAACTTTCCATGCGCCGCCGTGGTGGCCGCCATGACCGCCCTTCTTGACCTTCTTGATAATGATCGCTTCTTCTTTCTTTTCCGCCATACCATTAACCGATCAATCTGATATTATGATCCACCGTCCGCCTGACTGAAGTCACAGCTGTTGCCGACAGCTCAACTTCGGGGGGCTAGCGCGCTTGCTTAACCGACTCCTCGGTTTCCTTAAACGTCGGCCGCGAATCCAGGGTAATCGCGCGACGAGCGTATTCGACGGCAACAACAGGCGGTGCGCCTTTGACGAAAGACAGAATACCTGCCTTGATTGCCTGCATATATTTGCCTTTGCTGTTGACGTTGTCTTCCATAATTCGGGCCAGCGGTCCCGCAAATCCGTAGCAAAGCAGAATACCGAGAAATGTTCCGACCAGCGCAGCAGCCACACTGTGTCCGATCACTTCCGCCGGCTGGTCAATCTTACCCATCGTGATTACCACACCGAGTACAGCCGCCACAATTCCAAGGCCCGGAAAAGCATCCGAAACGTTGGCCAGCGCGCCCGGCGCTTTGAGTTCTTCGTGATGTACCGTTTCCAGGTCGAGTTCCATCATATCTTCCAGATCATGATTGGCAACCCCGCCGTTGAGTACTACTTTGAGGGTATCACACATAAAGTCTACGGCGTGATGATTGGCTAAAAATGACGGGTATTTGGAAAAAATCGAACTGGACTCAGGGTTTTCAATATGTTGTTCGAGACCGATCAGACCTTCCTTTTTGGCAAGCTGGAAGGTTTCATACATCATCTTAAGCAGATCGAGGTAGGTTTCCTTATTAAGGCCGGTACCTTTCAGCGTTCCAAGGATGCCGGCTATAGTTGACTTTATAACCGGCATCGGATTGCCGATCAAGAAGGCTCCGAGCGCGGAACCGCCGATAATAATGACTTCGCTGATCTGAAACAGAATGCCCAGTTGCCCGCCGTGCATCATGTATCCACCAGCAATACAACCGATCACGATTAAACTTCCAACGATTACGAACATAGGCTCTTTGCTGGTATGCTGATGATATTCCTATACTTAGCGTAAAATATTCTCGCCGCTGAGACGTGAAAATACCCAATTCTTTGTCTGTATACAAGATTTTCGACTGGCATCGCGGGAACTTTACCTTGCAGTTCCTGGACTTATTCAGCAAGCAATTGCATTCGTTTCTCCGATTGTAACAATCCTTCAAACACAAAAATTCGATCAAACTGAGGATACGTCGCCATGTTGTACATTACGCGCAAAGCAACGTTTTCCGCTTCACACAGACTATATAATCCTGAGTTCAGCGAAGAAAGAAACGAAGCCGTCTTTGACAAGTGTAATAACGTCCACGGACACAACTACACGCTTGAGCTAACGGTGGCCGGCGTTCCGGCAGCCGATACCGGCTACGTAGTGGATCTGAAGATTCTCAAAGCTATTCTCGATGAGGAAATCATCGACAAGGTTGATCACCAGCACTTGAATGATGTATCGTTCATGCGCGGTATTATACCGACGGCCGAAAACCTGGCGGTGATGTTCTGGCAGATACTGGAGCGGCGAATACCGGCTGGAAAGTTGTATTCGCTTAAACTCTTTGAATCGGATAATAATTTCGTCGAGTATCGGGGTGAGCCGATTACGATTCAACGTTACAACTATGAATTTGAGAAGGATGCCCTCTAATGCAAGCCGACGCTGAGTCGAACAAAGAACAGATACATGTTAATGGAACGGCTTCGAGTGCAGGAGGCGAGGCGTCGGCCCAGGCAGGCGGCGCCGGCGAGCCGCGTCAGGTGTCTGTGGTAAAAGAGGATTTTCCAAATGTTAACGCACTGGGCAAATCACTGTTTGACGCCAACGAAAATGTTGTTTTGAGTGAGAGCGAACGTCAGGAAATAGTTGAACAGGCCGAAAGCAAATTCGCCGAATTATTCGACATATTTCGCATCAATCGAAACGATCCGAACTCACGGCACACGCCCAGGCGCCTGGCGCGAATGTGGGTCGGTGAACTTTTTCGCGGGCGCTTCGAAGCGGCGCCGAAATTCACCGTGTTCCCGAATCGCAAAAAAGTTGATGAGCTTATAATTGTTAAGGGCATAAAGGTAATGTCGGTCTGCTCGCATCACTGGCAGCCTATCACCGGCCGCTGCTATATCGGTTACATCCCCGGCGACTATGTCCTCGGCCTCTCGAAATTCAGTCGTATCGTCGACTGGTTTGCGCGGCGTGGTCAAATACAGGAGGAACTAGGGGAACAGATTGCCGATTACCTGGAAGAGCTGATCAGACCGCGGGCCCTCGGTGTGGTTATCGACTCTCGACACTATTGCATGATCTCACGCGGCGTGGCGGGCGATGAAGATAACAGTTTTACTGTCACTTCGGTTATGCGCGGTCTTCTGCTGAAAGATTTAAACCTGCGCAATGAGTTTTTGAAATTAATCAAATAGACGATCCGAGCGAGCAGTCAGGCCATCGCTATACTGTCGGGTCGCTCTTCCGTCGGATTCACCGGAAAATCGATTGAGGCCGACGGCGTTTCGGACTGCCAAGAGAAGGATCCACAGTCGCGCCGTTGTTTAATTGGCGGTCATCAATGCGCCGAAGTTGTGCCTGCAAAGTGTGCACAGCCTAGCTCTCTGTGATAGACTGAGGTCGCAGCACCTGGATACCTTCCTTGCCCGCAATAATTACTTCGCTGGCAAGTCCGATAAACAAGCCGTGTTCGACGATGCCGGCCCGCTGATTCAAACGGGCGTCCAGGCTTTCCGGATCATCGATCGGCCCGAAATTGCAGTCCAGGATTACATTTCCTTCATCGGTTAGGCGCGGGCTGCCAGTGCTATCCCGCCGTAGCAATACCTCGGCGCCCAAGGACTGAATATAGCCGGCTTCGAGCTTCCAGCAGAAAGGAAGCACTTCAACCGGCAGTGCCCAGCGGCTTCCCAAGCGCGCCGACTGTTTGCTTTCGTCGACAATAATCAGATTTCTTTGACTGGCCTGCGCCAGAACCTTTTCACGCAGCAGGGCGCCGCCGCCACCTTTGATCAGCCGCAATGAACCGTCTACCTCATCGGCGCCGTCGAAGCCGAGGTCAATGACATTGACTTCATCGAAACTCGTCAGCGGAATGCCAAGCTCCCGGGCCAGAGATTCGGTGTCGGTCGAACTCGGAACACCCTTGATGTTGCGCAGATCACCATCGCGCAGCCTTTGCGCCAGCGCCTCAAGCGCGAAGTTAACAGTACTTCCGGTACCCAGCCCCAGCACCATACCGGATTCGATGCTTTGCACGGCATGTTCGGCGGCTTGTTGTTTTTGTTTGTTTAAGTCTGTCTTTGCCTGAAGCTGGGTCATGTCAGCGTTAACCTTTGATTTTTTTGTTGCCATCGATTGTCATATCCTGGATGGGAACGAATTGCGGGCCCTTCCGATTGTCCGTGGCCGGGTCGGGCTTGGTTTCGAAGGACAGGACGTCCATCGGGCACACGGTCACACAGATACCGCAGCCGATGCATGAGCTCGTTCGGTTGTCAAGTACTTCCTGTTTGAGTGCGTAGGCCATAACGTCGATGCCGACCTGACAATTGCGCGAGCATTCATTGCAGGCAATACACTTGTCGTTGGCGACGATGTGAAAACGGCTCACCTTGAATTTGGCATACCAGCCGGAAACGAACTGCATCAGTTTGGCCAGGGGGCACCAATAGCGGCACCAGACCTTGCCGCCCAGAAAGGGATAGAGCGTAACAGGCAAAATTCCCACCAGCCAGACATCTACTATCAGGCCATAGAGGCGCAGGGAAAGCTCCGCCGTTCCGCTGAAAACGCCCAGGATGTCGCGTGTGAGCATTGCGATGGTAATAAGGCATGCGAGGATCAGCACCGCGGTGCCCATTTTCTCCCAGGCAATACTTGTTTTGCCTTTCGGCGCCAGATGCCGCCAGCGGTCGCCGAAGGTCTCCGCCAGACCGCCGCAGCCACAGACCCATGAACAATAGCGCTTGCCGAAAAACAGGACAATGCCGGGGATGACGACAAAGGTCAGCAGCACGCCCCAGACGATCCAGACCTGATGTGGATCATAGAAGAAGGTATAGAAAAACAGGGGCCACGCGTAGACGATGCCATAGCTGCGCCAGCTTTGTTCAGCAAACTGCGGGTCACCCGAAAGCTCGGCGCCCAGCCATTGAAACTCTACCGCCCACTGGAAAAGAAACTCGGGCACGATAAAGAAAAAGACCCATTGGAAGCCCACCAGGCTGGCAAAACGCCAGATTTGAAAGCGATCCTGGCGTTCCAGCCCCCAGCGTTTCAGGGCCTGAATGCCGAAGATCGTCATCAGTCCCGTGTAGAGAACAGTATACCAGAAGCTCCAGGGCCGATCAGCCAAAGAGAGCGCTTCATAGCCCCAGCCCTCGAAGGGCCAGAACTCGGCACCCTGACCAACCTTAATGCCGTAAATAGCGTACCATATCAGGAAGGACAGACCAAGCCATGCCCAGCGGTCTCCGCGCAGGCCGAAAGCAATCAGCGAGCCGACCGAAGTCAATGCGGCAAAGCCGCCGATCCAGGCCGAGCTCGTCAGCAGCGCATCCGGCACCACACCGGTCGCTCCGCCGGCAAACCAGAGGCCAATCAGGCTCACGACGGCAAAGGCAACGCTGCGCCATAAGCTGCCTTCCCACTCATTTTCAAGTTTGATTCCCAGTGATTTCAGAAAGGGTATCGGCAGCTCGGCTCCGGCCAGTACAAAGGCGTGGTCCATCGGCAGTGTCTGCTCGGTTTCGCCATTCTCGTCCTTAACCTTCAGCCTGACGCTGTCGCGCGCAAATTCCTTGACGTTGGAATTGAAGAGCAATGATATCGCGCCAGCCGCGACGCGTTCGTTTAACTGGCGCTCGTTGTCCTTAAACACACGTCCGAATTCCGAGCGGCGATACGAGAGGACGACGCGATTATGTTCGCTCAGCGTTATGGCCGCTTCCACGGCCGAGTTGCCGCCGCCGACAATCAGAATGTCTTCGTCCTGATACTTTCTGGGGCTGTATAGCCGGTGATAGACATGCTCCTGATCTTCGCCCGGCACATTAAGCTTGCGCGGATTACCTCGCTGTCCCGTGGCAAGCACGACATAGCGCGCCCGGTAGTTCGCCTTAACGGTCCTAACATCAAAAACACCCTCGGATCTGCTGATGCTGCTGACTGCTTCCTCGGTCCGCACATCCAGGCCGTTTTCCGCGATAATGGAATTCCACCGTTGAATGAGATCTTCTTTTCTGGCGCCATCCAGCCACAGCTTACCTTTGGGCGGTTTGGTGTCGGGCTCGGCATAGACCCATTTACCTTCGGGAAAATTCTCGATCGTATTGGCGATTTTTTCTTTTTCCAGCACGAGGCTGCGCATCCCTTTGCTTTGCGCCGCCAGTGCCGCATTCAGGCCCGATGCGCCGGCTCCGACGATCAGGACGTCCAGAATGTCCTCGTCACGCGAAGCTTCCGTGCCGAGCGATGCAATATGTTCGATCACGTCGTGACCATGCTCCATGGCGAGTTTAATTACCGGAGCGCCGGCCAGATCGCCAATGATAAAGAGGCCGTCAATATTGCTTTCAAGATTTTTGCGCAAGAGCGGACGTCGCGTCGGCCCATTCGCCAGGGCAAAGAGACTCTCGAACCAGGACTGAATCTTAGCAAACATACTGTGTCACGTGGATCGTTACCATTATAGACAAAAGTTTTTCGCTGCCCGTCGTCCGACTGCGAGGCTATTAAACACGCTGAGCTTCCGAGTCGGCGGTCGGAGTGAGTTCCGATCCGCAGCGCGGACACTCGCGTGCCGAGGGATGGTTCGCGGCATGACAATTCGGGCAATTCTGCGGCGCGACGGTGCGGGGGACTTTCGCAAGGTGCGGCGGCAATTCGACCCGGCTGCGCGCCGGCTTCGACAGGAGGAAGAGCAGGCCGAAGAGATTGCCGGCCAGACCGATGAAAAACCACTTGCGGGGCGCTAGACCCTTACGCAGCGCAAAATGGGCATTGAGCGCGGCGCTGAGTAATGCCAGCGCGATGCCGATGCCCAGAATGAACCAGGAGAGTCGGAGTGGCCGCCGATCCTGGATCGCATTTTCATTGAATAGAGCGCCTCGCGACTGCATCTTGCCGAAGAAGTAGTCCGGCCGCTCCAGAAAATCCTGCAGCAAGTCCCGTCCCACAGGCACTCGTCTCCCGCGATACTGCAGCGCTATGCCCGACCGGGCATTGATCGGCATATCGCAGACAATACAAAGATCACCGCTCTCAACGGGCATTTCACGAAAGCCGGCAGGAAGAGTCAAACTGTCGGCGGCCATAGTGGGCGTCGACAGCAGCATGGCGCAGAGCAATCCAAGAATCATCATTTGCAAAAATCCTCCATGCGCAGTTAGTCGGCGTTGCACAATTTTCCTTACAGTGGACTTTCGTATGCGAGACTGCGGCATTGTATTCCCTGCGTTTACTTATCTATTCCCGCGCATGAGAATCATTCTGCAAGCATTGTCGAATTCGCGCGCGCGCCTCGGCCGACAGATGAGGCGCGCTGGCGCTGAAGCTGTTCTGTGTCGAAGTAGGGATATCGCTGCGAACAATGTTTGCGATGAAATCTATTTGCTCACCAAAATGCGAGCATGGCACGCACAGACGTAAATGGAGGGCCAGCACGAGGCGTTCCCGCAGCGTCAGCCGGCGATCGCGGCGCTCGGAAAGCAGCCGGGTGATATATGTGCATTCCGGCAGAAGATGCGCCAGCCAGCGACGGCAACTGTTTCTGATATTGACGCGTAAAGACATTGTGCGGAATTCCGTCTCAAAAAACAGGCTTTACAACTTCTTGTCCGATGTTGACCTCGGGACTGAACCACCTGCGTTCGAGGCAGCGCCGCAGGTGCATTCGAGCCCGATATAGCATTACCCATAGGTTTTTGTCCGTCACCCCCAGTATGTCGCAGATTTCCGGTGAGCTGCGTTCCTCCATTTCACGCAGCGCAAAGGCACTGGCCAGGCGCGGCGGCAATTCCGTCAGACATTCATGCAGTACTTTACGAAACTCAGCGGTTTCGAGCGAAGACTGGGGGCATTGGCGCCAATCCGCCGGTGCGTTGGGGCCGTGCCAATGACCGGACGATTCATGCTCCGTTTGAAACAATTTCTCCTCTTCACAGGCAAGCCGAGTCTCCTCAGCGGGAATTTCACGGCCGACCTTGCGAAAATGGTCCAAAAGCTTGTGCTTCAGGATGCCGATTAACCAGGTCCGTTCGCTGCTCTTGCCGGCGAAGCGGTGCCGCGACTGCAAGGCCGCCAGCAGGGTCTCCTGGACTACATCTTCGGCGACATCGGTATTGGCAAGGCGCAACAAAGCGTAGCGATACAAATAATCGCCGTGCTTGTCCAACCAGGATTGCGGTGCTGAGAGCTCTTGTGAACCCACGTCGAACAAATCTATCTGTGAATGGGAAACTGACTCAGACGTCAAAGCTACGCGCCGCAAGGGGAAATCCAAAAAGAATTCGCCGCATCGCACACTTGCCGGCAAGCACGCCCGGATGAGCGGTGGCAATGTTATGACGAGGCAAGTGTCAGGTAAACAATCGATTAATTTGTCCGGTTGACACAGTCAGTGTTTTATTGCTGCCGATGATTTTTCTAATTTTGCTTATCCTCGAAACGAGAGTTCATCAGGGAAATATTCGCCACGAAGGAAGTGAATACAGATGCAGCTAGTAACAGCGGCCGAGGCAGCCGAACAGATACAATCGCATAATGCCGTCTTTATCCACAGTGTCGCAGCCGCGCCGCAGCAGCTTATCAAATCTATGATGGAGCGCGCCAAATCCCTGAAGGACGTTGCCATTTATCATTTGCACACGGAAGGGGAAGCACCCTATGCAAGTCCCGAATATGCCGCAAACTTTCACACCCGTGCACTTTTCGTCGGCTCCAACATTCGGGGGGCGGTCGCGAGCGGTGAAGCGGACTATATCCCCGCTTTTTTGAGCGAGATTCCACGCCTGTTCCGCGAGCGGCTGATAGCGCTTGATGTCGCCTTAATCCAGGTGTCGCCGCCCGATCAGCATGGTTTTTGCTCTCTTGGCGTATCGGTGGATGTATCGCTTGCCGCCGTCCACAGCGCCGCAACCGTGATCGCACAAATTAACCCCAATATGCCGCGCACACACGGCGACGGTCTGATACCGGTGAGCCGGATCAACTTTGCGATTGAATGCAATGATTCCCTGCCGGAAGCGACGCCGGTCAATCGAAGTGCGGTCGAGTCCTCGATCGGAGCCAATTGCGCAGAATTGGTCGAAGATGGCGCAACGCTTCAGATGGGCATCGGTGCAATACCGGACGCAGTCTTAGCCGCCCTTGGCAACCATCGACGGATTGGCATCCACACGGAAATGTTTTCCGACGGTTTGATTGATCTGATCGAAAGCGGCGTTGTCAGCGGCGAATGCAAGCGCGTTCATCCTTATAAGATCGTCAGTACATTTGTCATGGGCTCGCGTCGGCTGTATGACTTTATCGACGACAATCCGCAGATTGTTTTGCTGGACGTCGGTTATGTGAACGACACGTCGGTTATTCGCCGCAATCCCAAGGTGACGGCGATTAACAGCGCTCTCGAAGTGGATCTTACCGGCCAGGTCTGCGCCGACTCCATAGGCACAAGGCAATACTCCGGTGTCGGCGGCCAGATGGATTTTATTCGCGGTGCGGCATTGTCCGAGAAGGGCAAGCCGATTATCGCCCTGCCTGCCGCAACCCGGCTGGGCGAATCACGGATTGTTCCTTTCCTGAAGCAGGGCGCCGGCGTCGTCACCACGAGAGCGCATGTCCATTACGTAGTAACTGAGTATGGCGTCGCGAACCTGTACGGCAAGAGTTTACGTCAGCGGTCACGCGCGCTGATCGAGATAGCTCATCCCGCTCATCGTGAGGAACTGGAACGCGCTGCCTACGAACGTTTTCACACGCTGCACACCTGACTCAGCGCAGCAACACCCTGACTCCGCAACGAATCGGTCCGATATCCCCCCGGATCTCAGCAAATCCGTCGGATGCTAGGTTCCCGGTCTTTCGAGCGGATTCCGCCGCTTGTTTAAGTTCAGCGTCCGGAACGATACCGGCTTGAGGATGGTTTGTATGCCTGGTATCAGGAACGCAGAGGGCGGTGAAATTGCAAGGATTCGCCGCCCTCGTTTTTTTCAATCCGGGCGCTGGTGGTATATTTAGCACTAATGACAATTCAAAATGAAGGATCGATGCCAAGGCGACACCGGCGTTCCGACTCTCCTCGGACCAAAAAGACTCCGCAACCTACTACGGCCTTCGAAACGCCATTCTGGCGCAGAAGTCTCCTGGTTGCAGGAGTTGATGAAGTAGGGCGCGGCTGTCTTGCAGGACCGGTACTAGCGGCTGCGGTCATACTGCCAATAGGATTAGAGCTGGCGGCAATCGATGATTCCAAGGCGCTTTCGCCCGCAAGAAGGGTGGAATTATCGCGACAGTTGCAGGAGGAGAGTGTGAGTATCGGACTTGCCTTTCGTGACGAGCGCCACGTGGAAGAGTACAATATCGTACAGTCTTCCGTGCATGCGATGAATGAGGCCATAGCAGCCTTGCGACCACAGCCAGCGCACCTTCTCATTGACGGAAACTATTTTCACGGTTCGTCTCTGCCCTTTACGACAATTGTTAAGGGGGATCGCAGGTCTGTCTCGATCGCTGCGGCATCCATTGTTGCAAAAGTAGCACGTGACCGGTGGATGGTGGAAGTTGCCGACAAGCGCTGGCCGGAGTACGGCTTCGCGCGGCACAAAGGCTACGCTACACGCTTGCACCGTGATGCAATCGTTCGCTATGGCCCCTGCTCTTTGCATCGTCGAACTTTCTTAAGCAAAATTTTTGCCGAAGGGTGAAAGGGATGAACGTTTATTTTCCCAACATACACGTTGTCAGCCCGGATGATGGCCTGGACGAGCGGCGTAACCTTCTTATCGAAGACGGTACCATCGTTCATTGCGAGCAATCGGAACCGACGGTTCCTTCGCTGGCGACGATCATCGACGGCAGGGAGCTGGCCTGTCTGCCCGGCTTTCTGGATCTCCGCGCACAGCTCGGCGAGCCGGGGCAGGAGCAGCGCGAGACGGTTGCGAGCGGTCTGACCGCCGCTGCTGCGGGAGGATTTACCGCAGTGGTCTGCGCTCCGGATACCGAGCCCGCTATCGACAACGTACCCGTCGCCGAATACATCCTTAATCGTGCCCGAAGCAACCTGACGGAGCTGTATCTCTGCGGCTCGTTAACAACCGGAAACGAGGGAAAGAAACTGGCGCCTCTGCTTGAGCTGGCCGGGACCGGAATTCGCATGTTTTCCGATGCCAAACGTTCTCTGGGGAATGCTGAGCTGCTTCGGCGGGCAGTAAGCTACCTGGGGCCGGTTGACGGTCTTGTGGCGGATCATCCAGAAGATCACAGCCTGACGGAAGGCGCTGTCATGCATGAAGGCCGGGTTTCGGCACTTCTGGGCCTGCGAGGATTTCCGGCTCTGGCGGAAGAATTGGCCATCAGCCGTTCGCTGCTGGTGTCCCGTCAGTGTCGTCGGCCGATTCACATTCCCACGGTCAGCACCGCCGGCGGCCTTGAGTTAATTCGCATCGCCAAAGCGCTTGGTCAGCCGGTGACATGCGATGTCAGTCCCCATCACTTTGTTCTGACAGATGATAGCCTACACGACTATGACAGCAACTTTAAAACCAATCCGCCGTTGCGTTCGCCGGCCGATGTGCAGGCTGTAAAGTTTGCACTTGAAACTAATGTTATCGATGCCATCGCTAGCGATCATCGCCCTCGTGCGCCACACGAAAAAGATGTCGAGTTTGACAATGCCGCTTTTGGCATTGCCGGGCTGGAAACCGCGGTTGCGCTGTCTCTGACGCATCTGCTGCATGAACGAATTCTGAATCTGACTCAACTGGCGACCTGCCTGTCCGTTAAGCCCCGGCGCATTATGGGGCTGCCGACAATTCATATTCGCAAGGGCAGCGACGCCAATCTGAGCATTCTCGCGCCGGATGAAGAATGGGTGTTCGACAAAGAGAAATGTCATTCGATGGGAAGTAATACGCCGTTTCACGGACAACGGCTCCGCGGGCGGCCCAAGTATGTATTCAACCGAGGCAAGTGGCAATCCTGCTGACAACGATGTGCCTGACACTTCGATCGCCGATGCAATCCATCAAATTGCTTTCCGATCACTGGCTGAAACGCAGCGCCTTTTCTACCGCATCGACGGCATCAAGCATGCCATGTCCCTGCCTGCTCTGTGGAAAGTGTTCAAGCGGTTTGGCGGATTTAATGAGAATCTGTTTTATCTCCACCGGCGTCAGGCTGCGATTGGCTTCCAGCATTTGCGCAATAACCGAGGCGACGATCGGAGCGGCAAATGACGTTCCGTCAACGTGTTTATAGTGTGGCGAAATGATTTTTTCTTCAGCCAGGCGCTCGGCGATGCAAGAGCGAATCCTGGCGATATCTTTTGACTGCGCCAGATCCGGCGGCAGACTGGTGTCGTCAATCAAGAGCGGCAATACGAGGGCGAGCTTTTCGTTCGGCAGGGCATCGAGGGCACACAATGTGGCAGCCTCGGTCTGGGTAGCCGTATTCAGAAGAATTGGCGCGGGCAGCCAGATCGCGGGCGCAATGAGATCTGGTTTCAGTTGCCCATGAATCGTATTGCCGAAACTGGAATCATACAGAATATTGTCGTGTAAATTCATGGTATTGCGGTCGTCGAGGCCGCCGACTGTTACTGCCGATGGCGCGGCGGCGGGAGGACGCAGGGGCATTTTGCCATCATTGCCGGCTGCCGCTACGACAACGACGCCCCGTGATGTCAATTGTTCAACGAGGGCCGTTACCGGATGGCTCAGGGAATAGTCGATTTCATCGGCATATACCGATAGATTTATTATACGGATCGCGTAGCGTTCGACATTATCGGCGCACCATTCCAGGGCGTGGCATATTACATCTGTCGGAATGCGTCCATTATTGTTCATTGTCCGCAGCAAGATCAATTCTGCATCATAGGCCAGCGAAGAAAACCGACGTCGGGAGAGAAAGCCGTTGCCGGCTGCGGTGCATGCCGTCATCGTGCCGTGCCAGGAGTAAAAGTCGCTATCCTGCCCCGGCATCCTTCGTTCTTCGCGCCGGACGGCGTCATAGTAAGACTTAATGCGATTGGCGGGCTGCGTAAGGTCCGGATGAGCCGTAAAGCCGGAGTCGATCACTGCAATCCCTATTCCCTTGCCCGAATAATACGTGCTGGAACGCATGCGGACGGGGATCGATAAGGCCGGAAACAAAGTTGGGACAGTGAGCCTCTCAGTTGGCATAAGGATTGCAAACAACGTAGTGATTTGCTTATTTCAGTAAAGAAAAATAAGCGAATTTTGATTTTGAGCCAAAGGCAATTGGATTTTTATTAGTTTTGAACTCTCACGCCGTCTTCATCCCTTCCTATCCGACGATGGCTTACTTCGTAGCTTTGGCGAGGCCGGTTTTGCGCTGTCGTCTATCTCATGTTACGGTTTTGGACTCCCCTTTTATAAAAAATTAGCACATGTCATTTTATTCTTGAATTTTTGATTTTACATGTTTTGTTAATCGATTCGCAATCCGTATTATTGTAAACTCAGTTACGGTGAAAGAGATCAAGAAACGGGACCGTAACGTTGTTAACGATCTTTTCTGTTGCATGACAACTGTACAAATTTAATCCAGCCTGATTGTAAGTAATTACATAAATTAGGAAAAAGGATAGCCGGCGGGCTGAACGTCGTTGGCTGTGTTGTTTGTTGCCTTGGCAGGTTCGTAGTGATTGCCTGCCGGCAGCTTTGCTTTCATGTTTTCTATGTAGGAGGTTTAGCCGATGTCTTGTAAATGTAACGGGCGGAAATCAGTTGCTATATTTACTATCGTTGCAGCAATTATGATGTGTCAGTTGCCACTGCTGGCCACCAACTTCGGAGTTAACAATCAGGTTGAAGAACCGTATGAAGTAACGTTTCACTATGCGGCACATCCGTCTGAAATCATTCCGATTCACGTCGTCGGGTTTATTCCCTTTGAAGTTCCGGATATTGTTGTTGCAGTTGAAGTAAATGGTTTTGTAATCAACAGCGGTAGTGTTGGCCCGGCCGAATTGCCCAGTGGTACGGTGCTGCGAGTTGATTTCAGAGATATAAATGTCATTACAATTCTCGAAGATGATACGGTGATAAACTAATGACTAATAACTATCTTACAATATTTGACGATGAGTGCATTGATTAACAATGTCGCTTGTACGATTGCCTTCTGTGCCATGCCTGCCTGATGGAGCGAGGTGGAGCTGCAACGGCAAGGGGCAAAACCGCTTGCTCGGCTCCGAATTGAATTTACCGCTTGCTCCGGCAGTCACGTGTGACGTTGCTTGAGTGTCGAGTAACGTCGTCACTGACAAATTGCGATTTTAACAGGCACCTGGGTCTAATAATCTCAGGTGCCTTTTTGTGTTTGAAACCGGAAATGTTTATGGTAATTGTTCGCTTAAGCAGATTCTTAGCCGCAGGGCAGCCGTCTGGGTCTCTTGGGTCTCGTAATACCTTGTCTGGTATATTGTGAATTCTTTCTGATTTGACTTCCGAACCACATCGGAAGAGTGGAATTCAGTGTTGTCGTAAACAACGGCTGCGTTAAAATGTCGTCGGCCTCAGAATCTATTCAGACTGGCTAATTCACTGCAATTTTTTCTGTCCACCCTGCCTTTTCGGTCACGCAGAATTCTACAAAAGTTTAATCTTGTTCGCATACGAAAAGGACTGGAAATTTATTACCTGCGTTTCATTTTTTCTTATGGTATTTGCCAGGCATTCATTATCTAGTGAGATTGTTTCTTAGATGCTGTTAGTGTATGGGAACTCGGGTACAGCAATTGGAAGAAGATATTGTTTCGGCGGAATCCGATCTCGATCAGATTCAAGCCATTTTTGCATTATTGGAAGAGATTCATCGATCTGAGCCGCAACGCGCCCTGGCGCTCGCGGAAGAAGCACAAGACATTGCCCGACGTTCACTCGAGCGAAACTCAAGCAGCAATGATACCCAGACAACGCGCGAGTTGCGGCGCGCGATAGCAAATTCACTGTTGAACCAGGGAATATGCCGTAACCAGCTCGCTGAATATGGAAACGCCACCGAACTGCTGAAGCAGGCCTTCGATCTTTATGAAAGCCTGAAAGATTTCGAGGGCAGTGCCCAGTCCGCCAATAATATCGGTCTGGTGTACAAAAATCTGGGCGATTTCCCTGTCGCGATGGAATACTATCATCGTAGCATCTTTCTTGCCGAACAGATTGGCTTTCGACGATGTTTAATGGGGACACTGCTGAACATCGGTAACGTTTATTTCATTCTGGGGGATTATGTAAGAGCGCTTGAGCAATACGAGCGTAGCTTGCTGTTGAATGACGAAATTGGCCATACCCAAACGAAAGGATTCCAGCTCTCGAATATCGGATCCGTCTTCAGCCAGATGGGCGACTACAAACAGGCCCTTGAGTATTTTGAGCAAAGTCTGAGTATCTACGAAAATTTATCCGATATCGTCGGCGAGGCTCATGTTCACCTCAATATCGCCGCCACGCTCAAGGAACTTAATGATCTGGAAACGGCAACCTTCCATGCCGAAAAGGGTCTTGCGCAATCGAAAAAGACAGGCCGCAAAGCTTCCTTAGTGCTCTCGTTAAATGTTCTCGGCACCGTCGTTGCTGCAACAAAACGGCATGCGGAAGCACTCGAACTCTTCCGCGAAGCGCTGGCAATGTCGCGAGCGGAGTTATATACGCAAGGCGAGATGACAAGCCTGGCGGAGATTGGCAAGGTTCTTGGCCTGATCGGGGAAACGGACGAAGCCGTCGCGACGCTGGAACAGGCGCTGGCGCTGGCAGAGACCGGGCAAATGAAACAGGAAATTAATCAGTATCACAAACTGCTTTCCGACGTGTACGAACGCAGCGGACAGCATGAGCTTTCCCTGCGTCACTATAAACTCTATCATACCATCGAGCGTGAAGTTGTCAATGAAGAAACAACTAAGAAAACAATGGCGCTGCAAACCTGGCACGCTTCCGAGCAGGCCTTGAAAGAAGCAGAAATCCACCGTCTGAAGAATGTCGAGCTGCTGGAAGCGAACACTAAGCTGCAGGCGCTCAATAAGGAGAAGAGCGAGTTTCTGGGCATTGCGGCGCATGATCTCAAGAATCAACTCTCATCGATTATACTGTCGGCCGGAATTGTCGAAAAACATCCCGAAAAGTTTAAGCCCGAAGAGTTGCGTCGTCAGATGAGTCAGATTGGCGTTACCGCCGAACATATGCGTGAGATCATTCTCAATCTGCTGGATGTCAATCTGCTGGAAACCGGCAAGATCGACCTGGCTCTGTCCAGCTTTAACCTCGGCTCGCTCTGTGTATCGGTCGTCAAGCATTATTTTCAACGCGCCGCCGAGAAGGGGATCGAGATAATCTACGAAGACCAGGAAGAGCCGATCTGTGCCTGGGCCGACAACGCCTTTACCCAGGAAGTGTTGGAGAACCTGCTTTCGAACGCCATTAAATTTTCACCGCGCGGCAAACGCGTGTGGCTGGATATTGCTCGAATCAACAACAAGGTCCGCATCTGCGTAAAAGATGAGGGGCCGGGGCTCACCAAGGAGGATCAGCGTGATTTGTTCGGTAAATTCGCGCGGCTGACAGCCAAGCCGACCGCTGGTGAGCATTCGACCGGTTTGGGTCTGTGGATCGTTCATAAGCTTGTTGATGTTATGAAGGGGCGCGTTTGGTGTGAGAGCAGTCCCGGAAATGGTGCCGAGTTTATTGTGCTGCTGCCCGCCGCCCGCGAAGAAAATTGTGAGCCTTGAGCCTGAACATTCGGCGCCGGGAGATGAGAATTCACATGAGACCTAGCAGATTTACAACTACCAGAATTACAATTTGTCTGCTTTTGCTTCTGGTGGCAGGCGCCTGTTCCGATACGACTGATCTGAACGGCGGTGAAGCGCAGATCACTTTGCGGGCCGAATTGCTGGGTAATGTCGTTAACGCGGCCCGCAAACATTCCAGCGTCGATCAGATAGCGCGGCCGGATGATGTCGACTCCCTGCATATTCATCGCATGCGGCTGCTACTGGGGGACTTTGTCCTTCACCGTAGTACGATCGACGCCCGCAGGTCCGACCGCGGCCTAGCCGACGGACCAATAGCCGTCGATCTGACCCTTGTCGGTCAAAGTACGGAACTATTGCAGGCACAGGTTCCCGAAGGAGAGTATGACAATCTGATGCTTGCCGCCCGCCGCCTTGCTGTTGACGACGCTGCCCGCTATGCCGGCGACGCTGACCTGGAGGCTTTTGCAAGCAACGAGCGGCTTTCGATTGTCATCGATGGTACAGTTTTCGACGAGGGAACATGGCAGGAGTTTAGCTATCGTGCTGCTGTCGAGCGCGAGCTGGTGCTCGAATTTGACAGCCCGCGCAGCCTGGCGGCGGATGACCGGCTGGAACTGGTTTTGCAAGTCGATCCGCTGGCATTTTTTCGCAAAGGTGTCTCCATCTTCGATCCGCGCCTCAGCCGGAATCGCGCCGAAGATGAGGAATCGCTGCAACGGGCCATTAGTCTGCGTCTGTAGCACTGGCATTTGCGAGAGTCCGATAGTAACAATCCGCGCCCAACTGGATTGTTGCTGCACTGCGTATGAAAATCTCACTGATCTGTACCGACAAACCCGTAGTTGAAGCCTGGCAGCAGGTCTTTGCCGGGGTCGAGGAAATTGACATCCGTCATGGCGACATCTTAAGCGAATCCCATGACGCCCTTGTCAGCCCGGCCAACTCTTTTGGTTTCATGAATGGCGGACTTGACTTTGCAATTTCGAAGACCCTGGGCTGGCACGTCGAGAAGCGTTTGCAAAAGGAGATTCGCTGGCGTTTCTATGGCGAGCTCCTCGTCGGTCAGGCAACGATCGTACCGACGGATCACCAGCGATTTCCCTGGCTGATAGCGGCGCCTACGATGCGGACGCCAATGACTATTCATCGAACGCCGAATGTCTATCTGGCGATGCGTGCGGTTCTGATCCTCCTGTATCACGGTGTGCTGCCCGATGGCCGGCCGCTGCGCAAGCAGTTTCACAAAGTTGCGCTTCCTGCATTCGGCGCCGGCGTCGGTCAGGTGCCGCCCCTGGTTTGCGCCAGGCAAATGCGTATAGCATACGAAGATATTGTCGGTGCAAAATATAGCAGCATGGATGACTGGGAAGCCATGCGATCAAACTACGCTTACCTGTATACCTGGCACGACGAATACCTCAACTACGATATTCCCTGATTCAGCTCGTTTCCTGACGAGCGGCGACTACCCCGGCGCAAAATTGATTGTATACTCCGGCGCGCTTTGCGATTTTTGTATGCTATCCGGTCCTTACAGAATTACATCGTGATTGAATGACAAAGAATAAGCTTACGAATGCGCTGCAAAGCTGGCTTGCGCGGCCGGGCCTGATTCCGCTTCGGGGCCGGGTGCAGCATTATGCCTGGGGCGGCACGGAATATATTCCGGCATTGATTGGGCAGGAAAATTCCGACGAACAGCCATTTGCCGAACTATGGCTGGGTACGCATCCCAAAGCACCGGCGCTGGCCGTGATCGACGGGGTCGAGATCCCTCTCAACGAGCTGGTTGCTGCTGCACCAGCACGAATGCTTGGAAATGATGTCTGCACACGATTTCAGGCGGAGCTTCCATATCTGTTTAAAGTGCTTGATGCGCGGCAAATGCTCTCGATCCAGGTGCATCCCACGAAGGAGCAGGCTGTCAGGGGTTTTGCAGCGGAAGAAGAACGCGGCGTGGCGCGCGACGCTCCGGATCGCAACTACCGCGATCGCAATCACAAGCCGGAGATTCACGTGGCACTGACGGAATTCTGGATGCTGCATGGCTTTCGTCCGCTGGCTGAAATTGCCGCCAGCTTCAGGTCTATTCCCGAGCTGCGGACTCTGGCGGATGATTTTCTTCCGCCGGCGGATATTTCGACGGCGAGCGACGCGGCGCGGGGCGACATGCTTCGGCACTTGTATCGTCATATTATGGAAATGCCGCAGGCGGGAATCGACGCACTTTTGCAACCGCTGCTGGCGCGACTGCGGAAACGAGATCAAGAACCTTGCAAGAATGATCCCGATTACTGGGCTTTGCGTGCCGCCGATCATTTTCGTTTGCCCGGCGATCATTGCGACCGCGGAATTCTATCGATCTATTTACTAAATCTCGTGCATCTGCAGCCGGGCGAAGGCACCTTCCAGGCTGCCGGTGTCCTGCATGCCTATCTTGAAGGCTGCAATGTTGAACTGATGGCGACCTCCGACAACGTACTGCGCGGCGGTCTTACACCGAAGCATATCGACGTGCCGGAACTGCTGGCAACGCTGAGTTACGAGGATCGGGCGCCGGCTATCCTGCGCGGTCGGAGCGCGGATGACGGAAGCCTTGTGTTTTCGGCCCCGGTTGATGAATTTGAACTGTCGCGTGTCCGGCTTCGAGCCGGCGAAAGTTTCGAAGGGACTACCGAGCAGGGGCCGGTTACTCTGATCGTCAGCGATGGCTCGGTTGAAATCGACGGAAATACCTTCGAGCGGGGGAGTGCCGTATTTGCAGCTTCGGGGCTGGCCTATCGCATTGTGGCGCAGACGGATGCCTGCCTATTCAGGGCCGGGCTGCCCTGAAACACTCTCGGCTTTTTGATGCGTGCACGAGCCGGGGTTTTTCTGTAGCCGGCACACATCCGGCCGCCGCCGCAAATGCGTCCGGCCTCATGAGTAACAAAGTCGTGGTAGCTGCATTTCTGAAAACATGAATCGAGCGGCGCCGAAGAGGCAGGTTCGAAAGAGTATCACACATTTACATGAGCTATGTCAGGCACAACCTTCAACACTTTCCTCCTCTGTGCAGCGCTCTTTTGTATCGTCGGCACGACGGAGGCCGGGGAAGTTAGTCTCGGACCTTCGATCGGTCTCAGCGCTCTCCCCGCAGACGGGGACCCTATTTGTAACATCCCATTCTCTTCAGACCGTAATTTCGAAGCCGAAATGTTGCCCACGGGCAGCGTCATACCGGATTTTACACTCTACAATGCCAGCGGGCAGGCAGTCCACGCGGCCGGGATTCTCGCGCAGGGCAAGCCAATGATTGTCGTGGGAGGCAGCCTTACATGTAATGTCTTTCGGCGCCGAATAGCGGAAATCAACTCTTTACAGGAAAAGTTCGGCGATCGCATCGCGCTATATGTGATTTACACCGTTGAAGCGCATCCCGCCATCGACGTCAGCCCCTACACTGCGCCGCCCGGGCGCGAGTGGGTGCCCAAAGCCAACATCGATGACGATGTCCTGCTGCGCCAGCCAAGCACCTATGGCGAACGAAAGATGCTGCTTAGCCGACTGCAGTCTGAATGGCCATTGCTGCCCGAGGTGCTGATAGACGGTCCCTGTAACGAATTCTGGATTCACTTCGGACAGGCGCCCAACCACGCCTACCTGATCAGTCCCGAGGGGCGGGTTGTGGCGAGTCATCCCTGGTTCAACAACGGCGGCCGCTCCATGGACCGAGACATCAGCCGATTCTTCGATGAAGTTGTTGACGATGATCCTGACATCGATCCGCAGGCGCGTTTCGAGTTCATGTTTCAGGAAGCGTCGATCGTCAGCGGCAAAGCCGGTGAAGTCCTGACCGTCGACGCGATGATCTCGAATACTTCGGACTCGCCGCTTTGGATCGACCTGCGACGCTCGGAGACCAGGCTGCCGTCGGGCTGGGAAAGCGCTATGTGTCTCGACGTGTGTCTGCCGCCGACGATTGACGAATATGAACTCTACCTGGAAGCCGGCGCACAGCAGTCATATACGATGTACTTCTATACAACGTCCGAAGGCGGCAGCGGCACGGTGACAATGACTTTTGCGAACCGGCACAATCCCGATAATGTCATGCAACAGCTTTTCGCTGCTTCAACCATTGTAGCGGATGTTGCCGGCCAATGGAATCAGCAAAGGGGAGAGCTGCTGCTGTTTCCACAGCCCGCCACCGCATTTATTGAGCTTGAACTGCCAAGAGCAGTTAGAGCTCCCACCGACGGGACCCTGCAGATTTCCATCCTGGACGGAAGCCCGATTGAACTGCTACAAATTTCCCATGCTGCATTCGAGCGGAGTACGCTTCGTTTGTCTACTACACACTATAGCCCCGGCAGCTATTTTTATGTACTGCATATCGGCCAGCAACGCGAATCGGGGCGATTTGTCATCAGTCGCTAGAATTTTAATTCGATGCTTGAGCTAACTCTTTGCATTGCAGGGCGATAAGCGCGACGACCTGAAGGGCGAATTTGCTTCCGAAGCCATAAAGCTCACTAGCAATACATTTCCCTGACTGCATGTTCGTCATAGCCGATTTAACAGGTCGTGAAATTGGTGTATCAGAAAATATATGCCGGGGGCGCGACGCAAAGCAATTCTGGCATTAACCGCGATGCAAACCTACCAGTTCAAAACCGACGCTTCGTGCGGCGGCTGTGTAACTTCGATCGGTCTTCAGCTCGATCGAATTGACGATATTCAGGAATGGTCGCTGAATCTCGACGATCCTGAACGGCGTCTGACTGTTCAATGTGAATCGAGCACGCCGGAAGAGATTCGCCAGGCGGTCGTGAAGGCCGGTTTTCGCATCGAATTCCTGAGCTGAGTGCGGATTCATGGAGATCAAGGTGGATGCTCCCATACGCCCCGATGCTCGAAAAGCCAGTCGGATATCTACAACTGTCGACGGCATGTCTTGTGCGTCCTGTGCGCAAGCTGTTGAACGCCGACTGAGCGCCAGCCCCGGTGTGCTCGATGCCAGTGTGAACTTTGCCAATCGAAGCGCCAGTGTCGAATTCGATGCTGAACTCACCACCTTCGATGAAATCAGAAAGACTATTAGCGAGGTTGGTTATACCCTGCTTGAGCCGGAGACGAATGAAGTCGATCAGGAACGAGACCGGCAGATTCTCATTCATCTGCGCCGCAAACTGCTGGTTGCCGTGACCTTTAGCCTGCCTGTGTTTGTACTGGCAATGTTCCTTCCTCCT
The DNA here is from genome assembly GCA_028284775.1 of Candidatus Kapaibacterium sp. Lineage (GTDB taxonomy): Bacteria > Bacteroidota > Ignavibacteria > Kapaibacteriales > UBA7675 > JANQRB01. The sequence continues at coordinate 22,269 of JANQRB010000178.1, read as the reverse complement.
TTCGACGCGTCGGCATGGCTCATGCTGCTATTATCCCTGCCGGTCATAGTTTACAGCGGAGGCGAGTTTTACCGCAATGCCTGGCTGCGAATGCTTCATGGAACTGCCACCATGGACAGCCTTGTGGCCCTGGGAACAGGCGCGGCGATGGTGCTGAGTTTTGTCAATACGCTCGCTCCTTCGTTGTTGCAAACGGGCCAGGGGCAAGCAGCGCACGTCTATTACGAAGCTGCGGTCGTTATTATCACTTTCATTCTGCTGGGCCGCTACCTCGAGGAACGCGCTCGCCGCAAGTCCTCCAATGCATTAAGCCGTTTGCTGGAACTTGCGCCGCAAACTGCCTGGCGCGAGACAGCGAATGGACTGGAAGAAACAGCAATCGCAGATATCAGATCAGGCGATCGCCTGCGGATTCGGCCGGGAGACAAGATACCGGTTGACGGTTGTGTGCTCGAAGGCCTGACCTATATAGATGAAAGTATGATTTCCGGCGAGGCATTGCCGGTTGCAAAGGAGGCCGGTGCTTTGGTGTTGGCCGGTACACTTAATACGAGTGGTTCCATCCTTATCGAGACTAATGAGGTCGGGGAGGGAACCATGCTGGCGCGCATCGTTGCGCTTGTCCGCGACGCCCAGGGCAGCAAAGCCCCGATTCAGAGTTTTGCCGATCGTGTTGCCGCAGTCTTCGTGCCGATTGTTCTTGTCATCGCCTTGCTGACATTTATCCTGTGGTCGGTACTTGCCGTTGAGACCCCATTTGCATTTGCCTTCAGCGCGGCATTGTCGGTGCTGGTAATCGCCTGTCCTTGTGCTCTCGGACTGGCGACACCGACGGCCATCAGTATTGCCATTGGAGAAGGAGCCACAGGTGGAATCCTGATTAAGGATGCCGCCGCGCTGGAGCGTGCAGCTCGAGCCGACTCTATTCTTTTCGACAAAACCGGCACATTAACGGTCGGCCAACCTAGTGTCAGGGAAGTCTATTGGCTGGATGAGGAAGTGGAGCGACACAAGGCACCAGCGATAATATGCGCGCTGGAAGAGGCGTCCGAACATCCGCTTGCGCAAGCCCTACGTCGTCATTTTTTTTCCGAAGAGCAACTTCGATTGTCGGTGAACAATTTTGAAATGCTGCCGGGACGCGGCGTCCGAGCAATATTTGAAGGACAGCGTGTAATGCTCGGCAATCGGGCACTGATTACCGAAGCCGGTCTGCATTGTAGCGATGGCTGTGAAGAGAGGGCGCATTTATATGAAAAACAAGGGCTTACGGTCGTTTACTTTGTTTGGGGCACCAGCGTCCGTTGCCTGATCGGAATCGGTGACCACTTACGAGCAAATGCTGCGGAGTCGGTTGAAGCACTGCTGCGAATGGGACTGAGGCCGGCGCTATTAAGCGGCGATAACCAGGGCAGCGTCGAAGCGGTGGCGCGGAGTGTTGGAATCGCAAACTATCACGCCAAACTGCTACCGGCGGATAAAGTAGCAATTGTGCAGGAGCAGCAACGGCAGGGACAGGTAGCGACGGTCGTCGGGGACGGCATCAACGATGCGCCGGCGCTTGCCGCGGCCGATGTCGGTATCGCAATGGGATCCGGCAGCGATATTGCCCTTGAAAGTGCCGACATCAGTCTGGTGAATAGCAATATCCGGCTGGTTGCTGAAACGCTGCGTCTGGCACGACGCACGATGCGCATCATCAGACAGAATCTTTTTTGGGCATTTTTCTACAATATTCTCAGCATTCCAATCGCGGCCGGACTTTTGTATCCGATTGTCGGCTTTCTGCTGGATCCGATGCTCGCCGGAGCGGCGATGGCTTTTTCGTCGCTTTCGGTCGTCAGCAACAGTTTACGATTGCGTGGATTCACGCAGGGCGCTTTACAGCAATTGCCAGGCAGGGACCAACAGGCCGAGGCCGGTAGTACTTCACCTTGACTTTTTGCAGGATTGTTCAATGAAGATATTAGATAGCAGAGCGGGAAGGAGCGCATGAAAGAGGCTGCAGACTATCTGAGCAGATATCGCCGCGTAGCTATGGCGACGGTTGCCGCTACCCTTTTTCTCATCCTTGTCGGCGGACTGGTACGCGCAGCGGGCGCCGGTCTTGGCTGTCCTGACTGGCCGAAATGCTTCGGCTCCTGGATCCCGCCCACGTCGGTGGAACAACTTCCGCCTGAATTCGACGCCGGACAGTTCAATGTGTATAAAACCTGGATTGAGTATGTCAATCGTTTGGTGGGCGTCGCGATTGGCTTGTTGATCAGCGCCACGATGCTGTTATCGATCCGAATTCGAAAAGCGCGGCCTGAAATTTTTTATGCGTCGCTGGCGGCCTGGGTTTTAGTCATTTTTCAAGGTTGGCTGGGTGGCCAGGTAGTGGAATCCGAACTCAAGGAATGGTTGATAACAGTTCACATGCTGCTTGCGATGGTGATCGTCAACCTCTTGCTATATGCGGCTTTTGCCTCAAGCTCCGCCAAATACAACTTTAGTCTGCCGCCCTCGGCGCGCCAATCTTTATGGATTGCGGCCCTGGTCGTATTTGTGCTCGCGCTCGGGCAGATGGTGCTCGGTACGCAGGTGCGCGAGGGCATCGATGCGATCACCAATTCGACGCCGGATCTGCGTCGGGAATTCTGGATACCTTCGCTTGGTCAATCCTTCGAATTACATCGTTCGTTTTCCTGGTTAATTGTGATCGGAACTCTGGCCGTGTTGTGGTTGAGCCGGGGGCGGGAAATCGCCGAATCCTATCGCAAGGTCGGCTACGGTCTGGCTGCGGTCGTCGCGGCGCAAATACTGAGCGGGGTCGGTCTGCAGTATCTCGATCTCCCGCCGGTCTTGCAGGTACTGCATCTGGTGTTGTCGAGCTTCCTGGTATGCCTGCTTTTTCTGTTGCTCCTGATGTTGCGGCAGAGCGCCAAGAGCGATCGCAGGGCGCCGATACAAGGTGTCGGACTCTCCATTGACTCCTGACTGAATCCGCTAATTTCGATTATGAACGGCCTGAGGCGGACAGCGCCTGAAAGCGCATTGCCGACCACTCATCCTCCCGGGCTGATTCAATCAGCGCAAAGTGCTGACCTGTGGCTGCACGGACCACATCGTCTGCATCATAATGGAGAATGCCTGAAACGAGCAGGTTTCCTTCAGCGGCGGACAATGCCTCGCGGAAGCGGGCAAGGTTGTCTAGCAGAAGATTACGGTGCAGGTTGGCCGTAATCCCGTCGACCGCTGGCAGATCGACGGTGTTGACGTCGGCAGCAAGTTCTTGTACGGAGTGTTCGACGTTGTTCCGACTGATGTTTTCCTTCAGATTGGCGACAGCCCATTCGTCGTTGTCGAAGGCCAGTACCGAACGGGCACCGAGGCGGACGGCCAGGATTGCGAGGACACCCGTACCGGCGCCGGCGTCGACCCAAGAGCTGCCGGGCCGGACAATCGTTTCCAGAAGAGCGGCCATAAGCCGGGTTGTGGCGTGATGTCCCGTACCGAAGGACATCTTCGGTGAGATCAAAACCTTAATCGGCGCATCGACCTGAGAATTCAAATGTTCGGGGACAATCATTATCCGCTCATTGATTCGTACCGGCTGCACGCCGCGTTCCCATTCTTCGTTCCAGTTTCGATCAAATATTCGTTCGCTACCGCGCCAGATATAAGGCAGATTGAAACCCGCAAAATGCGCTTCACTGATACGGCGCCACTCAGAGGCGCTCCTGGCAGCCTCAAAGTTCACGCAAAACTCATCGAAGGATTGATCGATGCCCATCAGATCCAGTTCACAGAGCGCCCCCGCCGCCATATCCTGATGCTCTTCGGGAATTTGCCAACACAGCCTGAGAAACTCTTTCATAGAATATTTCCACCGTGAATGTGATTCAGCGAACACCAAATATCGCCAAAATGCGTCATAACATAAGAATTTCAGGCGCGCAACCGGCCGGCTCGTTGTCTTGGCCCATGGCTCTTTGTCTGGCAAAATGCAGGTATTGACGGATTGAAATCAAAGCGGCCGCTGCAATACTGTGATCATCTGCGGCGCAGTTCGGCGGCTTTGGTTCGGAATAGCTTGCATTCATAAGTATCAAACAGAGTCTTTAGAATCACTATCGCGGCATAAGTCGAGTTTTTTTTGAAAATCAGGCAAACAGCATTGGAAATCTGCCGTTGCATTTGTACAATGTTTGCGTTGCATGCGGTCTTGCGATTGTACGGACTGCGCTGAAATTTTCGATAGGTAATTGTATAATACATGCTAAGTGACGAGGAGGCAGAAATGAGTAGCAACAATTCGCATGAATCTTATGCCAAGGGCTTTGTTTTGGGAGCCTTGTTCGGCAGTGCCGTCGGCGCAATAACGGCGCTGCTCTTTGCACCGAAAAGCGGCTCGGAGCTGCGTCGCGAAATCGCAGAGAAGTCGAACGAAGTGTATGGTGACGTTTACAATCGAGCCAGCGACTTCGCGCATCACAATCGCGAGCGCGTGGGACGCCTTGTTAACGAAGGCAAAATGAAAGCGGATGAGCTGGTCCAGACCACGAAAGAACAGGCAAGCCATTTGCTGTACGAAGCCGAAGGATTAATCGGCGAAGCGCGTGAACGCGTCAACACAGCTCAGGCTGAGTTGAAAGGAAATATCAATCGCGTTCGCGGCGCGGCCCATGAAGCTGCCGAGGCCTTTCGCAGTGAAATGCACAATTCGGGCGAGAGCGTAGCCGAAAACGGTACCGACGCCGGTAAGGACAGTGAGGAAAAATCCGCCTGATATTCTCAAAAGGAGAGCGAGTGAATTGCTATGACCGACGAAGTTCAAATAATGCTGTACCTGTGCGCAATCATTGCACTGTTTTCATTCGCGGTTTTATGCTGGTATTTGATTTTTCGGCTCGGCTCCATCGTTAAGGATTTGACTGCCGGCCTAAAAAACACAGAGGCGGTATTGAGCGCGGCCTTCGACCAAATCAAGGATCTGAAACATCGTAGTGCTCCGATTCTGGCGAATCTGGAAGAAACGAGCAAGCACAGTATCAGCATATCAGCCAAGATCGACAAACAATTGGATCATACCGATACCGTTGTCTCTGAAGTTGCGGGAATTACAACACGGGTGGCCGCGATCGAACGTGATCTCGAAAATCGGATTATCGAACCTATCAAGCAAATCGGAGCTGTTGTATCCGGCACGAGCAAAGCCGTGCAGGTTTTTGCTTCGGTACTGACGGATAATAGTAAGAATGGCAAAGCTGGCAGGGACGGCTGACAGGCCGGACGAATCTTGCCGAAATACAAATCCCTCCGGCGTTCAGCCAGAGGGATTTTTTATTTGCCTGAGAAATTCCGCATTCAGCTCGTAGGGGCGAGCTGTTGAATGCCAAGAGAGGGCAGTTTGTGACGAATGATAGCGAAGCTGCCGAGCAACAATGCGGAGTAGACCAGGTTACCGGCAATACTGTAGGTGAAGAAGGGAATGGCCGCTTCGTAACAGGCGAGCAGACCCGCCATCGTTTTCGGATAGAAAGCGCTGTAAATCCAGGCCTGGAAATTCGTAATCACAAAGAAAAGGACCGAGCTGGCGCCCACCGCCGCAAATGTCCGGCCAATCGTAATATTATTGCGAATAAGCATGCCGATCGCCACAACGCCTATAAAGGCCAGATAGGTTACCCAAAAGCCTTCGTAAAATCCACCCCAGATTGGAAAAATCGTAAGCAGAGCGTCACTCAACAACATGGCGATCACGGGCACCGCAAAAGCGACGCGCCGGTCGCTGAACAGCATGCCGCCAAACAGCGCCATCGAGACTACCGGCGTGAAATTGGGGATATGCGGCAACAGGCGCGAGAGCGCGGCGATGCATATTATTCCCGTCAAAACTTTAAGGCGTGGCGTCATCGTAAATCCTTTCATACCCGTCCAGTTGAATAAGTCGACGTCAAAAAATGTTGATTTTCGCAATTCTGTCAGGCCGCAAAATTACAAGTTTGAGGATACATTTGAAAACTCTAATTTCGAAGGCTCTTGAAGCCGGATCGTACTGAACAGCCATTTACCTGAAAGCGCCCAGTGAAATCTAGCACTGAATCAAATCTGAATACGCCAGTCGGCGAGGCATGGCAGTTGCTGCACGATAGGGCCTGTGAAGAAGGTCAGTTATACTATATCGATCCGGAAACTGAATTGCTCGTTTTTACCCGTCTGAAACATCTTCAGCGCGGCTATTGCTGTCAAAGCGGCTGCCGCCATTGTCCCTACGGCTTCCGCGATCGCCAGACGGTCTGACACGCGGGAATCCTGTAGCCAGTCGGGAGTTGCCAATGTAGATTTCATCCGGTTTTAGCTAAGGAGGCGGAAATCCGAGATTCACCTGCAAATCAGTTTAATCGCGTGAGGAACACACAATGAAGCGACCCGGGGTAGTTTGGCATTCTCTCGCACTCTCGAAAGTACCGCGAACTGCAGTATTTGTTCTGCTGTTGTGTTTCTCGTTGTGCTCACAAAGCGCTTGGTCCAAAGAGGCGGCGGCGGGCATCGATGAAGTATTTGATTTTCGACCGGGCTCAGGTCAGAATCTGGGGCAGGACGCTGTTTATTATCCCGCTAATATTTATGGACCGCCGGCGCCGGAGGCCGGGGAGTCGGTGCCTGCGATTCTGCCGACACAGATTCTTTCGCTGGGCCTCGGCGGTGAAATAATCGTCGGATTTCGCGATGCTGTTCTTGTCGATGGGCCCGGACCCGACTTCACTGTTTTTGAAAACGCCTTCGCCATCGGCGGCACCGACCGCAGCTATGCCGAGCCGGCCAAGGTTGCCGTCAGCAGCGATGGACTGCATTTCATCGAATTCCCCTTTGACCCCTGGACTCTGACGGGCTGTGCCGGTGTGACGCCGACCAATGGCAGCGCCGATCCCTACGATCCGGCCGTAAGCGGCGGCAATTCATTCGACCTCGCGACGCTTGGTCTGGAACGAATACGCTTTATCAAGATCACCGACATTACCGAACTCGTCCTTGCCGATCGGCAACATCCCTTTTGGGATCCGACCCTCTCGGGATTTGACCTCGATGCTGTCGTGGGATTGCATCTCGTCAGCAGCGCAGGGGAGCGCAGCGCTGAACCGCGTATTGCGCTGCGGAACGATGTCCTTGAGCTGCGTATCCCATGCAGCGGTTCCGAGCCGATCCGCGGCCGATGCAAGCTTTACACTCTCGATGGGCGATTGCTGCAGAGTCTTAACTTTGCAACTCCCGATCTCAGTCTGCCGCTTGGCATTCGCGCGCAGGGGGTCATCGCAGTGGCGCTCTGGCTTAACGATCGCTGGTACGGTCGGGCCATTCTTGGACAATAGTTTTGCGGGAAGCAAGAAGGAGTGAGTAGATAGTGCGGCGCATGAAAATGTTGGATTTTCGTTGGCCTCTGATTGCGGTGATTGTTCTGGCGGCGCTGTCCTGCTCGGATGATATTAGCTCGCCGGGAGAGGATCCCCCGATTGTCCTTGGAAACAGCGGCGCGTATGTCGTCTGCGAAGGAATTCGGGGTCAGGACAACGCTACACTGTCGCGGCTTGACGACAGCAGCAATGCACTGTACAACAATTTCTATCGGCGGGTCAATCCTGGTCTGCGCCTCGGCGACACAGCCAATGACATTCTGCTACGAGGCGATACCGCTTATGTCCTGGTATCCTCGTCCGAGACGATCGAGTGCATCAACACAAGCACGGGCCGTTGGATCGGCCGCATCCACTTTCCGGAGGGCTTTACGCCTCGTTTTATGGCAGCAACCAGCCCGCGACACGCTTACGTCAGCATACTCAACAAGGACTGCCTGCTGGCGGTCGATCTGTTAGATCTCACGCTCGCAGACGAAGTGTGTATCCCGGTTGGTCCGGCGCCGGAAAAGCTCTATCACTGGGACCGTTTCCTTGCGGTCGCTAATTCCGGCCTGGGAAGCCTGCGCAGCGATGAAGCGAAAGCCGGTACCGTATCGATCGTGGATATCGAGCAGCGCCGCGAAATTGCTAACTTCACTGCCGGAGTCAATACCGTTGCCGTCATGGCGCTCCCCGAAAGTAATCGTCTGTATGCTCATTACATTCATATCCCGAGTTCGACCTGGCCGCAAAACGACTCGCTTGGCGGTATCATTGAATTTGATATCACAAATTATCGCGAATTGCGACACTGGCGAACTCCGAGCATCAGCTATGATTTTGTGCTGAGTCACGATCGCAGCAGTCTGTATTTTATCACGCTGCGCGGAATTGAATCGATCGACATTTCAGAAACTGCAGTCGATAAGGCAAGGCTGTTGATAGCAAACGATGGCGGAGATCGCAATATGTGGTACAGCCTGGCTGTTCATCCGCTAGACGGTCAACTCTGGATCGCCAACGCGCGCCGATTTACCAGCGCCGGCCAGGTAATTCTTGCCGACCCGGAGGGACAGATTCTCGCCCGCCATAGTGTAGGCATTAACCCGACAGCCTTTGCTTTTTTCAAAACGCCGCTTTAATGCGCTCCCAGCTCAGGGAAAAGCGTTTGAGATATTTACGCAGACGGTCCGCATCGTTCATGTGCTTCTTACGAAGTCGCGAGACAGAATAGAGACGACGCCCGGCATCGGAAATGCTGGCTGCGTCGCGACAGACCCCTACCACGCCTTCCAATTGATAAAGATCAAAAGGATCGATAGTCGCGAACTCTTCCGCCGAGAGTATTTTGGGCAGAAGTGAGCGGGGAGCGTCGCCAGCTCCTTTTCTCCAGGATTCTTCCAGATGGGTGATCTCTTCGCGCACCAGGTCTTCCGTGATCCGACCACCGGAAGCCAGAGTTGCCAGGCGCGTGATGGCTGCATTCAGGTCGCGAAAATTTGCTCGCCAACTCGCCGCCGGCGAGCTCGCCCAGGCCAGAAACAACTGACGGGCTTCCGCGTTGAAGGTCACTCGCTGGTTGCTGCGCCTTGTGTATTCTTGTAGTTCGTGGTCGACATTTGGCTCGATGTCTTCGCTGCGTTCGGCAAGCGCGGGCAGATTAAAGCTCCACAGGTTGATCCGCGCCAGCAGATCTTCGCGAAAGCCGCCGCCTGCAACCGCTTCGCCGAGATCGCGATTTGTCCCGGCGATCAGCAGGAAATTACTCGTTACTTCTTTATCAGCGCCCACCGGCAGGAAACGCTTTTCTTCAAGCGCACGCAGGAGCATGGCTTGTTCATCGCTACCGAGGTCTCCGATTTCATCCAGAAATATCATGCCCTTATCGGCCGCGCGCAACAGACCGGGTCGATCTTTTAATGCGCCGGTAAAGGCGCCGCGAGTATGACCAAAAAGGGTGGACATCGCAGCGTCGCCGCGCAACGTAGCGCAATTGACTTCTACGAATAGCCCTTCGATCTGTCGATTTACCTGCTTCAGCTCAAATATGCGGCGAGCCAACTTGGACTTGCCGGCGCCGGTGGGGCCCATCAATAAGATCGGCGCACTGCTTCGCAATGCAACGAATTCGATACGTTCGATCAGTCGGTTAAATCCGGCGCTGCGCGTGTCGATGCCCGCTTTCAGAAAAGCCACGCCGCGCTGATGTTCGCGAGCAAAACGGCTGGCGATGCTGTCGTAGCGCGAGAGGTCGAGATCGATTACATGATACTGGCCGGCCGGGTCTGCCTGGGCATCACGTGCGGGCGGTGATGATTGCAACAGCTTGCCGGGGATAAGGCGCGATTCCGTCAAGAGGAACAGACAGATTTGTTCTACATGCGTACCGGTCGTAATGTGAACCAGGTATTCTTCCGTTTCGACATCAATACGCATTTTTTCGGTGAAATCGCGTAAAGCCGAGTACACCTGTTCGAAGTCCCAAGGATTGGCCAGATCAAGCGCCTCGATCTGTACTTTTGTTTCAGGCGACACCAGGCCGATGTCCCTGGCTATCGTTCGGGTGAGACGACTGTGACTCGGGGGCGCAAGCAAGACCATGCGGCTGACGAGTAAATCATCATGCTGACAAACAGAAACATTGGGGCGCCAGCGACGCCAGCGTTCATCGCCCTTGCCGGCATCGAGTTGCGTGCCCAGAAGCGAAATGACAACAGTATCTTTTGTCTGCATAGTCAACTCCATTCTGTAGAAGTTAATCTCGTATACGCGAATACAAGATAGCGCATCCTTTGTGCACAATCGCCAAAAAACTTTAAAAGCTTCGGTTATAGAAAAAAATCAAAGATCGGGGGGGCCATGCCTGAATCTGGCACGCGATATGAGACAGCTACTGACAAGCAAAGGTGTAGAGCCTCGGTAGTTTCGACGAGCCAGGTACTACTCGAATCAACGGTAAAGTTCTCCAGCGAAGGAAGTGATATTATGACAGGCAATAGCAGCATTCATCATAGTGATATTCGCGAAACAGATGAAGCGAAAGGTCGACTGTTCGCGCCCGGCGAACATGGCGGTAGCTCAATCGATGTTATTGGCACGGCTGCTATCCGCGCCACGTTCGACGATACCTGTCTGCAGCAAGCTCTCAACGCGCGCAGCGCGCCGGGTGTAACGAGGCTGGTGCTCAACCCGGATGCCCACGGTGGCTATGGCGCTCCGATCGGCTGTGTCATGACCTCGCCCAGTCATATCTATCCGGGGCCGGTCGGGGTCGACATCAAATGCTCGATGAGCCTGCTACAGCTGGAATTGCCGGCCGAGGAGATTGCCAGTCACTCTATTCGACGGGCAATAATCGATGCTATCGGTCGGCGTACACCGACGGGGGCCGGCAAGGGACAACGATCGGTGCCCCAATCGCGTCCGGTCGATGCTGCGCTTGGCCGGCGGGTGGCGGTGGAAGGCGCATCGGCGTCCGTGTGTCGCGCGCTTGGAATTCCGGAAGAATGGATCGAGCGCTGCGAGGATGCCGTCCACACGGGCCATGACGGCAGTCAGGCCGCCCTTGCCGATCGTCTGGATCGACTTATTGACTCGGGGCAGTTCCCGGCCTTTGTCGACAAAGTGGAGCAGCTTGGCTCTTATGGCGGCGGCAACCATTTCGGCGAATGCGAAGTGGTACGGGTGCTCGACAGCGATACTGCCCGCCGCCGCGCCGCTGCCTTCGGTTTACGAGACGGACATGTAGCATTTCTTTCGCACTGCGGTTCACGCGGCTTCGGTTACCAGCTCGCCTCCGGGCAGTTTCGTGCCCTTGAACAGCAGTTTGAACGATGGTCGCTGCCCTTTCCGGCTCAGGATAAGAAGTTGGTCTATGCGCCGCTGGGGACGCCGGAAGCGGATGCTTATCTGAACGATATGGCGCTGGGCGCAAATTTCGCGACGCTCAACCATTTACTGATCAATGCGCTGGTGCTGGAAGCATTTCAGGAAGTTATTCCCGGAGTCAGGGGACAACTGGTGTATTTTATCTCTCACAACATCGCTAGGCAGGAAGTTATCGATGGACGTCTGCAATGGGTTCATCGCAAAGGAGCAACGCGTGCCTTTCCGGCGGGACACCATACGCTCAAAGATACGCCGTTTTATGACAGCGGACATCCGATTCTCTTGCCGGGCGATCCGCAGTCGGGTTCGGTCGTAATGGCGGCGGAGCAAGGAGCGGAGCATTCCTGCTTCAGCGTCAATCACGGTGCGGGACGGCAAATGGGGCGTCGACGCGCAATTCGCGAGCTGGACCAGCTAGCGGTCGACCGTTCGTTTCACGAGCGCGATATCCTGACCAATTGTCGATCGTATCCGCGTGACGAGGCGCCGGCTGTGTACAAAGACTTCGATGAGGTGCTGCGATCGGTAACGAAGGCCGGACTGGCCAGTGAGGTTGCGCGCCTCAGCGCGCGATTTGTGATTAAGGATGCCGACAAAAGCACCAGGGGAGCCGCCTGATCAGCTTATGGTCTCGGGCTCCCTTGCGGGCGGCGGAAAAAATTACAGCACATGAAGCCAAATGGCGTTTAAAGCGTCTTCTGGTACGTCAGATCGCAATTTCTGAATCAGCACTCTTGAGATATAGTCGTTTGCTATGGATGAAATGAAAGCAATATCAATCGATGGATCCCGAGGCGAAGGCGGCGGACAGATACTGCGTAGTTCATTGACACTATCGATGATTACCGGTCGGCCGCTGCACATGATCAACATTCGTGCAGGCCGCAAAAAGCCGGGACTGTTGCGTCAGCATTTGACGGCCGTCCAGGCTGCCCGCGACATTTCGGGCGCCACTGTCGAGGGTGCGCAGCTCGGCTCGCGAACACTGAGTTTCCGGCCGATCACTATTTCTCCAGGTAGGTACTTTTTTGCGATTGGTTCGGCTGGCAGCGCGACCCTAGTCTTACAGACAGTCTTGCCCGCGCTGCTGACCGTTCCAGGGCGCTCTCAACTTGTTATTGAAGGCGGCACGCACAATCCGGCCGCGCCGCCCTTTGACTTTCTCGCGAAGTCCTATGTGCCGCTTATCAATCGGATGGGGGCCCGGGTCACCTGTACACTCCATCGCTACGGCTTCTTTCCAGCCGGCGGCGGCCGCTTTATGGCTGACATCGAGTCGTCCGGCACACTTCAGCCCCTGAAGTTGATGGAGCGTGGTCAATTGCGATCGCGGACGATCAGGGCTCGGGTGCTCAATCTACCGCTGAGCATTGCCGACCGTGAAATCAAGGTGTTACGAGAACGCCTTGGTTGGAAGGCGGAAGAGTTAGTAGCCGAAGAACTGCCACATGGCCGTGGCATTGGCAATGTCATCACCGCTGAGATGGCATATGACAATGTTACCGAAGTAATCACCGGATTCGGACGGCGCGGTGTTGCGGCCGAAACTGTTGCTGACAGCCTGGCCGATGCCGTGGAAGAATATATGCGCTCCGACGCTCCGGTTGGTGAACATCTGGCCGATCAATTGATGCTTGCCTGTGCCATTGCGGACGGCGGTGAATATCTCGGTGTCAAGGCTTCGAGCCATTCGCAGAGCAACAAAGAAGTGCTGCGGGCATTTCTGGGATGTGAGCTTGAGTTATGTCCGCTCAAGACGGACACTGTTAAATTCTCGTATAAAGGTACTCGATTTATACCCTAAGTTTTCGGTAACCTTTTCGGCGAATTTGAGTTATTCGCTGGTAATTGAGGTTAAGCTATTCTGAGAGTGGAGTAGAGAATTGCAGCGTGATGAGTCGAGTGGTTTAATTATCACGAATCGGGAAGAGAACGATGAACGTGTTCAAAGGGATGGTAATCGCGGCGGGAATTATGAGCTTGTTTATATATTCCTGCAACAAACAGACAACCGCAGTAATTGCTGAATCGAATGTTCTAACGGAAGAAGAAACGGTCAAACGCATTGTAATTGAAGACGCCTGGGAAAATAGTACGACCGATGGCGCGTATGAAATTAATTCGGCCGAAGTAGTGGATAATGTGTTGCGTTTGAGTGTTACCTATGGCGGCGGTTGCGAGGAACATGATTTTGAATTGGTTGGTGCAAGTGCATTTGCGGAGTCGTATCCAGTGCAGGCTAAGCTTGCTATTCAATACGACGACAATGGCGATGAGTGCAGATCGCTCCTTTCGCGCGATTTGCGCTTTGATCTCACGCCGCTCCAACATCTCTACGCCAGTCAATATGGTATAGATACAGGAACCATCTTATTTCGATTGGGCGGCTTTGACAAGTTTATTCGGTATGACTTTTAAGACGAACGGTTGATAGTCGCAACCCATCGGTAAGGTGGAACAAAGGAGCCTGAACAATTCAGGCTCCTTTTTTTTGTTTAAATTCACTCATTGCGATTCACACCGCCTGTTAAGCGTTTTGTTCGCTTCAAATTCCCGCCGGGTGAATTCGGTTTGCCGGGGTCTGGCGCTTCGCGTATCTTCGCGACATCCCTGGCGGCAATTGACTGCCTTGATAGTTACGACAACAATAACTGCACCGGCAGCAGAGAGCGTCGGGTCGAGATGCCATACGAATACCTACTCTTTAATCTGATCGTCATTACGGGGCCGGTCCTGGCAAGCTTCGATACACGCACGCACTTCGTTTCCCAATGGCCGCGGGCGCTTGCCGCAGCTCTGGTTATACTTCCGCCTTTTGTTATCTGGGATATTCTGGTAACTGATCGCCACTGGTGGTTCAACCCGTCCTATACAATTGACAGCCGATTATTGGGGCTTCCTCCGGGTGAATGGTTGTTTTTTCTCACGGTGCCTTTTGCCTGCTTGTTTGTTTGGGAGATATTACCGCTTCGCTCGGAGGCGCGCACGGCACCAAACAATGGACCAATCATAGCCGCCGTTGTTATCCTGCTGACGATCGGCGTCGCACTCCTGCTGCTGCTCAGGGAATATTCGGCCTTGGTATGTTTCGCCGCCGCCCTCTGCTTGTTGCTGGACAGGATGCTTAAGACGAATCTTATAGTCAGGCGCAAGTCCTTGCTCTTCGGCGGCATTTTAATTGTGTTTATTTTGATTTTCAATACTTATCTCACCGCTCGCCCCCTGGTCCTTTACGGCGAGACTTACCAGCTCGGGCTGCGCATCGGAACGATACCAATTGAAGATTTTGTCTACGGCCTGGCGCACATTTTTTCCTGTGTTATCATCTACGAACGATTGAAACGACGCAGATCATGAAACCCAAAGTAATTGTAATCGGTGGCGGCCTGGGTGGTCTTAGCGCGGCCATTCGCCTTGCCGTCGCAGGTTTTGAGGTTCAGCTCTACGAGCGTAATGCAGGTCTGGGCGGCAAGATGAACCAGCGTCGCCTGGGCGCCTACCTCTTCGACACCGGCCCCACGCTGCTCACGATGCCCTTTGTCCTTGACGAGCTTTTTGCCGTCGCCGGATTCGACCGCCAACTGCTGCTGCCCTTGACCAGGTTAGCGCCGCTTTGTCGTTACTTCTTCGCCGATGGCAGCCGATTAGACGCACATGCCGACGAGGCGCGTATGCTGGCTGCTCTCAAGGACTTTGCGCCAGGTGAGACAGAATCATACCGGCGGTTTATTCAGTATAGCGCTAGAATTTATCAACGGGCATCCGAAGTATTTCTGTTTACACCGCTGCATGAATTCAGAAAAGTACTGCGTCCTCACTTTTGGCCAAGCTTGTGGCATCTGGCGCAAATAGATCCGCTACGGTCGATGCACAGGGCTGTTGACCGTCACTTCACTGATCCGCGACTTGTACAGCTCTTTGATCGCTATGCTACCTACAATGGCTCCGATCCTTATCAGGCGCCGGCCACTCTTAACATCATTGCGTATGTTGAGCACGTTCTGGGCGGCTATTACATCAATGGCGGGATGTACCGGCTCGTTGAAGTGTTGCGAGAAATCGCCTCAAAGCTAGGTGTCGGTCTTCACAGCGGTCGGCCCGTGAAAAAAATTGTTCACGACGGGCGCAAGGTACTTGGCGTGGAGTTGGAAGACAAGAGTGAGTCGGCTGACTATGTCTTGTGCAATGCCGATGTCGTCGAGACTTTCAACACACTGATTGAGGGCTTCGCGCGGCGCCGCGCGGCACTCAATAGGCTTGAACCATCATTATCGGGAATGGTATTTCTGTGGGGCATATCATTGCCGTTACAAGAACTGGAACAGCACAATGTTTTTTTCTCAGCGGACTATCAGTCCGAATTCAACTGTCTGGTTCACGAGCGACGAGCACCCGATGATCCGACGGTTTATGTTGCAATCAGCGCAAAAGCAGATGCCGGGCATGCGCCGTCGGGCGGCAGCAATTGCTTCGTAATGGTTAACATGCCGTATCTTCAGGAGGAAAACCAGTGGCAAATCGCGAAAGTGCGCGCGGCCGTTCTGCGGCGTCTGCGGAAGGGCGGCCTGGATCTGGAAGCGCACATAGAGTACGAAGAAATCATTACTCCAGACGATTTCTATGGTATGTACCGCACTAACCGTGGTGGTATCTACGGTATTGCATCGAATGATCGCAGTACTGCCTTCAAACGTCCGCCGAATCGAAGCCGTGATTTGCGCCGCTTATATTTTGCCGGCGGCTCTAGCCACCCCGGCGGCGGCATCCCCCTTGTGCTGCTATCGGGCAAAATGGCGGCTGAACTGATAACGGAAGAGGCCGACAATTGCTAGAGATGCCGCTGCCTTTCAACATCGGAAACTGTGCGATTCCCACAACTCACTCTGTCTTTGTTAACCTTGAATCCAAAGTCTGAGCGATTTGGGGTGAATTCTTTGAACCTTTACAAATTTATTAGTATTTCGGGTAAATGTCATTTCTGATGCCGCTACATAGAAACAAAATAGCGGTCAGAAAGACCGGGAATCTGTAAATGTGCCGAAAACGAATCGTCATAACCCTGAAATGCGGGCGAGAGGAATGCAAAAAGTGGCAGTGATCGGATCGGGTTTCGGAGGACTTGCGATTGCAATCCGTTTGCAGTCACAGGGCTACGATGTGACGCTGTTTGAAAAAAATGCACAGCCCGGCGGCCATGCCGCGCAATTGAAGCTTAAGGGCTATACCTTTGATATGGGACCGTCCCTCATCACTGCCCCGGCGATTATTGGCGATGTCTTTCACGCCGCCGGCCGCCGGATGGAAGACTATCTGACTCTTGAAGCCCTGGATCCTTTTTACCGCATTTTTTATCGTGATGGCAGCGTGATGGATTATAGTGGTGATGCCGGCGCGATGCAAGCTCAGATGCATGACTTTCATCCTGCTGATGCTGCTAATTACGAACGATTTATGCAGGCAGCCAGGGGCATATACGATGCTGTTATAAGCGATGGGCTGGGGGCCAAACCCTTCCTGAGCTGGCGGACGATGATTTCCTTCTTGCCCCGCGCTTTGAAGCTCAATGCACTACTGCCGGCCTATACTTTTGTTAAGCGTTTCTTTCGCGACGCCCGGAATCGCTTCGCCTTCTCGTTTCATCCATTGTTTATCGGCGGCAATCCCTTTCGGTCGCCTGCCGTTTATCTGATGATCCCGTATCTGGAACGAAGCGGCGGTGTCTGGTTCAGCAAGGGTGGAATGTATTCGCTTGTGCAGGCTTTTGTACAGTTATTGCGCGACTGCGGCGGCAGCATTCGCTGCAATGCCGAGGTTAACGAAATTCTTGTCAATAACGGCAGAGCTGTCGGGGTCCGCGTCGGTGATGAGAGTTTTGAATTTGATGCCGTCGTATCCAATGCCGACGTAACTCATACCTATCAACAATTGTTGCCGGAACAATTTCGACGGCACTGGACAAACAATCGACTGGATAAAACGAAGTACTCAATGAGTGCGTTTCTGATATATCTCGGCGTCCGTCGCCAGTATCCGCGACTACTGCATCACTCGCTCATCCTGTCCCATCGATACAAGGAACTGGTGCGCGATATTTTCGACAATAAAATACTGGCCGACGACTTTTCGATGTACCTGCACGTGCCGACTCGCACTGATGCCGGTATGGCGCCCGCCGGTTGTGAAAGTATGTACGTGTTAATTCCCGTTCCCAATCTGGCCGCCGACATCGACTGGGATGTCACGGGTCCGCTATTCGCCGCTAAGGTGCTGGCGTTCCTGGAGCAGGACTTTGGCCTGGAGGGATTACAGGAAAACCTCGATGTAATGGAAACCTACACGCCTCGGGACTTTGCCCGCGACCGCAATTCTTATCTCGGCAGTCCCTGGGGTATCGAACCTTCGTTTTTGCAGACGGCCTACTTCCGTCCGCACAATCGCAGTGAAGACATCGAACGCCTGTATTTCGTGGGAGCGGGAACTCATCCCGGTGCCGGCGTTCCGGGTGTGTTGTTGAGCGCCGAAGCCAGTGAAAAGCTCGTGATGCGTGAATTGCATCAGGAATCGAGTGCCAGGTCGATTGTATCCGATTAGACAAACTTTAATCATCGCAGAAAGAAGCGTTTCAATGCCTCAAGTACGCTCTCAACAGCGCTTTTGGAAGGATCCCGAGCTTCAAGCTCAATTCCGCTTTGTGCGCGCCTTAACAAAGCGGTATGCCCGTTCCTTTTACCTGGCGACACAGTTTCTCCCGGTCCGCAAACGCTGGGCTACTTATGCTGTGTACGGATTCTGCCGCCACGCCGACAATATCGTCGACAATCCGCGGCAGCGCTCACCGGAAGAAGTCAAAGCCGAGTTAAGGATGCTGTCAAATGAAATAAGCCTGGCCTATCGCGGCGGCGAGTCGGAACATCCTGTCGTGCGACCATTTATCGCTGTGGCCCGGATCTACGGCATACCAGAACATTATGCGCAGGAGCTGCTGCTGGGCGTCGGAATGGATCTGGAGCTGCACCGATATGCTAGCTTCGACGATTTGTACCTGTTTTGCTATCGCGTAGCCTCGGTCGTAGGCCTGATGATGATGCACATTCTCGGATTCAGCAATCCCGGAGCAGGGAAGTATGCCGAGAAGCTGGGCGTCGCAATGCAGCTTACGAATATCCTGCGTGATATTAAGGAAGATAAGGACAACGGGCATATATATTTGCCACAGGACGAAATGCGCCGTTTTGCCGTGGATGAAGAGGACATTTTGCGCGAAACCGATAGCCCGGCCCTGCGTGAATTGCTGCGATTTCAGATCGAACGCGCCGAAGCGTACTACCGGGAAGGAGAAGAGGGAATTGCCTTGCTCGATCGGGATGCGCGCTTTGCGATTTGCGCCGCCAGCACTATGTACCGCGGAATCCTGGAAAAGCTGGCCCAACGCAACTACAATCCCTTTCAGGGAAGGGTCTACGTTCCGGCCAAAGAAAAATCAAAGATTATTGCCCGTGAAATTGTTCGCGCCAAATTAGTATCATTGCAACAGCTTCCATTTTCGAATCGCTAGCCGGGACGACATGTTACAAGCGCGTCACAACCGATGGGCCGACCAAATTTTTAAGATTTACCTCGGCCGCTTGTGCCGGCGACACTTCCGCGCCATCACGCTAACGAATGAGCCCCCGCTGCTATCGAAAAAGCACCCGTTGCTTCTGCTGCCGAATCACAGCACCTGGTGGGACGGCTTTGTCGTGTATTTGCTCAACAGGTCCTTCTTGCGACGCCCGTTCTATCTGATGATGCTGGAACGCGAGCTGAGGAAGTTTCCCTTTTTCCAGCGATTGGGTGCATATTCGATTGCCCCGGCGTCACCAAAGAAGATTCTGACATCCCTGCAGTACACACTTGAAATTTTTTCGGCTGCTCCATCCGCGATGGTCTGTATGTTTCCCCAGGGCGAACTGCTTCCATTTGCCCGGCGGCCCCTGGCGTATCGCCCCGGGATCGAGTGGCTCCTGCAACGCTGTCCACCGCAGTTAAGTGTGCTTCCGGTCGGCATCCGAGCAGAATTCCTTGGAGATCAGCGACCCGAAATTTTTGTCAGGTTCGGCTCGCCAGCCCCGGCGCAAACGATGGTAGAGTCCAATCTGCGGCAGATGGAGGCGTTGCACGAGACGCTGCTCGACGAATTACAGGCAGACATTTTGCAAGGTCGGAAAGCAATCGAATTGCTGCGGGGCGAAAGCTCGATTAACAATAACGTTGAGCGTTTGAGCAGTTTGTTTTATGTCAGGCGATCGCCCTAGGTTTGAGGCCGACAATCACCTATGCTGCTGATACTCTTATATAGCGCTCTTGTTATTGCGGGACTTCTCTTGCTGGTCGTGCTTGTTAATGCCTTGACCGGTCCGTTTTTAGGCTCGGCGCCTCGCCCGCGAAGCCTGCCGCTTGTTTCCGTGCTGGTGCCTGCGCGGAATGAAGAGCGTGCGCTCGCTGCGACCCTGGAGTCTCTCTGCGCCCAAGATTATCCTTACATGGAAATAGTGGTTCTCGATGATCATTCGACAGACGGAACCGCGGCAATCATAAGAAATTTTAGTGACCGGGACAGGCGGCTGCGATTGATCACAGGACGGGAGTTGCCAGCGGGCTGGACGGGAAAGAATTGGGCCTGTCACCAACTTGCTGCCTCGGCGGCAGGGGAATACTTAATGTTTACCGATGCTGATAACACGCATGCACCCGGAGCTGTACGCGCAACGCTCGGCTGGATGCAATCGTTGGACCTGGGATTGCTCTCGGCCTTTCCGCAACAAAAAACGGGGAGCGTAGCGGAAATTCTGGCTCTTCCGTTAATCGACCTCTTCGTTTATGCCGGTCTGCCTTTGTGGCTCAGCTTTCGTTCTTCCTATTCGTCACTTGCCGCGGCGAACGGTCAATGGCTGGCATTTACCCGCGATGCATATCACTCGCTCGGCGGTCACAATGCCGTCAGGAATCAGATCGTCGAAGACGTCGAGCTTAGCCGGCGCGCAAAGCAGTCGGGCATACCTATACTGACTTGCGCCGGTACCGGTGTCATCTTTGGCCGGATGTACCACAGCGGCCGAGAGGTGTGGCAAGGATTTTCGAAAAACTTGCTTGGCCTCACAGGCTACCGGCGCGGGCTGTTTCTGCTCCTGCTGCTCATGCTATTGAATGTTGGGATTCTGCCGTACGTTCTCGTATGGTTGCCCGAATACCAGAATATTGCACTTTGGCTTATCGGCCTCCAACTGCTGTTGCGAATAGTTCTGTGGGCTCGATTTCGACATCCGGCGGCAGGCATTTGGCTGCATCCATTCGCGATTCTGTTTGTGGGTGCAATCGGTCTTAACTCGATGCGGCAAATTGAACAAGGACGGGTGCAATGGAAAGGTCGCGACATCGAGATTCGCCAATGACAGACACAAGCGGCAGCGCGCAGCGAAATCGTGCCAAGCTGTTTCTGCTCTACCTGCTGATGGGCGCTGGTGGATTGTGGCATGTACTGGGTGTATTGCAAGCTTTGATGGAATCGATGGCAGGCCCCATGCTTATTGGGCTGACAACCTGGCTGGTGTTTGAATGCTGGCGCGGCGTAGGGAATGATGCGGTTGGCCTTCGCGGACGTACTTACTTCTTGCTCTGGTCGGGCCTCATGGTAGTAGTGACGCATTTAGTGGAAACCTTCGGTCAGGCCAGCGGCCTGATATTTGGCGATTATTCCTATGGTCATATTTTGTTGCCCGAGCTGGCCTCCGTTCCGCTAGCAATTGGTTTTGCCTGGTTAAGTACTCTGCTATGCAGTGCTGCCCTTTTTCAACGCCTGGCGCCCGCACGTTGGCGTACCAGACCGGTAATCGCAATAGTGGGCACAGCAATGCTTATGACCATGTTTGATGTCATAATGGAACCGGCCGCGATAAAACTCGGCTATTGGCGGTGGGAAGGAGCCAGTGTGCCGATGCAAAACTACGTGGCATGGTTTGTTATGGGTTTGCTCTTGGCCGCCGCGAGCCTCGGGATTAAACGCTTGCAATCGCCGCTCCCGCCGCTGCTTCACCACGCCTATCCTGCACAAGTGTTGTATTTCACGATGGTGATAGTCTCCTGATGAACTTTGAGCGGCCTAAAGGAATAGTTATTGCACTGTTAATCCTTATTAGCTGGGGCGGCAGCCTTGTCTGGCTATTAGGGCAAACCAAACCGCTGCAGTACCTACCGGCTGTATTGTGGCAGACTTTTTTGTATACCGGCCTGTTTATCACAGCCCATGATGCGATGCATGGAAGCGTTCTACCGGGCAATGCACGCGTAAACCGGGCCATTGGCAGTATCGCCGTTTTCCTGTATGCTCTATTTTCATATCGAGTACTGCGGCAGAAACACCACGAGCATCATCGTTACTCCGGCAGTTCGCACGATCCGGACTTTCATGAGAATCCACGAGGCGGATTCTGGATGTGGTATCTGCGTTTTATGCGAGAGTACCTGCGTTTGCCGCAAATCGTCGGGATGGCGATCATGTTTAATTTTCTGCAACACATAGTTGGTATCGCGCTGCCGAACCTGCTTATTTATTGGGTGGTGCCATCATTGCTGAGTACTGTTCAACTTTTTTATTTCGGCACCTATCTGCCACATCGAAATCTTGCCTCGGGATTTCCCGACAAACATTGCGCTCGTTCCACATACTGGCCGACAATAATATCTTTCTTAACCTGTTATCATTTCGGGGCCTATCATCACGAGCATCATCAATATCCCGGCACCCCCTGGTGGCGCCTGCCGGGACGCTCGAAGACCTGAGCGATGTGCGGAGTATGCGACCTGGTTCAAATTGATTTATGGATTTTGTCAGCATAGATTGCTGATGACCAGCTGATCGCAGGTGATTAATTAGTCGATCCTGAAAAAGTAGATTTTACGATTCAGCACGGGACACACGTCGTTTTTTATTGTCAGTTTTTCCAATCAGCGGGTGTCAGATTAA
>JANQRB010000158.1 GCA_028284775.1 Candidatus Kapaibacterium sp. | reverse complement strand
TGCCATTCACAAAAGTATAATGACTGAAGTTATCGCGGATAGCCTGGATACCCGCCTCTTTGACGCATTCGGGCGTATCGAAATCCGGCTCGCCGCCTGACAGGCTGATCACGTCCTTAGCTTCGCGCAACAGCATTTTGGCTTTGGCCATCATTGCCAGGGTGGCCGATTCGCCCAAATTCAAAAGTTTTTCCGACAGTGAAAGCATCCTGTCCTCCTGAGTCTCGTTGGTGTTTGGCGCATCCAGAGTTGCGCATTACATCGAATGCCGCGTCACCCGGCGCGCCGGCAGTGACATGGAAGATCCCGTCCGGCTGCAAAACGAAGGTCGGTCCGGCGCCTATTCGAAGGGATCGCGTCCGAATATTTTGACAGCCGCGATCGCCGGCACAAACTGCAGATAAAACAGCATCTCGATCGTTTTGTTCAGCGCAGCTTCGCTGGCATCGTTCCAGCGCCAGTGAATCACGCCCTGGCGCGACAATCCGTCCGGGTCGTCCGGCGTATCGCTGATCACTTCGTTTTCCGGCAGGTCGGGGGCGGCCATCAAGCCTACGATTTCCTCGATATTCGCCGGCATTTCTTCCGGCCGACAAACCCACTGCAAGAGGGGCAGCGCCTCACCGGTCAAATCCTGCCATTCTTCGCTGATATCGAGCGAGGCGGCCAGAGAATCATCCGAGCCCATGGCCAGAACAGCATCGAAGCGCCGCAACAATTCCGTCGGACTGCCCTTGTGAGCGGCAATTGTCAGCGGCAACTGAAATTTTTCACCGAGGACAACCCCGCCCATCCGCGACACAAACTCGTTTGGTTCGGCGATAGCGCAGCTCGCGATGTCGGCGGCTCCCGGCCGGAAATAGATGGAAGCCTGCTTGCAAAAGCCTTCGAGCATCAGGGCCGGTCCACGCACGATGCGGTAATCCGCGCTTCCGACGGCACTGCCATAAGCTTCCGGCGTAATAAGCGCCAGCTCGGCGAAGTGACGATGCAGGAGGTCCGCGCAGCGATCCGTCGAAACGGGCAGCAGTTCGAAGTCATTCTGGCGGCAGACCTCTGCTGCCCGCTCGGTAAGACGAGCAAAGGCGGGATTATCCGGGATTGCAACACGTAATTTCATTAAAAGCTCAATCTCGATAGTTGACGAATGCCCTCACTTGCTCAGGACAGGAATGCGCTCAATTTCACAAGATTCTCCGGTTTTGGCGCGTGCCGGGAGCCTGATGTACGACGCCTAGACCGCCGGCAGGGACTCCCGGCAGACGCGCAGCGCCGCAAAAACGGCGACGCCGGTTGCGACACTGACATTCAATGAATGCTTCACGCCGTACATGGGTATCTCTATCGCGCCGTCACAGACGGCGAGTATCTCGCTGTCGATGCCGCTGACTTCATTGCCCAGAACCAGACAAAGCGGAAAGTCACTCGCTTGCAGCGCATCGTAGCTGCCGCCGCCCTCCGTCAATTCCAGCGCCAGGACTTTACGGCCGCTCTTTTTGATGGCATCGATCGCTTCGCATGCCGACTCATCATAACGCCAGGGGACTGAGTCTACAGCACCGAGTGCGGTTTTCTCGATTTCGCGGCGCGGCGGGCGGGGCGTAAAACCGCAGAGAATCACTTCCTCCAGCAGAGCGGCATCGGCCGTTCGGAATATGGAGCCGACATTATACTGAGAGCGAATATTACAAAGAAGCAGCGACAACGGATGCCGTCGCGCCGCCAGAGCCTGCTCATTCGTCAATCGCTGATCGAGCAGCTCTTCGTAACTGCGCTTGCGCATACCACCTCACTATGGGCAAAGAATGATCCGCGAATGATGGTTAACGTATCAGGAGCATAATATTTTGCGCCGGCCAATGGAGAAGGCACAAGCGCTGGGACGCTCGGCCGATCAAAAGATACGTTCTTTGCTATTGATTCTTGGGTCGGGAAAGTCTACATTAGCATTCTCTTCCCGCCTGTTGATTTTGAGCATTGTAGCAGTAACTCTATGAAACGCCGCACATTCCTGAAAACGCTGATCGGCCTTGGTTTCCTCGGCGGCAGCGGCTGGGCCTTCAGCAAAAACCCCGAATATCTGGGTATGCTTACTTCCGCCCTGACCATGGGCGGTAAATCGGTCGACAACTGGCGCGCCACGCCTGCCTTCAGGATCGAGAGTTTTGCGGCAAAGCCTTCACTGCGTTTTTTTATTCTGGGCGATTGGGGCACCGGCGGACGTCTGGCGCGGCGAGTAGCCAAACAAATGGCACTGCTGGCTGAAAGCGAAAAGCCACACTTTATCATGAGCACCGGCGACAACATTTATCCAAAGGGCGTTGTTTCGGCGGAAGACCCGCAATGGCAGTCGAAGTTCGAAAAAGTTTTTGCCGATCCGGCGCTTAACCTGCCATGGTATGCTGTACTCGGCAATCACGACCACAGGCTGAATCCCGACGCACAAATCGCCTACAGCGTCAGCAACCCGCGCTGGCACATGCCCGACCGACACTATAAATTTTCCTGGCCGATTGACGAGCAGAACAAGGCTGATTTCTTCGCTCTCGACACCCAACTCGTCATTACCGGCGACAAGAAATCCACCCAACGTCAGACAGCCTGGCTCGCGGAAGAGCTGGCGGCTTCCGAAGCGCGCTGGAAGATTGTCTTCGGCCATCATATGATCCGCTCTCACGGCGTCTATGGCGATATGCGACCCATGATTCGCCATTTCAAGCCCCTTCTGGACAAATACAAGGCCGACATCTATATCAATGGTCACGACCACGACTTACAGTATCTGCAGGCCTCTGAGGATCACTTCCGCTGTTTGATCTCCGGGGCAGGCGGTGGCGCGCGCAACACCGCTTACGGCAAGAACTCCCTGTTTGCAGCAACGAATGGCGGTTTTGTCTACCTCGCGCTGACGCCGGATCGGCTCTATACTCAGTTTGTCGCGCCGGACGGCCGCACGCTCTTTGCCGACAGTATGAACAAAAAAGTGTAACCATTTGCCGGTTTGCCGGCTCCCTTGTCTCTTAGATTGCTACCCTGCCCGTATGTGATGAGGTTCATCATGCGTAATGCTATCATTTACTCGATCACAGATCGACTAGCTCAGGCAGGACGGTGGTCGACATGCAGGTTGAGCGGGCTTATCTTCAGTTATGTTATTGTGCTGCTCCTGGCGGAATTGCCATTGGCCGCCCAGGATTCGGGCGATTTGCCGGACTATCGCGGCAGGGAATTCTGGCTGTGTTTTCCGCCGAATGTTCACATCAGCAAAACGCTGAAATACGATTCACTTTTTATTTTCATCAGTGCAAATAAAGCAACCAGGGTCAGGATCGACTATCGTGCCTGGCAGCCCGGCAGCAGCGACTATGAAGTGTATAGTGATGAATTCCATGTAGAGACCAATCAGATTTACTCTTATGCTTTACCATTTCGGCGGCAGATCAGCGAGCGGACATTCGAGTATTTAGAGTTACAGGATGAAAGTCAGAATGAATCGATCGCGGGACAGAGTTTTCATATCCGCAGTGATGAGGACATTGCGTTGTACGGAATGAATCGGGCAAACACATCCACAGATGCGTTTATGGCGATGCCAACCGATGCCTTAGGAAGAGACTACATAATACTGAGCTATAACAGTCACGACATTGATGGGTCCGTAGGTACACCATCACAGTTCGCCATCGTCGCCACGGAAGACGACACCGAAGTTTCCATCCAGCCAAGTGCCCCCACGAAATCCGAACAGGGAGACCGCAGTCTTTTGCTGGATAAAGGCGAGGTCTATCTTGTTCAGGCTAAAGTCGGCAGCATCCCGGGAATCGGATTCGAGAATGATTTATCCGGAAGCCGAGTCAAATCGTCCAGGCCTGTCGCGGTGTTTGCGGGACACAAACGTGCCCTGGTCCCTATTGAGCGAAGCGATACGCTTTTGTCGCGCGATCACCTGATCCAGCAGCTTCTACCCGTATCCACCTGGGGGCGCCGCGCCTTCGTGACACCATTTGCCGAGGCCCGCAATGAGCAAAAGCTTAGCGGAGACATTTTTCGCATCGTGGCGGCTGTTGATAATACGGAAGTTAGAATCGCCGATGATGAAATCTTCCTGGATGCCGGCGAAGTTTTTGAGGATACATTGACAGATGAAGCCAAGGCAATCAGCGCGAGTGGTCCGATCCTGGTAGCACAGTACCGAAAATCTACCAACGTGGAAAACACACGTAACGATGGTCGTGTCGCCGACCCTTTCATGGTTTTGGTACCGCCCGTCGAGCAGTATCTCAATCAGTATTTGCTAGTGAATGCCCAAACCTATGAAGATGACAGGGCGATCTATGAATTTCACTATTTAACCATTGTCGCCCCAAAGGAAGCGCGCTCGACAATTCGTCTGCAGCCCCCGCCGCTGGATGATATTCGTTGGACCGACATTCCGGGTTCCGATTTTGCCTATGCGCACGCCCTTGTCGAGAGCGGCGTCCACGAACTATCCGCGGCGGCCAATATCAGCGTTATTGCCTACGGATATGGTCACGCAGATTCTTACGGCTATCCCGGCGGCCTCCTCCTGGAACCGATCCTTGCGCCCGCCTTTGACACAACGAGTGCCTGCCTCAGGCTGAGCGGAATCGCCAGCGATACGAGCGGCTCCCGCAATGCCGTCACGGCGATCGAAGCACCCGAAGAACTACGGACCAATGTCAATGTGCGCATCCTGAACCCGAACGGCGCCGGCGATACAGTCCGCTTCGAGGCCGAGCTGCAAAACCCGTACAATGACGGTGCTTTTACGCTGTTAAGCACTTTCGCCGAGCTCTACGATTCCGAGCGAAGCTACCATATTCCCGGCTTTACGGTTCATGTAGATGCCGACATACGCGATGAAAGAAGGGTTGAGGTCGAGGATTCGGTACTGGTGAATCGCAAACGCTGCTTCTCCTACCGCTTGCAAAACTATGGCCGCTTTCCGCAGGTGATCGACAGCCTGGTCTGGACGGAAGCGATGCCCGCATTCGAGATTAGACCGGACTTCGACTTGCCCCTGAAGCTTGAACCGGGTGAATCGCGCAGCTTCCAACTTTGTTTCGAGAGTGCGGAGGCCGGACAAGTTCGAAGCAGCCTGGCGATACAGGGCCGCTGTCTGCGCCGAACGCTGCTTGACTTTAATCTGCGTTCCATCGTCGACGCCGAAGCTCCGCGAGTGACACGTGAGGGCAATGCCTGCGACGAGCTGCTCATCCTGAGCTTCAGCGAGGGCCCCGGTATGGTTGCCGGCATTCAGTCCGCAAGCCTTTTGGCTGTCAACTGCGATGTGCAAATCCGTGAAGAACGCTTACCGGAGCGGCTCAGCTTCGAGGCCCGTATTCGCGACCCGCGACGCGATGCGATCATCCATATCGACGTTGTCGATTCAGTCGGTAACCTGCGGGCGCTGCGCGATACCATCGGCGGTTTTACCCTTGGCGCGCTCGGAATTGCCGGCAAACCCATCGATTTCGGTTCCGGCAGCTATGGCTCGCTGCGCTGCGATTCGGTGATACTCTTTAACTACGGAATTCGTTCGCTTCCTTTGCAGCGCCTTAGGGTTAACGACAACCGGCAGTTTTCGCTGCCCCTGGCCGGCAGGCCGGCCTTCATTAATCCCGGCGACACGCTGTCCCTGCGCGTCTGTTTTCATCCCGAACGAAGCGGCGTCTTCAGCGACACCGTCATCGTCAGCGGAGCCTGCGCCGACCTGCGTCTGCCTTTGCTTGGCGAAGCGCAGCAACCGCTCCTGAGCGCCAACAGCAATTGCGGAATCGCCATCAGTACCGGAGCCGGAGAGGCGGGCGGCGCGGCCTTCCTGGAACAACATTATCCGCAACCCGCCGGCGATCAGGTCAAGCTTGATTTCGGCCTTCCGACGAGCGCCGCCGTCAACCTGCGCATTTTCGATGCACTTGGGCTGGAACTTGCACGTTTTGTGCATACGGTGGAAGCGGGCGTCTACCAGATGGCTCTCGATGTGAGCAGACTCAAAAACGGAATTTATTTCTATGAATTTCGCGCCGGCCAGTGGTATGAATTACGAAAGTTGCTCGTTCTGCGCTAAATTACCGGCGCTGCGGAATCTTTTCCGCAGCGCCATAGTTCTACAACAATGATTGAACGCTCCCCGGCCATCGTTCTCGGTTTGTTGACAATGCTGTGCTTTCAAATTATGCCGAATTCCGGAAAGTGGAGAGTGATCTGATGCAGCCGAAAGCCCTCAAAACCGCCCGCACCGCCATGCGTCTACTTGTGATGATGACACTCGGATTCTGCCTGTCAGGCGGCGCTGCCGATGCCCAGGAGCAGGATACCCTGGTACGCGACAGCCGGGGCACGGAATTCTGGCTCTGCTTTCTGCCCAACTTTCACAATACGCCGGATACGATTCAGGACTCGCTCTTTATCTTTATTTCAGCGGATGTCGAAACGCAGGTCACCATCGAATACGCCAGCCGGCGCAGTCTGACCAATTATCAGACGTTTTCCGAGAGTTTCACGGTCCAGCCCGGCGCGGTTCACACCTTTTCGGTGCCCTACAAACAAAGCTATGCCAATAACCTGATCGAATTTTTCGAGTTGCAGGGTTTACGCGAAGGCGTACTGACCTACAGCCCCGAAATTTCGCAGAATGAGCGGGTTGCCCGCCAGAGCTTTCACGTCGTTGCCGACAATGAAATCGCCGTCTACGGTCTGAACAAGGCCGTCACGACCAGCGACGCCTTTCTGGCGCTGCCGGTTGATGTTTTAGGCAACAATTATTATGTGCTGAGTTACAACAGCCACGATGCAACCGAACAAAACGCAACGCCATCGCAGTTTGCGGTGGTGGCGACCGAGGATGATACGGAAGTGCAGATCCTGCCTTCGGCCAATGCCCAGATCAACGGGCGCAATCGACAGACGATAACACTCAATGAAGGGGAAGTCTATCTGGTACAGGCGCGGGTCAACCTGCAGCAGGATCTCGGCTCTTCCGGCGATCTGTCGGGCAGCCAGGTCATCTCCGACAAACCCGTGGCAGTCTTCGCCGGCCATCAGCGGTCGCTCGTGCCCTTTACAATCGATCCGACCCTTGACTCCCGGGATCACCTGGTACAGCAACTGCCGCCCCTGAGCACCTGGGGGATGAGCGCGTTCATCACGCCTTTTCCGCGTTCCTCCGATGAAACCGATATCGGCACGGACCTCTTCCGAGTCATAGCGGCGCTCGACGGCACCAATGTCAAAGTCGGCGCTCAATCGGTCAGCCTCAATGCCGGACAGTTTTTTGAAGGACCGATCGGCAGGACAGCTTTTCCCATTAGGGCCGATGGCCCCATTATGACGGCGCAGTACCGCAAGTCGACAAAACTGGATGAAGACAGTGTCGGCGTTCGTCGGCAGTCGGACCCCTTTATGGTTCTGATCCCGCCGGTGGAGCAGTTTCTGCAGGAATATCTCACGATTAATGCGCAGGTGGTGGAAGATCAGGAGATTGTTTATGAGACGCAGTATATGACGATCGTGGCGCCGAGCCGCAACACTTCCTCCGTCGTTGTCGAGCCGCCGCCCCTGCAGCCGCTCATCTGGGTTTCAATCAGCGACACCGACTACTCCTATGCCATTGCTCGCGTCAACGACGGCGTGCATTCAATCTCGGCCGATACCAGCGTCGGGGTGTATGTCTACGGCTATGGCGGCGCTGACTCCTACGGATATCTGGGCGGCGTCCAGTTCAATCTCATCTTTGGTCCTATCATTGAAGGTGTCACGAACTGCGACGAAGTGGACGGCTTCGCGGCCGACACATCGCGATTCAACAAGCCCATCAAGAGCGTTGTGGCTCCGGTCGATTTGCGCCGTAATGTGGATGTCCGCATCAGCCCGCTGCCCGAGCCGCTGGATACCGTTCCCTTTCAGGCCGAGCTGCAGAACCCCTATGAGGACGGCGAGTTTACGATCATCGCGACCGATGTGCTCAATCTCCAAGTCGAGCAGGAGTATTTGCTGCCCGGTTTCACGGTCCACATCGATGCGACAATTCGCAACAACGATCTGATCGGCCGTAAAGACTCGCTCTTGATCGGCTCGGAACGCTGCTTCGATTTCGAGCTGGTTAACTACGGACGATTCCCTCAGACGATCGATGATCTCGAATTCCGCAGCGGAAAACCCGAGTACAGCCTGCCCGACAATATTCTGTTTCCCCTGACGCTCGAGCCGGGCGCAACCTTGTCCTTTCGCATTTGCTTCCAGAGCGACGAAGAGGCGATCTTTGACGATACCTTGGATGTCATCAGCAGTTGTCGTCGGCGCGGGTTGGCCGCCCTCAATGTCGTTACGGGCTTTGATCGCTTTCCTCCACGGCTATCCCAGCTCGGTGAACCCTGCGATGATACTTTCGGCTTCGAGTTTTCGGAGGTACAGGCCTTCGGATCGGGAATCCGCAGCGCCGAGATAATCGACACCGTCAACAGTTCCGTAAAAATCGATGATACTTCCCTGCCCGATGCCATACGGTACTCCGTTAATGTCCGCGATCGTCGCGCCGACGCCGTCTATCATATCGAAGTGACGGACTCGGTCGGCAACACGCAGTCCGTGATTGATACGCTGCCGGGTTTCACGCTGGAAGTCGTCGACCCCGTCAACCGCCTGCTAAACTTTGCGAACACCAGTATTTCCGGTCTCAGCTGCGACTCGGTCTGGCTGCATAACTACGGCATCCGGTCCTTGCATTTCGAGCGCATTCACCTGGCGCGCAACATCTACTTTTCAGCGCCCATATCGCAGTTGCCGCTGGAAATCCTGCCCGGCGATACCTTGCCGCTGCGAGTCTGCTTCCATCCGGGCGGTCCGGAAGATTTTCGCGATTCGATTCTATTGGCCTTTAATTGCATCAATGAGATCATCGCGCTGGCCGGTACCGGCCGCGGCATCATCTACTCCGGTAATTCGAACTGCGGCGTCGGCATCGGAGCGGCGTCGGGAAGCGCTCCGGGCCTGGCATTTATCGAGCCGAGTTATCCAAATCCCAGCGATGGAATCACAACCGTTCGCCTGGGCCTGCCTGCCGCCGAAACTGTCACGCTTCGTGTCTTTGACGCGATGGGCAACCACTTGACCCGTGTAGTCCACCCCCTGCAGCCGGGCATTTACGATCTGAGCCTCGACCTCGCCAATCTCGAGAGCGGCATGTACTTTTACGAATGCAGCTTTCCAGGCTTCCGGGAAGTTGGCCGGGTTATTCTTCTTAAGTAAGCTCGCGCGACTGGCGTTGACTCGTGCAGCTGAGGAGCAACGGTAAACGTAGCTCTGCGGATAGTGCTGTCCCGAACGCAATACATCAAGAGTACTTTCCCCGTATTTGTTATATTCCAGCTTCAGCTAGGGCCGGTATAACCACATGATCATACCCGGAAACGCATTCACAGTCTACACACACTATCATGACCGCTACAGACAAAAAATCACGCGACATTAAACTGATTGCCGGCGTTTTGCTTTTTGTGGTGGCGGCCGGCGTCGGTTATTACTTTCTTCACTTCAACAAACGGCAGCAGTATCTGGTGGAACGCAACTTCCGGCAGCTGGGCGCGGTGGCCGAACGGATGGAAGCGAGCGTCAATAACATGCACACCGTGCTGCACAACGCCGCCAAGGCCGCCATCGAACGTCGGGCGCTCCGCCCTCAAATGGTAGCCAACCTGCACTTACAGAAGCTTTGGCAGACCTTTGTCAGATCATTTGCATCGATCGTCGATAGTAACCGGCGCTGGGTAAACGACGCATTTACCGGTTCGGCCGATCGCTATCGCGATTTTGCCTACGATACTGTACTTGACTCGGTCAAGTTCAGGCTCCGCCTGGCCGACTCGCTTATGCAGAGCGCTCCCTGGCGCGCCGAGCAGTTCAGGCTTGCGACGGGGTCCGACGCGTTGATGAAAGACGACAGCGAACGGTTTGTTAATGCCTGGCTGCAGGATAAGGGCTGGCAGCAGCAGATCGATCAGCTGAAAGCCGCCATTGGCGAAATCGATGATAAAACCAATATTCAGAATGCTCTGTCGGTGGTACCGCATCTGCGTTTCCGTCGCGCCCACTACGACAGTCTGCAAAGTAACGAAGGCAAGTTGCGGCGCGAAGCCAGCTCCTCAATGCTTCTCAATCACGACAACAGCGGCGCCGTGTTGCGCTATCGCAGTATCCCGATCGACGGCGCGGGAACGGAAAAGCGCGTGCTGGAAATCACGGCGGATCTGGCGCTTGACTCGGTACTCACGCCATTGGCGCAGGCGCCTGTTTTTCGCAATGTCATCGTCGTCCAGGATTCGAACTTAGTTTTATATCAATCCGATCGCGGAATAGGAACGATCGTGCGTTTCGATGTTCTGAGCGACAGTGAATCAGGCAGCGACAAGAGTTTCGCCAGCATCAGGCATTCGAGTCAGATCTATGATTTCAACCTGGCGGGCGCTGACTACAAGGTATTTCTGCGACCGCTCAAGCTGCAGTTAAGCGCTCAGTCGGGCGGCAAAACCCTGCAATGGCTGGTTGCCGGGCTCGCGGACGTCGGCAGCCTGACCAGCGAAAGTCTTGCAATTTCGTACAATGTGCTGCTGCTCTTTATTCTCGCAGTTCTGCTCCTCGGTCTGGCATGGCCTCTGCTTAACATTTGGGGCATATCGCCCCGCGGTCGTATCCGCCCCACCGAGCTGATGTTCCTTGCGATGTCTTCCGTGCTCGGCACCGCCGTCATTGCGATTCTGCTGATCGACCTCTACGAGATGACACTGTTGAAACGCACGATGGATCAACAATTAGACAAATTCGCCGCGCAGATCAGCGACAATTATCACCATGAAATCAATCGCGCATGTGAACAGCTGGCCTATTACTGCGATTCACTCAGCCCGCACTTCAGCAATCTCAATGCACTTGAAACAGGCCTTGAGCCCGTCAGCATTTCCGGGCGACGTTACAACAGCGAACTTCAGCAATCACAGCGCTTCGTTGTTAAGACCAGCATCCCGCGCGGCGCCAACCTGTTGAACTACAGTCTGGAACCGGAGCCGGAAAAGATTGCCTTTGATCCGCAGCCTGTCGGCTGGAGCTATCCCTTTTTCGATCGGGTATTCTGGGCCGACTCCTCTGGCGCGATCCGCGTTAAGCTCACGACGGGACCCATTACGACGCCGCTGATCAACGTCGCCAGACGCGACTACTTTCGGAACTCCTGGCGCGGCAATCTCTGGACGCTCCCGCCTCAATACCACGGACGCCATTCGGGACACTATTACCTGAGTCCCCATCATTCGTGGACGACCGGTACGTACGAAACAACGCTGGCGACGCCCTACCAAAATACCGCGGCACAGGGCAAACGCTGGGTTGCCGCGATGGATATCGACAACCTGTTATCACTCAGCCAAACGGTGTTGCCGCCAGATTTCGGTTTTGCCGTGATTGATAATGACGGCGACGTTCAGTACCATTCGATTCGCGAGCGCAGCGGCTTCGAGAACTTTTTTGTGGAATGCGACAACGATAAGCGCCTGCGCAGCTCCGTCGCCGGACGCCTGCAGGATTTTATGTCCGTTCCCTACTGGGGCGAAGACCGGCGCGTATGTGTGAAGCCGCTCGAAGGCACGCCATGGAGCATCGTGGTGTTTTATTCACAGGACAAACTCTTCCGTACGCTCAATATTGAAACCTTGAGCATTGCAGTAACACTGTTTCTGATCAATGCGCTCATCATCCTGTTTATTCTTGCCGCCGCCTTCATCCTGCCGCGCCGTAAGGTGGACTGGGCCTGGCCGGATGTGTTAAAGACCGGTAAGTACCTCATACTCATAGCGCTGTATTCTGTTTTATTCCTTTTGTTCAGCTATGCCATGTCACCGGACAACCGGGCTGACAAGCTCTTGCTCGGCGCCCTGACGGTGCCCGTCTTCCTTATCATGTTCACCTATTTGTTTCTAAAGAAAATACGCCGCCATTCTCTGCGCACCTATACGGTTTTGCTCGGTTTTGTAGCCTACTATCCCCTGCTGGTTTGCATGCAATTGAGTGATCATCGGCACGACTACTCCGGATGGAAAATCGCTTTAATCCTGGGTGGGATACTGCTGCTGGCCGCGACGCTTCACAGCCTCGCCGAATTGCTATGGCGACGTCGGCGGCGCAGCGCAGGCCGCCCGCCCGTCATCGGAATGCGACGGCGTCTCCTGTCTATCAGTGTGTTGTTTTATATTGGCTTGTATCTTTTTCAATGGCTGAAGTCGCCGTCGTGGTATGGGACGGGCGAGTTAATCTTTCACAGCGTGGTTATGCTGCTGACAATCCTCGCCCTGAAATCCTATGTCAACAACAAAAAGGAACGAATTTCCGTTTATCGTGCCAAGGCTGTTGCACGCGCGCGCGACGATTCATTTAAACGGCTGTACCGCTGGGTCGTGCTGCTGTTTCTGGTCGTCACCAGCGTGCTGCCGGCCTTCGTCTATTTCAATCTGGCCTACAGCACCATCCTGGAACTGTTTATCAAAAATGCACAGTTTGAGCTGAGCGTTCAATTGGAAGAGCGCGACCGGCAAATCGAGCAGCGCTATTCCAAGCTGAAGATCGGCGAAAAAGAAAGAGCAATCGCCGAACGCAGATCTTCACGGCTTGATCAATACCAGTCGATCTTTTTTACTACGGAGCAACACCGGAACTATGCCCATGGCCACCTCGACTCGAACAATGAACGCGGCAGCAAGCTGATGTCGACTATCATTAAGCGTCTGCCGCTTTACAATGCCACTTCCGTTAAAGTGCGTTCCATTAACGACACCGTTGCTGCGGACAATTCATGGAGTTCACACTATCACGGCCCGGTTGAACTGCATTTCACCAAGACCGCTCTTGACGGTCACAAGCGTTATCTTCGATCATTGGCCGGCAAGCCGGACTTTGCCAGCAGCCGATTTCAGACAATCGATGTTGGCCTGCTGCTGCT
This sequence comes from Candidatus Kapaibacterium sp., assembly GCA_028284775.1. Classification (GTDB taxonomy): domain Bacteria; phylum Bacteroidota; class Ignavibacteria; order Kapaibacteriales; family UBA7675; genus JANQRB01. The sequence goes on along the minus strand of JANQRB010000158.1, from coordinate 15,290 downwards.
GCTGCTGGTGTCCATGTGCTTTTTTCTTTGGTTAATCTATGTACTGATCGGCTTGATTTCCCGCCGCGTTTTCCTGGTTGACATCGAAGCTGCTCCCGGCACAGTACTCGACAAGCGCAGGCCGCATGATTTCACTGAACCGCTGATGATCATAACGCAGCCCGACACACGCGCGGCAGACATCTACGGCAAGACTGAGCTCCGTGAATTCTCGATGCGCAGCTTGCTCGTCCAGCCGGACGAGCTTGCCAAAATCGCGCCGCAGCCGGGAGAGCTCATTGTCATTGGCGATTTTGAATACGGTTTTTATGATCCGGCAATGACCATCAGCAAGGCCGAGAAACTGGCGACGCTGCTGCAATCCGAGGCGCGCATTGCGGTCTTCAGCGCTATTGAGACCGACGCGCTCATCGAAAGCCTGAACGAAGAGTTTCAACGGCAACAAGCTGAAGAATCCGAACCTGACATTAAGCAGGAACAGGTCTTCATGGTACAAACCGTTTTCAGCTCATTGCGAACGGTGTTTAACTATGGCGCCAAGGGTGAAGACAACTACGAACGCGAGCTGGATGCGCTGTGCGACAAGGAGGTTCTGAAACCCGAGTTTCCCATGCAAACGCTGGCTGAAGAGTGTCGCATCAGCCCGCACCTGCAGCGGATCGGTTATCGCCTGTGTCGCGACCGGAGCATCCAGCGGATGGAAAAGCAAGACCTGATAGAAATGATCGCTGAGCAGGCTCACCCTTACTTCACAACGCTTTGGGAAAGCTGTACCCAGGATGAGAAACTGGCCTTGGCCGACCTGGCGAAAGATGGTCTGGTCAACAGCCAGAACAAACGGGCGATACAGCGCCTGATGCGGCGGCGACTAATTTATAAAGCGCCGAATCTTCTGCTGCTCAATCGCTCGTTCCGCAGCTTTCTGTTAATGGACGCGCAACAGCAGCAGGCCGCGATATTCGAAGAGAAAAGCGAATCCTCATTCTGGCGCGCAGCCAGAACACCACTCATAATTGTTATGGTATTGTTGGTAGGCTTCTTGTTCTTCACGCAGCAGCAGTTGCTTGACTCCACGGCCGCATTCATTTCGGCCGCGACGGTGTTAATGCCGGCCCTGCTTAAGCTCTTTGAGTTTGTGCGCATCGGCAAAGGCGGCGACTGATACGCGGGACGGCGGCCGCAGACGCTGTGAAGAACGCTCTTCAGAAATAGTATACAGCCTATCGCCTATCACACGGAGGATCAACGAGCGCGATGTCGTCGTTACTTCAGCCCGGAAGCCGTCAGCGCACTCGTCGGTCCACGCGATGTTTCGGATCAATCAGGTTCTGACTGCAGGGTTATGTCTTTGCGTCGCGGTCCTGTTCTTTTCGACGATCCAGGTATTGCTCAAGAGTATTGAGCTTATCGTTCCAGAATCGCTCGTAGTTCCGAGCCCAGTCAAAGACTTCCTTAAGTCCGGCACAGCGGGGCTCGGCCAGGCGTTCGCGGCCCTGACTGCGAATTTCGACCAGGCCGGCCTGTTTAAGTATCTTAAGGTGCTTCGTCACCGCCTGACGGCTGGAGCTGAAGTTCGCAGCCAGGGCATTGATGGTCATCACACCGGCGACAACCAGCAACTGCAGAATCCGACGCCTCGTCGGATCGGCAATGGCATGAAAAACATCGCGATTGGGATTACTCTTCAATCGAATCTCCGTCCATAAACCTGACAAAATTGGCCAGCACATGCGTCCAGCCACGTTTCATATCTTCCACAAGATAATCGGCATTGCGACGCAGCTTATCCATGTTCGAATGTTCAAGGATTAACAGGGTCCCTTCGCTCTGCTCCTGAAGAGTGATTGTGACGATTGTCTCATGATCAAGTTCATTCGTCAGAAATGTATAGCTGAGCAAGTGCGGCGGATTTACTTTCAATATCTTGCCGTTGATTCGGCCATCCCAATCCCGGGCAGGTTCACTTTCTAACTCGAATGCGTAACCTTCTTCGGCCCGAAACCGTCCGGGCATAAACCATTCCGCAATCGCCTCTTCCTCGCTGATAGCCGCCCAGACATCATGGATCGGGTGCTTCAATAACTTCTCGAATTTCAGATTTTGTCTCACAATGCATTCCTCTGCTTTGCAGTCCTTCGAAAATAAATGCAACCATTTGGCTGCACAAATATACTGACAGGCAGCAGAGGAATGCAAGTTTTTTTGCATCGATGTTTTCCCGGACCAAATTTCGCGGCACTTAATGGCGGAGTACTCAGCTGATTGCTGTAAGCGCGTTTACTTCCCGGGGAAATGACTCCTGCAATTCAGATGACCTTGCAAATCGATATTGGTCCGACAAAACGACAAAGGCTCCAACGCTGCGTCTCGCGAGACACGCAGCGCTGAAGCCGGTTAACAAAAGTATCACGATTTTGTCGGGTATTTTCAGTTCATGCGCATTTATCGGACAAGCACGAAGTTGCAGGACAGAATACGACCTTCGCCATGCAGTCTGCATTAGTAAACACCCGCCGCCTGCTTATTCAGGCGTAAGTCCGTGCAGTACGAACCGGCAGAATGCGAAGCGTCTACGGGAATAGCGACGGTCGTTCCGAATTGGTCGAAGACTTCGATCCAGATACGTTCCTCCCGGCGTACTTCGTAAAAGATTGAGACCTCCCCATCGGACGGATTAGGACTTGCCAGCAGCTCGCCGGGTGTTGCAAGAGCTGGCTCGGCATCACGCCGGCTGACGGTGATTTTACGCGTCAGATCACAACCGCGCTCATCCCTGACGATCAGCTCGTAGTCACCGGGCTTCAGGTTTAGAAGATTCTGACTTTCCGCGTAATGGTCGGGTCCGCGCCAGGAGTAGGTCAGCTCGCCGACGGAACCCAGAACCTCGATGCTGATCGCTCCGTCATTGACATCGGCGGCGGATACCGGCCGCACGGTAAGGCGCAAGTCCAGGTGCTCCGGACAAGGGCGTACGAAGGCTTCCGACTCCTGAGCGCCGCCCCTGGTTTTGTTGCCTTCCCCGCCGGGCGACTGTGCCGGGAGGGGTGTAAGAGAATAAAGCAGCAGAAAACAAATACTCGCACAGAGCAAGGGAAAGACATCGCCTTGTAGCCTTGTCTGCATCGTACGCACAGAGCGAACAAGCTTGTGATTAATCATGATGTATTGTCCTAAGAATTGAATGAGTTTTCTCTTGTTTAACAGAAAATGCCAGGGGCGGGGAACCGCCATTCTTACCTGTAGTATTCCTGAAAGAAATCCGTGTAAGTGTAGGCATCGTCGCGCGCCTTAACAAAGTCGTCGGCATTGCCATAGCGATGCGACATTTCATGATAAAGCGTGCCGCTCTGCGTTCGCGGACTATTCTCCCAGAAGTTCGGGCAGATGAAGATCTTACCAACCCGCTTTCTTGTCCAGGCATTGGCCTCCGAGCAGTTGTCGGTCGCGCCTTCGCATTGAAACTTGATCCTTCTGTTAAAGGCCTTGAAGATTTTACGCATCTTGCGTTGAATCATGCGCAGATGAGCTTTTTTGACCTCTGACTTGCCTTCGCCGAAATGCCGCACGACACGTCGTCTGGTCACTTCGCGGTCGGCTTCTGTCCCAATCCGCTTAAACAGGTTCTTGACGCTTGTCCAGGCGCGGCCGGCGCCGAGGAAGGTTGGGCAGATGCGTTCGCGTTTCCGGTTTTTCTGATTGGCGGAACACTTCTTGAACTTGAGTTTAATTTCACGCGGGGCTGGCCATGAACCATGGCTACAGCTTTCAGTGAGATTGCTGTTGCTTCCCAGAAATGCACCTCCGCCGTCGCCATTGTTTTGCTGCTTGTGTTTTCTCTTGAAGATCTTCCTGAAGAACTTTTTAATTTTCTTCCACCAGCGTCGTTTCTTCTGACCGTCGGGGTCTATGTTGCTTACCGGGTCGTTGCCGACATAGGTGTAAGCATTGCCCATGTTGACGGCATCGCCCCAGGTGCCGATCGGATCGCGGCTGATGAAACGCCCCGTCTTGCTGTCGTAATAGCGCGACCGGAAAAACATCAGGCCGGTCTCCGCATCGTATCGACCGGAAGTGAAGGTGTAGGGATTGTCGACGGTCGAAGCCGGCAAGGAATTAAACGAATTATCGAGAACTTCAGCCGCGCCGTAGGGGTCGTATTCATAGCGTTCGACAACATTTCCACCGGCATCGCTCAGCGCGATGACTGACCCGAGCGCATCTTCATGATAATAGTAGGTGTTGCCATTGCGGTTCATCGTCAGCAGCTCGTCGACGCCGTTGCAGTACACATAGCTGGCGACGACGTTTCCGCCCGCGTCGACTTCCTCGATGACCTTGACGCCGTCATAGAAGAATTTAATCGTTTCCGACGCGGTCTGTTTTTCGATTCGCCGACCGAGTGGATCATACTTATAGCTTGCTGTCGCGCCGCCGTTAACAGAGATCAATCTGTTTTCATCGTCGTAGTCGTAGTTGTTGCTACCGTCATAGGTCAGATTGCCGTTGGCATCGTGAAGCGGATTGATGCTTGCTCCCTGGACAATAGCGGTGTATTGATTCAGGGCGTTGCTGGTGTAGCTGGTCATCGTTCCGTTGTCATCCGCGCTGATGCGATTGCCGGCCGGATCATATTCGAATTCACCCTGTCTGATCAGGGGAAAGACGATACCGTTACTAAGCGTTCCTTCTTCAAAGTCCAGCAGTCGATAACTACCGTCGAATGTGTAGTAACGCGAGTTGTTCGTATGATGACGTTTTTCCTCCGATTCAAAATGTCCCTCGGGATCGACTTCATACACAAAGTCGGCCAGGGAAGCGGGGTCGTGCCGGATTCCCGTCGACCAGTTGTTTACATTGTAGCTTGCCGACATCGATGCCCCGCTCATTGGATGCATGCGACTCGTCATGTTGCCGGCGCCGTCATAACTGTAGTCTGCGATCGATTGTCCGAATTCCTTGACGCTCAGCACCAGGCCCTGGCCGTCCAGCTCATACGCCAGGGAGCGCCCGCCCGGATAGCCGATGCCGCGTTGTTAAAGCGCCACATTGTAGCTGTAGGTGGTCGTGCGCCCGTTCAAGGTTTCGCTGATGCGGCGATTCGCGTTGTCGTAGGCAAAACTGACCGACGCGTTATTGTTGGAAGCGCTGAACAGTCGCCCGCCGGCGTCGTAAACAAATATGTCGTCATTCGGACCGGGGTAGTCGCGCTGGGTCAATCTGTTTAAGGGATTGTAGGCATAATTCGTTACATCGCCCTTGCTGTCGGTGCGCGTCAACATGTTCCCGACCGCGTCGTAGCTGAAGCTGACGGTGCTGCCATCGGCATAGGTCTCGCGGGTTTTACGATTGACGGCATCGTATTCGAAAAGAGTCACGCTGCCGTTCGGATCGGTCCGCGAAATCACGTTCCCGGCACCGTCATAGCTAAACTCGACAACATTGCCTTCCGGATCCGTGATCGATTCGACTTTGTCATTATCGTTGTAGCTGTACTCGGTCGCATAGCCATTGCGATCTGTTATTCTGGACGGATGCGGCGAGTCTTCATCATATTCATAGTTCGTTGAATTGCCGAGCGGATCCGTCTTGCTCAGCAGCCTGTCAAGTTCATCATACACAAATGTGGTGGTCTTGTTGTTGCCGTCGGTGCTGGTCAGCATGTTGCCGTTTTTGTCGAACGTGAAGCTGCGTGTATTGCCGGAATCGTTAGAAGAACTGAGCGGATCGTCGTTGCTGTTAAAGACGCCGGCAAGCGTCGCGCCGTTTGGCTGGACGATCGCCGTGTAGTTGCTGTTACAATCATAGGTGTAGCTGGTGGTTTCTCCTAAAGCATTGGTCTCCGTTGCAATCCTACCAATACCGTCATAGGCAAACCCTGTCGTCAGACCGTTAGCATCGGTTTCGGCAATCAGGCGGCCGTATTGATCGTAGCCGTACTGTACAAGATATTCGCCCGGCCCGGATAGTTGTGTGACGCGATCGGCGGCATTGTAGCTGCAACTGTATGTGTTGCCACGCGCATCCGTCATCGTCAGTTTGTTGTCGTTCTCGTCATAGGTAAAGGTCTTGGTATTGCCAAGGGCATCGGTCGCGCAGTGACGACATCCCTTCACGGACTTCATGGCTTCATCCCGATGACGTGGCAGTTCGTCGTGTATCAGTTGGCTTAGCCGAAAGCCGTTCAATGTGATTCGATTGCAAAGTGCACGACAATTCAAATATGCGCAACGCTGAACCCCTGAGTGCGCCGCCTGAAGCCACGAGCGGGTCGTTTCGTCCTCGGAGAATCAGACAGGGGGCATGGTGAGCGTTCTTGGATCGTGATCAGCGGCCCGCGACGCTTATCAATTGCAAACTGATCTGCGGCATTCTCTTGATCTATACGGTGGGTATTTTTCGACCGAGCTATGTCTTGTGTCGGCACGGCACCACATTAAGCCGGGAAACGGCATAGCTGATTTAGGGTATCCGACAAAAGAGTTAAAAACAAAGGCCGTAGACTTGCGGTCGCAGCGAGGTGTTTATTCCTCGCCGCGAGGCGCGACTTCAAACCAGATCTGCTCGTCGCTATGCAGCAGCGCAAAACTAATCGTTTCGCCTTCCGCGACAGGTCGGTCATCGGAAAGGAAAAACAAGGCTTGTCCCCAGTGCCGCAAAGCGCCATCCGGTCCGCTCGATACCGTGATTTCATCATCGAGATGCAGATCGAACCAGAAGGCGATCGCCTGAATGGCGCCATCACGTTCAACCGGAACATTCCATGAGACACGGTGTGGATCTGAATACAGGGCCGTGGGCGGGGGCGAACCGAAATCGAAGGGCGGCGTGCTCTGTACGGCCGTAAGAGCCCGATACTCTTCCCGCGCCAGGTCGCTGCGCAGGTATTCGCCGGCAATCTGAAAGCGGTTGAAGGCCGAAAGATCAAAGCCGGCGACTGTACGGAGCGGGTAGGCAGCTCGTAAAGCCGGAACTTCCACGGGCAGGACATGGACGGTCGCAGCGGCCGGAATGACCATCGCATCGGGTGCCGCCAGATGCTGTGTAGCATGACGCATCGTCGGGAGCACTCCCTCGCCGAGCAGGCCGGCGTCGAAAATCTCCGAGACAACAACAGTGGCGGGTGCGGGCAGGTACTCGCCGACCGTCAGCGCGTTTGACTTTTTATTAACAATCTCAATGACGGCATCGAGCCCGTTGTCGGCGACAATCTGCCTGGCGGCGTCGGCCAGCAAGGCGGATGATTCGCAAGCTACAACACGCGATGCGCCCGCGCGCGCCGCCATCATGGCCAGAAGACCCGAGCCCGTGCCGATGTCGAGCACCAGGCTGTCGGCGCCGACCGCTTTTTCAATTGCCCGCCGATAGGCCTCGTTGCGCTGCTCATCGGCCAGCATGCCGAAGTGCCAGCGAGGGATCTGCTGTGCCAGCGCACGCTGTAAATTGCGCTCCGCCACGACATGCCCGGGCTCCAGGCGCAGCGCTGTTTCATATCGCTGTACGGCTTCCCGGCGGCGCTCCAGACGCAGCAGCGCATTACCGGCATGAATGTAAGCCGAAGCCATCTGCGATTCTACTTCTATGGCCCGCTCGAATTCAAGCAGAGCGGCGGCGGCCTGTTCCAGGTCAAGCAGCGTTTCGCCAAGATTAACGCGCGCGATGTAATTATGCGGCTCATTTTTTAACACATAGCGGTAACGACGCAGCGCTTCGTCGAAGTTGCCCTGATCGCGCATCACGGTTGCCAGGTTAATCTGTGCGCCGCTGTGACCCGGCTGCAGCTCCAACGCCATTTTGTAGGCATCGACGGCTTCGCTGATGCGACCAAGCTCGCGGTAGCAGTTGCCGAGATTGAAGCGGCTGTTGGCAAAACGAGGGTTCAAGGATGTCGCTTTTTCGAAGTGCGCAAGGGCATCGTCAAAGCGGCGACGGTCATATAGCAGGGTGGCCAGGTTAAAATGGGCGTCAGCAGCGGAAGGTTGTTGCGCGATGAGACGTCTGTAGACATCTTCCGCTTCATCGTATTTAGCCCTTTCGCTTAACACCATCCCCAGGTTGGTCAGGGCCATCGGAAAATCGGGCTTATGCTTAAGTGCGCGCCGCAGCATCATTTCGGCCTTTTCAACTTTGCCGAGCGCTATATAGATGGCTCCAAGGTTGCTCAGCACTTGTTCGTTGTGCGGCATTGATCGCAATACCGTACGGTAGATGCTCTCGGCCTGTTGTAACTTTCCGGCCTGGTGCAAGGCCACGGCCTTGTCGAATCTGGCCTGCAATTTTGCTGCGTCCGCCGCGCTCATGATTTCTTCCTCTGCTTGAGATTATTAATAAGGCGCACAAGCTTCCCATCACGCGCCCCGAACTTTACTTCCTCAGCATTCAACCTGGTGCCGATGTCCGGATCACCGATAACGAGCATTTCTTTGCCCAGGCCTTCCGGATGCACAGCAAACAGAGGGTTTAACATATACCACCAGTCCCGGGGAGGCTTCAGATCGTTTCAGCGGCATACTCCGCCATAGCCAGGATTGTTAATTGAGGATTGACTTTGACGCTCGTTGGAAAGACGCTGGCGTCGCAGACGAACAAATTGTCGAAGCCGTGAACACGAAAATCGCTGCCGACGGCCCCGAGGCGGGTGTTGTCGCTCATCGGGTTGCCGCCCTGCGGATGCGCCGAAGTCAATGCGACATCTTCCGGCCGGCGGATCTCCGCCAGAATGCGCTCGATATCGTCTTCACTGCCGATAGCGCGCGTATCAAAGGTCGAAGGGAACACTGCCCTGGCACGCGCGCGCAAATAGACCCGGCTCAACAGTCTCATTCCCTGCTTCAGTCTGCCGAAGTCGTCGTCGCTCATGGCATAATCGACTTCGTAGCCGCCAAGCAAACCGCGCTTGAGTGCGCCATTTGCTGCCGAGCCGACGACCGGCGCGGCGGTAGCCAGATAGCGGTAGCGGGTCATGCGCTGGAAGTGATCTTCGAACCAGCCCGGCATTATGAGCGCTGAGGCCGCCGGCGGATTAAAGGTATTCTCTAACAGTATGCCTTCATGCTCCAGGTAGGCCGCCATCTGAATGCCGTCATAGGAATCTAAGGGACTCTCGAATTCAGCGTGCATTGGAGTGGCGACGTTAAATGAGAGTCGCGATCCAACATTGCGGCTGATCCCGCTGGCCAGCAGTATCCGGCTTGAGGCAATGGCACCAGCCGCCACGATCACATTCCGGGCGTTAACAAAGAAGCGCGTGCCGTCCTGCGCCTTGCAGTAGACTCCCCTGGCGCTGCCGCCCTCGTGCTCGATCTTCTCAACTTCGGCCGCGCTGAAGAAGTCGGTGCCGTGGCGGGCCGCAATCGGCAGATAGGTCAGCAGCATCGACATTTTCCGGTTGTATCTGCAACCGATGTTGCAATAGCCGCTGCCGAGGCAATCCTTAAAGTTAACGTCCAGGAAGTTAGCCTTATCCTTCAATCCAAGCTGCCGGATTCCCTCAAAGAATCTGGAAGTGCCGCCATTGACCCGCCATTGCTCGGGATCGATGCGGGTGACCTGGATCGTCTGGCGCGCAAGCTGAAACTTGGCGGCCAGTCGACTGCGGTCCAGCCGAAGGCCGAGTTCATCCCATTGGTCGAGGACGCGCTCGGGGATGTCGAAACAAATACCATTGTTTATCACGGTCGTGCCGCCCAGGCATGCGCCCTGCAGGATCGACATATCGAAATCCTGCGTCAATTGCAGGCCGCCGTCGATGTACAGACGGGCAATCATTTCCTGCTCGCGATTGCTGAAGTCTTTTTCGGGCTGCAGGTAAGCGCCCTTTTCCACCACCGTTACTTTGTGACCCTTTTCCGCCAGGCGGGCGGCGAGCACACTGCCGGCAGCGCCCGAACCGATAATGCAATAGTCGCTTACAATTGTTTGAATACCCTTCGCGGCCCGTGTAACAGACAGCGGCGCTACGCTTTGTCGAGCATTGACGATGTCCTGAAATCGGCGGCGCTCCTCGAAAGGCACGAAACCGGTTATGGGAAAAGTTTTGGGATCGCTGTAGTAGGCCATGTAACAGAGCTGATTCAAGCCGCGGATCATATCGCGCAGCATTCCACTGCTCTGGCTGAAGTGACGACGAATATAGGCAACCCGCTCCACGCTGCCCATCCAGGAAAACGGCACATTAAGAAAGAGCAGGGGTAAATACTCGAACAGGCTCAGCACTAGTTTAATCTGGCTCTTGCGCCTCGATTGGAAAGAATTAAAGTATTGCTCAGTGCGCAGCAGTAGTTCATCCGGCGTCAAACGTTCCAGGCTGCCGCCGGCGATGACAACATCCGCCATTGCGCGAAAGGTCAGCGCCTGTGAAGGCCAGAAGAACTTCAGTCCGTACCGTGCTTTCAGGGCCTGTCGATGAAACACCATGAGCAGCAGAAACAGCAGACCGAATCCGGCAGTATATATCGCACTCAGCGTCTGCAGCTCGGAGCCGCCCGCGCTGTTGATAAGCAGGGTCGCCGCCACGATCATCAGACCGAAGACCAGCAGCTTCAACAGCTTAACCGTGAGCTGACCGCCGCGGATTGCGCGCGCCGCCGCATAGGCAAGAACGGCGCATAGGGGGAGCATTGATGTGATCGCCAGGTTAAAACGCTGCAGTGTCATGCTGCGCGATGCGAAGTTATCGATCAACTGCAGGCCGACAACGAACACCAGCAGGACCGCCAGAGCGACGGCAACAAGAAACGCTCGAAAATTTCGTTCGGCCCCGGTCATTGATCATCCCCTTGATGCTACAAACTTTTTACGGGAAAAGCCGACCCGGTCGCTAAACTGATTGTCGAATGTTCCCTTGGCATTCAGTTGACGATAGACGCGCAGCCAGGTATTGTAAGCGGGATACATGCTCTGAAGCAGATCGTGGCTTCCCGTCAGCCAGTTAAGCTGCCCCCAGTGCGGCCGGCCGCTATACTGCAGGAGAATATTCTCGAGAGCGCTCAGTGTCTCGAAGCCGCTTTGGGTGCCGATGATCATGGGCATCTCGATCATACAGGTATCATAAGCCGTCTGCATCGAAAGAAAGGCGCGCGACTGCTTAACGAAGCGCAAAGAAATCGGCGAAGTATGATAGACATTGCCCAGCTCGCGGCTCTTCTCCGCCTCGGCCAGGATTCGGTCTGCAGCGGCGAGGTGCCGATCTGCGGCGATCGGGAAACCGACTTCCGCCGAATAAGCGCTGATATCGTTCGCCGTGCCGATGTTAAGTACCTTATAACTGACATTTATGTATGAATCATCCGCCAGTCCGCGGAGCGACGCATTGAGAATCTGCGGCGTTAACTCGGGAAAGGTATCAAAGACAAAATCGAAAAGATATTCAATGCCGGGCACGGCGGCCAGCATCGAGGTGAGTATATTGCGGTGCTCTTTATCGAAAGGCAGATCCCCCGGCTCCGCTACGATATTGCGCGTAGTAATCAGACACTGGTTTTCGCCGTCAACCCGGTAGGGATTAACATACACTTCATAATGGCGGTTTTCCTGCAGAACGCGGCCATCGCGCAGACGCTCCTTCTCGACCGACCACGTGCTTATGGTCCGCACTTCTTTGAGCCAGTATTTCGGCATCACGCGAATGATAACCGAGTAAACGACGCCCGTACAGCCCATGCTGACGATTACCGTGTTAAACCAGTCGTCATCCTGCACCAGAACGTTGTTGGGATATCTGGCCTTGTACGCATCGGGGTCGGTCATGCCGTCGCCGGATTCTATGCGATAGACAAGGCCGCCGTCGCTGACCAACACCAGCGAGACGATGCTGTCGGATAGAGGGCCGAGGCTAATGCCCGATCCGTGGGTGGAAGTGGAAGTGGCGCCGATTATCGTCTGGGCGTCATAGCCGCCCATGTTAGCCAATGCCAGCCCCTCGCGATCCAGTCTGCTGTTTAACTCGCGGATACTGATGCCGCTTTCAACGTGATACAGTTCGGCGGTGTTCGTGCCGGGCTTGAGGAGCGAGTTGTCCAGCGGAATGACGCCGTTCAGGCCGTGACAATCGATCAGGAAGTCCGTTGTCTGGCAGACATCGGAAAAGGAGTGCCCCGAGCCGATTGCCCGCACCCGCACGGAATGCGCCTCGGCGGTTCTGATTATCGAACGCAGCTCCTGCAGGCTTGTCGGTTTGAAATATTGCAATGGCTGGACGACCTGATTGTTCGTTGCGTTGCGCCAGGTTTCGCGCTGATCGCCCTCTGCGCCGCTCCCGATCGATTTCGCGACACGTTGTTTCAGCTCTTTGAGATCCACCCCCCGCAGCGAACGGAAAAAGCCCTCCGTGTCCTGTTCCAGCTCCTCCCGGGCGCGCTCCAGCAGCGAAGGCCGCAGCCTGGCCGCATCTTCAGGCGATGTTCGTTTAAAGAGATCCACGAATGCTGACATACTGTGATTCCTGTCTGGTAACTATGCGGGTAGTTAGGCTGCCGGCCTGACAGATTCGGTTGCCGGTGCTCATTCATTTGACTGGTATGCTTCAGCTTGTCGGCCGTCGGCTTATGTGGCGTGAAATATACATTTTTTTTGAAAACGCGTAAAAATTGTTTGTCGGCGTCCGATTGCCGTGCAGCTCGCGCTGAGATCGGCGTCCTCTGCACCAGGCTAGCTCGCTTTGCGCATCCCGGCAATCGCGATGAAAGCAGGCTACTGCTGGAAAATCATGAAGGGAAAATTTGTCTTACGGACCTAATACCGTAAATTTGCAGCCGCAGATATGCGCCGCAGGACGCCAATCCTCCTGCAGGATCTATTCAACGATTTCAAACGAATCCGTGAACCACTATGAAACAAGCCGTTTTCGCGCTTGCCGCTGTGCTGTTGCTTGCCTCTATGGCCAACTTTACTCTAAGGGCTGAGCCGCTGCCGGACGAAACTCCGATTGATTCGCTTATCGTCAGTCCCTTTACCGTGGAATACAACAACATGCTGGATGGCTGCCGTATATCGATCACCCTTCCGCAAATTGTTGATGCCGACGGCGATCCCCTGGACGACACGATTGACTTTGCCGGCGAGTCGGCGGTCAATGATCTGATTGCCGCGAGCCTCGGCGTCGGGCAGGAGGTTCTCTTCGACCACTGCGAACCGCAGGGTAAACATACGACGACCTACGAATTGATGTACAATCGGGACGGCTGGCTCGGCTTCCTGATTACGACGCGAATCAGCAGCTTTGGCGAGGACGATGAAATGGTGCTGATCTCCGCCCTGAACTATAACTATCACAGTGGCCGGGAGATGCCCCTGTCCAAAATGATGACGGGGCGCTACCAGGAAAGCCTGAACATCCTGACGCAAAAAGCACTGATAGCAAGAGGCTATGAAGACGCCACCCCTTTTATTGACGACGATACGGCTTTTTACCGCGACGGCGATTCACTGGTATTCATTATCGAAATCGAAAACCCGCCGGAGCGCGTGCCCGTCCCGCTAAGTGCCCTTCGCGACTATATGAGCGATATCCTTCCCAAGGCAAAAGAAGAGGAAAATTAGGGGAGCGATTTCTGCCCGTCCTTTGAGTGAAGATTGCTAAATTGTGTGCTTGTCCGATGCCGCCCTGCGCATCAGTCGCGATGAGATTTGTGCTCTTTCAAATTAGTTTCTTGCATATCCTCCTTCCCTTAAAATAAGGAAGTGAGGCGCGGACTGAGCACCGAACGAGGAGGGGTTATGATTTTCAGACTATTCGAACTCCCCTGGCCCCTCTTTCGCAAAGAGGGGAACTTGAAAACAACTTATTTGAAAAGGCACTAGCCCCGGAACGGAGACTGTGCGGCGGACACTGCGAGGGTCGGCGAAAGGAATTTTGTCTCAAGCTGGAACACAAAGAAACAGACCTGGCAATGGCTCAACAATCAATGCTCGAAACGATCGTATCGCTGGCCAAACGGCGCGGATTCATCTTTCAGTCATCGGAAATCTACAGCGGACTGAACGGCTGCTGGGACTACGGTCCTCTCGGCGTGGAGCTGCTGCGCAATATCAAGGAAGAGTGGTGGAAAGCGATGACCTATCGCGATGATGTCGTGGGTCTCGATGCCTCGATCCTGATGCACCCGCGTATCTGGGAAGCAAGCGGTCACCTGCAAAGTTTTACCGATCCGATGATCGACAATAAAACCAGCAAGAAACGCCATCGGGCCGATACGCTGATCGAAGACTATATTACGCGACTGCGCAAGAAGAAGAAGACCGAGAAGGCCGACGAGCTGGAACGAAAGCTGGCCGGCGCACAGACGGCAGAGGACTATTATCAAATCATTGTCGACAGCGCAATTCCCGACCCCGACAGCGGCACCACGGACTGGACCGAAGTCCGCCACTTCAACCTGATGTTTAAGACTTTTGTCGGTCCGCTCGAAGATGAAAGCAATACGGTCTATCTGCGCCCCGAGACCGCCCAGGGCATCTTTGTTAACTTTAAGAACGTGATGGAGTCATCGCGTCAGAAGGTGCCCTTCGGCATTGCGCAAGTGGGCAAGTCCTTCCGGAATGAAATCAATACCAAGCACTTTCTGTTCCGCACGCGTGAATTCGAACAGATGGAGATGCAGTTTTTCGTTAAGCCCGGCAGCGAGATGGAGTGGTATCAAGGCTGGCGCGAGGAGCGCTGGAACTGGTATCTGAAGCTCGGCATGCGTCCGGAGCAACTGCGGCTCAAAGATCATGACAAGCTGGCGCATTATGCCAATGCCGCCGTCGATATCGAGTTTGCCTTCCCCTTTGGCTGGGGCGAAATCGAAGGCATTCACTCGCGCACCGACTACGACCTGCAGCGTCATCAGGAATTTTCAGGCAAGAAACTGGAATTCGTCGATACCGTTACGCGCGATCGCTATGTACCCTACGTGGTAGAGACTGCCGCCGGCGCAACGAGAGCCCTGATGGCCTTTCTGTGCAGCGCCTATGCCGTGGAAGAAGTTTCCGCCGAAAACGGCAAGAGCGAAGAGCGGACCGTTCTGCGCTTTCACCCGCGTCTGGCGCCGATCAAAGCGGCCGTCTTTCCTCTTGTTAAAAAAGACGGAATGCCGGAAATCGCGCATAAACTCTATAAAGATCTGCAGCAACATTTTAATGTGTTTTACGATGAGAGCGGCGCGGTCGGCAGACGCTACCGCCGGCAGGATGAAATCGGCACGCCCTTTTGTTTTACCGTCGACACACAAACACTCAGCGACAACACCGTTACGATCCGCGAGCGCGACACGATGCAGCAAACACGCATTGCAGCGGACAAAGCGGCCGGT
>JANQRB010000150.1 GCA_028284775.1 Candidatus Kapaibacterium sp. | reverse complement strand
CGACATGCAGGAGTTCGCCGGCGAAGGTGTTTCCTGTCTGACTGCTGATGGGCGGCGGATCAGCTTCGGATCGCATGCCTGGTTTCAGAGGCAGGAAATCAGTGGCACTCCGCTGGAAGCTCCGGCCGCCGGGGGCATCGTCTGCCTGGCGATCAACGGTGTCTGGTGCGGTTGGTTCGACATCGTGCCGCAGTATCGCAGCGGCGTTCGCCGTCTGATCGAAGATCTGCGTCGCCGCTATGCCGTCTATCTGCTCTCCGGCGACGGCACACGCCATAAAGCAGTCCTGGCGCCGCTCTTCGGCAGCGATGCCGCGATGCACTTTCATCAGAGCCCGCACGATAAACTGGCATTCCTGAAAAATCTTCAGGCGGCAGGACAGCGTTGCGTCATGATCGGCGACGGCTTAAACGACGCCGGCGCGCTGCAACAGGCCGACGTCGGCATCGCGCTCGTGGAGCAGCGCGGCGGCTTTACACCCGCCAGCGATGGAATTCTGGAAGCCGGACGCCTGCCGCTCATTCCCGACCTGCTGCGCTACGCCCGCCGCTGTTCGGCCATTGTTAAGCTCAGCATCGGCATTTCGCTGCTCTATAATGTCGTGGGCCTCAGCCTGGCGGTCCAGGGCCTGCTCTCTCCCTTAATCAGCGCGATTCTGATGCCGCTTAGCTCGATCTCCGTTATCGCTTTCACAACTATCGCCGCAACGCTTGCCGCACGCAGAATCGGAGGCCCGCTATGAGCGTGCTCTACATACTGATCGCCTGCAGCCTGATCATTGCCATACTCTTCCTGGCAGCCTTTATCTGGGCCGTTCGCAACGGACAATACGAAGACAAATTCACGCCCGCGGTGCGCATGCTCTTCGATGAGCGTACAAAAACGACGCCGGCAGACAACAGCGACAAAGACAATATCCTAACGTAACCTTGCGGAGGATTCTTAGTGAACGTGGAGAAATTTCAGTATGACAACGCAATCGTACGCAACTTTGCCATGGCAACCGTTGTGTGGGGAATCGTCGGCTTCCTGGTGGGACTGATTGTTGCGTTAAAGCTTGTGTTCCCTGAATTTCTGAATTTTATTCCGCAATTATCGTATGGCCGCCTGCGGCCGCTGCATACCAATGCCGTCATTTTCGCCTTCGGCGGCAACGCTATCTTTCTCGGTGTTTATTATTCCCTGCAGCGCCTGTGCAAGGCGCGAATGTTCAGCGACGCATTGAGTAAGATTAACTTCTGGGGCTGGCAGCTTATCATCGTTCTGGCGGCCGTTACGCTCCCCTTAGGCTTAAGCACCAGCAAAGAGTACGCTGAGCTCGAATGGCCGATCGACATCCTGATCACTCTTATCTGGGTGGTATTCGGCTGGAACATGATGGGCACGATCTACAAACGGCGCGTTAAGCACATGTACGTGGCCATCTGGTTCTACCTCGCCACGTTTTTAACCGTCGCCGTGCTGCATGTCGTCAATTCGTTTGAGCTGCCGGTCAGTTTGTTTAAGAGTTATTCTTTATTCGCCGGCGTACAGGATGCACTGGTGCAGTGGTGGTACGGCCATAATGCCGTCGCCTTCTTTCTGACGACGCCCTTCCTCGGCATCATGTATTACTTTATTCCCAAAGCCGCGGATCGACCGATCTTCTCCTACCGCCTGTCGATAGTGCACTTCTGGGCTCTGATCTTCATCTATATCTGGGCCGGTCCGCACCATCTATTGTATACGTCGCTGCCGGACTGGGCGCAGTCGCTGGGCACCGTGTTTTCGATAATGCTGATCGCCCCTTCCTGGGGCGGGATGATCAACGGTCTGCTGACCCTGCGCGGCGCCTGGGACAAGGTACGCGAGAGTCCGGTGCTCAAGTTCATGGTCGTCGGCATCACCGCTTACGGGATGGCGACCTTCGAGGGCCCGTTGATGTCGCTTAAGAGCATCAATGCCCTGACGCATTACACCGACTACATCATCGGCCACGTTCACCTTGGTGCGCTGGGCTGGAACGGCGGACTGACCTTCGCTATGCTGTATTTCATCATCCCCCGCATTTTTAACACCAGTCTTTACTCCAAAAAGCTGGCGAACTTCCACTTTTGGGCGGCGACGCTCGGGATCATGTTTTACGTCATTCCCATGTACATCGGCGGCATTACGCAAAGCCTGATGTGGAAAGAGTTCAATGCGGACGGCTCGCTGACCTATGTTAACTTCCTGGAGACCGTAACCCAGATAATCCCGATGTACTTTATCCGCATCATCGGCGGCACCTTGTTTATCGTCGGCGCGGTCGCGGGGCTCTACAATCTGCTGAAAACCGCTAAAACGGGCACTCTGCTGCGCAACGAAGAAGACGAGCATCCGCCCCTGCTGCGCCAGGAAACGGCCGCGCAACAGAGCTGGCACCGTATGCTGGAGTCACGCCCCACACAATTCGCTATTCTGACTGTGATTGCGATTCTGATCGGCGGCGTGATCGAGTATGTTCCAACGGCAATGGTCGAGTCCAATGTGCCGACGATTGCCAGCGTTCGTCCGTATACGCCGCTGGAGCTGGAAGGACGCGACCTTTACATCCGCGAAGGCTGCAACAACTGCCACTCGCAGATGATTCGTCCCTTCCGGTCGGAAACAGAACGCTACGGCGAGTATTCGAAAGCCGGTGAATTTGTTTATGATCATCCCTTCCTGTGGGGTTCCAAACGCACCGGACCGGACTTGCATCGCATCGGCGGAAAGTACAATGACGCCTGGCATTACCGGCATATGGAAGATCCGCAGTCCACCTCGCCCGGTTCGATTATGCCGGGCTATCCCTGGCTGCTGACGACCCCGCTTAACAAATCGTATACCACGGCCAAGATCGGCGCGATGCGCACATTAGGCGTGCCCTATGAAGAAGATTTCGAGGCTACCGCTCTCGAAGAGTTAAACACTCAGGCCGAAGAGATTGCCGCCAATCTGCGCAGCAGCGGATTTGAGGTGGATGCCGACCTCGAGATCATTGCGATGATCGCCTATCTGCAGCGCCTGGGCACCGATATTGCGGCGGGCAGCGAAGAAGAAGAACTGAGCGACGCGACGGAAGAGGAAGAAATCGAATGGATCGACGCTTCCGACCTGGAGCCCTTGACCGACGAGGAGAGCCTCGCAGCCGGCCGCGCCATTTATGTCGGCAGCGGCATTTGCCATACCTGTCACCGCGAAGATGGCGGCGGACAGGTCGGCCCCGACCTGACGGATAAATTCTGGATCAACGACTGCGACCTGGAAAAC
Source organism: Candidatus Kapaibacterium sp. (assembly GCA_028284775.1). Lineage (GTDB taxonomy): Bacteria > Bacteroidota > Ignavibacteria > Kapaibacteriales > UBA7675 > JANQRB01. Next base: position 27,663 of record JANQRB010000150.1, on the reverse strand, counting down.
ATTATGAACAACATCGCAACGGGCAGCCCGGAAATGGGCATGCTGCCCTACGGTTCCGGCAAAGCAATGAGTCGGGAGGAACTGCACCAGGTGGCGAGTTTCGTCTTGTCGCTGCGCGGCAGCAATCCGCCGAATCCCAAAGCTGTTGACGAAGATCGCGAATGGGAATGTTACGAAGATGAAGAACTGGCTGACGCCGACGATTCCGACGAAGAGTAAACTAACTGAATGTAAAACACAATCGAATTCACTATGTATAAAGAAGTGCTGCAATCTATCGAAGGCATCGGTATCTATCCGATCATTTCACTGCTGTTTTTCTTCGTGTTTTTCGTCGGCATTCTCGTCTGGTACTTCAGGGCCGACAAGGCTTATCTGAAAAAAATGGCTGAGTTGCCGCTGGACAATTCCGACAAGTTGCAACAGTTCCAATCTGTTTCCGGGGAGGTGTAAGTTATGAGCCGCGACAATCTGGATGACAAACTGCTGGATCACGAGTACGACGGTATACGCGAGCTGGACAATGACCTGCCGCGCTGGTGGCTGTACGGCTTTTACCTGACGGTGGTCTTTTCCCTCGTCTATATGCTGTACTATCACGGCACGGATGACGGCCTTTTGATGGAAGAGGAATATCAGCAGGAAGTCAGCGAGGCCGCCGCGCTATACGGCACGGATGAGGAAAGGGAAAGCGATCCGCTGGCTCGCCTGGCATCGATGGACTTAACACTCCTTGAAGACGAGGCGAATATGCAGGCGGGCCGGGAAATATTCAACAGCACGAAGGGCCTGTGCTACACCTGCCATCGCGAGGACGGCGGCGGTCAGGTGGGGCCAAACCTGACCGATGCCTACTGGCTGCACGGCTGCGATATGGAATCAATCGTGGCCAATATCATTACCGGTTTTCCGGAGCGAGGCATGGTTCCTTACGGCTCAGGTCAAAAGCTGACGGACAAAGAGCTGCTGCAGGTTTCGAGCTATATTCTCAGCATGCAGGGCAGTAATCCGGCAGACCCCAAGCCCGCCGATATGGAACGGGCCACCCTTTGCGAATAGCATGTCCGGGCACAGCAACAGTTAGTCTCGGTCTTGCAACCATACGACCCTTTTACACGCGACGGCGTCCGATGCCGAAGCACAAGAGAAAGCGAAGACTGCTATGCCAAGCAAGGTCGGCGAACAGGCCGCAGAGTCTTTTCGCGATAAACTTTACAACGTCGATCCGACCGGTAAACGTTTAAAGATTTATCCGACGAAACCCAGGGGGCGTTTTTACAAGGCGCGCAGCTACGTCAGTGTGCTGCTGCTGGTGATTTTATTTGCCAGTCCTTTTATTCACATTAACGGGCATCAACTGCTACTGCTGAATATCCTCGAACGTAAATTCGTGCTCTTCGGCGTGCCTTTCTGGCCGCAGGATTTTCACCTCGTTGCCCTGAGCGGACTGACACTCGTTCTGTTCATCGTGCTCTTCACGGCTATCTACGGCCGTATCTGGTGCGGATGGCTTTGCCCGCAGACAATATTCATGGAGATGGTGTTTCGCAAAATCGAGTATTGGCTGGAAGGCGACGCGCCGCGGATGCGCAACTTCGACCGGCAAGCGCTCAGTGCCGCGAAAGTGATGCGCAAGCTACTGAAGCACGGCATTTTTTTCATCATCTCCTTTGCGATCGCCAATACCTTTCTGGCTTATATCATCGGCTCTGAACAGCTGCTGACGATTATCAGCGATCCGCCGGGCGAGCATATTGTCGGCCTGCTATCGATCATCGTTTTCAGTCTGGTGTTTTATGGCGTGTTCGCCAGATTTCGCGAGCAGGCCTGTATAATCGTCTGCCCCTACGGCCGCTATCAGTCGGCACTGGTGGATGAAAATACGATCGCGGTAACCTACGACTTCAAACGCGGCGAACCGCGCAGCAAAATCACGAAAACCGACAAACAGGCGATCGCGGCCGCCGGCGCTGCCGTAGAGTGGCAGGACCGCAACGACTGTATCGATTGCAAGCAATGTGTAAAGGTCTGTCCCACCGGCATCGATATTCGCAACGGCATTCAGTTGGAATGTGTGAATTGCACGGCCTGCATCGATGCCTGCGACGAAATAATGGACGGAATCAAGCGGCCGCGCGGTCTGATACGCTATGCTTCGCTCAATGGCATCCGGCAACCGAATTCACGGGTCTTCAGCAAGCGGGTGTACGCATACACGGCCGTCTTACTGGTGCTGCTCGGCAGTCTCGTTTACCTCTTCTCCGTCCGGTCGGATGTGGAATCGACGATTCTGCGTCAGAGCGGTACGCTCTTTAACAAACTCGCCGACGGCTCCTATTCCAATTTTTATACGATCAAGGTACTTAACAAGACCTTTGACGAACTGCCGGTGCGGGTGCAATTGCTGACGCCGGGCGGCACGCTGCACCCGATCAGCGAACTGCAGTCGGTACCGGGACAGTCGCAGGCGGAAGGGCGTTTTTACGTAGCGCTGCCAGCGTCGGAGCTGCTGGGAAAACAAACGCCCATTCGCTTCGGTGTGTATGCCGACGGCCGCCTGCTGGAAGAAGTCGAAAGTGTCTTTATCGGCCCCTAAGGCGACGGGTCGAGTGCTCATTCACGCCGGGAGTGATTAGTATGTCCAACATGGAAAGTTCAACGTGGCGACGGGGCGGCAAACTGTGGGCCTGGGGTATTGTGCTGGCTTTCGTCCTCTTTGCCGGCTCGACGATCAGCTTCGTGGTGCTGGCCTTCAATCAACGCACTGATCTGGTCCGCGCCGACTACTACGAGCAGGATCAGCTTTATGACCGGCACATCGAGCGAGTTAACAAGGGCCGGCAGCCGGAGTGGCGAATTCGTCGCAGCCTGCAACGAGAGCAGCAGGCGCTGGTGTTGGATTTTCCCGCCATCGCCGGCAGGGACATTCAGGGTACGCTGCTGCTCTACCGCCCTTCGGATGCCTCGCTGGATCGCAGAATCGCTCTCGCTGCCGACGACAGGGGCCGGCAGCGCATCGATTTGAACGGGCTGGCCGCCGGACGCTGGAAAGCACAGATCGAGTGGCGCAGCGCCGAGCGTGAAATGTTTGTGGAGTATAGCTTCGACTGGCGGAGCGAGCCCTGATGGAATATCTCTGGACGGCCTTTACGATCGGCTTGTTCGGCAGCCTGCATTGCGTGGGGATGTGCGGCCCGATTGCGCTCGCCCTGCCCGTGGTGGGCGATAGTCCGACGACACGTATCGCGGGCCGTTTGCTCTATAATTTCGGCCGCATTGTTACCTATGCCGTGCTGGGATTGCTGTTTGGCATCCTCGGTCGCGCCGTAGACATAGCCGGCGCGCAGCAGGGGTTGTCCTTAATTCTGGGCATTCTATTGATCGCGGCCGTAATCCTGCCGCAGCGCTGGCGACGAGCCTTACTGCCCCGCATTGATCTCCTACCGGGTGTCGGGCGGCTGCGTGCCGCTGTCGCGCGCCTCTTTCGACTGCGTTCCATGTCGGCCCTGGCCCTCATTGGCTTACTCAACGGTCTACTGCCCTGCGGTTTCGTCTATTTCGGCATTGCCGGTGCCGTGCTCGCCGGGACACCCGGCAACGGGGCGCTTTACATGGCGCTTTTCGGCCTCGGCACGCTGCCCATGATGCTTGCAACCTCTCTTGCGGGAAATGCCTTTGGCGCCGCTGCACGCAAACAGCTGCTGCGCATGGTTCCGGTGTTCGCGATCGCCATCGGAGCGCTCTTCGTCTTGCGCGGTCTCGCCCTGGACATTCCGTACATCAGCCCGGCCGACAGCAGTCTCCAGCTCGGCGCCGAAGAGTGCTGCCACTAGCGGCGGCCTTTGTCCCGCTCTCAGCCGCCGGGAAGGAATAAATATCGGACTGCGAAGCACTCGGCAAAAGTAATAGTAGTATATTATCGGGCCGCTGGCGGCTGTAAGCGAATTCACATTCAAGGAAATTGCAAATGAGCTTAATCACTAATATTCTCGCAGCAACGGATTTTTCGAACAATTCAACAAGAGTGATGGATTATGTCACTCAACTGGCCGCGTTAACCAATGCGCGAGTTCATGCGGTACACGTTGTCGATACGCCGGAATTCCCGGTAACGCTGGCTGACTTCGGTACACTGACCAAAGAACTGGAAAGCCATGCCAGAACGGAACTCGCCGCCATAAAAGCCCAACTTCAGCAGAAGAGCATCCAGGTTACGACCGACATACTTAAAGGCCATCCCGGCAAAACGCTGTTGAAATATGTTGAGGACAATGCGATCGACCTTGTGTGCATCGGCACTCACGGACATAGCAAGGTGGAGACCTTTTTGTTCGGCAGCACCGCCGAGGCGGTCCTGCGCGGCTGCAAATGCCCGGTGCTGTCGATACGGCTCTGATTGCGGTCATTGCAACAGGCGTCCCGGAGTCATCAGTCCTTAGAACGCGCCGATATTCTCCAGATCGACGGGGACATCGATACATACCTGCGTACCACTGGTCGTGCCGTCCGCGGCATGCTTTTCCCGAACATCGACACTGAGTAGCTTACCGCTGATACTACTGATCAGTTCGAGCCGCTCTTTCAGAATACGCATACCCTGCGATTGATGGCCGCCGTTTCTGCGACGCGCCTGGCTGGCCCGCAAACCTATACCATTGTCGTCGACCACCACATGCATCCGGCCGGCCGCGCCGCTGCGAATCACGAGCCTGACTTCACCGGCCCGGGCGGACGGTATGATGCCGTGCCAGATGGCATTCTCCACATAGGGCTGAATGATCATCACGGGAATCTTCACAGTCTGGACGTCAATTCCGGGGTCAACCGAGATGCTGTAACTGAACTTTCCGGCAAAACGCAAGGCTTCGAGTTCCAGATAAAGACGCAGCCGTTCCAGCTCGTCCTGCAGAGGCAAAAGCACGAATTGCGCGTCTTCCATAGTACGGCGAATCAGCGAGGCAAAATCGGAGAGATATTCGTTGGCTTGCCGTCGTTGCGCCCTGTTAATAAAATACTGGATGGAGTTAAGCGAATTCGCCACAAAGTGAGGATTAACCAGCGAATTGACGGCTTGCTGACGCAGGTTAAGCATACGCGAGTATAGTTCGATTTGCGCAGCCTGCCGGCGATGAATGAGCCGCAGCCGCAGCCGCAGACCGACATACAGCACCAGCAGTATCAGCGAGAATCCTAAACTCTTAAACCACCAGGTCTGCCATACAGGAGGCTCGATTCTGAACGACAAGCGCGCCGGCAGCTCGCTCCATTCGCCCGGTACCGCACCGGCACGAACCATAAAGGTGTAAGCGCCGGGTTCGAGCGTCGGAAAGCGAATCGGCGAGTTTGGCCAGGGCTGCCACTTCTTATCCCGCCGCAGCCATTTGTACTGATATGTAATGTCGCTGGGGTTGCGAAACTTAAGGCCCCGATACCGAATCTCGATATTGCGGCTGTCATGCGGCAAACTGATTTCGGACTCAAGGTCGTACTCCCGATCGTCAACCCGCATCGAGCTGATATAGATCGGCGGTGCCCGCTGCGCCTCCCGATTTTTTGAGACCGAAAACCGCGACACCCCCTGAGTGGAGCCGACCCACAAGAAATTATCACTGTCGAGAAACAGGCGATTAACTTCGGCGGAGACGAGGCCGTCGCGCGTATCGAAGGTAATAAATTTGGCGCCGTCATACCGGCACAGGCCGCCCAGCGTAGCGATCCAGACCTTTCCGAAAGCATCGGTCAGTACATCCGTACAGCGTTGATGCGCCAGGCCTTCTCGGGTAGTAAAACTCTGCCAATCGCTGCCGTCCAGCACCAGGGCGCCATTTCCCGTCGCAAACCATTTGCGCCCCAGCGAATCGAGGCAGACGGCTCTGACTTCGCCTCCCTTAACACCGTGGTGACGCACACTATCGCCCTTCATTCGAAAGACGCCGACATCGGTCGCAAACCACAGGGCCGAGTCGCGATCTTCGACTGAGCCGTATATCCGCCGGGCGTCAAGCTCGGTAAATGTTAACAGTCGTTCGGCGAACAACGAGCGGCTTCGGTATAGCCCGCGATAGTTGCCGAACCACAGTTCCTTTCCGGGGCGCCTGACAAAGCTGAGAATGCCGATCGTCGTATCGCCTGCGATTCGCGTCGAATCGGCATAGGCCAATAGACCGTCCGGAGTTCCGATCAGGACCGTGTCACGATTCTTCACAATGATGTCGTTCGGAATCAGATCGCCTCGCAAGGTATAGGCCGGTTTCCGCTGCAGCACGCCTTTTCTGATTTCCGCGACGCCGCCCATTGTGCCGACCAGTATCCGTTCACCCTGCTCCGCGAATGAAGTCGCATAGTCGCTGGGCAATCCTTCACTCGTCGTGTAATTGAGCATTTCGGTATTGGTGAAACAAAACAGCCCCCGGCTATATGTCGCAACCCAGATATTGCCCTCCCGGTCCTCGAAGATTGCGTTAACAATGGCAGTGCCGAAGGAGACCTGCGCCGCAAGCCGATGCAGGGTATCATGTTCGATCCGCAAGAAGCCGAGTTCACTGTTGTAACACCAGACACGGTTTTTGCGATCGGCAAGCAACTGATTTGTTGAATTATTGCGGCCGGTGTCGAAACTCGTCAGGCTGCCTGCGGAATCGGCTCGATAGATGCGATTGTCGGCTCCCATCCAGACCCTTCCCTGGCGGTCCGCTGTACAGACATAAACATTTTCGTCGATTGATGGATACGGCTTTGTTAACTCGCCCTGCACCGAAATGTTGAATACTCCCTTGCTTGTCGCGATCAGTACCGACGAGTCGCTTAGCGGGTGCACATCGTAGATGTCGCCGGGCGTTGCAAAGTCGGCGCTGAAGTCTTCAAAATACAGGCGTCGGTAACAATTGTCTTCGATAATTCCCAGCGGTCGCCGCCGTGTATAAAGATAACTCAGCCACCAACGATTGAGGGCGTCCGGCACAATACGGACGATCCGCTTCGGCGGCAGCCTGCTCGCAAGCTTCAAGGACCGGATGGTGTCGCCGGACAGCAGGTAGAGCCCCGAGCGGTAGCCGCTGATGAGGATCGTACTATCCGGCAATTCGTTAATCGACAGAACTTCGTTGACCGCCGGGCCGCCGGGTATGTTAAAGTTGCTGAAGTTTTCGCCATCGAAGCGGCTGACGCCATACTTAGTGCCGAACCACATATAACCCTTGCGGTCCTGCATGATGCGAAAGACCGTCGAATGCGGTAAGCCGTCGGCAGCGGTATAGCGCCTTGAGGGTATCGTCTGCGCGATAACAATCGAACAGCCGATCAGCGGAACAAGCAAAAATCCCACCATGACAGACAGGAAAACGACGCTAAATCTGAGCATCGGCAGCAGCTTTCTTTATTGTGAATCTTGAACTTATCAATGCCGGACAAGTAAGGCTTAAACACGATTGCCGGCGAAGAGCCGCACCTGATCCACAAACCCGCGCATGCGCCGCCGGGCTACCTCGATGCGAACACCGTTCGTCAGCAGCGCATAGCCCACCCCGTCGTTGATAAAGCTGCGCAAATACGAAAGATTGATGATAAACGACTTGTGAATACGACAGAACATTTGCGGGTTCAACTCTTCTTCGATTTCGCCGAGAGGCCTCGATGCCAGGAGCTTCTCGTCGCGATCCAGGTACACGATCGTGTAATTGCGGTCGGCCTCCAGATAGGTTATACACTCGGTATCCACCACTTCGAAACCCCTGGTGTGCTGCAGTATTAACTTCCGGCCGGGAGCTTCGTTTTCGAGCATACCGAGCAGAGACTGCACCTGCCGCCGATAGCCTGTACGATGCGTCGCATCGGTCTGTATCAGACGCAATTGTCGCTGCAGCGAATCCTCCATTGCCTGCAGCGCCCTGATGCTGACCGGCTTCAGAAGATAGTCGACGGCATTGGATTTGATGGCCCGCAAAGCAAAGTGGTCGAAGGAGGTTACGAACACCAGTAGAAAGTCACGATCCGGCAGGGATTCCAGCAGTTCGAACCCGTCTTCGCCCGGCATTTTGACATCCAGAAACACAATGTCCGGCTGTTGTTGAGCTATCTGGCGACGCGCTTCAGCGGCCGAGGCGGCCGTGGCGACAATCCGGAAACTTTCGCAATACTCCGTCGCGAGGTCGGCAAGCACTTGTCGGCTCGGTTCTTCATCGTCGACAACCAGCGCCCGGAGGACACGCGAGGGAGCACAGGATTGAATTCTAGGCAAAGGATGGCCCATGACAATCTCCTTTATTGTCATTAATCGAAATCAACGAAGTGATCCGGCTGCCGGTACAGCGCTAAGGATGTGATCAAACAGGTGGGAGGAATATAGCAGCTGGCCGCTTTGCTTACAATGGTTAAATCGAGCCACCGGCAGATTTCCGCTTTGTGACGGGCTCGGCGCGGGACGAACAATTTGCGCCCTCTTTTTTCGTATGTTGCTTTTCGCGCAATTGCGAACGCCCGATTATGTTTCAGATATCAGCATTGTGGAGAGAGCAGTATGCTTGATCTTCCGGTTATTCAGGACAGAGATTCCGCCCCGGCAGCGACCGGAATCGAACATACCGGCGCGGGCCGCAAACTCTATGTGGAAACCTATGGCTGCCAGATGAATCTCAACGACTCGGAGATTGTCCAGGCTATCATGAATGAAGAGGGCTATGCCCACACGACCACGCCGGACGACGCCGACGTCATTTTGCTCAACACCTGTGCCATTCGCGACAATGCCGAGCGGCGCATCCGTGAACGTCTGAAGCATCTGCGTTATTACAAAAAACGCAAGAGCAGTCTGGTAGTCGGAATCCTGGGCTGTATGGCCGAACGTCTGCGGCAGCGGCTCCTCGACCAGGAACAATTGGTGGATCTCGTCGTGGGCCCGGATGAATACCGGCGCGTCCCGGCCCTGGTCGCCGATGCCGCCGGCGGCGGCAAGGGCATTGCGGTACAGCTCAGCCGCGTCGAGACCTACGACGACATCGTCCCGCTGCGTACCGAAGGTATCAGCGCCTGGGTGTCGGTAATGCGCGGCTGCGATAAGTTCTGCACATTCTGCGTTGTGCCCTGGACGCGCGGCCGCGAGCGATCGCGCGCCCTGACGTCGGTAGTGGAAGAAGCAGGCCGTTTGTGGGACGACGGATTTAAGGAGTTGACGCTACTCGGACAAAACGTCAATTCATACAAAGATGAAGCCAGCGCCGCCGATTTCCCCGATCTGCTGGCGGCCTGTGCGGCGGCGGTTCCCGGCATGCGGATCCGCTACACCACATCGCATCCCTACGATATGAGCGATAAACTGATCGAAACGATGGCGGCCTATGATAATATCTGCAAGTATATCCATCTGCCGGTGCAGTCGGGCTCGGATCGAATCCTGGGGCTTATGAACCGCAAATACAGCGTCGAACACTACCTCGAACGGATGGCGAAAATCAAAGAGCTGATGCCGGGCTGCGCGCTCTCGACCGACATCATTACCGGCTTTCCAACGGAAACGGAGGAAGATCACCGCATGACGATGGAGCTAATGGCGCAGGTCCGCTATGACGGCGCGTTTATGTTCAAGTACTCCCCCCGTGAACGCACACGCGCCTGGAAGATGGGCGACGACGTGCCGGATGAAATCAAGACCCGGCGCCTGAATGAAGTAATAGCCCAACAGCAGGAGATTGCCGCCGAAATAAATCAGCAGGCGATCGGCAGTACGGAGGTAGCGCTGGTGGAAGGCCCCAGCAAACGCAATCCGGCCGAGTGGCAGGGACGCAGCGATACCAACAAGGTCGTCATCTTTCCCCACAATGAGCAGTCGGACTATGTTGTCGGCGATACGATCAGGGTCCGGATCGAACGCAGCACCTCGGCCACCCTGTTTGGTGAAGTCGTCGCGGCCTGAGCCCTGCCCTCTTCGTCGTCGAACAGCAAGGCCAGTATTGGCGCAAATTGCGATCCGCGAAGACGGATCTAGTCCAGTCGTTTTCGCAGACGAATTTCATTGAATTCGGCTTCGTGCGGACCCTTCTCGACTTTGCTCGCGCCGTCGGCCGCAAATCCCAGAGCCCGGTAAAATGCTATGGCGCGCTCATTGCTGTCCAATACCCACAAGACCACATGTTCATAGTTTTGCTGCCGCAGTACGCTGCAGGCGCGCTCGACGAGCCTGCGGCCATGACCGCCGCCCCAGATGTCGGGCAGCAGATATACAGCGTTAATTTCGGCATAGACGGCGCTCTCGAGGTCTTCGTCACGCGCCGCAGCGACGTCGATAAATCCCTGAAGCTGTCCGTCTTTCTCACAAACGAATGTTGCTCTGGCTGAGCGGGCAAGCAAGCGTTGCCACAATGCGGTGCGCGACTCCACCGACAGCTCGTCGAGCAGAGCTTGCGGAAGCAGTCCCTGGTAAGCTGCGCGCCAGGACGCGACGTGAATTGCGGCGATGCCGGGCGCGTCGTCGACCCGCGCAGGTCGGATATTCATACTCTTCATATTCCTGTTTAAATTTAGTTTTCGTCGCACAGCGGCGGGCCGGCGGTCTGCCCGACACGCCAGAAGGACGTGACTTTCTGTGCCGCCCTGAGATCTTCGACACGATAGCGCGTTGTACGCCACTGGATGCCGCCGCGCCGCCAGGCCTGCCAGGCGGCATTGAAAATGGCAAGGCCGAGCAGCGTGATCCCCAGGGGCAGCAAGGGAGCAATCATCGCCTGCTGCCCGAAGGACCGGCTTGTTAACAGCCCTCCGAGCACGATCATGAGCATTGTAAAGAGTCCCAGGCCCATCAGCAAAGGTGGCAACGGCAAGACCAGGGCCGCCAGCGGCGCCATGGCATAAGCGCAGACTCCCAGGCCCGCCGCCAAAGCGCGACTATACGAATAGCCGCTGAGCACGCCAAAGATATTTTTCTCGAGGCCGCGTATCATTGCCGGCACATCGCGATACCATTCCAGGCTCAACTCACGCATGGCGAAAATCGTAGACGAACGCAGTCCGCAGCCCGCCATCATTTGCGCGAGCCCGATGTCGTCGGCAACTTCCAGACGAAGCCAGGCGAATCCCGGAGTTTGGGCAAATGCGCTACGCCGCAGCAGATTGAAAGCGCCGACGCCCATCGCGTCGGCATGCTCGGGCTGCGCCTTGCGCTGCATCCCCACCAGCAGGTGCAGGCCAAAAGCGGCGGCCATTACCCTCAAGCTGAAAGACCTTGTATGCAGACGCGGCAGGGCCGCCAGATGGTCGAGCTCTCGCTCCTGTGCATACGCCAGGGCGCGACGCAGCGCGTCCGGACTGTAGTGGACATCGGCATCGGTGAAGAGCAGCCATTCGCCGTCGGCGATCAGGGTGGCGCAGTGCAGGGCATGCGTCTTGCCGAGCCAGCCATCGGGCAGGCTCCGGATATGCAGGGGCCGCACACGGGCATCACGCGCCGCCAGTTCCTCCACGATTTCTCCCGTACGATCGCTGGAACGATCATTGACCAGGATGATTTCAAGATTGGGGTAATCCTGCTCCAACAGGGTGAGCTGCGCCGAACGCAGGCTTTCCTCCTCGTTACAGGCGGGCACGATAATGCTGACCTTGGGAAAATGTCCACTCAGCGGCGGCTGCTCATGTAAATGCGCCAGCGTATAGATCGAGCGCAGCGCCTGCAGCCCGACAAAGAGCCACAGCAGGGAAGCTCCACCGATCCATAATACGAGAAGCAACTCCAGCCAGCTCATGCGCATTCGATCGCTTGTGATAAAAAATGCAAACTTGCGAATTTTCCGCATTTGACAAATCGGAGACTTCCGGCCCCGCCCTTGCGGTTGACGCGGATGGAGACAGATCAGATTTGCTCTGATTTACCTATTTTGCTCGGCTTCCGGCTCAAGGGCAGACCCGGCACGGCGCCTTACCGGATTGTACGACCATCATTGTTCACATTACCCCCGAAGAATGTATGAGTTCAGCCGCACAGCCCGCAGAGCATCCAAGTCACGATTATGCCGCCCGTTTTCCCGATCTGCCCTTTAGCACCTGGCCGGGCGGACAGCGCGTTTCGGCGGCCGGCTTCGGAGCCTACCGCGCGGCGGCCGGTATTGCGGCACATGAAGACGCGCTGAAGCAGGCATTGCGTTCGGGCATCAACCTGATCGATACGTCGACGAATTACGGCAACGGTCGCAGCGAGGACTTAGTCGGCGCGGTGCTTGCCGACAATGCGGATATCAAACGCGATGAGCTCGTGCTGGTGACTAAGGTGGGCTATATCCAGGGCGCTAATTACAAACTGGCGCAGGAACGGGAAGCGGACGGCAAGCCATTTCCCGAGGTAACCCGCTATGCCGAGGGCCTGTGGCATTGTATTCATCCCGACTTTATCGAAGATCAACTCAGCCGGTCGCTGCAGCGCCTGCGGCTGGACTGTGTCGACGTGCTCCTGCTGCACAATCCGGAATATTTCCTCGGCTGGGCCAAAGAACAGGGCATGAAAAGTGATGCGGCGCAAACAGAGTTTTACCGCCGGATCGAGCTGGCCTTCCGGCATCTGGAGGAGGAAGTCCGCCGCGGGCGTATTCTGAGCTACGGCATTTCATCGAATACTTTTCCGCTGACAAGCGCCTCATTTGACTTTTGCGCTCTCGACAGAGTCTGGGCAATCGCCGCATCGCTGGGATCCCAACAGCATTTCAATGTCATCCAGTTGCCGATGAACCTGGTTGAGCGCGGCGCGGCGCTCAACGCCAACCAGGAAGACGGCAGCCGCACAGTTCTGGATTTCGCCGCAAAACAGGGCATCGCCGTATTGATCAACCGACCGCTCAACGCCATTACATCGCAGCATCTGCTGCGTCTGGCCGAGCGCGTGCCGGCCGGTGACATTGCGCCGGGCGACATCAACGAAGCTCTAGCCGAGCTTCGCAGCCATGAGCAGAAAATCGAGCAGCAAATAAGACAAAGACTCAAGCTGGATGAGAATCTCAAGGCGCAGCTCTGGGAGTTTCTGAGCTCGGCATCGACGCTGCAGCGCTACTGGCAGGGCTTCGGCTCGCTGGAACATTGGGCCAATGTGCGGCAACAGTTTTTGCAGCCGCGCCTCGATCATGCCCTGCAGGCACTCGCCGCCATCGGCGATCCGGCCGTTGACGCCTGGGCCGGTGGCTTTACGGCCCGCTACGGAAGAGTATTCGCGCTGCTGGACGATCACTTTCGGAATCAGAGCGCCGCACGCAGCAGCGCCATCAAAGCCAGAGCTCTGAGCGTTTTGGGGACGGCATACGAAGAACAAACGCTGTCGGCACTGGCGATCAATGCCCTGCGTGCGAGCCCGGGGGTAAGCAGCGTCCTGGTGGGAATGCGGCAGCCGACCTATGTAGACGACGTGCTGGAAGCCCTGCGCAGAGATCTGCCGATCACCGGCCACGACGTCTGGGAGGCGCTGGCGGATCTCGATCGGATCTGAGCTGCCGGAACAGACATCAAGCTTCATTCGCGGGCAGGAGCCCGGCGGTCCGTTCGCCGATGAGGGTTCCGATGGCCAATCCCATACCGTTGCAGCCAAAACCGACGGCAAGGCGTGGACTCAGGGCCCTGACAATCGGGGTCTTGTCGGCGCTGAAGCCCATAATGCCCGCCCAGCGCTGAGCAATAGCGAAATCCCGCCCGGGCAGAATAACGGCGCGCAGCACATCTTCCAAGTGCTGTTGAATCAGAGGGTTAAGCTCTTGTGCCGCCGTTTGCTCTTCAGCAATTGCCAGGTTTCGCGCCCCGCCGAGGAGCACCTGACTTCCGACCCGCCGGAAATAGTAGAATCCTTCGTCAAAATGAAAAGTGCCGTCGAAAGGCAGATCGTTCAAAGCCGTCGTCACGAGCACTTGTCCGCGCGCGGGACGAATGTCGATGCCGGCCGCCAGAGAAGGTATGGCAGCATTGCAGCAGAGATAAACCCGAGGAGCGCGCAGGCGGAGCTCCTGCATGCGTGGGGCGCGGGCGTACAGACAGACGTCTCGGGCGGTCTCTTCGAGCTGCGTCACTTCCGCGCCGCCGAACACTTCGATGCCCTGCGACTGCGCCAGACGCCGCAGGTGGTACATCATGCGTCCGCTGTCGATTGCTCCCTCGTGCGGATTGGCGACGATCGACTGCACCTCGGCGGTATTGAAGCCGAAGCGCGGCAACAACTCCCGGCGTTCGCTGAAGACGCCCGTGGGAAACAAGGGCGCGAGCACATCGTTCGCCCGGTCAATTTCACGCAGCGCCCAGGCCGTCGGCGCGAAAATCAGCTCGTAAGCGCCGCAGGGCCGATACGCCAGATTACGATCGCCGATCAATCGCCGCAGCCGCCGCAGACCCTCGACGCGCTGCCGGGCAATTGCAAGCGCCGTAGCCGCGCCAAGCTTTTCTATGTCGCCCAAAATCTCCGTCAGGCTGCCGAAGCAGGCGAAGCCCGCATTGCGGGTGCTGGCGCCGTCGGGCAGCACAGAACGGTCGAGGACGGCGATCCGCCAGCGAGGATGGCGCCGCTGCACGGCAAGAGCGCAGCTTAGGCCTACGATCCCGGCGCCGACGACAATCGCATCGCGCCGGCCATAGCTCGATTGCTCCCAAAAACTGGTCATAATCACGTCAAGGAATCGCTTCTAGGAAGCGGCCTGAAAAAAGTGCATTTTCTTTCCGGCAGCCGAAAATTCTATCTGAATTCATGCATTCTTTTGTACTTTCACCGAAACTGAAAATGCATATATTTATACAAAGAAGTAAACTCCTTTTATGCTCTTCACCTATGAATCCCTGCAGTACAGGCCATGGTTAAAGGCATAGCTGCAAACAAGGAACTCAGTCTGCGCGAGAAGAAAAGCGCCCGTCTGAAGCTTACCATCCTGGAGAGCTCGCTTGAGCTTATCGGCAACCGGCCATTCAAGGATTTACACATCGAAGAGATTTGCGAGAAAGCCGAGATCTCGGCCGTAACGCTCTACAAATACTTCCCCCAAAAAGAAGATATCCTGATTTATTACTTTCGAATCTGGTGCCTGCATCGTTCGGTGGAACAGCAGGACGCCAAAATAACCGGTATCCTGGCAATTGAATATCTGTTTGAATCGGCGGCGCAGGAGATCACCGAAAAGCCGGGCCTGATGTACAGCCTTATCGGCATTATGGCCGAGCTAAAGGAATTTCCGCCGAGTATGGAACCCAGCTTCGCCGAAAAGTACATACTGTATCCGGATGTTCTCGGCCTTGCCGAAAAGCCGGTGCCCGACCTTAAGGTTCTCTTTCTGCGTCACCTGCGCGAAGCGATAGAGAAGAAAGAGATATCACCGCAGATCGAAACCGTGGAAGTCATGAAAATACTTCAGACAATTTTTTGGGGCGGCGCGGTTTCAGCCAGACTGCTCGAAGAAAGAGTTATGGACATCTACGAAGCCCACCTCGATGTCGTGTTCAGTTATTTCCGCTATTGACTCGAACTCTCCGGCCTGCATTCAAGCGCGGAAAGACATTTTGGAATGCCGCTGATCTTCGTATTTTTGCGCTCCTTTGTCGCTGCCGCCCGCCGAGGCCGGCGGACGACCCGCATCGAAGCACCGATGGCATCGCATATTTGTCAGAATGAGAAAAGGACCGTTAACAATGACCACGGCAACAGAAACACGGAAACCGATAATACTGAGCGGCATGCAGCCGACCGGACAATTAATGATCGGCAACTTCGCCGGCGCCATCAAAAACTGGGTGGCCCTCCAAGAAAGCCACGACTGTCTGTTTTGCATTGTCGACCTGCACGCCATCACCGTCCGCCAGGAACCCGCGGCGCTGCGCCAGGCAACTCTGGATGTAGTAGCCCTATATATTGCGGCCGGCATCGAGCCGGAAAAATGTACGCTCTTCGTTCAATCCCACGTACCCGAGCACGCTCAGTTGGCCTGGGTGCTGAGCAGCATCACCTATATGGGCGAATGCCAGCGAATGACGCAGTTTAAAGACAAGACCGCGAAGCACAGTGAAAATGTCGGTCTGTTTACCTATCCGATACTTATGGCGGCCGACATCCTGCTCTATCAGGCCGACCTGGTGCCGGTCGGCGCGGACCAGAAACAACATCTGGAATTGACGCGCAACCTCGCCGAACGATTTAACCATCACTATTCGCCGACTTTTACCGTGCCCGATCCCTTTATACCGCCGGCGGGCCAGCGTATCATGAGTCTGCAGGAGCCCGGCCAGAAGATGTCGAAATCCGACAGCAACAAAAAAGCGACTATTTTTCTGACGGATGGACCCGATGAGATCAGGAGCAAGATCAGGCGTGCCGTAACCGACTCGGGCGACCTTATTCGCAGCGATGCCGAACGGCCCGCCATCGCCAATCTGCTCACCCTGTTTCATGTAGCCACCGGCGAAAGCATCCCGACCATCGAGGAGCGTTTTAGCGACAAATCCTACGCCGACTTCAAAAGCGAGCTGGCCGATGCCCTGATTGCCTTGATCGATCCAATCCGCCAGGAACATACGCGCTTGCTGAATGACAAAACATT
Organism: Candidatus Kapaibacterium sp.; assembly: GCA_028284775.1. Lineage (GTDB taxonomy): Bacteria > Bacteroidota > Ignavibacteria > Kapaibacteriales > UBA7675 > JANQRB01. The sequence goes on along the minus strand of JANQRB010000150.1, from coordinate 11,134 downwards.
TCTGCAGGCCCTGCTTAAACAAGGAGCCGAGGAAGCAAGCCGCCGGGCTTACAAAACATTGCGCAAAGTGTACAAAAAAGTGGGCTTCGCGCCGCCTGCCTAGTTCTGGCGATTTTCCGCATTGCTCCGGCAGTACCCTAACAGCGCGGATTAACTTCCTGCTTACGCCGATCTATCAGACCGAGAATGCCCCGGTGGGAAGCGATGCTCGAAATCGCTTGCCGTGAGCGTGCCTCGCTCCCCCGCAAAATATCCGGCGACCGCTCGGAAAGGTCATCTGCAAAAAAAATGAAACATGCCTGTGACGAATTAACAAAGTTCGTGTCCCTCCCCATTGTTAATGCCAAACTCCTGACTCGACAATCTAAGCGTACGACGATATCGCGAACTGTGATATTCACGACCCCTTTCGCTTCGGTGGTCTGTACGAAAGCTCGAGACGCCTCACCCGACTGTATGTTCAAATGAGCTATTGCGGCTGTTTTTGCTCAACTATTATTAATAATAGCAGGGATGCCTATGTCTATCGTTGCCTGCCGCGATATCATGTGAAATCGCTCCCTCTGACTCTGTGAAATCCGGGCGATCGGCGCTTCGACGGGTCGCCCGGTACTTTTGTCGGTCAATCAGATTTCACTCCCTGCTTTTGGATGCCGGGAGGAGGTACCGGTCGTCCTGGACCTAACTCTTTGGCAGGAAACAACGGTCTGTCCAAACTCGCTTCGATTCCAGTTCAGTTCAGATTCCAGTTCAGATTCCAGTTCAGTTCAGATTCCAGTTCAACCCGAGTCGATTACGGCACGAAATCCAAGAGTGCAACTCTCATGTTCAGTTTAACAAAAGTGGAGACAGACAAATGTCACGAAGGATAGCAATTTGCGCTGCCCTGGCGGTCATTGGCATGCTGTCGTTGACGTTGATGACACCAACGGCAAACGCAGCCAATGTTATTCAGATCGGCGAAGGCCGAGGTTTTGGAGCGGAATATCCCTACAACGAATGGTTTAACTACGACCGTTGGCGTTCGGCGACTTTGTATACCGATTTCGCCATCAAAGAAGCAGGCGGCGGCCCCGGCCGGATCGCGCGTCTGGAATGGCAGACCTGCCCGGACAACAGGGTCCGCAACCATTTTGCCCACCGTCCGGCGAATAGCAAACGCACGCGTATCTGGCTGGCGCTTTCCCCGCGGCCTAACTGGCCCATCCGGCGGGACCGGCAAAATCCCCGACACTTTTCGAATCTCATCGACCCATCCGGCCCCGAGCCTTTTGAGCTGGAGAATCTGCAGCTCGTCTATGAAGGACCGATGTTCACGGAAAACCTGGGTTTCGACGACTGGTACGGCATTGACCTCGATACGCCTTATCTCTACTTCGAAGGTCACCTGGCCGTCATCATCGCCCGTGAGTATACGCCCGAGCGCAACCGCGAGCGTCCCAGGGGTTACAACATAAACGACGAACGCGGCTGCTGGCAATTCACTCGCATTGCGGGCCCGGAAGATGACGAGACCAATACCCGCTTTTCGACAATGCAGTGGTGGGGCTGGGGTAGATTCAATCCCGACGACGGCAACGAATGGCCCTGGATTCGCGACAACCGTCCGAACCTGCGTATTCACTTGCAGCAGGGTATCGAAGAGTCTTTCCCCGGCTGCGTAATGGAAGATGTCGACAACGATGGTATTATCGATGTTAACCGGCGGCTGCTGCGGACAGGCTTTCTCTACGACGAAAAAGAGCTGCGTTTCACGCTCGAAGACTTTTCCAATCCCTATATCCGTTTCCGCGCCAGCCCCGGCAACGAAGTAAGCTTCTCATTTAAAATTATCGGACCGGCCCCGCATGACGATGTTATCTATGAGGCCATCGATCCTGAAACCGGCAGCACGGAAATCGTCTACCGATCCGAAACATCCGACCTGATTACTTACTACATGGATCTGTCAAACGGCAAACTGCCGGCAGCCAATGTTAAGGACGGCAAAGTCGTCAATGGCGCGTTGGACTTAAGCAATATCGAAGGGGGCTCCTATCGTGTGCGCGCCGACTTTAATTCGGATGGCTTCACGCAGGCCTGGAACAAGGAGTTTATCGTAACCTACGACAATGACGTCGCGGTCAATGAAATCGTCTCGCCGTTTAGTAAGGACTTGAATTTCAAGTATCCCCGGACGAGCCCGGTCGCAGTTGAGGTGAAGTATCAAAATGTGGGCCTGGAGCCGGTCGGCAAGTTCAAGGCGCGCACCTGGATTCGCCGCGACGCAAAAGATTCGGAGATAATCTACGAATCCGAAGAAATCTGGACAGCCGAAAGCCCGGATCAGATGCTGAAGACCGGCGAGTTGATCCGGGTCGACTTCCCGCCATTTATTAACACCGAAAAAGTAGACAACTACATTGTCTGTTCGGAGGTGGAGCTGCTGAGCGCCGACGACGAGGGTAAGACGAATGATCTCTTCTGCCAGATTTTCGAGATTCAATATGACCTGCAGGTGGCGGCCCGGACGATCCTTGAGCCGGAAGATCGCTCGCTGCTCTATGTCGACAGGCCCGTGACTCCCGAAGGCGTCTTTATTAACCTCGGCATCTCTGATCAGGACAACGTGCCGGTCCGCATGATTATTTGGCATGAGAATTCCGGTACCGAAGTTTACAACGTGCTGACATTCGTCAACAGTCTTCCGAACGGCAATCAGCCGATCGCGGTGCTCTTCGATGACTTTACGCCGAAGATCGCCGGCGAATATCGCGCCTGCATCCGGGTCGCGTACGGCAACAACGAGGACCCGGTCCCGGAAGATGATGAGTTCTGCATCCGCTTTACAGTGGAAGATCAGCTGCGCGGCACCTATACCGTCGGCCGCGGCGGCGATTTTGAAACGATCAAGGGAGCCATCGATGCGCTCTATCTGCGCGGCGTCGGCGGACCGGTGAACTTCGAATTCATCGATTCCGAATATCTGGAAGGTAATCCGAACAGCATTGCGGCTTGTAATCTCACAACACGCATTATCGGTATGAGCGCTGAAAACCCGGTGACCTGGAGACCGCATGTAACGCGCTCCACGACACCCGGCGGCATCCATATCACGATGCAATCCCTGCACGGAATCGGCTTCCGCTTCGGACAGTCGCATCCGCTCGACGACCCCGACATCAATCGCAATGGTATCATCTTTGTGTTTAACACGAAAGAAAACACCAAAGCGAATGGCTATATGACTTTTGACGGCGGCAAATACAAGGCGCTGCGCTTTTCGCTCCTGACGGACAGCAAACAACGCGCCGCGTTTTATTTTGGCGAAGGCTCCTCGAATTATACGGTGAAGAACTGCATCATCGACGGCGCGGCAACTTCGACGCCCAGCTACGCCGTGGACCTGCCGCAACAGGTACACCTGGTATCGACAAACTTCATCAACGAGCCCGACCGTCGCCAGCGTTTTGACGACGAAGACAACCCCTTCATCGAGACCTACAGCGCCGGGATTGTCATTCGCAATACCCAGCCCTGGTATTCCGCCCTGGAACGCAACAGTTTCGACGGCTTAGCCCTCGATACCATGAATGTTCTCAACAACCGCATTGAAAACAACGACATTCACAACTTCGGCTACGGCGTCGTCTCTCTCGGCACCGGTGATTTGTTCGTCGATGGCAGCGATCCCCGTTTCGTACGCTTCTACAATCGCAATCAACACATTAGCGGCAACCGCATCTGGGACGTGGCGCGCGCGGGTATCTACCTTGGCTTCACCGAACAATCCTTCGTCCGCGGCAACCGCATTTGGGCCGTTGGCGACGCAGTCGGTCATCAGGGCGATGCCGCAGGCATTATGGCGGGCAACGACGGCCGCTATAATGTGGTAGACGTGACTATCGCCGAGAACGAGATTTCCGATGTCAGCTCCCCCGTCTATGCGGCCGGTATTCTTGTGAGCCAGGATCGCAATGTGCTGGATCATCCTTCCGGCTTCCTGGTCAGCGAGCCGCCTGCGTCGAGCGTCAACCAGAGTTTTAACAATTCGATCTGGGATATCAGACGCGCCGGCCGCGGGGCAACGATTGCCGGTATCCACTATCGCACCTCCCGCGACAGAGAGGCCGACGACCCGATGTTCTTGCCCCGCCTCGGCGAGTTTAACACGCAGAATGACTTTATCGCGAACAATACGGTCGTGATAAGTGACGGCCTGCGTGACGGCGACGGCGCCATTTTCGGTATCGGAATTCAAAATGCTCAGCACGCCCAGGTGCTTAACAATGCGATCGCAGTTAACGGGCCGGCCAACGCGACCTCGTTCATCCATGCCGGGCTCTTTTATCAAGGCGTGACGCCCTCGATGGAAGGCGGCATTAACTCCGACCGTAATGCCTTCTGGACACCGAACGCCAGCTTTGCCTTTATGGCGGAGATTACCTCGTCCAGCGAGCTGATCGAAATGGGAACCAACGAGCAGTTCGTGACGATGGGTCAGTGGCGCGCGCTGACAAATGACGACAACAATTCGGTCTATGGCGATTTCCTGCAGGACCTGCGCTTCGAAGGCGAAGGCGCCAGGGTGATGCGTGTTAAAACCAACCCGACGCCCCTGGCTTCGATTCTGAACAACCGCGGTTTCCGTCTGCCCGACGAGATCGTGACGGATGTTGAAGGAAATCTGCGCGGCGAAGCGGATCAGCGTTTCGACATCGGCGCCGATGAATTTAATGGCCGCCTCCATGTGTCGGACATCGAAGCGGTCGAGATCGTGAGTCCGCGTCAGTATCGACGCGTCAGCGGCAGCTTCAGCGACGCCGAATATGTGATGACCAAGGCTCCGATTATGGTGGATGCTCTTTTCCGCAACGGCGGCAGTCTGCCGCAGTCAGGCGTGAAAGTGACCGCGCGGATTTTTCTTGAATCGCGCGTCTCGTCGGCGGCTCTGAACCAGCCGGCACGACGCGGCGGTCTACCCGTGGCGGAGCAGGAAATGCTCATCGATATATCCAACGGTGAAACGCAGGATGTGCACTTCGACTTCAGCGATGATTTCAATCCTCAGACCTTCAGAGACCTCGGCTGGACAACGCCCGATATGTTCGCGACGATGCACAATAATGTCACGCCGCGCTACATCATCGAAATCGAAACGGTGTCGGATGAGAACATCGCCAACAACAAGGAAACGAAAGAGCTGCGCTTCTATCTGCTTAAGTCCGAGCATCGGCTGATGCTCTCGCTGACCGGCACTCTCTTCAGCGTCGACGACCGCTTCGAGTCGATTAACAATCTGAACGACGCGGCGGCTTATCTCAACAGCGATACGCTGCATGCGGCGCTTGTCGATATGAACCTGCACTATGACGATCACGATTTCGACGTGCTGGAACGCCGCTCCTGGGAGCCCTATGGCGTAGACTATGCATGTTACCGAACCATAATCTGGTCGCATGACATGAATGCCTTCAGCCGTCTCGAACGGAACAACCTGCGTTCCTTCCTGGCGGGCGGCAAAGCCGGAGCGAAGAAGAACCTGCTCGTAGCCAGCCAGGATGCACCGCGATTGCATCGCGGCGCCGGCGTATTGGCCGATCAGGACTTCGTCAATCTCTTGCTGCGCGCTCAGTATGTCAATCCGCCGGGAACGCCGTCGACACCCGACTACAACAACAAGCCCGTCGTCGGTGTTAACGTCCATCGGACTACGCAGGAAATCCTGCGCAATACGACTTTCGACAATGGTATTGTGGCCGATGTTAACCCCCTCCCGAGTCTGATCGATATCTACAGTGACGGTCGGACGGACGGCACGGCGGTTGAGGCGTATCGCTATCTGATTACCGACGAAGGCGCCGCGGCCGACAAAATGGGTATCAGCGTTGATGCCCAGACGCACAACGTCATCTACTATGCCGTCGACTGGCGCCATTTTGGCCGCCTGAACGGACAGATCGACGAATCGGGCGCGCATCGCGTCATTCGCGCTTCCTTCGACGAGTTCGAGAACAACAAAGGCAATGTCTTGCCGGTGGAACTGGCGGGATTCTCGGCCTACAAATACAACAGCAACCTGGTGAAGGTAGCCTGGGAAACACGCAGCGAACGCAACAGCGCCCGCTTCGACGTGGAACGCAGACTGCTCGGTGATGAAAACTTCGTTAAACTCGGCGAGCAGGTGGCGCAGGGCTTCAGCACGCAGCCGGTTGGCTACGAGTATGACGATAACTTCAACCTGCGCAGCGATGCAATCTACGAGTATCGCCTGCGGATGGTGGATCTTGACGGCCGCTTCGAGTATTCGCGCACCGTCGCGGTGGATATGCGCGCGGCACTGCCCGATGCCATCTGGCTCGGCGCAGCCACGCCCAACCCCGCTAACGATATGGCAATGATCGAGTACAGAGTCAGCGAAGGACAGGAAGTGACGCTGGAGCTCTACGATATCCGCGGCGTCCGCGTGAAGGAAGTCTGGAGCGGCTTCGCCGCTGCGGGCAGCTACGTCCAGGACCTGCGGGTCAGCGATCTGGCCGGCGGCGTCTATACCTACGTACTTCGCGCCGGCGACAGGCGTCTGAGTCGTACGCTGCGCGTTCTGCGTTAAGAACGATCTACCGTACCTACGCCTCGTAAGGACCAAAACAAAGGCCGCTCGCGCATGCGGGCGGCCTTTGTGCATGAAGTCGACGACGACTGATTGTTCGCGATAAACATCAAGGGCGATCATCAGCGAAATTACTTCTGTCCGGTACCGAGATTTGGTTGTAATTTGCATCGGAAGCTTCGATGGATTCGCGCAGCCGGCCGGATCATCATTGCTTCGCTGATCTTTGTGCACTGCCAGACGCCCCGGGCGGACAATCAACCGACCTTCGTGAAACATTCACAGCCGAAGCACATAGGACGCCTCGCCGCTCCGCTGAAAGTAAACTGGCCATTGCTGGGCTCACTGATTCTGTTGACACTCGTCTTTGCCTTTACGCACGGCCAGCATCCATTGTACAGCAGCAATCAAAACACCTATTTTCTCCACGGCCTGGCCGACGCTGGAATGGGGGCCTTGCATAATGACTGGCTGGCACAGACTGCCGATCCCTTTCCGCTGTTTTCGGCCTTAGTTCGCTACAGCTACCAATACTGCGGCGCCTGGTTCTTTTATGCTCTCTATTCGGCCCTGTTGGCCCTCTACTGCTTTACGATGCTCTTCATTGCGCATTTCCAGTTCAAGATCAGCTGGCGCTCGCAATCATTCTATCTGCTGGCTCTGATGTGGGTGCTCTTTCATTCAGCCAGCTATTCCTACCTCACCGGTCACGGTCTGGCGATGGCCGTCGATCTCAACCCGACGGTCGGACTGGCCGGGCAATATGTCCTGGGGCCGGTGTTGCAGCCGAGCGTCTTTGGTATCTTTCTTCTTGTCTCGATTGCCTTCTATGTGCGGCAGGCTCGCGTCTATGCCCTCCTCTGTCTGGCGGTCGCCGTGGCAATGCACAGCAGCTATTTATTGTCCGCGGTATCGCTGGCGCTGGTCTATTGCTTTGATTTTTATACAACCAAGGGGGGGCGGTCCGCAGCCGCGTACGCGGCTTTAGCGTCGCTGCTCTTCGCTCCGGGACTCATATATGCCGTCCTGAACTTCGGCCCCTCTTCGGCAGTAACATTCAGCGAGGCGCAGCAGATTCTGCTCGAGCAGCGCATTCCGCATCATGCCGATCCGCGACATTGGTTCGGCTGGGACGATGTCGCCAAACTCATCCTGATTCTCAGCGCTACGGCAGTCCTTCGCCGCACTCGCCTTTTTGCTGTTCTGGCCCTGCCTCTCGGCATCGGAGCGCTACTAACGCTTGTGCAGGTCGTGACCGCCAGCACCTCGCTGGCCCTGCTCTTCCCCTGGCGTGTATCGGCATTTCTGACGCCGCTGGCCCTGCTCATTCTGCTCTCCCGCCTTGTACTGTTTGCGAAATCAAAAGCCTCGGCACTCAAGCGTCTGAGGGCTCCCCGCCTTACAATTGCAATCGCCGTGCTTTTCCTGCTCCTAATAGCCCACAATGCCGTCATTACGGCCAAGCGCTTCGAGCGCGCCCGCAAGGATCCCGCCGCGGCCCTCTACTCCTTTGTGAAGCGGCACATGCAAGCGACCGATGTCTATCTCATCCCGCCGGGCTTAGAAGATTTCCGCCTGCAAAGCGGCGCGGCGATTGTCGTCGATTACAAGTCTCATCCCTATCGGGACAAGGAACTGATAGACTGGTGGGAGCGCTTAAGGCGGGTTCGCGGGTTTTACGACAATGAAGATCCGTCCGAGGCCGCGATCCTGCTGCGGACCATCGCGCGCGAATATTCCGCGACTCACTATGTAGTGCCATCCGACGCTTCTATGACCCTGCCGGGCTATGAAGTCCTATTCAATGATGGGCACTACACGCTTCTGCAGCGCGCGCGTAAATCCGAAGAATAGCACAGCTGGGTCCGGCTGCAGCGCTGGGGCTACTCAGATACGAAGGCCGTGATGCGGCGAAAATGCGTTCCCCTGATAGGCCACCAATGCCGTTGCGATCACCAGGCACCAAAGGATTTGTTCATCGCTGAGCGGTTTCAGCACAACAATCATGTTGCCGCGGCGGCCGTGGATCTTCTCGACGTTGGTGACCTCAGCAACCAGTACGTCGTCGAATTTGAGCGGAAAATGGGCGTATTGCTGCCAGTCGTGGTCGAAAGTGCCGATCGCCTGCCCCTGCGGATTGCTGATACGCCCGTTGTAAGTCATGCGCCCCAGAATCTCGCCGTTGACCGTGGCCTGCAATCCGCCCTTCCCATAGCTGATGTCGATATCGTGCAGTGTGGTGCGCGCCATAATCTGCATCTTCGTCGTGAAGTTGCCCACGTCAAGCATTGAGAATGCTACCAGCGGGTCGCCGTCGAAGGACAAGATTGTGCCCCGGCCGTATTCGCCGCTCATTACTCTCTTGCTGCGAAAATTTTTGCGCCAGGTGATACTCTGCAGACTTTCCACGCCCTTCCAGGCCTCCAGATTATCGTCGAGTTTGTCAATCTCCTTCTGATTGTGCGACCGCACCATGTCAGGCGTCGTTTCGTTTCGTTTTTTGATCGAACGATATATGATGTAGGCGATCAGTCCGCCAAAACCCAGGATAGAAAGGAAAACCAAAACGAAAAAGCCAACAAAGATCCATTCCATAGCAATGATTGACGATTGATTTGCAGAAAGGCACTGCGGGAAGATTGCCGGGTGCGCGAAATTAATTATTTGCGCCCAAACTACTGGTCCGGAAATTATTGCACCGGACCAGCTTTCGGACGGCTTCGTTGAAGATAGGTAAACAACAGCTACAAACGCCTTTTTGCAATCACAGCGAAAGTGGCCTCATCGTTTTCTTCCACGCCAAAACCATTCACGAGCTCGACCATCTTAAAACCGTTTGCGCTAAGTTCGGCGTCGATGCTTTCCGCTGTAAAATATTGCAGCCAGTTGTAAACAGACCAGGTGCGCAGTTCTTCGACGATAGTATAATGGTCGAGCGAGACTTTTTCATCTTCATAGCGATGCCGCTGATGGAAGGTGAAGTATTCATTCCCTGACCAAAATCCGTCCATATAATTAGGCGCAAAGCTGCTGTGCTCGCTAAAGTTCTCAAATGACTTCGTCGACGCCACATCGAAGACCAACACACCGTCGGGTTTGAGGTTTTCGCGAATTTTGCCCAACAGCAACTTCCGCTGCTGCGGCGAGAGCGGACAAAAATCGCAATAGATAAGAGTCACGATATCCTGTTCACTTGGTAGTGGATCAATGAGATAATTTGCGACTTTGTAATCGACTTTTGTCTTATGTTCAACAGCGCTCTGCCTGGCATACTCAATAGAGTTGCTTGAAAAATCCAGGCCGCAAACTGTTGCGCCGAGCCGCGCAAATCTCTCAGCATACAGGCCGGGGCCGCAGCCGAGATCGCAAAGCGCTTTATCAGCCAGACCAAACTTTCTATCCATCCATGCAACAACACGATCGATTGCAGGCGTCGGACGAGACGCCATCGGCGTTTCCTGATTCAGGTGCGTTTGCAGCATCTGCTTCGCTAGATGAAAATCGGTCCATAATTGATCTGCGGTATAGACTGAAAAAACGTCCGGCTTTCGATTGATTTCCTGTAGCTCTCTAAACATTCACCTATCCTCTTTGTTTCTGGAGTCTGGCATTTTGAGCACCTTGCCGAGTTCCCGGTCACAGGTACGCGGTTTAGTCGCTGCTTCGATGTTGCAAGGCTCTTAAGCTGACAGCTTGCGCCAGTGTTGCAAAACAGCCTGCGTCCAACGCTCCGCTTTCGATTGCCGAAAGGACGGCGCAATTCGGTTCCGCTTCATGCTTACAGCATCTGATCCGGCACTGCCGCGACGAGTCGCGATTATCGGAAAATACGCCAGCTAGAATCTTGGCTACTGTAGTTTTTTTGTCAGCGACTACAAACAGCTCAATCAACTAGTGTTATTTCAAAAAAATTTCTCACTTATTTTCCTCGCCTTAGAGCAAGGGGAGGATTGATGGAACTATTCTTATTAGATATTTCGAACTCCCCTAGCACCTCTTTCGCAAAGAGAGAAACTAGAACTAACTTATTTGAAAAATTGCGGACATCCACTTTTGCAACCGATTGGCGCGCCATTGCGGATTTGCACCGGCTCTGATGGCGTCGAGTACCGGAAATGCGGCCAGGATCGTTCTTTCCGGGCAGTCGCCGCCGACAGTCGTGGCTTGCTTCACCCACGCGGGATTTCCGGTGCTCGCGAACGCCGCAGCGACAGGCGTGTACCGCGGACAGGAGAGCGAACAGGGGCCTTCAAACAAAGATTTCCGGCCATAATACGTCAACAGCTCTCGATAGCGAGGAAGGCAAAGACAAGGGACGCGCATTATGATCGACCGCACTGTCAAAACGCTGGATGATGCAACCATCCGTTTTGCCGGCGATTCCGGCGACGGGATGCAGCTCAGCGGCACGCAATTCACCCAGACGACGGCGCTTTACGGCAATGACATCAGCACCTTTCCGGATTTCCCGGCCGAAATTCGCGCGCCGCAGGGCACCCTGTATGGTGTCAGCAGCTTTCAGTTGCACTTCGGCAATTCTGAAAT
>JANQRB010000146.1 GCA_028284775.1 Candidatus Kapaibacterium sp. | reverse complement strand
ATCTCCGTGTCCCCCGCGCCCCCGTGGTCACCCCCAACATCCCCACCAAAAAAAGAAGCCTAAAAAGCACCAGGTCAAAGCGAAAGGCATTGAGTATTAATCTCAGCTTTCCGATAATCACAGTTTCTCTAATGCACGCACGCTAATCACTAAATAGAATCTTTGTTTGGAGCAGGTATGTCTGTGCATTCCCGGCCACTGTTACTTTGCTGTTATTCCGCTGTAATTTTTGTTATGTCAAGCCTCGCTCTCCCGGCGCAGGATGCCTTCTGGCAGCCGCTCGGCGGACCCTTCGGCGGCCGACTTGTAGGACTCCTGCGACTGTCATCGGACGAAATCATCGTGGGGACGGAAAATAACGGCATTTTTCACAGCAGTGACGACGGTATGAGCTGGCACCGGCCGGCAGCCCTTCGTTCGACGGCCCTGCCTTTGCTTCAGACATCGGCGGGGGTGCTGTTTGCCTTCAGCGATCAGGACGGCCTGCTGCGATCGCTTGACGACGGTAAGAGCTGGCAGACAGATGGCGAAGGATTGCCGACCGACGGTCAGATGCTTGCAATGGTGGAAGATGACGAGGGTGCTGTTCTGCTGGCGACTACGAGCAGCGGCATTTTTCGCTCAGCTGACCCGGCCGCCGCCGCAGGCAGTGTCTGGGAGTCCTTTGCTCTCGAAGAAGATGGGCTACTGGCTCTGGTGACACGTGATGGCGCCACAATGTACGCCGGAACTTTTGGCCGAGCAATTATGCTGTCTCGCGACCGCGGCAATACCTGGGTGCAGATCGTCGACGGCCTGCCCGAAGGTTTTTCGCAGCGATCCGTGACGGCCATCGCTTTCGGAGAGGGAGAAACTATGTTTGCCGGCTTATTCAGGGCCGGTATTTTTCGCTCTGAAAACGGCGGGCTGAACTGGGAACTCTTTGCACTGGAAGATACGGACCTGACATCGCTGCGCTATCTGTCCGATGGCCGGCTTTTGGCGGGAACCCTCTCGCAAGGCGCCTTTCTTGTGAGTGCCGATGGCGGAACCAGTCGGAAAATGCAGCTCCCTGGCGATGAGATTCCGTCGGTCGAAATTGCCGCCGATGGTGCCCTGCTGGCCGCAATGCTGGGCGGCGGACTTCAACGCTCGACCGATGCCGGTGAAAGCTGGACCCAGGTCGGGCTGCCGATTACCAGGGTAAAGGCTCTGCTTCCCATTGCCAACGGTGATCTGATCAGCGTTTCGGATAAGAGCGGCCTTCATCGCTTCAACAGTAATTCGCAGACCTGGCGATATCTGGACTTTATCAATACCAGCATCAATGCGATCGCAAGCAATCCGAATGGGGATATCTTTATCGGTGGCGAACGAGGGCAAATCTTTCGCTCGCAAGACGGTGGCGCAACCTGGTTCGCTACGGACTCCGATGCCGTCAGCACGGAAGATATCAATGCCGTGGCGGCCGGTGCCAATGATGTCGTCCTCGCGGGATCAGGCCAGGGCCTGTTGTTCTCATCTGATAACGGTACGTCCTGGCGCAACATCGCCCTTGGCATCGAAGGCGGGATAAGGACCTTGAGCAGTGGGACCGGTCAGACATATCGCTTCTTCGCGGGCCTTGACCTTCCGGCCAGCATTCCAGTGGCAACTCTTCTCTCAATGGATGGACTTAACTGGCAGCGGGCCGATATATCCCTATTCGGCGCTGTCCAGGCTTTTGCTGTCGGCGGGAATAGCGCTCTGGCACTGGCCGCATTGACGGCTGACGGCACAAACAGCATTGCATACACCCGTGACGACGGCTCGACCTGGAATACGACGAGCGATGATGCGTTTAACGCTTCTATTGCCGGTCTTGTCTTCGACAAGAATGGGGCGATCGTTGCTGCTGCGGCTCACGAAGTGCTTCGTCTGGAGCCCGGCAAGGATGCGTGGCAAACACTCGGCAGCGGCTTGCCGACAGACCAGATGTTAACATCACTGGTTGCGGATAGCGAGGAAGTGCTCTATGTCGGTGTGGATGGGGCGGGCGTGTTTCGAACACTGGGTCCAATCACCGCAGTATCAGAAGATAACGGTGCCCCGTCGGCGCGATTAGCTGTGCAGGCAACTATTCCGGGAGGGGAGACAGGTCGCATCACGCTTGATCTACCTTCTGCCGGTCCGCTTCAGTTGAATCTGATTTCGATGCGCGGCGTTCGTCTGGCAAGCATTTGGCGGGGCGAGCTAAGCAGCGGCCGCCATGAACTGCCATGGGAGGGCGCTGCAGTGCCTGCCGGACCGTACATTCTGGAACTGGTGACTCAGAACGCCAGCGCAGGAGTCCTGGTCCTGCTGAAGAATTAAGTGCATTTCAGCGCCGGCGTTTGCCTTTGCGTCCGGAGCGGCCTTGCTTCCGTCGTTGCGATTTGGCGGACGAAGAGCGTCGTTCCTTGCGCTCATCTTTGCCTTGCGCAGCGTTTTGCCGGCCTCGTCCTTTGCGTTTCTTGCGCTCGATGTTGTCCAGCAATTCCAGCGCTTCGTCAATACCGCTCGCCGTCCCATTGCCGGCCGTTTCGCTCTGCTCACTGCCGAGATAGACAAAGTCGATTTCGCGTTTTTCGACATTAACACGTGCTATCTGAACTCGCAGCCGGGTGCCGATCCGAAAGACTTTGCGCCGGCGTTTGCCGACGAGTGAAAACTTCTTTTCGTCAAAGAAATAGTAGTCGTCATCAAGGTCACGGACGCGCAGCAGACCTTCGGCATAAATGTCGTCGATCATCACAAACATTCCAAAGTTGGTTACGCCGGTAATCACGCCGCCGAATGCCTGACCAATTCGTTCACGGGCGATTGCAACCTGCGTCAGCTTCGCCGATGCGCGTTCGGCTTCTACGGCCAGAGTTTCTCGGGCGGAGCAGTGGTCTGAAATCTCGTCCATCAACTCATACAGGCTTGCCAGTCGTTTGCGGTCGGGGAGAGCGGACGTATACTCCTTCAGCAGACGATGGATGACAAGATCGGGGTAGCGACGGATTGGTGAAGTGAAGTGCGTGTAATTCGCGAAGCCAAGTCCGTAATGACCTACGTTGAAGTCGGCGTACACTGCTTTAGCCATTGCGCGCAACAGTACCATATTGATGACATGAAACTCCGGCTTGCCCGCAGCCTCGTTTAATGCGCGATTGATATCTTTCGAGCTGATTGTTCTCGCGGGGATCTGCATGCCGTGCGCCCGCATAAGTTCGAGAGCGTCCTGCAGCTTCTGCTGGTCGGGGTTTTCGTGGATCCGATACAAGAACGGCAGCGGCCGCTTTTTGCTCCCGCGTCCAGGCGAAATCTCATGCAAGTGGTTGGCCACCGTCTGATTCGCCATCAGCATACATTCTTCCACGAGCGAGGTGGCGTCACTGCGTCCTTTTAACATGGCCCGTACAGGTTGCTTCTCCTCGTTGAGGATAAACTTAACTTCGGTAGTTGTGAAGTCGATGCCGCCCTTAGTGTAACGTTTGCGCCGCAGGATCTGAGCGAGTTTATGCAGGCCTTGAAGCAGCTCAAGATGTTTACTCTTGCCCTTGCCGTCAAGAAGCTGCTGAACATCGTTATAGGTGAAGCGTTTTTTACTTTTGATGACGCTTTCCGTGATTTCATGACTCTTCAGGGCGCCGCGCGGCGAAAGCTCCATAAAGACGGAGAAAGCAAGCCTTGTCCTCGCCGGCATGAGCGAGCAGATCGAATTGGAAAGCTTTTCGGGCAGCATCGGAATGACGCCGTCAACCAGATAGACGCTGTTGCCGCGGCTCAGCGCTTCTCTATCCAGTTCGCTGCCTTCCTTTACGTAGTGGCTGACGTCGGCGATGTGAACGCCGAGATAATAATTGCCGTTGTCGAGAATCTGCAGTGACAGAGCATCGTCAAAATCACGGGCGTCATCGGGATCGATCGTAATGATTTCATCGGCGCGCAGATCGCGCCGGCGGCGGATTTCAGCAGTACTTACCTTACGCGCCACGACCTCGGCTTCACTCTCGATATCTGCCGTAAACTCACGTCGCAGCCTGAATTCACGGGCTATTGACGCAAATTCTACTTTGGGCATTCCGGCCCGTCCGAGAATCTCGACAACTTCTGCCTCCGGGCTCTTGAAAGGATCTTCCCAGCGTTTCAGGTGCACCACGACTTTGTCACCGTCTTTAGCGCCCTTTAATCGTTTCGGGTGGATCAGAAAATCCACGTGGACGTGCTCATCGTCGGGTATGAGAAAGTAAAAGTCACCGTTGAATTCCAGTTTGCCGACCACTGTGGTGCAGTTGCGTTTATTAACAGAGATTATCTCGCCGTTCGGTTTGTCGTCTTTATCGAAGGCCATAAGCTTTACGCGAACATCATCGCCGTGCAGCGCAGTCCATAAATGAGGCCGTTTGACGTGGACTTTAGGAAAGTGCGGCGAAGATGTCTGAACCACGCCATTGAAGCCATGCATAGTCAGGATGCCATCAAAACTTGTCTGACTGTGGCCGGTAAGTCCGTAACGGCGGCGCGACGAGCGATAGACAGCACCGTCATCGACCAGTGTGTTAAGCGTCTGTCGCAGGACTTGATATTCTTCACTGTCCGACGCTAGCTCGAGCGCCTTGGCAATTTCATTGAGACGCATCGTCTCCGGGAAGCGATGCCGCAGCATACTGAGGATTTCATCGCGTTGTACAATAGGTTCCATACAGGGTGTTGTTGTTGTTAATCCGTGTTTCAATTGATTAATATGGTGAGCCCCGGCCCTAGAGAGTAATTGAAAGGGGGTAGCGGAATACTGCTGTGCCGGTGGTGAGTGCCGGTGTCCCACAGGTCTGCAGCGCTACCTTCAGAAGCTGCAAGAACCATGCATCAGAGGTCAAAGCTCGCCGACTCAGGCGAAAACAACGACCGCATTTGTTTTGTCGCCAGCCAGCCCCGCAACTTTGTTCGCGTTTGCCATGAGATCATCCAGCGACTGTTGATTGGTATATTCCGCAACCCCGATGCTGACGGTGACCGAAAATTGTTGCGCCTGAAGCTCCAGGATGGAACTGGCAATCTTTTTGCGTAGACGCTCAGCCCACAATTCCGCTTCCTGAAGATTTTTCTGGATCAGACCCACGCCGAAGGTACTGGCGTCGAGCCGACCGACTATGTCGTAAGGACGCAGTACTTCGTTGAGCATACTATACACATGATTCGCCGTAATTTCGGCAAACTCTGTGTTCAGGCGGGATGCCAGTGAAACGTATTGATCTATGCCGATAATGCAGACGCTAAAGGCCAGATTCATATCGGTTGCGCGTTCGAATTCTTCGTGCAGGCGTTGATAAAAGGCGCGATGATTCAATACGCCGGTCGTTTCATCGGCCAGCGCATTGTCGTGAATAACTTCGTTGAGCTGCATCTGCTCCAGCATCGAGCCGGCATATTCAGCCAACATTTCGACAATCTGAATGTCCTGAAGCGAAAGGCTCGCACTGGCCGCCGTTTCGATAAAGAGGGCGCCAAAACAGCGTGAATACGATTTGAGCGGCACAAAGGTATAGCTTCCATTATCAACCGGCGACTCGGACGCCGTGACACGAACGACATTCGGTGGTACCTCGTTGTGCTTCTGCAGCTCGGCGTTCGTAATTGCCAATCCGATTAATGAATCGTCCAGAAATACTTCCTGGCCGACTAAGTTGACCCGGCCGTTGCCGCGCGAACGCATCTCCGCTATGACCCACTGTTGCCGCTGATCATCGTGAACGCAAATACCCATGGTCGTAAACGGCACCAGCTGCTCAAGCGAATCGACCAGGGCGAAACAGATATCTTCCTTGGTATTGCGGGGATCATTTACCAGCCGCCGAAAACTGTCGATCGATTCAAGCGTACGTGCCGACTGCAGCAAATCGTACTTTTCCGTATAGCCCTGAATCAAGCCGCTGATAAGTTTTGTGAAATGACCCAGGAAGGAGACTGTCTGCGAGCCGTAAGCATCTTCTTCATTTGTATCGGCCGTGAGAATTCCCACCACATTGCTGTTAAAATATACCGGAACACCAATCAGCGAGCGTGTTTCGGCAGGCGCTTCGTAGTAGGGGATCAGATCGAGCTCGGCATGAGGGTTGATCTCAGTCAGTATTTCCGGTCGTCCGCTCTGCGCGATCTGGCTGACGACATCGCTGCCGAAGCTCATCTTGCGTTTGCTGACCAGCAATTCACTTACATCCGAAATCCTGGATTCGATAACCAACTCTTCTTTGTCAGTATTGACCCAGAGAAAAATGGCCGTTCGCGCACTGATTACTGAGCGAATGACCTTCAGGACGCGGGACAACAAATAGTCGAATTCTTTGCGCGGCTCCTTCCGAATGGAGTCAAGCGCCTCTTCGATGATCTCCGTAAGCTGTATGTTGAGTTTTTTGCGTTTGTGCCCGATACTTTGATGCTGCATATCCGGCGCGTCGGGATCAAAAAGATCTTCATCCCCTGTCGGGACTTCGGGACTGAGCTTTTCCTGCTCTTCATTCGACACAGCGCTTTCCTCATCTGCATGCTGAAGCGCAGGTGCAGACTGTGGTCGACTTGCCCCTTGTTCAGCCGTCTCAGGTCCGACAGCCGGAATATCAGAGGCGTCAACCTCCGCTGCCGGAGTTTCGGCGGCACCAGTTTCGCTGGCACCTCCATCGCTTGCCTGTGTCTCGGCGGCTTTGTTCTCAGTTGCCGTCATTGCCGCTGTGTCGATTGCATCGGCTTCAGCGGGCTTCGTGGCGGTCTCTGCCGCCTGTTCCGTATTTAGCTGTGTCTC
>JANQRB010000145.1 GCA_028284775.1 Candidatus Kapaibacterium sp. | reverse complement strand
ACTGGCCTCGTTGCGGAAGAGCACGACGCGTTTACGGGCCAGGGCATTTATCCCGACGTCGCCGAAGTCGATGTCTTCCTCCACCTGCCCGGCCAGGCCAAGCCCGCTGCCATTTAGTTGAATTTCGGCCTCGGGCAGTGATCCGAAGCAAACAGCGCCTTCTTCAGCCGCGGCAAGCCCAAGGTCGAGACGGGCCGCCCGCAGGCCGTGACGGTCGGGAAGGAAGATGACATCGAAATTCTGCGATTCGCCCGGAGCCAATTCAATCGGCCCGGCAGGAAACACCCGGTACGCCGCTGCCCCCTCGCCTTCGACCGTCGGATGAACCTTCACGCTTTCCGTTGAGATGTCTTCGTTAGCAACACTGTATTGTTTAATCAGCGAACTGCCGAAGTCAATGCGGTCGCGCACTTCTTCGAACAGCTCGACATCGGGCGCTTTAACACTGCAAAAAGGAAAACGCAGCGTGATGGCCGGGTTGCCGCTATTGGGGATGTCGTCGCTCCAGAATTCATTGCTGCCCACCGCCCCTATAATGTTGATAGACATACTACTGCCGGTGATTTCCTTGTCAGGCAGCAGGTCCCGGCGCGGGAAGCCAATGATGACGTCATCTTTTTTGGCATCGGCTGTAATGGCAATATTGTTCGACTTCAGACTTCTGAAGTTGTTGGCATTCACCCCGGCGGCGTCAGCGATGCCGATCGTTCCGCTATACGAGCTCGGCGGCGTGCCGGTAACCCAGACCGTCACTAATCGATTATAACTGACGCCATTGCTGCCCCACCAGTTATTACTTGTATGCCTTCCCGGAATGCGACAGACCAGATTAAGCCCGAAAGCACCGGTTGGCAGGTCACCAAAGACTTCGAACCTGAACCAGAGCGTATCGCCTTTCGCATCATAGTCCCAAAAAAGTTTTTCGGCATCCGGCAGGCTGCCGGAGTGATCACCGGAGCCATCGGCAGCCAGCTCCTTCCACTTGAATTCATGAGCAATGCCCTGAACCGATATGCTTAACAGGAAGAGTATGGCCAAGCCCGCTTGCAGGTACAGCCTAGATATCCTCTGAAAATTAGTACAATTAACATTCATCACCATCACCTTATGCACGTCGCAGTCTGATACTGCATTAATGTTTGTAGAGACAATTATATTGATAACAAATATCGTCGATCACAGTCGGCCTGTAAGAGATCCACCGGCCACTCATCGGCGGTTAGCGGAGGCTTTCTGTGCCTTCGACGAAGAAATGGGTTTGTACAACCCGACTCGGACACTCTTTCCGGGAGGGTGAGAAATCTGCCGGGGGCAGCGGCAGATTGTCAGGCGAGGCCGCGGAATGCGAGGAAGCTTAACGCGTCCTCTTCGCATTCACACTGATCCAGGCGTATGTTTTCAGCGGGACGGCAATTTCTGCATTGAGGCGCCAGAGTATCAAATCTTTTGAATGCAGTTCTACCACTTCTAGCAAAGATCAAAGGGCTCGTGCGGCGGCTGACAGGCTTCGGGCGGTGGCGGCAAAATCAGCGCAAATGTTCGTGTGGGGTGGCCAAAATGCCGATTAGCAGCAGTTTTACACATTGCTTCGGTCCCTGGATTCGGACAGGGCAATGCGATTCCCGCCGCCCGTCGGTATTTCGCGCTACCTTTTCCAAGGCAAAGCGCGCTCAACAAAAATGCGACCCGTCGCGGTGAGAGTCCTGTGAACCTAAGGCGAGCCGCCGTCCATCCAAAAGTAAACCCCGACCCTGTGAGTATGCACAGCATCGGGGTTCACTACAATTGCCCGAAAACAATTTATTGCGGCGTAATGCTAATGCGCACAAGTTTGTTGACGGCCGGGTAGCTGAAGCCGTCGTCCACTATTTGCACAAGGCCGCTTTCCGTGGGACCCGTATCCGGACCTGCCTGGCGGGGCGCCTGATCCGGCCCGGTACCGGGATACTGATTAACTTCGGTGCCGGCGTCCCATAAATCGATTTGCTCGGTCACATCGCCGCTTATGGCGCTGCCGCTGCCGTCGAAGAGCGCCAGACCGGCTGCGGCGGGAGCAAAGAACAGATCATTTGTCTGGACGAGCATCGTGGCGAAGACCAAACGCTGGCCTGGTTCGGCTTCGAAGCTGAATTCATAGCTGCCATCCGGCAGCAGCGGACCGGGCGACTCCGCACCAAGCGGCGTGTTGAATGCAGCGCTGACCGTGACGCCGCTTTTTGCGCTCAGGGCGCTTGCCAGAGCGGCAGGATCACCGTCTTCCGCCAGGGCTTCCAGGCCTTCGCCGAAGTCCGCCTGTCCATCCGTGAACATAGGATTGTCACCGGTAAACACAGCGAAGACACCCGGAGCCAATGGACTCGTTAAACCCGTCATCGATGCGATATAGCTTCCTAGCGCGGAGGGGTCGCCGTCTTCCGCCAGGGCTTCCAGGCCATTGCCGCCATCGGGCTGCCCGGCGCTAAAGAGTGGTCCATCGGCACTGTGCACCACCCAGACGCCGGGCGCCAGCGGAACGGGCTGCATGTTATTGTCCGAAGTGCTGAGAGTAGTCACATCGGAGATATTTTCGATGCTGAGCGTGAAGTTATTGGCGCCATTGTAACTGAGCATAACACGAATCACATCCGCCACTGCCGGCAGGTTGCCAAAGTCGTCCGCCGCCAAACGCAGGGCGGTATTGTCATCAGCGGGTCCGCCGGTGCCGCGCTGGGGCTGATTGCCGCCCAGGCCCGGCTCCTGATCTTCCTCCGTGCCGGCATCCCACAGACTGATCTGGCTGGTAATGTCGCCCATCGTGGCATTGCCGTCGCCATCGAAAAGAGCGATACCGTTTGCTGAAGGTGCATAAAACAGGTCGTTCGACGGCACGAACATTGTCGCAAAGGACAAACGCGATCCGGGCGCCGCGTTAAAAGTCACCTCGTAGCTCTTGCCGGGCGTCAGCGGACCGGGAGATGGGTCGCCCGCCGGCGTGTTAAATACGCCGCCGGCGCTGAAGAGCGTTCCGCCGGAAACATTTTCGATATTGACCCGAAAAGTCGTGCTCTCCGCACCGGTCATCGGATTGTCGTCATCATCGTCATCACTACAGGCGGAAAAAACCAGAGGAAGGGCCATCAACGCCCAGAGGTACTTTGTGCTCATCTTGCAGCTCTCTTGGATGGTACTGGAACTTTCTTTCTCGGACGGCGGCAAAAATGAGCGGCAGATATCACGGAAGTGTCACGAGAGGGTAAAGATTTGGTGGAGCACGCATGGGGTGATGCGTCGATTGCGAAAAAATACGCAGTGTATACGTGGTGTTTTCTTCGTTTGTAATTGATATCTTGATGATTTTCGACAATTCTCGCTGAATTGCCATTTGCCGGACTGAAATCCATGGGCTGGATCAGGCAGACGTGCGAGTCGTCGTGTCGTACTTCATACCAGCTTGCTGACTATGATTAAGCTTTGCCGCAGAAGTACAAGCGCTTTGTACTCATCGAAACTTAGCTGCCAACGATGCTTTATGCCGCACAGTCGCGTCCGAATCAAACCAATTTGAACAGTAGGATCCAGCTCCCATGTCGAAATCCCCCGAAGATCCGCATTCAGTTGCCGCATTCCTCATTGCCAAAATCCAAGGGCATATCGCATCTTTTACAAAAAGAAAAAAATTATGCCAAGAAAAGAGCCTTCGCCTTTACTATTCTCTCTTCTTCACTGGCTGCATTAACAGTGATTCTCCTGGGCCTGAATATTGATGGCAATTAAGACTGGACACGAATTGCGGCACTTAGCCTGAATGCGATTAATCGATAGTTAATTTGGCGAACTGCCTTGAGTTAATCGTTGTTCCTAGAGTGAATTACGAACATAGTGGTAGCGTTTTCGGAGAAATCGATAAGATATGTGAGCTAAGGTCGTACGAAGATAATTGTCGTTTTAGTCCGATGGAAGACTGTAAGAGCATTGAAGACAAAGTTAAAGAATATCTCCGTGAAAAAGACTACATGTAGGAATCACAATGGATCGCAAAATTCTGGGGTACTCGAATCCCAACAGCTTTTTTCCGGCGCCTCTGATTACGTATGTCGACAACACCGAGTACGTTGAGGCTATTTATCCGAGCGGAGAATCAAGCCGGCTTGAAAATTTTGAAGCAATCAAAAAGCAGCTCCGGCAGTTTTTGCCCGAACAGCGAGACTTAAGCTTTTCACGTGAACAACTCTCATACGCAGTAAGTAAGGATGTTGTTATTACAGGCAATGCCGCCGAAATTGCGGAAGAATTGCAAGCTCTTCTCACGCGCAATGGAATCACTTCAGGTCAGCAGGAGCTGATTCGCAGTTTCCTGCAAACATTGCCGTCTCAGAACACCGGAATTCAGAAATCATTAATTGATTTGTTGACCCAACATCTCAAAAGCAGGGAGAGTGAGGTTAAACGCCTGCAAGAACTGTCCGAGCTAAGCCTTGCGAATTTGTGCGTGCCCAATCAGGCAACAGACTTTGAAGCTGAAACACTTGTGCCGATCAGGCTGGCATCAGCCGAGATGCAAAAGGTAGAATCGCAAATCGTCGAGGCGATTGAAATTCACAGCTATGGCGAGCTGCTGCACTTTTTTGAGGAGCATCCCCTGTTTCAGAATATCGATATGAATCGACTGAACACAAAGGCAGTGTACAAGGCTTTCAATTGTCTGGAAGAGCATTGTCGCCCGGATGTCAGGGTCATTATCGTCGAACGGCATTTGAAACATTCCGACGGAACGGCGGAACGGATAATTTTTCAGCAGCGCCTGAGCAAAAATTTCAAGACATTCTATCGAAAAAACATCCCCGAGAATCATGACTCCCGCAGACAACTGATCACATGCAAAGCTCTGGATCCCACGTTCCCGGCGAGTCCGCTTTTTCGCCTGTTTCGCCTGACCTTGTCCCGTGTCTTACACTTCTATGCTCACCGACGCAGTGTTCCGGCAGAATCCTGGAGCGACTGAAGTCGGGCTGTACAATAATGGCCTTGCCGCCCTGCCGTAGCAAGACCTATGATGCCGACTAATGCGGTGTTCGCTTTTGGCTGCCGCCAAGGCTGATTATCGAGACAGCCTGGGAACATAGATCAGCCGACCCTCGCAATTGTTCCAAAGTACATCCAGACAAAGGGCAAAAATCCCGGTGACGATGTGATAAATCTCCAGTGGTCGCGCATTGCCTCCCAATGTTTCCAATCCAATAATTTTGCGGGCAAATCAAAAATATTTGCGCCAAAATGCCTTTGCATCGCAATTTTTTTCGTAGATTGTGAAATCTGCTGGCTATGGAGCATAGGTCAATTCCTCAAAAGTTCTTACCCATCTTCAAGAGTGCAAAGATTTTTCAACGGTGAACTTCGAGTTCTGATGGCTGTCGGTGATAGCGGCTCTGTAGCAACGATGAATCGAATTAACTCGAAAGACGTTAGACAGCACCACGAAACTATTTAGCGCGACTGATTATGTTTGTCGAATAATTTCACGGTGATGGCGTCTGACGTCCTTTTTGGACCTTAGCTTCCTTTTTTATTTCTAGCTTTCTTTTAGTGAGGTTTTTTGTGATTACGAAGCTTTATGTTGGCAATCTTCCTTTCTCCACAACAGAGGATGAAGTGGCGGATTTCTTCGCCGAGTATGGCGATGTTTATTCTGTGAATCTTATCGCCGATCGCGAGACGGGTCGCCCCCGTGGTTTTGGCTTTGTGGAAGTAGATCTTGAAGACGCTGCAACCACTATTCAAGAACTTGATGGTATCGATTTCGACGGACGTAACTTGCGTGTCAATAAAGCAGAAGACCGTGGCGGCGGTGGTGGAAACCGGCGCGGCGGTGGCGGCGGCGGCGGTTTTAACCGTGGCGGCGGTGGCGGCGGCGGCGGTCGCGGCCGTTATTGAGAAATTTTCCCGCGGAGCATTCTGTAGTAGTGTTTCGCTGTAGATGGACATATTGATAAAAGCCCTGTTCGGTATCCCCGGACAGGGCTTTTTAGTATTTTAGCATAGCGAGCCGCCACCACGGCTTGTGTTTTCTCACAATCACAGTCAGCCCGGTAGAGCCTGTCAGTCACTGCTGCTCCATATCAGCGGCATCCGCCTGCTGAACCTTTTGTCAAACGCTTTGTATACATCAATACCGGTATAACGTTCAGTTGCCGGGCTATGCAGATTTTGATATATTCAGGCGACCGTTGTTTCAATACGACCACGTACTGCCTGCTCGAAATACGTACCAAACGCCGGAGGAAGGCATGAGTTTTCTGTCCGTACCATTAATGATCCTGCGCAATACGAAAAAGTTCTTTGCCGATTTGCGCAAATCCGTCAAGCTCGAATCGAAGATAAAAGCCCTTTTTGGCGCGAATCTCGCGTTTTTTGGAATATACGGCGCTATCATCGGCGCTTTCAGCAGTGTCTTTCAATCGATTGCCTCGGCGATTAAACTGCCCTTATTGTTTTTGTTAACCTTGCTGATAACCTTTCCAACGCTTTATATCTTTAATCTGCTCTTTGGCGCTCGCCAAAGCATCAAACAGTACTTTACGCTTATCCTCAGCTCGACCGCCATCATGAGCGTCCTGGTTCTCGGCTTCGCGCCAATCACGATTCTCTTCATGATCACTTCGGATCATTATCAGTTTTTCAAATTGCTCAACGTGACAATTTTTGCCATTTCCTGCATAGTCGGGATGAAATTCTTTTACACCGGCATGGGCGCGATCTCTCAGGATACATTGCCGGAGGCCGATACCGACGAAGATCATCGGCTGGCAGCCGGGCCCAAGGAATTGATCGATGAGGGCGATGACGATGCGGATCAGGAGAAGGAGGAGTTCGGCGGCGATCTGGTCGGCCCGCGCAATGTCGTACACGCGCAAGAGAAACCCAGGTATCCCAATAATGGCCCTCTCACATCTTCATCAACGGATGTGCTCGAACTGGAAGAGGAAGTAGATCTGGGCCAACTTGACGAACAAAGCCTCATAGAGCTGGAAAGATCGAAAGCGATGGCAGAATCGCGCAGCGGTGACAATGCCTTGACACGCAAAAAACTGCTGCGAACCTGGATCGTTCTCTACGCCTTCGTCGGCAGTCAGTTGTCATGGGTAATGCGGCCGTTTTTTGGTGCTCCCGGTGAGGACTTTGATTTTATTCGCGATCTGGATGGTAATTTCTTCACGAATATTATCGATGCCATTGCACGCATCCTCGGCTTCAAGTGATTCCATTGAGCTTATGAGGTCTTACATAACCGACGCAATGAGCAGGTAAAGAACAAGAATTCCAACAACGCTGCCAAACAACCAGGTAACCCACTTACCTTCGTCCTGACCTTCGGAGTGCGTAACCTCCTGCCTGACACGATGCGCGATATCACGCATTTCTTCAGCAGAGAGTTCAGTGACTTCGCTCAGAGCCGCTACGGTCGCTTCGGTTTGCTCCGATTCCTGCCTGGCACGACGCAGTTCGGCATCGCGTTTGATAATCCGCCGCCGGATTTCATCCTGTACATCTTTTTTGGTCGATTTCATACCTTTGCAAATTATTGAGTTATGAACGAAAAACTACGAGCAGCGATGAAATATGCAGTGCTTACTTACTTATACACCTCAGGCAGACAAAATATCAAATTATTATGGCAGCGCAACAGCCATTTCGCGATGGGCCGGCCACCAGCGGCAGATTGTAGTCATTCCGATTGAGTCCGGCAATCTTTCGATGTTCGGGGTGATTAAAGCATGGCTAACTGCTCGAACTTCAATGCTTCGGCGGCGAGGATTACATCGACTCATCGCAGGGGCCGGGCCGAAAATTGAGATTCGAAACACTTCCATCCGCTGCCGAACAGATCTGCGGCCAGCCATCGACAGCAGCCGATTCCAGCGATATACCGTTGACAGCCAAGGGACAAACACGACGGTAAGCAAGGGTGCACGAAGCCAAATGCGCCACAGACGCCTTTGCCATGATTATTTGCGGAACTGAGCGTTCTTATGCGGACCGCGCCATCGCGAGCCCGGGCTTGTAGACCCGAAGCTAAAGATGTATGTTCGCAAATGCTTCTCATTCGGGGCAACAAAAGATAGCTCCTCGACGATCTTCTTTGTGATCCAAACTGAACGGCGCCTTATGATGCGAACATGGAAATTTCAGCGGACAAAGATCTTCCCTCGGGCGATCATTCTCCTTTGCGCTTTCATGTTGTACTGCATCCCCCCCGGTATTCCGGCGGAGGACGGCGGTCCACCATGCGCTTTTGATCAGATTCATGACCAGGCAGCGCTCCAGGCCGCTCAGTTGCGTATTCAGGATGCAATCCAGGCGCGCAAAGCGCAAAAGGACGCCCTGCTCGATGAGCATGAAAGCTACACAATACCGGTGGTTGTTCACATCCTGCACGAGGGTGGCGACGAGAACATATCCGATGATCAGGTGCACAGCCAGATACGAATTCTCAATGAGGACTTCGGCAGGCTGCCCGGTACGCCCGGCGCGGGTGAAGGCGTTGATTCGAAGCTGCGCTTCTGCCTGGCGCGCCTCGATCCGCAGGGACGCTGCACGGACGGCATCGTACGCATCCGAACGGCGCTCAGCGATCATCAGACTTTCCAGCGGCCTCAGCTCGGAGCGCTGAGTTTCTGGGAGCCGACGCGCTATCTGAATATCTATGTAGTCGGGCGGATTGCCGGCGGCGTCAGCGGTTATGCTTCCTTTCCCGACGGACCGCCGGAGGAGGACGGCATTGTCGTTGAACACAATCACTTCGGCAACGTCGGCAGCGCGGAGGGACGCATGGGGCGAACGACTACGCATGAAGTCGGCCACTGGCTGGGACTCTTCCATACCTTTCATAACGGCTGCGGCGACGACCCCTGCACCGATGGCGATTTTGTCTGCGATACACCGCCGGCTTCAGCGCCGCATAGCGGCTGTCCCTGGCTGGTCAACTCATGCCATAACGACGAGCCGGACACGCGGGATCAGGTGGAAAATTATATGGACTACACCTCCGACGTCTGCCGCAACGTATTTACCGCCGGACAGGCAGAACGTATGCATGCGACAATCAAGGAAATCCGCAGTGTGATCTGGAGCGACGCGAACCTGCAGGCAAGCGGCTGCGATGAAGATTATACGCCGCCCGATGACTGTGTGGTAGCTGCCGACTTCGTTGCTCTGCACCGGGAAATCTGCATCGGCAACAGCATAGAATTTATGGATCGCTCGCTTAACAAAGCCACCCGCCGGCTCTGGACTTTTGAAGGCGGCGATCCCGCAAGCTCCGAGGAGAGCAACCCCGAGGTCAGTTATGCGGCGGCGGGCAAGTACAGTGTGACCCTGCGGGTGTGGAACGCCGAGGGTGGTGACAGCATCAGCCGTTCGGATTACATCACTGTTCAGCCACCGGGCACAGGAGCAGCCCTACCGTTTAACGCGCATTTCGAAGCGGATGAATTTCCGCCCGCCGGGATCGAGATTAACAATCTCGACGGCGGCATCAGCTGGGAACGCGATTCGCTCGCGGCTGTTTCGGGACGCTACTCCCTGCGGATTAACAATCTTGTCAATACCAACTTCGGCTCGGTCGATGAAGTCTTGCTGCCCTTTCTCGATTTAAGTTCCATACCGGCGGACTGCACTCTTTCCCTCGGCTTTCATTGGGCCTACGCACGTTCCGATCCTAACTTTTCCGACGAGCTGCTGGTCCTACTTTCTACGGATTGCGGCAACACCTTTACACGCCTGTTTTATGGCGCCGGCAACAGCCTGGCAACCGGTCCGACCCAGGAAACGCCTTATATTCCAAAGGATGAAGAGTGGCGCAGTGCGCGCATCGATCTTCAAGAGCACAGGTCGGCGCGCTATGCCAGGATCAAATTTGTTAATGTCACCGATGGCGGCAACAACCTGTACCTTGACGACATCGCGATCGGAACGAGCGCGGACCTGACTGTTGACGTCCGCAACGAATCGCGAGGACATTTTAACGTCGCGATCGCGCCCAATCCGAGCGGCGGGGATGCCGCCCTGTCAATCTTCGCGCCGGCGGCAGGTCAGGCGACAATTTCCGTCTTTCACATTCTGGGCCGAAAAGAATCCCGGCACAATGTTGTGCTGCAGGTGGGCCGCAATTCGATACCGCTGCGATTAACACATGTTCCGGCCGGAACCTATGTAGTAGAGATTCAAGTTGAGTCGCAGACGATGACGCGGCGGCTTGTCAAACTACCCTAGCCGCTGCCGAAATGCGGCTCTCAGAATCCAAATATTTCGTCGGTATCAAATCGATATTCTAACTGATTTATGCACACAATCAAGGTCCGCATTCTTTTGCCTTTAACGGCGCTCCTCCTTTGCATGCCGGGCGATCTGTCCGTCCCCGCCACACCGGATTCCACAGATCACTCGCTGCGCGCAGCCCTGGTAAATAGTCGATATGCCGATCTCGATGATTCGCTGCATTCCTCCTTTTCATTGATGGATTCGCTGCGAGTGCGACATTGGGGCGCTTCGCACGCTGTCATTAGCCAGGTGATGGGAGATATGGGCGAGAATGATTGTGAATTGCTTCTGCTTCACCTTGCGGACGGGACGGCTCAGGTATCGGCTTCGCGGCGCTTCGAGCTTTGCGGCAACGGCTATTCTTATAGTTTCGACGGCAGCGCCTTTCCGCTGACAGACAGGGAGTGGGCTCTGGGCCTGCAGACGACATTTCATCACGGCAATGCCAACGGCGCCCATTGGGAGACTTTTCTGGAGCTTCTGCGCGTCGAACGCGATACGCTCGTCAGCATCCTGGTTCACGAGCTGGAGTCCGGCAGAATCGAATTGGATCCAAACGACAAAGATGCCGGCTACGTACCGGTAGCTTTCAGTGAAACAGTTTGTCACCCGCTGTCTTCACAAACGGGTGGTTTTTACGACTTTCAGTTTATCAGCGACACAAAAGACACGGTCACCTACCGCTGGAACGGCAAAGCCTACGTTAAGCCATCTGAACGTGACGAGTGACGGGCGCTGTTTCCTTTGCATAAGGAGCTATCGGAAAATCTCGGGGCCGATGGATAACCAAGATAAATTCGGCTGCCTCGGATTCCAGAGTAGCTTTGACATTCGGCCTGTCACCGGGCCAAGCTCGGGACTTTCGCTACGGTCAAAGACTAAAGCAAACTTTGTCGGAGATCAGAATTGGGACAGACTTTGCAATAATGTATCGAGTATTTGACAGCGACAAAACAATCCAACTGCTTATGGATTTGGACATCGAACCAGAGATTCCTCCGAAAAGCCACGGCATTAATCTCAATTTGTACGACAAACAGACTTATGAGCGACGCAGTGCAGTAGAGTGCATTTTTTTTGCGAACACTCAGAAGATTCCGGGGATACGTTTCTAAATTCGAATAGCTGGAATCTGGTTTTATGTTCTTCATACATATCGCATTAGAATTCGAGATGATTAAAGGCTTTTAGTGACAACACAGCCTAGTGGAACGTGCTGACGATTCCGGACTGCACTTTGTTCTCGCGTGTATCGATCGCATACCCGACCAGCGATTCAGCATCGACCTGATGTATTCGATGCAGCATGGACCATCGACTGAGGTTCGCTCTTTTCATTGTCTGATTCGCTATGACCAGACCCTGCTGGATTTAGAAGAACCCGCGAGCCTTCGTCAAAGCTTCGGGCGCTTCGTGGAGGACGAAATACAGGTTATCGCCAGGCCGGATTCGACGGCGGCGCCTTGCTCCGTCTGGAATTTCTGGCGCTGCTCTCCGAGCTTTTGACGACTGCCATCACAGTGACCGACTTCCGTTGGAAAGGCTGCTCGACAACGAGTGTTTCAATCTCCGCCATCTTCAGAGCTGAGAAAGTCTGTGGTGGTCTGCATTGTATCGTTCGACTGGATGGTGGCCTTGAGCTCGGACGGGCCCAGCCCGATCCCTGGTGCGAACGCACACAAATAGACTCTTCCCGACCAATTGATCTTGACGTTCAACTCACCGTGCATGATGCTTTGGGACAGCTCGTGCGTACACCAGTCGAAGGTGTTTTGACTGCCGGCGGCTACAGCAGTGAGTTTGACCGCCGTGATTTGACCGCCGGTGTATCTTATATCAGAGTGATTTCATCCGTTGGAGTACTGATGAGCACGCTACGTGTTTCGGAATGATTGACTAGTCAGAATTTGGACTGAACAATACAACAAATCACTGAACTCTTTTCAAATTATTAATATTCTCTGGGAATATCGTGACTTGTACGATACCCATTAGTACAAACGATGTCCTAAATTGATGTAGCCCTCTATATATCAGGGTAACGATTAATCCTGAAGTATAAATTTAAAGCTAGTTGATATTTCTAAACCGAAAAAAAGAGATTTACAATGCCTTATTTGCAAAGGTTATCTGTGAGCCACTTTGATTTCACACGCTAATTCACCAGAGCAATAGCATATAACAGAATCTTAAAAAAAATCAAATGGTTTTGCTAGGCATTTTTTTTTATGTGATGAAGTGTCCACGTTGTAAGAACAGTTGCGGCGGCTGAAGCAACTGATGCCAGTATTTCGACTTCCATAAATCATATCCCGATGATTATTCAATGCTCGAAATAAAGAATAACTCCATGAATTATCCAAACATTTTTGCTTAAGTGCACAGTTTTCAACTCATCATCTATTATTTTAGCCCAAAGTACGATTGCGTAGAATCGGCTTGGGTTTCTGCATGGCAAACAAAACATCAAAAATCACAATAGTTTGCAGCACCCGCCAATTTCACCCAGAAAGGTTAACACTGCAACTAAGCCATACAATAACAAAAAAACCGCCGTGCATATCCATTTGAGGCTAGGATTCGGTCATTGCGTCGACGATACGAGTTGACCAGGCTGCCAGCATTGAGAGCCAGAGCCAATTTGGAGGAGTTGACCGTTTACATTTTGTTTTGAGATTCTCGCTTTGAGCTTGGGTATATCCTAGAAATCGGGTACTGTGACATCGCAATAAGTATAATATCAAGCCAACAGATAAATTTGCTCCTTCCGAAGCTCAGCACTTGACATTCCCGCACAGCAAGCCACAGTTCAGTTGGTTTTTGCCGTTTCAGAATCCGATTCTTTGTCGTTCAGATCGGAAAGCAATTTCGCAACAAGCGCCGCATTCGGATGCCCCATAGATTCGAAAATATCCAAGCTCTTTTGCCAAAGCGTCGCGGCTGCATCCAGGTCGCCGCGGGTCTGGTACACATTGCCGAGATTGCAACAGACAATGGCCAGGCCTTCCCTGTTGCCAAGGGCCTCGTATAGAGCCAGCGCCTTTCGGTATTCCGTCTCGGCCGCGTTCAGGTCGCCGCGGGTCTTGTAAACAAGGCCGAGGTTACCGTAGACGCTGGCAAGGCCTTCCTTGCTGCTCAGCATTTCGTACAGCGCCAGTGCCTTCCGGTGCTCAGTCTCAGCCGTTTCCAGATCGCTTCGAGCTTGGTACACAAAAC
The DNA here is from genome assembly GCA_028284775.1 of Candidatus Kapaibacterium sp. Classification (GTDB taxonomy): domain Bacteria; phylum Bacteroidota; class Ignavibacteria; order Kapaibacteriales; family UBA7675; genus JANQRB01. Next base: position 41,095 of record JANQRB010000145.1, on the reverse strand, counting down.
CGAGTTTATCGTAGACGCTGGCAAGGCCTTCCGTACCGCCTAGCGCCTCAAAAAGCGCCAGTGCCTTCCGGTACTGCCTCTCGGCAGTGTCCAGGTTGCCACGTGTCTGGTACACAATCCCGAGATTAACGTAATTGCCGGCAAGTCCTTGCTGGCTGCCAAGGGCCTCGTGCAGCGTCAGCGCCTTCCGGTATTCAGTTTCGGCCGCGTCAAGATCGCCGCGTGTCTGGTACACACTCCCAAAATTACTGTAGATGCCCGCAAGTCCTTGCTTGCTGCCTAGGGCTTCGTAAAACGCCAGCGCCTTCCGGTACTCAGATTCGGCCCCGTCCAGGTCGCCGCGCGTCTGGTAAACATTCCCGAGATTAACGTAATTGTTGGCAAGTCCTTCCTTGCGACCTAGAGTCTCATTCAGCGCCAACGCCTTCCGGTATTCAGTTTCGGCCGCGTCAAGATCGCCGCGCGTCTGGTATACAAGACCAAGATTGTGGTAATTGTTGGCCAGCCCTTCCTTGCGGCTTAGGGCCTCGTTCAATTCCATTGCGTTTCGGTACTCCGTCTCAGCCGCGTCAAGGTTGCCACGCGTCTGGTATAGACTCCCCTAACTGGCGTAGTTGTTGGCAAGTCCTTCCTTGCTGCCTAAGACCTCGTTCAGCACCAACGCCTTCCGGTATTCAGTTTCGGCCGCGTCAAGATCGCCACGCGTCTGGTATACATTTCCGAGATTAGCGTAGTTGTTGGCCAGTCCTTCCCTGCGGCCTAGGGCCTCATTCAGCACCAGCGCCTTACGGTACTCAATCATGGCTGCGTCCAGATGGCCGCGCGTCTGGTATACATTCCCCAGACTAGCGAAGTTGTTAGCCAATCCTTCCTTGCTGCCTAGGGTCTCATTCAGCGCCTGGGCCTTCCGGTACTCAGTTTCGGCCGCGTCAAGATCACCGCGCGTCTGGTGCACAGCTCCGAGATTAGCGTAGTTGTTGGCCAATCCTTCCTTATTGCCTAGGATCTCGTTCAGTTTAATCGACTTCCGGTACTCCGTCATAGCTGCGTCAAGGTCACCGCGCGTCTGGTAAACATTTCCGAGATTAGCGTAGTTGTTGGCCAGTCCTTCCCTGCTGTCTAGGGCCTCATTCAACGCCTGCGCTTTCCGGTACTCAGCTTCGGCCGCGTCAAGGTCGCCACGTGTCTTGTAAACATTTCCGAGATTAGCGTAGTTGCTGGCCAGTCCTTCCTTGCTACCTAGGGTCTCATTCAGCGCCTGGGCCTTCCGGTACTCAGTTTCGGCCGCGTCAAGGTCGCCACGTATCAGGTAAAGATTGGCCAAATTATTCATCAAGGTCGCGACTTCAGCAGAATGCGTATCATCGTCGAACTGCTCCAATAGATTTTCCAACACGTTGGCGGCGGAGACATAATCTTCGGTATCATCAAAGAACCTGTATGCCAGGTACAATACTTCGGGTTCGGATGAATTCGCAATTAGCCTTACAAATTTTTGCCGCGCCTGTTCCAGGCTGCCTTTCTGCGCGAAATCCGCCGCTCTCTCAGCATCTTGCAGTTGCAATGCCGCGAGTCGTAAACGTATTGCTTCCACTTCTTTTTTTGCCGCTTCAGCCTCCTGAGCATGACGTCGGGCATCGTCCTTCGCCTGTCTCACTTCGTCTAACGCTGCAATTGGCAGGACAACGAGGTCTCTGGTCGTATCGGCTACTTCAAGTTCACCCTTTACGTAAGCACGGAGGTGTTTGTCGACTTCACTAAGAAAAGCGTTTTCCTGATCATCGATATACCGATACAATACTTTTCTGGTCCGCTCCAATTCTTGTCTAAATGCTATTACCTTTTGCAATTGCGGTCCGGGATCCGCTTCCAGGGCGGCTTCGATACGTTTAAAAAATACGAGAATTGTTGGATTGCCTTCGCTTTTCCATCGTTCTAATGCTCGGTGAAACTCTTCCTCGGTATAGGATGAATACGGCCATGCATCCGGAGCTTCTTGTCCCCATCTTCTATGCATCACTAGAAAAAACACGTCGCAACGGTCAATGCCCGCATTGATCACACTCTGATTGCGACGACCAGTCGATGCTAACGTATCTTCCCACCCAAGGGCTTCAAACTCTACATTGGCACCGTCGCCGAAACCAATATTCAGAAAATCAATTGCCTGGCGAAACTGTTTGCGCTCTTTGCGCAGATCACCGGGCGAAGCAATAAAAACGCGAACTTTTCTTTTGTCGGCCATAGTAGGCATAGAGGATTGCGGCGGATTTACAAAATGCCGATCTTCAGCAAAGGTGCCAATTCAACGCGACAGCATAACAGCATCGGCCAGAGAAGAAGAATATAACGATACCGATTATAATTCGCCACTTTGCAGATTCGACTACTAAGCGTTTACCTGATGGCCTAGCAGTATTACATAATCTTTGGTAAAGTAATTTGCGACACTACCCAACAAAAATTGTTGAGCTTGAAGTTTCATTCAGTATTCATGAGAGACTTTCAGTAACGAAACTGAGAGCTCTGAGAAAGAATACAAATTATTAGTACATTTCGGGTATCGTGTACTGACAATGACAGAACACTTTGAAGCATCAAAAAACACCCTATTTGTCCATCCAGAAAAATACCAGACAAAAGAAAATGCCCGACCTTTCGGACGGGCATTGCTGCTGATTCCTCTGTTCTTCGTCACTTGCCGGAATTTGCTGATTTATACTGCTACTCGATTACTACCGTATTGTGAATATTGCCGTTTTTTGCACCTCATAAGTAGGTTTAATTTCTTTGCATAAGTTCGGACATTTGCGCATAATGGGCTTACATCAGCATACTTGCAATCGGCGTACACTGCAAGCTTAAATTACTCCATGAATGACAACCGCCTGATACGAGTATTAGCGCTGTTGTTCCGTCTGGCATTGCAATCATTGCGCCACATCTGACCGGGCGAGTGCACCGGCCGCGATGACGACCATCTGATATTTCGGTCAATGCTGCGCATTCGACACACAGTAGCTTAGGAAGTCGAAGGGTATACTGCCGCCTGACGACCTGATAACACAACTCACTTAACCTAACAATTGTAGTTGGAGCTTAACTATGTATGTATTCTCGCGTTTTCTCGTAGCCACGATTTTTTTCGCTTCGATGGCTTATGCCGCTCCTTTAAACCTGGATGCCGCCTGCAATGCCTGCAGCGGCCACACTTTTATCAATAACGGCCCCTGTGATATTAACATCGAGATTAAATCCGAGGGCAACTGTACGGGCGCAAATACGATTCTGGTGCCGGCCGGCGCCACGGTGCAGACGAATGAAAGCTGTTGCATTTCCGGCGTTAAAGTGTATCCGGGAGACTGCGCGGGCAGCGACGGCGACTGGCCGGTGGAGTGCAAAGCCGACAACGATTGTCGCTTGCCGGCGCCTTTCATCGGCGTTAAGGTGGGATTTTGCGGCGTGAGTATCGAGTAAGGATCAAGGAAGCCGATACGAGCGGGAAATGACAGAAGGCTCGTTTCCCATTGTCCGGACGGGCTGTTCCTCGCATTCGCCGGAATGGTCCGTCTGCTCTCCCCACAATTAGCGCCTTATCATCCGGCGGCGCAACATCCGGTTTTCACGAAAAGAGCTCCTGTTGTATATTCCCCCACTCTCTTTCAACCCGGCTTCGTGTTCGTTGACCGTTAAATACGATACGATGGTGATTTTGCCAGAGTATCATCCCATAGTATCATCTACTATCGCCTATGATATTCCGCTTTAAAGGATCCCCGCAGCTTAAGCGTGAAATCGAAGCCTGGCGCGAGGACAAGATCATCAGCGAAGAGCAGGAGCAGATACTGTATGAACGCTACGATCTGCTGAGCGACGCGCCCTGGTACCTGCAGTCCGGCTTTTTTGTTCGGGCCCTTGCGCTTGTTTTGGTTGGAATGAGCCTGATTCTCCTTATCTCGGAAAATTGGCATCACTTCAGTGTTTCTCTGCGCACGGCCACCTGCCTGATGCCGCTCCTGCTGGCGTATGCCGCAGGTGTACATTTACTGCTGCGCAACAAGAGTCAGCAGGCTGAGCTGGCATTCTTTTTCGCCTCGATCGCCTTTGGCGCCAACATCTTTCTCCAGGCCCAGATTTATCATATCTCCGCCTATTTCCCGAACGGCATCCTATGGTGGTTACTCGGCAGCCTGCCTTTTGCCTGGTACTTCCGCAGTACGATCCACCTGCTGCTGGCGCAAGTTCTGTATTCAATCTGGATGATACTCCTGAGTACCCACAGCCAAAGCAGCTGGCTGGCCGTCCCGCTGCTGGTATTGATGTTTCTGATGCTGAACCGCGCGCCGGCGCGCAGCAGTATCATCGGCGTGTTGGTGTCCTGTTTTATCCTTCTGATAAACCTGCAATCCTGGCTGGATTTCGGCACTAAGGTAGACTTATTCGCATTCCAGTATACGGCGGCCTTGGCCCTGATGGTCCTGACCGCCGCAATGAGAAACCTGGCTGCGGAATCTTTCCTTGATCGCGTCATTACATTCATCAAATTCTACAGCCTCACGCTGTTGTACATCCTCACTTTTTCCGAAGTGGCCGAAGAGATCAGATATTTCGATTTCCCCTGGCTGCCCTTCGTTCTCTGGCTCCTTACGCTGACCGCTCTCCTGGCGCTTCCGCGGCTGCGAAGCCTGGGCCGACGTGACTTACTGGTGTATTGCGGCTTCGCCCTGCCGCTGTTGTTCGTGCATGTATTTGACATCAGGGACCGACACGACTTTCTGATGATGCTGCTCTTCAATCTGACGTTTTTCAGCATGGCGGTCTGGCTGATTATCAGCGGTATGAATAATCGTCACAAAAAAGTCTTTATGGCCGGTATTACAATGATTTTCTTGCAGGCGGTTGGCCGCTATTTTGATTTTTTCTCCGATTATCTGCTATCGGCCCTGATCTTTTTCCTGGGCGGTCTCTTTCTCTATCTGATCAACAATTTCTGGAATCGCCGCTATGCGAGCTAGATGGATGGTCGCGTTTGGAATACTGTTTCAGGTTGGCATTGTAGCCGGCATGGTACTCATGGCGATGATGCCGCTGCTGACGGGGCAAGAGCTGCTGCTCGAAACAGTTCCGCGCGATCCCCGCTCGCTGCTGCGCGGCAATTATGTTGAGCTCGACTATCATTTTTCACGGCTCGGTCTCAGCACCGTCGACAATCACCTGGACACCGGCCGAAGCTATCGCTACGGCGACCATGTCTACCTCGAAATGCAGCGCCGCGATTCTACCTGGCGGGTCGCCGCCGTATGGCCCGAAATGGTCAGTGACACGGCCGTTTATATACGTGCTATCGTTCACCAGCATTTTGGTTCGACCCTGGATCTCAGATGCGGCATTGAATCGTACTTTACCGACCGTGAAAATGCACTGGCCCTCGAACGTCGCCTTCGCGGGCGCGAAAGCTCACTCCGACCCTTCGTACGCGTAATGGTAGCTCCGTCGGGCCAGGCGCGCATCAAGAGCCTGGAGACGCGCGAATAGAGCTGGCCGTCTCTTAGCATCGATCAGCTCAGGGACGGCTGCATAGAATTATCGCCAAAATGTGATACTTCCGTGAAGATTCTCTCCCGCCGGGTTTGCATCTTGCACTATCAAATTGCTGACATATATTTCTCATACATTCAGAGGTTCACGTGCTCAAATTCATTGTTATCGCGGGAGCGGCGCTTTCTCTCAGCGCCTGCATCGGCACCGACTTCATCGACGATCCTTTTCAGCCTGTCGACGCGCGCATCGAGATTCAGGCCGCTGACGCGGCGGTGGAGGTCGGCGCCAGCATCCAGCTAAGCGCTGTCTATTACGATACGATGGGCGAACGCCTCGATGGAGTGGACTTTATCTGGCGCAGCTCCGAGCCTTCCATTGCAAGCGTTGACGCCACCGGTCGTGTGGAAGGCCTGCGCGCCGGAAGGACGATGCTGACGGCCGAAGCGCGCGGCGTTTTCAGCAGTGGAATATTCGTTAACGTCGTCGATGATCCGAAACAGGTGGCGCGTGTTGTCATTACGCCCGGAGAAGCTCAGACGCTGTCCGTCGGTACGAGCTTACAACTGACGGCCCAGGCGCTGAATCTGGCGGGTGATCCGGTCGAGGACACGCAGATCGAATGGCAGAGCGACAATACTTCGGTCGTAACGGTGAGCTCTGAGGGCATCGTCAATGCGCTAAGCCCGGGAACAGGCAGAATTACAGCGTCAAGCGCCGGTATCGAAAGCGCTGCCCTGGAGATAGTCGTCAGCGGCTCCACACGCTCGGGCAGCTTTACAGGCCGTCCCGGCAGCTCCTACCGGGTGGAAGGCACGGCAACCCTGCGCCGCAACACGGACGGCAGCCTGCAGCTCGAATTCAGCGAGGACTTTTCGGGCAGCCGCGGCCCCGGCCTCGAAGTGCTGCTATCGTCGACGAACACCTCCGCGCCGGGCAGCATCAGTCTGGGCAGCATCAAATCCAATACCGGCGCCCAGGTGTACGATGTTCCCGCCGATGTCGAGTTAACGAGCTTCGACTGGGTTGTGATTCACTGCCGCCCCTTTAACGTCACTTTCGGCTTTGCGGAGCTGGACTGAAAGCGGCGGTAGCGGCCGCAAGGGCAGGCGATTCATGGTCGGAATACGGAATTCAACACAAATCTTCTACAGACATCAATGTTTAACAGGATAGAGATATGTTTACTTCACTCCGTCGCCTGACGGGCGCAATTCTCTTGACGCTTGGCCTTGCCTGTGGATCGGCGTACGGCGCGGCCTGGACCAAAGCCGAAGGCGAAGCATTCCTTAAACTCGGTACAAGTATGCTGCGGGCCGACGAGTTCTATGAGGGCAACGGCTCGCGTCTGACGATACCGACCCTAAGCGAATACACGCTGAGCCTGTATGGCGAATACGGACTAACTGACGATTTCACCGTGATTGCTTACCTGCCCTTTGTAACGCGCGTCACAGTGAATGAGCAGGTGGGCCGCCCGAGCGGCTTCGTATATACCGCCGGTGCCGAAAACACGCAGCTTGGCGATGTTGATCTGGGCCTGCGCTATGGTATCGTGCAGGAAGGAGCTACCGTTCTCAGCGCCGGCCTGCTTTTAGGCCTGCCTCTTGGCGACGATGACAATGACAACGCCCTGTTTACCGGCGACGGCGAGTTCAACCAGCTCGTAAGCCTGGCACTGGGTCACTCCTTTTATCCAACGGCTCTGTATGCCATCGCTCAGCTTGGTGTCAACATGCGCAGCGGCGGCTTTTCGGATGAGCTGCGGTATTCGGTCGAGCTCGGCTACACTGCCTGGGAGGCATTGACGCTTATTGGACGCCTCAGCGCCGTGCAGTCCCTGAAGAACGGCGATGCCGCTGGCGGAATGGCCGGTCTGCACGTCAACGATCAGCAGTATCTTTCGCCCGGACTGGAGCTGGCCTACAAACTGACGGAGAGTCTGGGAGTGTCGCTGGGCTTCGCCAGTGCGACGAATGCCGAGAATGTGTTGGCGGCGCCGCGCTATGAATTTGGCGTCTATACGACCTTGCCCTGAGAATCCATTCAATCCGCGCAAGATGCAACACGGAGCCCTGGCTCAGGTACTCGCGATCGGTGGATTAGCCTCCGACGAGACTAAAAGTTTGTCACAAAGTCGACGTAGGGAATTCCGATAAAGAACGACCTTGCAATGTCGGGGTTGTTGATGAAGCCGAGGTCAAAGCATGTCGACTCGCCAAAGAGCCGGACGGCGTAGGAAAACACCACATCCAGGCCGCCGCCCGTGTCGATGAAATAGTTTTCCGACACCAGGCCCATCCGCCTGGACGTCCGGGTCATACCGCTCAAAGAAAAGGCCGGCCGTGCGCTTAAATCGCCATCCAAAAAACCGAAGCCGACGCCCGCGCTGATATTGTCGTCGCGCGTACCATAGGTGGCGACGCCATATAATACTCCGGCATTAAAATCCAGAGAGCGCCCCAGGGCCGAGACATACAGCAGGCCGGCCCCGACATTCCAGTCCTGATCGACCTGAAAACCGACTTTGGGTGTGATAAAAAATATCGGCTGCCCGACAATGGTGGAGAGCAGCTCGACCCCGCCGCCGATATTAATATTGTCCGTCAGGCCCACGGCAACCGAATTAAACAGAACATAGGCATTCTGATAGTAGCCATCACCGCGTTTGAGGTTAAAAGCGGATGGACCGATAAGGTAACGCGTCGAATTAGGATTCGGGAACCAGTACTCGCCGTCCCTGATTGACTCATCCGCTACCATTTCAATCGATTCGATTTTTGTGTAGAGAATCTGGAGTTCACCGTCTTCGGTTGTTAATCGAATGGATTCGGATCCGACTTCCTCGATCTTTCCGATATAAGTATTGCCGGAAAGTGTTTTAATAACATAGGAACGCGTTAAGTCGGCATTCTCCAGAAACTCTTTGATATCCTCAATCAGTTCGGCTTCCGACATTCGCTGCGAGTAGGTTTTGTCTTCTTGGCTATCCTGGGCGCGGCAGTGCACGACCAGGCTCAACAGTATCAGGATGGACAAAAGTATTTGCCGGTAGAATAGCATTATCATTGTGTTTACTTCCCGATTAATGGAGGATGATTGACCTCCCGTACTGAGTGCGCATCAGCCCATCGCTCATAGGGCAATGGTCGGCGACGCGTCACCCTAAGACTGTAGATGACCAACGCCCCACAGGCATTGAATATACACATCGCCGCACACGAAAACAGCGTTAATTTGCAGATACAGGCTAATTGCCTCGACTCCCCCGGCCGACTCCTGAGTCGAAATTCATACGTACTCGATCCCGGCGGCCTTTCGGTAAACCTTGGTCTCGGCACCGTCCTGACGGGCCGCGCGATAGACTTCCGCAAAGGAACGTCCTTCGATGCGACTTTGCAGCCAAATATCGAATTCGAAGTATTCAAGCCCCTGCCGCTCATAGCGATCATTGGCAAGAGCGCGGATTTCTTCCCGCACGCGCCGAAACTCCCTGATGAGATTCGTAGTTCCGGACGACACGGAGGTCAGACGTCGCAGGAAGCTCAGCAGTACCACTTCCAGCTTGTAGCCGCGCTGTTTTCGCAGAAGATAACGGTAGGTAGCCCGAAGCTGATGCTCCAGCACCATCGTGTTACCCAGTTCATAGTGCACGATCAGGTTTAACAAACGCGCAAAGCCCGCCAGGTCGCCCATCACCGCGCTGCTGGAATGATTCAGAAAGGTCGTGATCCAATGCAGGGCATCGTCAAATTGTTCGCAGAGCAGCAGCGCATAGGCCATGCTGTAATACATGGAAAGTTCAGTCGCAATTTCGATCCTGCCGCTTGCCTGCCGCAGCCATTCGCTCAGGCCCTGCACCTTCGCAGGTATTCGATCGAGATCGGCAGTACGTATTGCATACCATAGATCGACATAATATGCGCATTCCTCGGCCACGAGCGTATGCTGCCGGTATTTACGGCCCAGGCGGACGAGCTCGGCATGCGCCTGTCGAAACTCTTCGAATCGTTCGAGCTTCAGGCACTCCATCAGCAAATGACCATAACTGTAAATGTGCCTGTAGGCGTGATGGGCGGCAAATTCCGGCTGGGATTCGAACAATTGTACTTTCAGCCGCGCATACTTATAGGTCTGCTCGTCATCGCCGAGAATACGCCGATAGCGCATGTGGATATCATAAAAGTGATAACGAGCTGTCCGGCTGAGTACCCGCGCATCCCCACGCAACAGATCTTCGTCGATAATCTGCCGCAGGGCCTGCAATTGTCGACCTTCCCGCAAGCGCCCGTCCGTCATTTCGAGCGCGAAAAACCGGCTGGCGAGTCGATCGATTTGCAGGAAGTTGGTCTGCTGCTCAAGGACGGTCAGCATCTCATCGTAGAAGTCCTCCACCTTATGCCATACTTCCGCCGAGGCCGCCGTATGATGCAGCAGCTGAATTTCCCAGCTGATAATTTTCTGCAGCGCATCGAACATTTCCGTCGATTCGGCCAGCCGGCGCGCCTTAGCCAAAACAATGCGGCACTGTTCGAAGAGACCTTTACGAAAGAGTACTGCAACCTGCCGCAGCCAGGTTTTTACCTTGTCATCACTGCTGCTGAGCAAGGAAGAGTGCTTATGCAGAACATCGAGGATGGTATCATAGAGATATGTCTTAAGTCCCGGCAAATCGTGAATTCCCAGCTCTGATGCCTCCCGCGCAATGCGATCTTCATCGTACTCTTTCATGCGATCCAGCAACTGGAAAAGCAGCATGTATTTGTTAGTACGCGAGGGCTGGTGGCGCGCAGCAGTCTGCATCGAAAAATGGCGTTTTTCAGCTGCGGTCAGAGACGCGACCAGGTCATAGACATCGCGGGCGCTTTTCCTCATCAGTTCAATTCACACTTGTTTGAAAAATGCGATTAGAAGACAATTTAGCTGTTTCTGGATTGGATTTGCCGCCTCAAGAATCCAACTGGGGCTTTTTTTTGGTTTAGTATTACGACAATAATTGAATAAACTGGACCCTGCGTTACGAATCGTCGGCAACGAGCATACCAAAGCGTATCAGGAAACACAAGCTCTTGGACAGGCGGTCCAACCAGTCGGCGCTGACAGTGAAGTGAAAACGGCGCAATGAGCAGCACCTGTCTTCAACAGGTCTGAAGCGTCCGAGACAGTACATCCAGGTCGATTCTAAGAATACACTGCAGCAGCGGGTGCACAGCGATCATTCCTGCACAATCCCGCCGGCGATCACTTGCTTAGACACTGTGAACAGCGCCTTTATTACCGCCTGTGGTTGTTATCCCTAGTGTTTATCAACTCAAACAGGATGTATTCCTATGTCCAGATCACATCTCCTCGCTCAACTGCTAAGTTTGTGTTTTGCTGTTCATTGTTTTGATGCTGCCCAGCTACTCGCACAAAACGCTAACGATCCAACACCCCTTATGGCTCCGGTCGATCGACCCATCGATGAAGAATCTGCGCGGCAGTGGCAGATGGAACAGACCGACCGGGCAGCCCTGCAGGAGTTCGCGCTTCAGGCCGATGCCGCCTATCGCACAGCCTACGAGCAAGCTCTGCTGCAGGCAGCCGAACGGGACATCCCGACGCAGGTAAAGATCGCAGACGGCAGCCGCGCCGTATTGCGTTCTTTTACCGACAGGGGATTCCCGGTCTACTTTGTCAGTCACAACAGCAATGCCGCTATTACGACCTCGACCGACGCTGTCCAGGTCGGCGGTTTGTCCGGCTACAATCTCATTGCCCCCGGCCTGCTGATCGGTGTCTGGGATGACGGCGGCGTCTACACCGGGCACCCGCAGTTCGGCTCCTATGCCGGACGCAACCGCGCTATTCAGCGCGACGTCCCGTCCGTAACTACGGATCACGCAACGCATGTCGCCGGCACGATCGGGCAGGTCGGCCTGTACAACAAACGCGGCATGGCGACGGTCTGCTACATCGACGCCTACGACTGGAACAATGACATTTCCGAAATGGCCGCAGCCTTTCTCGGCCCGATGTTAGTCTCGAATCATTCCTACGATAATCTCGGCGGCTGGCATTTTAATTTCCTGAATGACAACCGCTGGGTCTGGTTCGGCGACTGGACCATCAACACAACGACTGACTACAACTTTGGCTTTTACGACAGCTACAGCCAACAGCTCGATCAGACGGCGGCCCTTGCGCCTTTCTCCCTGATCGTCCGTTCGGCCGGTAACGATCGCAATGACACGGGGCCGGGAGGCGGCATCTGGTATTGGATCGTCAACGGTTCAGGCTTTACGCCCTCGACGGTCAACCGCAATCCCGATGGCGGCAGCACAGGCTACGACTGCCTGATGAATGGCGCGGTCGCCAAAAATGTCCTGACCGTCGGCGCCGTCAACGACATCGTGCCTAAGCCCGCCTGCGCTGACCCGACGGCGCCAGGCTGCGTACTGCAGCCCTCGCTGATCGGGATAACCGCATTCAGCTCATGGGGACCGACGGACGACGGCCGTATCAAACCCGACATCGTTGCGAACGGTCATGAAGTTAGCTCGGCTTTTTACAACACTCCCGGCACCTCAATTCCATGCTTCGAGTGCTATGGTATCTTCAGCGGCACCTCGCAGGCGTCGCCCAATGTATCGGGATCGCTGCTGCTTTTGCAGGAACACTATCAGAATCTGAACAGCGGTCAGTCGATGCGCGCTGCTTCGCTCAAAGGACTCGCGATTCACAGCGCGGACGACGCCGGTAGTTTCGCCGGGCCTGACTATTCTTTCGGTTACGGTCTGCTCAACACGCATCGCGCTGCGCGCGTCATTAATGATATCAACCTCCGCCACCGCCTGATCGAAGCGACGCTTACACAGAGCCAGACGCAAAGTATTCAGATCCAGACCGACGGTACGCGGCCCCTCAAAACGACGCTCTGCTGGCATGACCCCGCCGGCACGCCGGTAGCGCCGCAGCTTAATCCGACGACGTCGATGCTGGTAAACGACCTCGACCTCGTGCTGATCAATAATGCCGCCGGCACTGTCTATCAGCCCTGGATCCTTAATCCTTCCAACCCATCGGCGGCGGCCACGACAGGCAACAATTCGCGCGACAATGTGGAACAGGTATTGATTGCAGCGCCGCCCGCCGGCACCTACACCCTGCAGGTGTCGCACAAAGGAACGCTGCAGGGCGGCTCGCAGCCCTTTTCGCTGTGGGTCAGCGGCATGGCGAATTATGCTTCGCCGCCCTATGTCACCAGCTTTGAATTCGGTCTGGATCAATATTGGACAACGAGCAGCAGCAACAGCAATGGACGAATTATCACGGAGAGTGCGCACGCCCCGCATATCGGCTTCCAACAGCTGACTATGTCCGCCAATGCCGCGGGTACCTTCGTTCAGAACGACGCCGATCTGCGCCTCAATCTGGCCGGTATGGCCGATGTCGACCTGACCTTCTGGTGGAAGTCGATCGGCGATGAAGCTCACGCAGGCGACGGCATCTGGTTTTCCGATAATGGCGGTGCGAGCTATTCGCTAGTGTATCCTTTGGTGGGTAATATGGGGCAGTGGCAGGAAATTACACTTGACGTCGACGCACTGGCAGCGCTGAACGGGCGTGTCCTTACGAGCCCCTTTGTTGTTCGTTTCGGCCAATATGACGACGATGTCCTGCCGAACGACGGTTTCGCTTTTGACGATGTAAGCGTTAACGTAGCAAAATCTTTTGCGCCGCTTCCCTACAGCAGCGGATTCGAAATGGGTGTCACCGACCAGTTTTGGTGGCGTTACAGCTCCAACTCCTATGGCTACATACAGGTAGAACCGAATCACGGTCCCAGCGCCGGCGCCTTTCATCTGACGATGCAGAATCAGTCCCCGGCCTTACCCACAACGCAGCGAGCGCAGGTCTATCTCAACCTCGCGGGAATGACAGACGTCGACCTCGTCTTCGACTGGAAGGCGATCGCCGTCACTCCACTTCCGACTGACGGCATTTATTTCTCGAACGACGGCGGTCTCAGCTTTGTCCAGGTAATGGGACTGAGCGGCAACAACGGACAGTGGCAGACGATTAGTCTGGACATGGACCGGCTGGCCGCCCTGAACGCTGTACCGTTTTCGTCCAGCTATGTGGTGCGATTCGAGCAGACGAGCACTATGCCGCTCCCTGCCGGCGGCGTGGCCCTCGACAACATTATCGTGACGCCCGGAAAGAGCTACGCCGCGCTGCCGTATTACAGCGGATTCGAAAGCGGGCTGGATCAATACTGGCGCACGTATCAAACGGACGGCTATAGTCGGGCTGACATCGACATGCTCAATGGTCCATACGCGGGCACAAATCAACTGCTGCTGCACAGTAATCCGACGCCGCCTGCCGTCACCACCTGCGATGCGCAGCTCTTCCTGGACCTGGGCGGACAAAGTGACGTCGACCTGAGCTTCTGGTGGAAAGAGTTTCCCGATGTGGATGATGCCGGTGATGCGATTTTCTTCTCGCAGGACGGCGGCCTGAATTTCACCCAGGTTTTCAGTCTGCATTCCGACGCAACGTTCTGGCAGCATTTTACGCTCGATGTCGATCAGCTGGCGGCGGCAAATGCGCTGGGTCTGACATCGACCTTTGTCATCAAGTTTCAGCATACCGGCATCAACAGCGCGCCGCAGGACGGCTTTGGCTTCGATGAAGTTCTGGTGACGCCCGGCAAAGTGCACGCGCCGCCGCCCTACACGACGGGCTTCGAAAGCGGTGTTGATCAGAACTGGCAACTCTATTCCTCCAATAGCTTCGGCTATATCCAGTCGACCGGCAGCTATGGACCGAAGACCGGTAATAGTCACCTTGTGCTGGGAGGAACGAAAGACGCCCAGAGCGTCACGAACGGCGCCAATCTCTATCTCGATATGACCGGGGTGACGACATCATCCCTGAGCTTTGCCTGGAAGCGTCTGTTGGACGAAGCCCACAACGGCGACGGCGTCTACTTCTCCGATGATTCCGGCCTCAACTTTACGAAGGTCTATAGCCTGACCAGCGCAACTACTTCCTGGCTGACGGTGACACTCAACATCATCACGCTGGCGAGCAACAACGGGCTGAATCTCAACAGCAGCTTTGTCATCCGCTTCCAGCAGACGGATGACGAGGCCCTGCCCAATGACGGTATTGCGATCGATGATATCACGATAAGCGGTCCCGGCAGCTCCGTGCTTGTCACGGCGGTTCGCGCACCGGAAGCGGCTCTGCGGCAGCAGGGCTGGGAGCTGCTCCGTATTTATCCCAATCCAAGTAATGAGCAAGCGAACATCGAATTGTACTTGCGGGACGAAATCCATCTCGGGCTCGATATCTTCGATCCGCTGGGACAGCTTGTAAGCCGGATTCACGATGGTTGCCTGAAGCCCGGTGCTTATCGCTTCACCTGGCAGCGTCAGGACGGACAGGGTGAAGCCGTGGCGGCCGGCAACTATTATCTCCGGATAAGGACGCCCGGTGGCAGCTTCGCTTATCCGATCGTTGTCGTCGACGGCAAATAGAGAGCGTGTATCGATCTGAACGGTAACGCGCGAAGGGCTGGTCCGTGGCAGTGGATCAGCCCTTTTGCGCTGTTTTCTTTGAATTAAAACATTCACACTGTAAATTCGCATTCATCCGCCACCCTTACCCCGGCTTCGAATCTGTGCTCGGAGTCCTCTTTGTTTATCCCTAATCTGGAAGAAAACACTGTTCCAAGTTTTCAATGATAGTGGAATGGCAATTCGTGTTCGGGCGCTCTCCCTGCCTTGCCTGCTGCTCGTGCTTCTGATCCTTGCCGCCTGCCAGTCACAGCGGCTCTATAAAAGCCAGGTCAAATCGCCAAACAAATTTCTGAAACTGGCCCGCTATTATGAGCATAGCGGCGACTACGAGCGCGCCGCCGAGTTATACCGCAAGGCGCTGGCGCTGGACTCCACGGACGAGAGCCTCTATTTTGATTACGCGAAATCCTGCTTCCGCTCGGTTCAGTATGAAGAGGCGCTGCGCTATTTTCGAAAGTCTGCAGCCGCTAAGGAGGAAGATCCGGAACTCTGGATCTTTATGGGCAGATCCTTGCTTGCCCTGGGCAAGTACGATGAGGCCATCAGCCAGTATCGTCGGGCCATCAGCCTCGATTCCATGCATGCCGGCGCATATCTCTATTGGGGCTATGCACTCAGCCGGCAGGGATACTACCGGGAAGCGATTCCCTATTACGAACGAACGCTTGCTTTGGAACCTTCGAATGCCGCCGTTTACAATGATTGGGGAATTGCGCTGAACAATTTGCAGCAAAACGACAGCGCTGTTTTCATGTACCGGCAGGCTCTCCGCATAGACTCCACCTACGCCTATGCCTACAACAACTGGGGACTGATACTCGAAGAACAAGAACAGTTCGAAGAAGCGATCGAGCTGTACCGCAAGGCGATTGCGATCTGGCCGCACTACCGCAGCCCTTACAACAATTGGGCCGATGTACTGCGCCAAATGGAAGAGTATGAAGCCGCCCTGACAAGGTATCGACAAACGATTGCCAGGTTCCCGGACGATGCTGCGGCAGTCAACGGCCTGGGAAACACCCTGCTGGAAATGGAAGACTTCGAAGGGGCGATCGAACAGTTCCGGCTGGCAATCAAACTTAAGCCCGACTATACATCGGCGCGTGTGAACTGGGCGCGCGCCTTACGCGAGAGCAATGCAGTCCGGCAGGCGCTGGAGCTGCTGGAGTCGGCGGCCAAGCTGGATTCGGCATCGACATATCTGTTTAACCAGTGGGGCCTGACACTAGCCGCGAACGACCAGCCGCAGGCCGCAATCAGCAAGTATCGGCGGGCACTGGAGCTGGACTCAAGCTCCTACTGGGTGCACTGCAACTGGGCCGCCGCGTTGACTGATCTTGGTGATATTGGCAATGCTGAGCTGCAGTACCAGGCGGCTGGCACGCTGAATCCGAACGACGAATGGGTCTACAATAGCTGGGGCAATATGCTACTGGATGCCGATCGCTACGAAGAGGCTCTCAGCAGGTACCGGCAAGCGATTGACGTGAATAAAGATTACAAATACGCCTATCTGAACCGCGGTTTGGTTCATGAAAAAACCGGCGACTATACTGAAGCGATTCTTGCGTATCAACAAGCGCTTGCCATAGACTCCTGCTATGCCAGGGCCTATTACGAGTGGGGAGGAGCCTTGCAGGCGATGAACGATCCGGCCGGGGCCTGCGCAAAGTTCAGGCGGGCAACGGAATGTGAAAGCGGCTACACGGCGGCCTATTTGCTGTGGGCGCGAACACTCAGGGAAACAGAGCAAGCCGATCAGGCTGTCAAAGTTTATCGATTGGCGATCGAAAACGATTCAAGCAAGGCACAAATGTACTTTAACAGTTGGGGCGAGCTGCTGCGCAAAAGCGGCAAGTACGATCAGGCAATCGCCAAATATCAACAGGCGATCTCGCATGACAGCTCGTATGCCATGGCTTTTTGTTCATGGGGCGAAGCCCTGGCGGATCAAGACAAACATCAAGAGGCGCTCATCAAATTCGATCGGGCGACGGAATTGAACGACAGTTATTCCTTTGCCTTCAACGAATACGGCAAAAGTCTGCTCGCACTCGATCGCGCTGCAGAAGCCCTGGTGAAATTCCGCCGGGTGCTGGAGCTCGACGACGCCGAGCTAGCGACTGAAGCGCAGAAGGCAATCAACAAAATTGAACAAACAGCAGATTAACAGTCTTTGTTAAACAAAGAGGAACTCGACGCTCAACGTGCACTTGCGCGGTTTTGATCAGATACTATTTCAGGCTGTCAACTTTCGGGTCCTAATCGCTATCACCTGTCACCCCAGCGAGAAGCTCCGGATATGACGGCCGGAGTCTGCTTTACACTATCTATCCTCAAATTCATTCAACGGAGAAAACGGTGAAAATTATTGCATGCGTGCTCATGCTGTCGGCTTTACTGTATTCACAGGCGGCCGAAGGGCAGGACGGCACTACAGATTCAGTGGACATTGCGGCAATGTTCGATAGCCTCGGCATCTCGTACGACAGCTTAGTTCAGGCGCAGGACAGCATCGCCAGTTCCTTCACCTATCAGAGCGGTGCAATCGAGCTAGGCGACGGCATCGCCCGCTTGCAGGTACCAGATGGTTTTAAATATCTCGATCCGCAGCAATCGAAAACGGTGTTGGAAGACATCTGGGGCAACCTGCCGTCGGAGACGCTGGGTATGCTCTTTCCAGCGGAATACGGTCCGCTCGACGATGAAACATGGGCGATCGAAATCTCCTTCAGCAAGGAGGGTTATGTTGACGACAGCGACGCCGCCGACATTGACTATGACGACCTGCTGGAACAAATGCAGGAATCCACCGAGAAGGCCAATGCCGTCCGAGAACAGATGGGCTACGAGCCGGTCACGCTGATCGGCTGGGCCACAGCGCCGCACTACGATACCCAAAGCAAGAAGTTGTACTGGGCCAAAGAAGCGCAATTCGGCAGCTCTGAAACAAACTCACTTAACTATAACATTCGCGCGCTTGGCCGGCGCGGGGTTCTGGTACTCAACGCCATCGGCACCATGGATCAGCTGCCGGTGATCGAGCAGCGTATACAGCCGGTCATCGGCAGCGTTAACTTCACCGAGGGCAATACCTATGCCGACTTCGACCCTGAAATCGATCACGTGGCGGCCTATGGCGTCGGCGGTCTGATCGCGGGAAAAGTACTCGCCAAAACCGGCTTCTTTGCGCTGCTGGCTAAGGGCTGGAAGCTGATCCTCGTAGGCCTGATTGCAGTTGGCGCGATCATCCGTAAATTCTTCTTCGGTCGCAGCAGCGAAGAGCAGGATAGCCCGCAAACAAGTGGCAGCGCCTGAAGATCGCGCCAGCAGTGGACTTCGACGGGATCAGCAGGGCCGGCGAGATATTCACACATTGAAATATAGCGGCTGGTGTTCTTAGGATCCTGCCTTTACTGTTGATTCTGTAAAGGCTTTTATCAGCCATACAGAGGTTTGCCGGCTGAACGTGAATACCTCGCAATGTGTTTGCCGGGACTGCGGCCGATCGTTCCGGTCGCGTCCCGGCACCGGCAGCCGGACTGATGCCTGTTACGCGCGACTTCGGATCTCGGACAATATAGTCTGGGCAATCGGAATCGACAGCGCCAGGCCTTGATTACTAAAAACGCTGCAGCTGTGATACGCATTGAGCCTGACTCGCAATTTACATAGCCAGAGCGGCAAACTATTACCGCTACAAGGGCAGCGATACATTTAAATTTGCGCGAATTTGCCCGCAAGTGTATATTCGCACACGGATTTTAAACCAATGTCATTCAAATTCCCTGCCTGTCAACGTCAATCTGTTTTGAGCGCTTCTTAACAGTGTGACTGAACGTTTGACACCCTTTCGGTACGACATTGTTTACTTTTCAGGTAGCGCCTTTCCTGGCAGGGCCTGAATTAAACTATAGTTTGTACACAACATTTACTCGGAAATTGAAAAAAGTCAGCGATTGCCGGATCTCTGAGGTTAGACATCGGTTTCGTGATTCTTTACCCCTTTGGTGAAGAGACGAATACCGTAGTCAGTGCTGTCAGCAGAATTAACGCTTGCGCCATTTGAAATCGGCTACTTCTTTAGCACCCGGAGAAGTGCCGGAGCTGACTGGCAACCTGGCTGGCGAACTATTGTCGGTTAGCCTTAACAAACTGCGCCCGATTGCGATTCGGATTTTCGGTCGCGTCGACAATAGTCTGTTTTCGACTACTCGTACCCTGTCATTTCGACGGCTTTGTATCACTGTCTGCGGCTATGGGCGGTGCGCAAGCTCTCATTTCAGAACAAACTACGCGAGACTCGGCTTGCAAAGCCTGGCCCAGGCTCCCTGTAGCAGACATTCATTTCACATTATTCAAGGAACGGTTATGCGAAGGATGCTCCTATTTTTCACTGTGGCACTGGCAGTTGTCAGTTTGAGCAGTTGTATCAGCACCAGTTCGTATCAGCGGGCTCAAACACTGGACCCTGGTGACAGCGAGACAGGCATTGCTCTCACATCTACTAAAGTATCGCTGGATGGAGAGAGCGAATTTTTTGAAGACATCAACTATATCGTTCCGGAGGCGTTTTACCGCATCGGATTGTTTAAGAACTTTGAAGCAGGCGTCAAAGTATACCCTTTCTCCTTTGTCGTCGACGGCAAGTACCAATTTATGGATACGAAGGATGGCTGGGATATCGCGGCGGACCTGGGAATCGGCTATTCGAGCTTTTCAATTGATGTGAATACTACCGACGGCGATGATGAATCGACAACGACAATTTTTGACTTTTATCCGGCCGCACTGTTCACTTACAATTTCTCGAAGAGCTTCAGCGTAACATTCTCGCCGAAGGTAATTTTGCGCAGTGTTTCCGGTAACGACGACAGCGACTTCTTTTCGTTTTTCGGTGGCTCGACAACTCTCTCGATCGGTAAGAAAAACCGCATCATTCCGGAAGTCAGTTACTACATTGCCGATGATGTAAGCTATCTGTCATTCGGATTGGGCTTCGCTTTTTAAGTGGACCTCGTCCGTCATGGGGTGGATCGGACTCACATAGCGTAACGACGATTTAGGGCGCCAGGGAACAGAGCCATAAAGCGCTCGATTCGAGGTCTGGTCCTGCGGATTTCAGCGCCGGTAGCTCTCGCTGAGAAGTGAATGCGATGGATATGACATCCCAGCGATCTTCAGGCCCGCGACCATATCGCAGCGCTATGTTGTGTCAATAATAGCTTGAACTCCAATCGAGTTGTAAATTGGAGCACCGCCGCGAAGGGCGTGTCAGGGATGGAATCGATCATCGCTGTGCATGCTCTTCGCGCATTCTTATCAGACCGTTTTGCGCCTGAATATCCCCCCTCAAGCTTGTCGCAGTTAACAAAGCTATGGGGGATACCTTCCCTCAAGGGTGTCGGAAGATTGATGGTCCTCCGGCGCGTCCGCACTTCGAGCAAATTGCTTCCAGGCCCATCGACAACAAGGCCGGGGAAATCGTCGACGGCGTTGCGGGTCGCTATCACCGGGAAAAAAATCACCGCCCGCCGCCTGCCCGGATCACTCGGGAAGATCGATGCAATTGGCTTGTAAAAGCGCCGCTCGCGCGAAAATGCTTATCATGGGGATTTGGCTGCGGCACTGATGCTGCAGAAGCGTATTTTGGCCGGATGGCGTGAATACTCTCGAACTCTGAGTCAGTATTATGATGTATATCCCCAAACATTTTGCGGTGACGGATGAAGAAAAAATGCTCCGCTTCATCGAAGATATCGGCTTCGGGATGCTGATAAGCAGCGCCGAAGGCGATTTGCACATCAGTCACCTGCCCTTTTACCTCGACAAAGTCAATCGAGTACTGTTTGGACACTTTGCGCGCGCTAATGTTCACTGGCAGATGCTGCGGAGTTCCAGCGATCACTGCGTCGTGTTTAATGGTCCGCACACCTACATTAGTCCGTCGTGGTACGTTTCGGAGCGACAGGTGCCGACCTGGAATTTCACCACGGTTCATGTAAGCGGACGTATTGCAATCCTGGAAAACGACGCCGAGGCGATCGATGTGTTAAACAAGTTAAGCAACAAGAACGAAACGGCTTTTCCGCTGCCCTGGCGCCTGGATAAACTCCCCTCGGAACAATTGCAGGCAATGCTCAAGGGCATTGTCGGTTTTCGCATAGACATTACGAAACTCGAAGGCAAATTCAAGCTCAATCAAAATCGCCGGCCCGAGGATCGGCAAAGCGTAATCACCCACCTGGAGGACGCAGGCTCCGATCAACTAGGCGAGATGGCCGCAATGATGAAAGACATCTATGGCGATGCTTCCTGACGAGGCAGCGCTCCTCTTCACACAAATCAGCAGCCTGAAAAGAATGGGCAGCGCATTTGCCAAGATTCCCACGCAACATACGCTGCCCATCAGCCCTCAGAATACAACATTTTTGTGTATGGATATTGCAGCGGTTTCCAATTTCACGTCGAGTATCCTGTGTAGTCTCTCATAGCGCTGCCACAGTATCCGCTCGGGATTCGATGCTCAGCAGTCCGAATCGATAAACTGCTTCAAGCGCAAGGCGACAGGCGGGCAGAGACCTTTCCCGGCCTGTTGTCGGCTTGAGGGCATCTGTTAATGCTGCCGGCTCCGCAATCCCACCGGATTGCCCGACTTGCACGACAACATTGCTCGTCGAGCGACATTTCGCCGGTTCAATCGATTTGTAATGCAACAAACCGACAGTTGCAGAAATCGATACCTGCGGGCAACAATTCTGTGTGATTTCGATTTTTGAAAGCTGTCAGAGTATAACAAATGAGCTCCGGGCCAGGCATCAGCCAATGGCATAGCGAGCGGCGCAATCGAATCCGGACGCACGCGCGAGGATCTGAGCGAGCTTAAGCCAAGCTGAGCTGCATGCCGCTAGTTCACTCATAGCTCAGCATTGTTCGCTGAACCGGCAAGCGAAAGGCTGTTCTATACAGCGATACGGCTGACAATTGATGTATTGACAACTTGCGTCAGCCCACCTCGGATGCACGACTATACTAATCGGAAGTCTCGCAGCGTTAAGCAGGTTCGTATCCGCGATTCATCGGCAACTCCAACATTATTTGACGGGATAGGAAAATCCGCACCCGGCGCAGAAACAATCATTATTGCAACAATTAGTCACACTGTTCAGCGCCGGATCTTCATCCTGTGCCGAAGACGCAACATTAAAGTATTGCTGAGTATTTGAGGGAAACCCGCAGGATGGAGCTCTGCAGTTTAGCGAGTAGCTTGACAGCGTTCATTTGTATTCTAAAACGCAAGAATACGGGACGGTCAAACGCGCCACCGGGCAAGCAATGAATGGTGGAGCCGGGGAATGCAAGCTCGCCTTGCTCAATATATTCACGCTAATGAGTCCGTGTGATATAGACAGCATCCGGCAGAATCGGTCAGTTGAGATGAAAAACGTCCTTAAACTGCGGCCCCGCGATAATTTCCTTGATCTTCAGCGCAAGCCCCGCTCTTTCCTGGTAGGGATGCTTACGATAGATCGCCGCGTATTCCTGCTCAAGGATCGAAGCGATTCCATCCATACGGCTCTCGACCGTGTCGTGGATGCGGCGCACATAGTGGGTATTGAATTTGAGCTTGTGCGGATCGACCCAACCGCGCTCAATGAAACCTTGGGTCTTTTTGCGACAACGGCAGGGATTATTTTTGTTAACCAGGCCGCATTTGTTCTGAATGAAACTGTTTAAGTTTTTTCGCGCGCGCGCCAGACGCTGACGGAAATTGTCCTTGCTGATCTCTAATACCTCCGCGCCGAGTGCGTGATCGACTTCAAAAATTTCACCCAACACATACACAATACGTTCCTCACGGTCCAGACAGATCAGCATTGCAGTGGTACAGCCAAGCTTCGCCTCTTCCACAACCATCTGATCTTCAGGCGACGGCGCATGGTCGCGGGGATAGTCGCTATCAGCAATTGTGTCGAGCGATTGTCCGAATTTTGCAAAAGTGGAAATGCCGAATTCGGCGCGCTGACGTTTGAGGCTCAGGACATGATTAATGGCAATGCGATAGATCCAGGTGCGCAGAGCGCTCTCGCCGCGGAAGCGCGCCAGATTGGTAATAATCTTGACAACGATATCCTGGGTGATGTCTTCCGCGTCGTCGGGATTGAGCACCATTTTCCACACTATGTTGTAGATGAAGTGCTGGTGTCGTTCCAACAAAGCGCCCAATGCGGAGCGGCTGCCCTGCAGCGCTTTGGCTCGCAACTCCTGATCGAGGGATTCATCGTAGCTTGTAGATAGACTGTTCATTGATCGTACTTCCTTCAGATCCTTCCTGAAATAGACTGCTCCGGGCCGGGTTGGGAGACTTGCAAGCGCGGTTTCCGTCTGGCAATCAGGTTTCGTCGGCCTCGCGACGGTCGGCTCGGCGGGCAGTCTCCATGCTCGACAGGGCTTTGACGTCCGGACGGAGCCGGTGTGACAACTCGCAGACCATTCCCAGGGCAATCGCCTTCCGCGCCGGCGGGCAGCGGCCCGCTCATCAGCGAAATCAACTCGCTACGCGGCAATTTCTTGGCTATGTCGCAATAATAAAATATTATTGCTTGTTATGTTCCTCAGGAGGCAAGCCGCACGATCACGCCATGTCTTTACCGCGCTTGTTTCAGTAATTATTATCGGATAATCAATCTACACGCCTTACAGCTGGAGGCTTCCACTTTAGGGGAGTCACTTGTACACATAAGTCAATTGGAGATTTTGGTATGTCCTTAACCAATCCTTTCATTGCAGAGTTAATCCCCTTTCATGGTCATTACGCGCCGCGCAACTGGGCTTTTTCCATGGGGCAACTCATTACGGTATCGCAAGATGAAGCGCTCTTCGGCGTCATCGGTTATTCCTTTGGGGGCGAGAACGGCATCTTCGCGCTGCCCAATCTGCCGATTTTGAACAACAACTTTCGCTACCTGATCGCCATACACGGGCACTTGCCGAACGAAGAGGGTTTAGCAAGTCCAACGCTGGGTGAAATGATGCCGATTAAGAGTGAGTTCTTGCCGCGCGGCTGGGCTGCCGCCGACGGTCAGCTATTGTCAGTGCCGGACAATCAGGCCTTGTTCAGCATCCTGGGCTATTCCTTCGGCGGCAACGGCTCGACCTTTGCACTGCCGAACATGCCCGAACTGAACAACGGCTATCGCTATGCCATGGCGTTGGTAGGATCGTATCCGGTTCTTCCCTGAGCCAAATTTGCTCATCAGGCAAAAATCACACTGTATTGAACAGGCAATAGAATGATTGTGGCCCGGGCACGATGTCACGACACAACAGGCCGGCGTCCGCTTTCGGACGCCGGCTCTATGAGGCATAGCAAGCATTCCCGGACGAATTCGGCAAACGTTAATCTGCGTTCAATGGTGGCAGGCGGAAAGACTGTCAAAATTGATTTTGGTCGGATCGAAACGTCGCGCCTGGCGGGAAGGGACGCTTGAATTCAGTCGACGGCAGGCGCATTGTCTGCGAACTATAGCATAGGATGTAAGGATCGGGAAGCTGCACCGACTAAGACAAATGCGAGCTAAATTGCCGCCGATTGAAGTGAGCGAGCTGCAATGCATTCGATGCCGTAACCATGGCATTGCGGGATTTTTGCTAATTTCGACCGACGGGTAATCGCCGACAATCAAGACAAGGGGCCGTCAATCATCAATTATTACATAGGAGTGTTCGATGTCTCTCAATCAAAAGCAGCTCGATCTCTGCGAGTCCAGCAAATGGGATTTTTCCGATCTTAAGGCGATCGTTCTGAATTGCACACTCAAGAAATCACCCGAAATGTCGCATACCGAAGGTCTGATAAAAATCGCCACCGAAATATTGGAAAAAAATGGGATTGCTGTCGAGTCGCTTCGTCCCGTGGATTACAACCTGGCCTTCGGCGTGTATCACGATATGACCGAACACGGCTGGGACAAAGACGATTGGCCGATGATCTACGACAAAGTAAAAGCGGCCGACATTTTGATCATCGGTTCATCGATCTGGCTGGGCGAAAAGACATCGATCTGCACTCAGGTCATCGAGCGTCTCTATGCCACCTCGCACATACTGAACGATCATGGTCAATACGCTTATTACGGCAAGGTGGGCGGCTGCCTGATTACCGGCAACGAAGACGGAGCGAAACACTGCTCGATGAATATCCTTTACTCGCTGCAGCATCTCGGCTATGTGATACCGCCACAGGCCGACGCCGGCTGGCTGGGCGAGGCGGGCCCCGGCCCCTCCTACCTGGACCCCGGCTCCGGCGGCCCGGAGAACGACTTCACTAATCGCAACACGACGTTCATGACCTGGAATCTGATGCACATGGCGCGAATGATCAAGGATGCCGGCGGTATCCCGGCCCACGGCAACCAACGCTCGGCCTGGGATGCCGGCTGCCGCTTCGACGCGCCTAATCCCGAGCATCGTTAAACATCCTGATCGGACAGCATTATCGAGCCATACCCGCACTCAAGGATGATTCGGGTAGAAGGCAGCCTGTCCCCCCAGCACTTGCTCCCATCCTGCACCGCACCGATTGTGCGGCGTTGCGCGGTTTTTGCTATCGGAAGCTTCGGCATGACATGCGGGCATACAGAAGTTCAACGGTTCGGCGTTGAATGCCATTCGACAGAATCGGCTGGTGGTGGTTCCACTGTGCACCGACAATCTGCCCGACTTCAAATATCCGCGTCAACAGCAAACAAAATTTTCAT
Organism: Candidatus Kapaibacterium sp.; assembly: GCA_028284775.1. Classification (GTDB taxonomy): domain Bacteria; phylum Bacteroidota; class Ignavibacteria; order Kapaibacteriales; family UBA7675; genus JANQRB01. The sequence goes on along the minus strand of JANQRB010000145.1, from coordinate 15,228 downwards.
AACTTTCCTCACAGTAATCTCTGAAAATAACTAGCAACCTTTTTACAGGAGTGACGATGGCAGAAGAATCAAAACCGCTGACAGTTAAACAAATGGCGCTTGGCGATCTCGAACAGGAACTGGCCTCAACCCGCAAAATCCTTGAACGCATGCCCGCGGAACAGTTTGGCTGGAAACCGCACGCGAAGTCAATGTCCCTCGGTGAGCTGGCGACGCATACCAGCAATTTGCTGCAGTGGATCGTCATGACCATCAAATTCGACGAATTCGATTTCGCAAAGCCGAGTCCTTCGCCCGAAGTACCCGCCACGACGGCGGATCTGCTTGCCGTCTACGACCAAAACGCCGCCGCCGCCCGCGAGGCCGTTGCGGCTGCGGACGAAACCCTGCTGAACCGGCCATGGACATTGCGCAATGGCGAGATGGTGTTTTTCACACAGCCGACCGGCAGTGTTCTGCGCAGCTTCTGCATCAGTCACATGGTGCACCATCGCGGTCAGCTCAGCGTGTATCTGCGTCTGCTGGATATTCCCGTACCGCCGACCTATGGCCCGACGGCGGACGAAGCTTCCTTTTAACTTACACGTGAATATTAAAAAAGAGTAAGACGCCATAATGCGAATGGCGTCTTGCCTGCCCCCCTATTACCCAATACTATCGCACCATTATCTGAGTGTAGTGTGAATTGCCGCCTTCGGGTTCAACGCTGAAGGTGTAGACGCCCGCGGCCAGCCCCTCAGCCGGAATTTTCAGCAGAATATCATCGATCGTCGGCAATCTATGTCCGGAGCGGAAGCGATACAAAAGACAAACGACGGGAAATCGCGCGTCCAGGCCTACGTATTCTTCGCGTGCGCGGGCCAAATGCCTTAGTTATGTTACCAATGAAAGAGTGATGCTATGAATTGACCTGTGAACAATCGCGCGTTCAACAATTTTCTGAATGTTGCCGCAATCGATAGCCTGGAACATTGCTCGCAAAGCGCCCCGGCCGATCGATAATTGTCAGCGGATCGCAAAGGAAGGACAAATCAGCAGGAGACAATCCGGGATGAACGGCGCCAGCGACCTCTTCGAATTGATCAAGACCATGCCCCCAAAGGCCGAGCTGTGGACAATGATTACACGTATTGGGGTACTGTATCAAAAACGGCTTATTAAACAGTGTCGCAAACTCATTGCGCTGGATAAAAAAGGCTGTGGCAGGTCAGAACCTGGAAACCCTGCTGGATATATACGCCCTCAATGATGATTTCAATGCCGCGTTGAAAGCGATGAACAACTTGCTCATGTTGAACAAACCCCATCTTCGTCGCGACATACAAAGCGTCGTACTCATTTTGCGCTTCCGCTCCAATCGGCTTCTTAAACCGTGAAGGGCTGCGCGGCGCGCCAGGGCGATCTGTGTTTCCAGCGTTCGGCCACGATCAGCGAGGCGTACAGCACATTGCCCTGCTCATGCACGATCTGCCCGCAGAGCTGATCGTGCGACAGCGTTTCAAGGGTGAAGCCTTCCACTTCTTCTTCGACCTCGCGTACGAAAGCGTCATCGATCAGGCTGCGAACTGTATTCCGCGCCAGCTCTTCTTCCCGGGCCTCGGCTTCACGCAGAAGGCGCTCGATATCCTCGAGGGAATTCACCGAGCCCGCAAGCGGAATCCTGATCTGCGAGAGTTCGGCCTTGTCACCCATGCTTCGGCGATACTCGATTGCCAACGAGCCGTAGCACTCACGAATCAAGGCGGGCCAGATACTCAGCCAGTATGTCTGCGAAGGCGCGCGCTCGATGCCGACAACCTGACCGTCGATTAAAACGATGGCTCCCACCTGGCGGGGCACGGACTCGAATTCGGCAACAAACTGATCGAGCTCGCTCTTGAATTGTTCAAGAAAAAACTCGAGGTGGCCGCTGGCCTGCGCGCCCATACGCTCGTTAAACTCACTGATGGACTTCCACAGCTTATCGAAAGCTTGCTCCTTTCGCAAGCCGAGCGCCTTCTCCCGCAAGGCGAAGGGCAGTATCATCAGCTTGTATTTGTCCGCGGCAATAAAGCCCCCCTGCGATTGTTGAATACACATCGCCGTGTCATAGGTTTTGCTTGCGGCGCTTTGCACAACAGCGGCATGCGCCATTGCGTGATTCTGAGCGGCCTGCTTTACAACATAGCCGGCGTGCAGGGGTACTATCACAACGCGGTCCGCAAGGTTGTTAAATATCAGCGAGCCGTAGTTCTGTGTCGACACTTCGGCTTCATCCGGCGAGGCAATGCGTTCGTCATTGATATCGCTGAGCAGCGGAATGACCTGCATATACCCAACGCTTTGCATGCGTCCCGCTTCACATCCTTTCAGGATTTCGGCGATGCTGATGTTGCCGTTCGCGCGCTCCGCGGGCCTGGAAAAGAGATTGCGCAGCATGATCAATCTTCAGTTGAGTGTTAATTCACAATTGTTAATTCAATAAGGGCAGACTATACTCCAACAAGTTCCGGCAGGCCAGCTCCAGGTCTGCTTCGAGCAGCCCGCGAATCATTCCAACCCCCAGTGCCTGCGGATCGCTGACGGGAAGAAGCGCTATTTCGGCGCTCAGTCTACGGAGGCCAATCGCTTCGGCTGCCATTACCGGGTTCACCTGGAAGACCGGTGTCCTGATACCAAGTCCGCGAACCAGATGCATCACTTCGTTAAAACGTCCGGCCGTCGCGTTCTCATATCCATCGCTGATGACAAACACGGCATCCACCTTGGACCGCAAGCCCGCAAGCAGGAGCTCGGCAAGCGCCGTGTGCCCTTCGCAGCGGGGCAGCATCGTCTCGGTCGCAACCGCCGGACTACTGTAAAGTACGCTGCTGCCGCTGCTTGCCGCCCGCAAAACGTCGCGAACAGCCAGGGCGACCGCTATCGGGCGCAGACGCTGGCTATCGCTCCCTGTCATGGACATCGAGTTATCAACAATAATGACGATGTTTTCATAGCGCTGCGGCAGACTCGCGGCAATGGCTTGCGCCTTCTGCTCCAGGGCTCGCGCGATATCTTCGGTCATGCCCCGCTCATACGCGTAGATATACAGCCTGACCGGGTCGTAGTCGAAGGGATTGAATTGTAGCTCGACCTGCGCTTCGGCGGCCTTGCGTTGCAAAGCCAGCCTTTGTCCTTTTGTAAGCTGCGCTTTCGTCAGTTCGAGTACTGTGCTGCTGCTGACGTTTTTGTGATAGGTGCTGCGGATGCCTTCCAGCACCTCATAGGGTAGTCTCCTTCCTTTGGACAAATCCTGTTTCGCTTCCACATAGGCCGTCAACAGCGGTTCGTGAAGATTTTTTTCATTGCCGAGAATAAAGCCGATGCTTTCCAGCAGCGCCTGTTCGTTTGCATCGCGGTCAAGATATTTCAGCAGCCTGTCGCGGACGATACCCTGTTCTTTGCTGTTCCACTCCGCGCGCGGTTTGGCGAGAATTGCGGCCAGGATACTACAGCCGCGCTTGCCCCAGGCGTGCTCCAGTACAGCCGCCAGCTTGCCCCGGTACTTAACGGCCCAGGAGACAAGCCTGGCACTCGGCAAGATAGACGTCAATATGAACTTGCGGCTGCGGCTGTTGTTAACCCGATTGTTTTTGAGATCAAGAAAAACATTCAACCTGCGCTGTACCGGAAGTTCCAGTATCAGTTTCGCCAGGAGCAATGCTTCTTGCTCGGCTGTTAACAGACCGCTGTCGTAGGGTTGCGCGAGCATGCGCAGAATCGCCACCTGCTTGTTAAAGTCCGTCAGGCCTGGCAGGAGCAGCGCCGCGGCGTACAGCCCCCGATCGATGGCGAGCAGCTCATCGTGAATCGTATGAACTGCATTCACCTGCTCGCTCTTACTGTTGTAGAATGTGGCGCGGGCCGTCGCTGTTGCCGCAAGGTCAAAAAATGATAAAACAACGCGCGCCACTCGCCCTTTTTCTGCAGCGCTCAATGCCGACAGTCGTTGTAGGAATGCGCTGCGGCCTCCGATTTGTACTTCCATAACTCTAGCTGGTATTGGAAAGACTGATCAAGACGAATCAAAGCTTTACAGACATTCGATACTGTCTTGCAGAAATCCTACTAATGAATAAAGAGGGGTAGTGTGCCTGTTATTGGCGGGACTTGAACCCGCTACCTATAGATTAAAGTCTATCGCTCTACCAGTGAGCTACTGTAATAACAGAGCAGTCCCCTTCAAAGAAGCTCGAAGATACGGGAGAAGATGAGCGTCAGTGGACGGAGGGAGTCGAACCCCCATAACCCGTAGACAAAATGTTAGCCTTATCGCGGCCTGCTGTACTGACGCTGCAGTTCCCGTATTTTCACATCATCTCGCAGTCGATTGTTATGTCTATCAAAGACTCTGCACTGCGGCTACAACGGAGCACAAAAAACCCGGCCTACTGCAAATGGACCGGGTTTTGTTGAAGTCTTCAGATTGAAAGTTAAAAGACACCGCTACATTCCCGCTCCGCATCCTGGAGTTGTTCTATCTCCTGGCCGCAGAACGGCCGCATTCATCGATGTATTTCGTACAAGCTTATTCATTGCGCCTTAGCTGTTTAATTAGGGGCTGCAAATTTAATCAGGCATGGTACCTTGCGCAAGCAAAAAATCAAGGCCCTTGAAAAATCAGGCTTAAGCCTGGCGGCGTTGTTCATTAACAGGATTCAATGCTCCCCGGGGTCACGTGGAAACAGATCGCGCAGCCTGGTATTGTGTCCGCTTGTGACAACCGATCGATACAGCTCGGCCAGGGCCATATCTCTCCTATAGCTATCGGCCCAGAGCAGCATTTCAAGGAGACCGACCGGTTCCTTCGCCGACTCGTCATGAATAATGTCGACCAGATCGCGATACAAAACGGACAGAACAGCTTGTGTTCCGATCCTGTCTGTTTCATCCAGTAAGCTCTGCATGGCACGGATGACGGCAGCCGCAAATGAGAACTGAACCCGGCGGCGCACGAAACGCCGGGTAGCGAGCAAGGCGGCCTCCAGCCCTTCCCGGGCGTCCAGCTCAAACAAGATTACGAGCCTCAGCAAACGCGCAAAGGCGCGAACATCCTGTTTGAGCTCCGCAAAAGACTGGTTTAACACATTGTTGCAGTGTTCAAGCGCTTCAGGATATTTGCCCGCCAGAAAATAGATCAGGCAGCAATTGTAATGCAGCATTATCAGTCGCTTGGGCTGGATTGCATATTCGTGCCTGGCAAGATTATCCTCAAAATTCCGGGCCGTCCGCAATCCGCGTTCCACAAGGCCACAGTTGAGACAGTAAGCGAAATCCAGGTATATGATTCGCTCGAAGGAGTGGACGTCGACCGGATGCGATTGCAGGTGCAGCTTTTGCATGGACTGCAGAATTTCGTTGAATTCATCGAATCGTTTGAGCGACAGACAGCAGGTCAGGAAGTTAGTTGCATAGCGCAGGTAAACCGAGGGGCTTTCTTCGATGCGGTCGCTGTTCCGCCGCCACAGCTCGATCGTCGATCGAAAACAGGAGTAGGCCAGCTGTGCATCACCAATAAGCAGGGCACGCGTACCGTGGATCTGCCAGTACAGGCTTTGCAGGGTGAAGGGCGGCGGCTCGATCTCCCGGGCTGAGCTTTCGTCGGCAATGGTATCGAGCTCGGCCAGATCGTTCGGTGTCAGGCTGCGCGAAGCGCGCCGGCTGAATTGCATCACGCGGTGCATCAGCTCCCGATAACGCAGCTCTTCGGCCGCGTGCCGCAATTCCTCTCTGGTCAGCCTGAAGTGTTGCCTGAGGGTGTTGCCGATATCACCGGCTCTCTCCAATACAATCAGGCGCAGCTGCCAGGTACGCAATTCAAACAGGTAACCGTGCTTCTCGTAGTTGAGGGCAAGTTTAAGCCCCTTCGTGATTTGCCGTCGACAGAAATCATACTGGCCTCGACTGTAGAGAAGCTCGATCTGCCGCAGGATCCTCGTTATTTTGGCATGGATCGATTTGCCGGCCGCATACGCATCCAGGCTGTTTAACAGCGCCTGAGCCAGCTTGTGCTTCGCAAGCGCCAGTCCGCCGCCAATCGATTGTCGGCAGCAAAAATCCTGCAACTCGACTTCATTATAGACTTCCATTCCATCCATGATATCAAAGAGCCGTGTCGAGACAGTTGCTCGGTCGGCGCTGTGCTGCAGTGCGTGTAGCTTGAAGTAGCGCTTTTCCTGCTTCGATAGCGATTTGACCAGATCAAAAACCATATCCTTCGTTTTCATCGCTGTACTCCAGAGGTGCAGGACGTGATTATGGCCGATTTTTCTCGGGATTTTCGAGACCGCGATCCAGTAGATATTAACGGACAAGAAATATTATCGGCTTCCAATCAGCACTACAATTTCGTTTTATGGCTGGAAAGAGCGCTTCTGTGTTTACCAACAGCACTTTGGACGAGAAATTAATCGGAGCAATTGGATTTTCAAAGCGAGTAATCCGACCGTAGATTGCCGCCGTTGTCAGAACAAGTCGTATAGCATCAACTGAATTTCACGTTATGAGGGAGACCTGCTATGAAAAATCACGATGAGAGCGCTGCAGACAATCCGAACAGTCAAGTCGGCGGTAGTGAGCAGCACACTTTCCATTTTTACAGCGAATTGTGGAATCTGACCTTGTTTGGCACCATGAGAACGCCGATCGGCGCGCAGCCCGGTCAATACCTCGTGACAATGAAACTTCAGAATGAGACGGCTAGCGGTGTCCAGGATATTGTATTGCTCGACGACCAGGAAATGTTCCTCGATGTGCCTAATTACTTCAATCTTAACGCTACGGCAGAAGCGGATAATACCAATAGCTATATCCTGAGTGTTGCTTGTGAGTTTACGGCAATGGTGGTCAGCGCAGACGGCGGCAAACATAAGCTGCGATTCAGCGACGCCGCCATCAAGCCTACCTGGACAATCGGCGAGCTCGATCTCGAGGAAATTGTCGATCCCGACCCGCCGCACTGATTTCACGCACCCTCACTATGAGGATGACTTGCGGCTGTCGCATTCGAATACGCTTGCGGTGATGGTCGTCAGATCGAGTTCGAATCGCGCCTGTTAATCGCGAACTTAAACTCAGGTATTGTTTTAGGTTCAACACTATCAACTCCTTGTTGCTTCGTGTAGCGCAGGAGCGGGGAGCTGCTTGACTTTGCGCTGGATGAAGCCTTCGACACAGGCTGAATCAGCTCAGCTACTGGATAATTTCATAAAACACAGAAACAGATGACGCTTCGCTCGCCGCATTGCAGCGAGGGCAAGCAGTTTTTGTGCAATTGTTTAACATATAAACCATACAAAGGACAACGACTATGGCAGAGAATCAATCAATCTCCGGGCCTGGCGGCACGAAAGATCTCTCATTGTACATCGTTACGGGAACGGGCCAATACTCGACCGACAATGCCAAAGTATATCTCGGCGACAGGTATTATAGCCCTGCCAGCAAAGATGATTATTGGGTATTGGTCTTCGACCGCAGAACTCTGGACTTAAAACTCAATACGATTGCTGGCCCATCAGCGCTGCCGAAGGGAATCGAGGTCTACGACGGCAATCCGAACTACATGCTCATTGTCATTGCCGCCGTGGAGCAAATTTTCCGGGTACCGCAGGGACCATTCCATGAGTTCCTGAAACGCAACGGTGCTTACAAGTCTTTGGAAGAAGTCGAGTTAATGTGGGAACGGACCGGCAGCAATGAAGTCGAATACTTTAACTATGTGCTAGTTTCGGTGATGAGTGACAGTGACAGCGATCTGCCTGCCGTGGGTACTGAGCGCCTTGCTTACAAGGAAATAATCTCATTGTCAATGAAGTTGATTGCCGTACCTGTTGGCAATGATATCTTCTACACTCCTGTTATCATGGGTGCAGCTTGAGATTCTAAACGGGCGGCGTACGAAAGCGTCGCCCGATTTTATGCAATACACAATGTCAGTCTTGCAGTATGAAGCCAAAAATCTTGATTGTGTGTTTTTACGTGCCTGGCACGGGCTTTACACGCGTCGTACGCAGCGCTATGGGTCCGCTGAGCAGCAACTTTGCAGTTCATATTATCGGCATCGGCTATCGCGGCCCTGCTTTCCTTGATGATGGACTGACTATCCATCCTTGTAATCTACACGGCGGCGACGCATTGGGCGCTTTCCAGGCGCGGGAATTCGTCCAGCGCGAGCGTCCCTCCGCCATTCTGATTCTCAATGATTTGTGGATCATCGCGGAGTATCGTCATACCCTGGAAGAATTCCGCGGGCAGATTTCGCTGATCGCCTATGCACCTCTTGACGGCCGTTTGCACGACGCGGCACCGCTTGCGAACTTAAACTTTCTCGACTGCCTGGTGCTTTATACCGACTTTGCCAAGGAGGAAGTTACCGATGTGATGCGAAATGTGAATCCCGACAGCAACGCGAATTCGTTCCCGAAGATTCGTACAATTCCACATGGTGTTGATACTCGCGCCTTTTTTCCCATGACGCAGACTGAGAACGGCGAGAGATGTCCCCGGAATCGCGCGGCAATCAGGAGGCGCGTCTTTCCAGCGCTGGACAATCCCGGCGAGGCTTTCATCGTTCTCAACGCCAATCGTCCGCGACCGCGAAAACGTGTCGACCTGACAATGGAGGGCTTCGCCCGCTTTGCTCGCAACAAGCCGCCAGGCGTTAAACTCTGTCTGCACCACGCCATTGCCAACAGGGAAGAGCGGGAAACTCTGATAGACACCGCTGCCCGACTTGAAATCGAAGATCGTATCCTGTGGTCGGCAGATCCCGATGACCCGACGCCTTCCGACCATCAGTTAAATCTGCTTTACAATGCCTGCGACGTGGGCGTCAACACTTCGATGGGCGAGGGTTGGGGCCTGATCAGTTTTGAGCACGCCGCTACCGGCGCGGCTCAGATCGTTCCCGATCACAGCGCCTGTAAGGAATTATGGCGCGGCAAGGCCGCAATGTTGCAGCCAGGCCGACGAGTAGAGAATGGATCTACACCACTTGAACAGATTGAAGTGGCTTCCACAGAGCTCGCCGACTGTCTGGAACAACTCTATCGGGATCCGAGCTATCGCTTAACAATGTCCACTGCCGCTTATGAAAACGCGACCCAAAAGCGCTACAACTGGCAGAATATTGCGCACCGCTGGGAACAATTGTTTAAGGACGTGATTCATGTCAATGCTGCATATTCGTAAATACTCCTTTGATCAGATAATATTTAACACGGTTGTCCGCGAGAATGAGTACCGCCTGCCCGAACAGTTCGATTCAGAGGATGTCATCATCGACATCGGCGCGCATATCGGTATCTTCGCGCAAGCGGCATTGGAACGCGGGGCCGGACTTATCTATGCCGTGGAGCCGGACAAAACAAACTTCGAGTTGGCAGCGAGCAACCTGGCGCCTTTCATCGAACAGGAACGGGTTCGTTTATTCAACGCGGCGGTATGGCGTTCCGACAGCAAAGCCTGTACGCTGTACCACAGCGGTTACATTGAAACCAACGGAATTCTCAATACGGGTGGAGGCGACGTGCTGTGGAGCAGACAGGGTGAAGCAGTCGGCACGATTTCCCTGGATGCCTTGCTCACATCGGCTACCCGGAACGGACGGCGGCGTCTGCGTTTGCTTAAAATCGATTGTGAAGGCTCCGAGTGGCCGATATTACTTACTTCCCGACGGCTGAAGTGGGTCGACGCGATTTGCGGTGAATTTCATGAAATCGGCGGCGACTACGATTCACTACAGGCGCCCTTTGCCATCACGGGTTACCGGCGATTCACCTTAACGGAACTGGATGAGTTTCTGACCCAGCAGGGCTTTGTATGCAGCTTTGAACGCAGCAGGAATCCGGACGGATCGACTTCCCGGCTGGGACTCTTTTTTGCGTGGCGAGCAGACGGCAAATAGTCGCGCCGCGGCGGCCATATCCGGAGAAGTCCGTGCCTGATTCACTCCCTCTGCTGCCGAATTTCTTCGGAAGCGACTAAATGAAAGATTGGTAGATTGGCAAAGAGACGCCGCAGATTCGCGTCATTTACCCGTATTCCAGCCTGGATTCTGTTAACCGGCTGCCGCTCTAACGGGCCTTGAAATAGATTGCGTGAATTTGAGGAAGAATTGTCAGGACCAGCCAATGAAAGACCTTACGCCTCCGCTCTTCGGTATTTATCTGCGTCTGGCCGACGCCCTTCGCAACTTGCACTCCAGGCATCAGAAGTTCTCACGATGCACGCCGGAAGAAACCGCGCTGGTACTTTGACCGGCATTAGATGATACGGCTGACCGTGCCCCAAAACACTCGCTGCAGCTTCTGCCAGGGGCTGACCCGGCAATCCGGTTGGCGAGCTGCAGACAATGCGATTGCCCTACCAGATAATTTCCATATCCGGCGGAGCTCCGGCCTGCCGGATCATTGCTTTCCAGGATCGGCACTGGCACTGTCTCGCAAGCAAACAGTTGGCATCGGCGTATTCCGCACATATGGACAAAGCGACGGCAATGGCTTAAGCCTTCATCACCTAATCATCGCCGACGACAAACAAAGACCGATCGCAATGAGCTTGATGTGTATATTGAGTGGTTGCCAAGTCGATGCCGTCATCGACGATAGATTTACACAATTACGAGAGCGGTTACATGGTAACAGAGAGAATTCAGCTCCTGGCCTTCGAGCCGGATCATCAGGTGCCAAACATCCGAAACTGATTTGCGGGGATGAAAGTGATATTCCTACTAATTGCCTTCCTTGTGTTTATCTTGCTGATTGCCTCGCTGCTGCTTGCCGCCAAGATCGGGCAGCGAGGCATGAATCAGATGCTTCGGAACGAAGTACAATTGATGTTTAAGCACATTGAGAGTTTGCCGACCGAGCTTATCACCGAGGCTGACCTCGCAAAGCTACCCGAAGCCGTTCAACGCTGGCTGCGCCGTGCCGGAGTCGTCGGCAAGCCACGCGTCAACTGCGTCCGCCTTAAACAACGGGGAAGGTTTCGCCAAAAACCCGGACAGGCATGGATGCCCTTCGAAGCCGAAGAGTATTTCAGCAGTGACCCGCCCGCATTCGTCTGGAGCGTAAGTATGCGAGCCGCTCCGCTCTTCAGCGTTAAAGGCCGCGACCTGTATTCCGAAGGTCGGGGCAATATGCTCATCAGACCGCTCGGGCTGTTCACAGCGGCGGATGCCCGCGGCCCCGAGATTGATCAGGGAGCTCTTACGCGTTTCCTGAATGAGATAATGTGGTTTCCCGACGCGGCGCTGAATGATTATGTCGTATGGGAAGCAATCGATGACGACGCTGCCCGGGCCACGATGACCTACGGCGGCGTGAGTGCCTCGGCAGTGTTTCACTTCAGCGCATCCGGAGACCTTGTGACGATGGTCGCCGAGCGCTATCGATCGCTTGGCGATTCGTTCTCACTCGACACCTGGTCGACGCCGATCAGCGCCTATGGCGAATTCCAGGGACGTCGTCTGCCCGTACAGGGAGAAGGTGTATGGCATCTGGCCGATGGCGATTTTGCCTACATAAGAATTGAATTGCTGGAAATCGAGTATGATGTGGCAGAGGTATATTCGGTTTAGCTCGTAGGTAAGCATTCCGATGAGTGTTGTTCGCGGCGGTGATTGGTGATTGTCGGGGTGTGATCGGCTAAGCCTATGGGGTGAGGTGTGGTTTGTAGTTGGCAGGGTATAAATCGATAGGATGACTTGTTGTTATAGCAACGATTTTTGCGTTTTGAGCCTTTTCTAGTTCGTGTTTATAACCAGCAGAATCTTTTTGCAGTTGTATAGTACGTTTTTCCAACTGCTCCTCAGCGCGTTCGATTTCATTCTCCAGTTGAATAATTTTCGATGTACAATCATAGGCTCTTTTGCCCCGACACTATCTCAAGGCTGACGATCTTTTCGGTCAGCATTACAATGTAGCTACCGATAAGTGTATTACGTGCTACTATGACAGCGCCTTTAAATCCTGCAGCGTTGTACCCAGTTGTACTCAGTTGTCCTGGTTTCGATAAGTTTTTGTTCACTCGTACAAGCTCTCTTCCGACCTCAGATACTGGTAGCGCCGCCGTTGTGCGACGGTCAGCTCTGAGCCTGATTCGAATACGGCAAGTAGACTATCAGGAAGTTCTGCTTCGTAGAGTGATCTAACGGAAAGCAGTTGTTCAACAGTAAGACATCGTGCATCCTTCAGATGTGTTCCCCAAAATCTGACTCCGTCGAGTGTCGCAAAGCTAAGATTGGCATTGCGTAGATTGGCATTGCGTAGATTGGCGTTGCTGAGGTCGGCATCGCAAAGGTCGGCACCGTGAAGCTTCGCATTGCGGAGATCGGCACCGTGAAGCTTCGCTAAGCGGAGTTCGACACTGTCGAGACGGGCAGCACGTAGGTCGGCACCGTCAAGATGGGCAGAGAAAATGCTGGCACCGTCGAGATGGGCAGAGCGGAGTTTTGCACCGTGAAGCTTCGCAAAGCTGAGGTCGGCACGGTCGAGACTGGCTCTGCTGAGAGCGGCACCGTTAAGATGGGCAGCGTGGAGGCTGGCACCGTTGAAACGGGCAGCGTGGAGGTCGGCACGGTCGAGACTGGCAAAGCCGAGGTAGGCACCATCGAGACTTGCGTAGCTGAGGTCGGCACTGTCGAGACAGGCTTCGCTGAGGTAGGCACCGTCGAGATGGGCAGAGCGGAGGTCGGCGCCGTCGAGACGGGCTTCGCTGAGGTAGGCACCGTCGAGATGGGCAAAGCTGAGGTCGGCGCCACTAAAATCAGAATACGCAGCTTTTACATTCCTCAATTCCGCCCTTACAAGACTCGCCCGATGAAAGTAGGCGTAGCGGAGATCAGCACCGTTCAGATTGACTCCGTTCAATACTGCCCAAGACCTGGTTGACTCTGCAATTGCGGGTTTAGCGCTGATGTCGGCGTTGTATAACTTAAGAAAAATTGCTCCGCTATTAATAGAAGGTATTACAGCTCCGAATAGCACATATATCCAGAGATAGAACATTACGATGCCAAGCAAGTGCTTTTGCATCCGCCTCAATTTCTGAACTTTATTGCTGAGCCAGGTCATTCTTCGCGTTGGAGAGGCCTTGTATCGGAAGTACAAGTTAAATCCAACACCGATCATGAATATGTTGGTAACAATGAAAGAATCCCAGGTGTCGTGCTTCGTCAAGATCCAGTAAGTACAAAGCGCCAATGTCAACGGTAGCAGCCACCACAGGGCGATACGGACTATCGCCTGCTGTAATTTTGATACCTGCGATTTTCCAGGTACACCAACGTCGGTTACCAACCACGGTGAAATGTGAACAACTTTTTCTCTTGCCAACACTCGCAGCGCATTGATTAACTCTCGCAGCTTTGTCAAATGCAGTTGAAAGTACACAAACAGCACGATAGCCAGCACCGGCGCCAGATAGAAAAAAGCATCCGTCGCCACCGGTACCTGGAAGAACGGCAGCGTGACCGTGGAGTCCAGCAGCAACTCAATGTCCTGAATCGAAAAGATCGACAGCGTGAAGTACAGCAGGTAGGAGATGTACACCAGGTAGAGGTTGCGCGTGGACTTGGTTTGTTCGGCGATGTTTTCGAGCAGCTTTTCGGTGTCGACGCTCTCCCCTTCCGGTTTCGGATCGTTTTGCTCATCCTCTACAGACGCGGAGGGTTTGTCGTTGGCAGGGAAGTAGTTGTATGTGTAGTGTGGATGAAACATGGCCTTGGTACACCTTCAGTTTATGGTGCATCGGTGCCGGACTTCGGATCCGAATAAAAAAGCTGCAACCCTTTCAGAAGTCGTTCATACTGCCGGTCGAACTTCTCCTGATTATTGCGCCAATTCGAGAAGTCCAGAATGTTGTATTTCTTGACTTGATTCATCAGCCGTTCCGGCCAGCCGCAGCTCTGCCAGCTATTGTCGAGTGCCACAGGACAAAGAACGTGCTCTTTCCCTTCCTTCTCCAGCTTACGGGCGCGTTCGACTTCCAGCTCTACCCAGTCGCTTTCGACTGAGTGTTTCGAGAGTACGAGCAATACCGTGCCCATCTGCGTAATGGCATTCTTAACGATTTTCTCCAACGGTCCGGAGCTCGCATCGTGGATGTCGCGCCAGTAGCGTATTCCCTTTGCCTGGAATCGCTTCTCCAGCGCATTGATAAAGGAAGCATCTTTATGCGAATAAGAGATGAAGAGATTTGCCAACTGCAGCGGACCTTGACGTAGTTGGAAGACCTTGTTCGTTACTTCAGCGATTTCCATCGGATTTAGCGATGGATCGTAGAGTTTCAATGCTTCAATCTGCCAATTGGCCCAGCCACAGCCTCTCAGAAAGGCCGCAGGAAGAGAGTTCGACTTGATTACGGTTCTATGGTCGAGAAATGAAGGTCCATAATGGGAACAACTTTCTAGGCCCTTAGCCTCCCGGAATATACAGTCTGCAATAGTTGTATTCCCGAATCGAGCACGAAATAGATTCGCGTTGTAGAGAGCAGTTTTGATGAGAACCGAATTGTGAAGAGTCGCGTCGCTGAGATTGCTGTGTTTAAGTTCGGTCTTGTGGAACACAGCATTGCTAAGATTAGCCGTATTGAGATCTGTCCAGTTGAGATCTGCACCTTCGAGATTGGCACTTTCGAGATTTGCGCCGATGAAATTTGTGCCAATGAGTTTTGAGTGTCTGAGCCTTGCATGCCTGAGACTCGCACCTTGAAGATCCGCATTGCTGAGATTCACAGCACTGCAATCCGAGCCGCTGATATCTGCTGCACTGAGATTCGCATTCACTAGGTCAGCTGCGCGGAGATTAACTTGTCTTAAATCTGCTCCGCGGAGATATGGCGTAACAGTGAAATTTTCCCGTCGCCACTCGTTCCAGACCTCATAGCCCTGTTTCAGTAGCTCGAGATGTTTTTGATTGGCCATGGCTTCAGGATTCCTTTTGACACAGTGTCACAATTGGTCCGAAACTCGCAGTAGACCGTTACACTATAGGAATGTTTAACTATGAGTCCGTGTAAAAAAGCTGCAGCCCCTTCAAAAGCTTCGCGTACTCTCGGTCGAACTTCACCTGATTCTTGCGCCAGTTCGAGAAGTCCAGGATGTTGTACTTCTTGACCTGATTCATCAGCCGTTCCGGCCAGCCGCAGCTCTGCCAGCTATTGTCGAGTGCCACAGGACAAAGAACGTGCTCTTTCCCCTCCTTCTCC
>JANQRB010000133.1 GCA_028284775.1 Candidatus Kapaibacterium sp. | reverse complement strand
CACCAGCGTCTGCGCCGGAAAGCTGTTCAGATCCACCAGCGTAAAGATGAAGGCATCCGGATGCGCCAGGTTCCAGTTGTGATAGATGTCGATGTATTTAGCGTCGCCATAGAGAAAGTTGGCCTGCGTATGGCTCTGGCCCTGGCCGCCGCCCGGCGTGAGATTGACGACAATGGCGCCGTGAATCTGGCGTATCGCCGTGCCGCCGCCGCCGCCCACCGTCGTGGCGCTGATGCGGATGTTCCAGGAGGGGCCGGGCAGATGCTCGATCGTAATATTCGTGCCGGCTTCAAGCTGGCTCTTGGTAATCGCCTCGTCCGGCAGCTGCGCCTTTTCCGCGCCGACGCGGACGCCCATATCCTTGCGCTCTTGAAAACTCATCGTGATCTCGCCTTGTTAAACAAATACCACCGTGCCGTCATTGCTCACCGTCAGCCGCCAGAACGTGCTGTCATCAGATTGGAAGAGCAGCGACATCGGGTAGGCGAAGTTTGTCAGCTCAGTCGTTAAAGCGCCGCCCGAAGTCGCCGTCAGCCGCCAGAACGAGCCGTTCGGCGCGCGGACGATGATCTCTACCGGATCGAACTCAGCCGGGTCTACCTCTTCCATAATAGAAGCGCCGTCATCTGCAATCTCCCAGCGCCATAAGCTGTCGCCGTCACCCGCCAGGTAATAAGCGCCCGTGACCTCTGTGGGTGTTTCGCAGTCCCGCTCCAGCAGGAAGTAGAAGAACTGCATGTTTGTGAGGAGCTGCCCGCCCGCAAACTCCAGCTCGCCGCCTTCCGGCTTGTTGACGCCGTGCAGGATCACCCTGTTTGTGTCCAGCCCCTCCACTTCGGGGTAAGCTACCTGCGCGCGGTGGTAGTCCTTTGCAAAGTACTCCTGGTCCACCAGGTGCAGCACGAAGGAGTCTTTGTGCTCCAGCGCCCAGTCGTGCTGAATTATGCCGTAGCAATAGTAGCCGTACTTGCCGCCGGCCGGCGTGTAGTCGAGGTGCTGGTACTTGTAGGCGTCCGCTTCATCGAAGTCGGCGGGTGGGATGAGCGGCAGGCGGTTCACCCATACCACGCCACACATTGCGCGCCCGCCATCGGTGTGATAATGGTTGTGAATCTCCGTGATCTCGGTATTGTCGCCGCCCGTGTCCGGAGTGACCTCCGGCTGCGGCTCGTCGGGCAGCGCTTCCGGCTGCGCGCTGCGCAAACCCTCGATCTGATCCTGGAGATTGTCGAAAGCAAATTGCAGGCGACGCATCTCTTCATTAGCCATCGCCGCACCGCCAGGATCGCCATAGGCTCTGACGTCCTGGACACTGATTTTACGCTGATGCGGAGGGCGTTTTGGTAATCGTTCCGACATGGTGGGAACTTAACAAGTGGCGCCCTGGCGTGAAATACTTGAAGCGTCTACTTGTTAACAATTGTTTATGACCGGCATCAGTGCGGCTGTGATCACTTGATCGCAATTACCGCAGCGTTTCGACTACTTATGCCCTGTATTTGTAATTTTGGCAGGGTTTCGTCAATTTGTTATAGCATTATTGTTGTATGTAACAGGACGCAATTGCTAACGGGATGAAGATTTGGGACGGCATACGGCAAGGGAGCAAGGCAATAAAGCGTGGTGTGGAGCTACTGATACGCTATTGTAAAGGGAAGATTGTATCACTGTGGCGGTGGTTCGACTCCAAACAGTTCGGGGACAAAGTTGGCATTCTAAGTCTCATCGTTGCAATTCTCGGTTTATCGTTGGCATTCTGGATATTTATTGTTGATACCTCTACACCCGCCGTCGTGACAACGACAAATGATAGCACCGCAGCCGCTGCGACTGTCCGTAAGCCCCTCTTTTCAGCTAATGACACGACATTCAAAGTCCTGATCCTGCCGTTTGACCGCGAAGAAGATTGCAGCGCCAAACAGGCAGATGTCGCCAAATCTCTGTTTGATGAACTAAAACGCATGAATGAACGCGAAGGCCTGGGACTGGACATTCAATACCTGGACGACAAGTCCTGCCCAGCTACTTTCAACGAGGGTCGCAGCATCGGTGCGAACCAAGACGCCGACCTCGTGATTTGGGGCGATCAGTGGGTTATGTGCCATAACGATACAACGCGGACCTGTGTGGCCTATGCGCTGGTTGATACGGTCAATAACTCGTACAGTGAAGCGCAGAGTGAAGGTGGTGTTCAGGTACTCTCAAGTCTGGCGGAAATTCGCGAAGGGCGCTTGACTAAAGACATAGACTACATCATTCGCTTGACTCTGGGGCTACGGGCATACGAACAAAGCGATTATACCACAGCGTTAGGCCGTTTCCTGAATATCGAACCGGATCGTCGAAACCGGAATGCGTTAGTTGCTATCGGTATGTGCTACTATCATCTCGGTGAATTTGACTCTGCTCTTGTAAACCTGAATCGTGCGATCGCCACCGGCTCAGGCTGCGCCTCCTGCGTTTACTACAACACGGCTGTTATTTTACACCACAAATTCCAGAGATACGACAGCGCAATAGCACTGTATCGAAGGACGATTAGAGTTGATCCAGGATATGCCCGTGCTTACACTAACCTAGCAGATCTACTGCTACAACAATACCAATCTCATGACAGTGCTGTGGCACTGTACCGGAAGGCCATTGAAGTAGGAGCCGATTTCAGTGGAGCCTACACTAATTTGGCGAGCTTACTGCGACTTCATTACCAGTCCTACGACAGCGCCAGGACGCTATACCGAAAGGCCATAGACATTGATCCCAATTGTGCCAGTGCCTACAACAACCTGGCGAATCTACTAGAGGTTAACTACCAGTCCTATGACAGCGCAAGGGCGCTGTATCTGAAGGCTATTGAAATTGATTCTAATCACGCCATTGCCTACAATAATCTGGCAAAGTTACTAGAGAATAACTACCAGTCCTATGACAGTGCTAGGGCGCTATACCAAAAAGCAGTTGACATTGATTCCAGTCTAGTCAGTGCCTACAGCAATTTGGCCAGCATTTTAGGAAATCACTACCAGTCCCACGACCGTGCCAGGGCGCTGTTTCTGAAGGCTATCGAAATTGACTCAAACCACGCTGATGCGTATTTTGGACTGGCGATTCTACTGTTTAATCAATCCTACAAGAACCAAGACAGCGCCAAAGTGCTTTATCAGAAGGCTATTGAACTTAATCCTAATCACTTTCAAGCAGTCTTCTTCCTTGCTATACTACATCATACGAATTTCAAGAATTTCGAAAGAGCCAAGGTGCTGTACCGAAAAGCTATTGATATTGAGCCTGCATCGGGATCTGCGTACTTTTTCTTAGCGGAGTTGTTTCGCAATCACTATAAGAATTACGACAGTGCCAGGATGCTATACTGGGATGCGATTGCTCGTGAGCCCGAGAGGACTGAGGCATACATAAACATGGCATCTCTTTTAATTCGGGAGTTTCACGAATCCGATTCCGCCCGTTCATACTATGAGGCCGCTTGCCGTCTTGAACCGAGATTCAAGACACCAGAAAATGACGAATATTTTCACAATTATGACTGAATAGATCTAGGCAATTTAAGACAAGTAGCCTCAAACCCAAATGCTTATGAATCGGCCGCCAGGTAATCGCCACGGCATTAATCTGCGATCGAAATTCCCCTTCCAATTTCACGTAAACCCGCACGGGCTTACCACCCGAGTCAATCCAGTCGAAGGTCTCGCTGTTTTCTATGGTGTCCGGCACGCCGCATTTCTTCATTAGCCATCACCGCGCTGCCAGGACCGACATGCGTTCTGACGTCCTGGACGCTGATTTTGCGCTGATGGGGAGGGCGCTTTGGTAATCGTTCCGACATGGTAGGAACTTAACAAGTGGCGCCCAGGTATGAAATACTTGAGGCACCTACTTGTTAACAATTGTTTATCGGCGGCATTATCGTGTCAATGTCTACGTGATCAAAATTAAAGTTGCACAATTGAAGACTAATGCACTGTGCTTGCGATTATGGCAGAAATTCGCCATTTTGTTATGCAAAACTTGTTGAGTTTGTCTGGACTAATGAGCTATAGGGATGAATGTTTGGAATAGCATTCTGCGAGGGATGCAGGCGATAATGCGTAGCGTGCTCGTGCCACTGAGATATGGCAAGAGGCAGATCCAGAGGCTGTGGCAATGGTTCTGGGCACATAATTTTGGGAATAGGGTTGGAATTCTCGGACTCCTCATTGCTTTAGTCGCATTGATACCAACAATCCGTGACCTTTTTGTTGATACGCCAGCACCCGTCGCCGTGACAACGACAAATGATAGCACTGCAACGACCGCGACTGTCCATAAACCTCTATTTTTAGCAAATGATACGGCATTTAAAGTACTGATCCTACCATTTGACCGCGAAGAAGATTGTAGTGCTAAACAGGCGGATGTCGCCAAATCGCTCTTTGATGAACTCAAACGCATGAATGAACGTGAAGGCCTGGGACTGGACGTCCAATACCTGGACGATAAGTCCTGCCCCGCCACCTTCAACGAAGGACGCAGCATCGGTGCGGTCGAAGACGCCGACCTCGTGATATGGGGCGATCAGTGGGAAATGTGTAATAGCGACACTACTCGGGCCTGTGTGGCCTATGCGCTTGTCGATACGGCCGGTAGATCGCATCAAAGAGCGCAGGATGAAAGCGACATTCAGGCACTGTCGAGTTTGGCGGAGATTCGTGAAGGACGGTTAACGAAAGACGTAGGGTATATTATCCGATTGACCCTGGGGCTACGGGCGTATGAGAAAGAAGATTATACCACAGCGCTGCGACGATTTCTGGCTATCGGACCGGAGTGGCAAAGACGGGATGCGTCGCTTGACTTTAGAATTGGTTATAGTTGTGCTAGACTGGGCGAGATCGACTCCGCAATAAGCTTCTTCAATCGTGTGCCAGTCATTAATCCCAATTTCGCGACAGCGAAGTATAACTCCGCGCTATTGCTGCAAAGACACTTCAAGCTATACGACAGCGCTCGAACGCTGTATCATAACGCCATTGAAGCAAATCCCAATTACGCCGATGCGTACAACAATCTTGCGCTTCTGCTGGCGTATCACTACGAGAACTACGACAGCGCTCGGACGCTGCTTCATAAAGCTATTGAGCTTGATCCCAATTTTGCCGATGCGTACCATAACCTTGCGGTTCTACTGAAAAATCACTATGAGTTGTACGACAGCGCCAGGACACTGCACCGTAAGGCCATAGAGGTTGATCCTAATAACGCCAATGCGTACTATGGTCTTGCGCTTCTACTGGAAAATCACTACGAGTCGTACGACAGCGCCAGGACACTGTACCGTAAAGCCATAGAGGTTGATCCTAATAACGCCAATGCGTACCATGGTCTTGCGCTTCTACTGGAAAATCACTACGAGTCCTACGACAGCGCCAGGACGCTGTACCGTAAGGCCATAGAGGTTGATCCCGATGACGCCGATCTATACCATAACCTTGCGCTTCTACTGGAAGATCACTACGAGTCATACGACAGCGCCAGGACGCTGTACATTAAGGCAATCGAAATAAATCCCAATGACGTCGATGCGTACAATAACCTTGCGCTTCTACTGAAAAATCACCACGAGTCATACGACAGCGCCAGGACGCTGTACATTAAGGCAATTGAAATAAATCCCAATGACGTCGATGTGTACAATAACCTTGCGCTTCTACTGAAAAATCACTACGAGTCATACGACAGTGCCAGGGCGCTGTACCAAAAGGCTATCGAGGTCGATTCCAATGACGTCGGTACATACAATAACTTCGCGTATTTGTTGAAAGATCACTACAGGGAATATGAAGGTGCCAGGACGCTGTTCCTAAAAGCCCTTGAAATTGATCCCGATTACGCCAATGGGTATCATAGCTTGGCGGAGCTTTTGGAAGATCACTATAAGGACTATGACAGTGCCAGGATGCTATACCATAAGGCCATTGCTATAGATCCTGATTTCGCTTATGCGTATAAGGATCTGGCGACAATCCTTCGTGAGCAGTTTCACGAGACTGATTCCGCCCGTACATACTATGAAACGGCCTGCCGCCTCAACTCGGCTTTTAAGACACCTGAAAATGACGCCATGTTTTTGACTAGTAACTGATGTTAGAAACACATCGCAAAACAAACGGCCCTACGCCAGGTGCGGATGTATCGGCCGCCAATTAATCGCCACAGCATTGATCTGTGACCGAAATTCCCCCTCCAGCTCCACGTACACACGTATCGGCTTACCACCCAAGTCGTCCCAGTCGAAGGTCTCGGTGTTCTCTATGCTGTCCGGCACTACCCGCAGCACATTCCGGTAGGGATCAGCCGCCGGTGAAAAGTCATATTCGGTGGTGACGCCTTCATTATCGATCCGGTCATCCTGGTTGTCGTCGGGTATGGTATGCAGTCTAACGGTTCGCGTGCCGCCGGCAAAGAAGTTAACGACCACATTCCTCACACGTTTATTTAGTCCTTCATCCCCGCCCGTGAAGGCCTTGGAGCGGTAGAATGAGTGAATCGGTATGTTCACAGGCAGACCGCCTGCGTCATAGACCTCATCGAAGTCATCGTCACCCGGCGCTTCGCGGGAGATGAGCGCCGGCACATCCGCAGGCGGAAAGATCTCACCCGACATCAGCTCGCCGATGGAGTTGTTATGGTAGAGCCGCGCAAATGAAAGCGCGGCTCTTGTAAGACCCGCGTCCGACTCGTAGGTGAACTTGGTCACATATCCTTTTTCGAGCGCGATGACGTAGAGATGGCCACGCACGATCCGCGTAAAACCGTGATACGTGCCTGTCCCGGCAAAGGGCACATTCAAATACAGCTCGCCATGCTCTTCATTCCAGCCGCAAGAGGCGAATTCGATATGCTCTAATGGCGAGTGCTGGAGGCGATACATCAGCTCTTCGTTGAACTTGCTGTCGGCCCTGTGCAAGACGTTGTTGTCGTAACGCATAAAGCCTTGCCAGGAGAGAAAAAACACGTTGTTGTTAACCGTAATCAGCGACTCCGGCGCAATGCAGCCGACGTCGGGGCTTACCTCGTCGGTCCTGGAAATAGGCGGGCTGTCGGCCTGGACCGCAACACGATGAATGCTGTTCTGCTTGAAGACGAGCAGGTTGCCGTAGAGACTGGCGAGGCCCGTTATCTGATCACCGTCGCCGATGCGGTATGCGGCCAGCGACTCCGGCCTGATCTTGTTCGGCAGGAAGGGCTCGGACCAGCGGACGTGTGACTCGTAGTGATGGATGAAGGGGTCGTCGCAGACAAGTATGTTGCCGGGGGTGGCCGAGTTGTCATCGACGAAAATGCCTTCGTCGTCAGCCTCTACCTTGCCGATTAATCGGTAGTCGCCATCCACCAAACGGTAGACTTCGTGGGCCGTTATGGACTCATTGAAAGGTCCGGGCAGGAATGAAAACACGATGTGAAATGTGCCGCTTTCGGAGATGTCAACATCAACCTGTTTGGCGAGTGATGGCACCCCGGCGATGCTGCGATAGATGAACCGGTAGGAGAGCGTGGCGGGCGCCGTTACTTCATGCCCGCTTTCAGCTTCAACAATGCTATAGTCTATATTGTACACTGTTTAACCACCCGCGTCTTGAGTCCTGCCACGCGGCGCCACGGGCTGATCGGTTTCGACATAATTGGCATAATAGAGCCTCTCGTCCAGCGGGATGTTAAAGCGGCTTTTGAGCGGGAAGCGCAATCCTTCGAACTCGGAGATGTCAAGGTCAAAGTCTAACTCATCATCCTTTACGTCGTCGAAATAGCGGATCGCACCATCCACGACCTGGCCCGTAAAAAATTCGATCGGCACATTCGTGTCACCATAGTGCTCGATCCTCAACTCGTGCGCCAGGCCATAGGCATTAGGGTCGTGGTCATTGGCGCTGGAGGCCTTGGTACGGAATATGAGTAGGCCCTTGGCATTCGGCGGCACCATAGCGTCTTCAATCGTGAGCTGCACGCGCGGCGCGCCGAAGAGCAATGAGGAGGGGAAGTAGGATGTTAACTGCTCGATGCCGATGAAGCGCTCCGCCTCGCCATAGATGATGATCTCGCAGTTCGTGATGTCGCCGGTCAGATGCTGAAGGCCGTTATGCTCTGCCGGCGATCCGATCGGTCGCGACTCGCGGGGTAAGTTAAGACTTAGTTGATTAACGTTGCCGCCGCCTAAACCGGCAGTGGTCTTGTATTCTGTTTCCCAGCTTATCGGCTCGCCTCTGCTCGCCAGGACGAGTTCCGCCGAACCGCGCAAGATGAGGCGTTCCAGGGCTTGCGGCGGCAGGCCGGAGCGCGTCGGAATAAGGCGCTCCTCATCGCGGCGTACGGCGCGTAGTATAGTGCAGGCGCGCCTTTCCTCCCATACCTCGCCGGGAGTGTTGTTACGATCCCACTGGCCGCCAGCGGGATCGCGCTGATCGGCGACAAGGTTGTACAAGAGGTCCGAGCCGATGCCGTCGCGGTCACCCTGCGGCCCGGGAGATCCAGCCGTTGTTGCCGCGCCAGACAAGCTGATGGCGTGGCAGGCCCAGGTTAAGCCAGGCCTTGCGGTACTTGCCTTCGCCCGAGAAGACCGAATTGAATGTTCGCGGGCGTGTCTCGATCTGGAAAATAGGAATGACCAGTTTGCCGGCATAGAGCCTGGCCGGATCGGCGTCGACCTTGGCGGACTCGAAGACAAAGCCATCCATCTCCAGGCTTGACTTCGAGAAAAAGGCGGTGACAAGCGTGCCGAGGCGTCCGCGCTCTTCGCGCTTTTGACTGCCGGTGAAGAGCGCATTTATGTCAGTCGTCTCATCATAGTCGAACTCCGCGCCGTAGCGGTGCTCATAGCCGAATATCTCGTGCTTGAGCTTAAATAATTCCTGCCCGATCGGCGTCAGCGTGTCGCCGGTAAAAAGGCGCGGCATGTCTTCTTGTAAGGGATAGACAGGCGGATTGCCATAGTCGGTGGCGAGCACCTCCAGGTGCGACTTTAACTCATCGCCTGCTTCCAGCATGGCGGCGCGCTCGTATTTGCCGGCTTCAAAGTCCGTGTCCCTGACTGCCGACCATAACAGGTCGCCCGCCATCATCGGCGCCGAGGGCGCGCTATAGTCGCCGCCGCCGAAGTCCCAGACAAAGCGGTAGCGCCATGCGCCGAGGGCTACTTTTGCCGCCGAGCCGCAATATCACACGCTCCGGCAGGTTGTTGCCTTCGTCCAGGATCAGCAGTTGAAACTCGATGCCTTGCAGCTTTCTGGCGGCCTGCTCGCTCTCGCAGCTTCGGAAGATGAGGCGCGCCCCGTTCCAGAAGGTCGCCGTTTTTTCCTTCTGACGGTAGCGGAAGAGGCGCTTGCCGCCATAACGCTCCGGAAACTGGTCCTGGAACTTGGAGATGAAGTTGTTTTCCAGCTCGTTAAAGGTCTCCCGCACTATCACCATGCGCAGGCCCGGATACTGGCAGCAAGCCAGCCAGGCCGTGTCCAGCGCAAAGCGTGACTTGCCGCCGCCGCGAGCGCCGCCATACATCAATCGGTAGCCGCGTCCCATATAGCGGAAAGCGGTCCGTTGCTTGGGAAAAAAGTTAACCCAGTCCGAGGGATCGAATTTCAATTATCTTCGTCTTCATCGCCCGATGAGTTGCCGCCTCCCGCACTGTCCTCGCCCGTAATCTCGTAGCCCTCTGCCGTGTCGACCTCCAGGCTCTCCTCCGACTTCTTCGCCTGCTTGCGGCTCTCCACATACTTGCCGATGTTAACCAGGCCGCCGGCCAGCTTCGTCGCCTCTTCCACGTCGGGACCGCTCAAGAGCTTCGAGGTCTGTTCGCGCCTCGCCAGGCCCAGGCCGATCTCCACCGCCGCCTCAAGGTCGCCCAGCGTCGGACACACCGGCAAGGCGTTTTCCAGCTCGCTGAGGATTTGATTCGCCTCCTGCGGGTATTTACTTACTGCGCCCATACCGCAACATACGTGATCATCAGCGGGATTAGTCAGCGGCCGTGATGTAGTTGTTAACAATTGTTAATACTTTGGACGGTGATTGTCACTCCTGCGCTCATTCCGTATTAGATTGCCGTCAGGAAAAGGGGGATTGTATGACTAAAGCTGAAATACTCCGCCTACAGCTCCAACTGGCGGCGGCGGCAGCAGACATCGAAAAGTGGAAAGAGCAGGGGAGTGCGGTGGCGGGCGCCCGCGTGAAACGCATTATGAAAGATGTCTCGCGTCGTACCGGTCACTATTACGATGAATTGCGTTTTGAAATGGAAGCAAAGCTTCTGCTGCGCCGAGGCGAGATTGTACGTTATAAGCAGGATGACTTGGGTGGAGTGCTGTGTACCGGCGTCACGGCGCGTGACTTCGCGACGCATGGCACGGACTATGTGCTGATTCATCCCGAGCTGATCTCAGCGCTGGGCGAAGTCATTCGGTACTTCGGCGTGAGTACTCAAATAACGCGGGGCTTTGTGCCGCCGGGCGAACATCACCAGACGGGAAGGAAAGGCAGGCACTGTAAGGGGATGGCAGTGCGGTTTAAGTTGGAGAGCATAAGTTCCAAGGAGTATTTTCAGTTGGCGATGGAGAACCGCTTTCTTGCGGATCGTCAGGTCGGGGTCGGGGAGATTGGGGCTGAGTGTTACTTGGATATAAGGAACTACAGGAAATTTTGGATTTCGAAGAGGAGAGATGCCTAATCAACTCAACGTAGTTCTCGGCACCACATTAAAAACCAAGTAATAATATTCGAATGGAATAAGTATTGACTATTGACTCAAAATTACACATGTTTATAGCCACTGCCTTCAATCAATTCAATCGTCGAGAATAGAAAAGACATCTTTGAGCGGACCGGCGCCGCCCACCGTAGTGGGTGTAACCCTCACTTGGCGGAATTCGAAATTGAACTCTTCTTGATTGCGACGATCGTGATTTACGTATTGTTCACTTAAAATCGGTGTGATTCATTCAGTGGTTCTGCCCTCTTATTTCCATAGAGCCGGAAATAGGTGTTTGCCATTGTTCAATATTCTCTTATCACTCATTCAATTACAGGAATCAGTTATGTTTAGAAGCAATGGATCCGACAACTCCCTTGTAATGTTGGGAGTTATTGTTTTTGCACTACTGTTTACTTCTCAATATTATTCAAATGCCGGACTGATGCATTGTTCACATCAAGTACCCGGATTTTTGGGTACGATTGCGGCCGAAGGCGAACTTGACTTTGCCGACGCAACTGAGGTCAGTCCTACAGAAAAGAGAGCCGACATTACTGTGTTCAGTGGCGTTAGTGTGCATGGGACGTACAGCCTTGATGAGAATCATACATCGTATGCAATACTAACCTCTCGAAGTTCCACCGGCGTTCCCTTTTATCCTGCGGATGCAGTAGTATACCTCCATGTAAAATTCGAAGACAATGCCGGAGACCGCTGGGTCGCCACTGAGTCAACCGAGTTTGTTCTCCAGCACGAGGCTGATTCATTTCCGCCAAACGGTAGTTGGGAAACGGAACTGGCGAATGAGGTCACGTTTACGCACGGTACAGAAACGTTTAAACTCACGGTCGCAAACGCAATTGTATCGCCGTAATGTGGGCAGTAAGGCGCTGAGGGATATCACCCGGAATCGTGTTTAAAGGTCCGTAAAAGAAAAGGCGCTGACCTTGTAATAGTGAATAAGAAGTCCCAGCACTTTATACTCACTACACGAGGTCAGCGCACATTACTTGCGATCGACCGTAGTTTGAGTATGGGGTGATTCTTGGATATGAAAAACCGCTGCACGTCTTGGATAGCGAAGAGGAGAGACACTTAACCGACACCCTTCGGTCCAGCGACAATGAACTAAAAGTACTGTAGACGTCTTTGCATATAATAAGTATTGACATTTTGCTCAAAAATTCACATGTTTAATGCCACTGCCTTCAGTTTACTCAATCGTTGCGAATAGGACGAGCACCTTTGACCGGTCCGGCTCCGTCTTCAAGTGGGTTGCTATACTACGTGCCGGAGTGGGGTTATGTGCTTAGTCCGGTCGTGGTAATCCGGAAATGAATCTCAAATTTATTGGATGAAGGTATCAATAATGGACAAGTTTAACCGGTGTGTTTTAGCAGTCAGTGTTTCGTTGTTTTTGTTTATGACGGCATCCACTGATCTTAACTCCTTTTTCGGCTGTACTCTCGACTGCGAATGTGAGGAATATACAATTTACAATAATCGTAACGCAATCGCAGAACTTAACATAACTGACTGTAATGGGGACGAACTTGAGATTCGCGTTCCACCCATTTCCCAAACTGGTCACGCGATGAAGGTAGTCGCGCCTGGCGAGGCTTGCATTGACCATGTCTGCCTGGCGGGGGTAGTACCCTGTTGCAAAGTTGGATATACGTGTACTGGCGGGTTTCCGCCGCCATTTAATTCGATTGAGGTTAAGGATTGCGAAATAACAATCAACTGATATCAATCCAGTCCTTTCATTTTGAGGTCTCTGCTGCTGTTAAGTCGCTCGTAACTTGCGTCTTTCTCGGCAGAGCACTGACCGACACCCCTGGATGGTCTTGTATCTCTTGACCATCTTATGCCACCTTCTGGTGGCGGTAGACTCCGACAGTCCGCGTTTTTAGCGGCGCGCTTACACTCCGCAAATAAAATTGCGTCGAGAAGGAGTACAAGAACTTTGAAAGGATTCCTGACCTCCTCGTCGATCCGGATCGCGATGTTTGGATAGGGCCTGAGCATAATGCCCATTCGGGGAGGGGCTACGTCAATGTCAATACCGATTCGCATCTTGTTTCCTTATGTGTGATCGCCTCCGCCAGAAAGATTATGGCGGCTGATATGAGACTGGCAGGGTCGGGCACGAAATCGAAGCCCATCACGACCTGCCTGAATTTTTTCGCATCCTTCTGACTCACGTTAACGCTATAGGTGGCTGCATTTGAAGAGTAACGTGCCGTGCTTCGGCGGCAGAACACTGCTTTGATCAAGAACCTTGTTAAACAGCTGGAACTCTTCGTTGTAGTTCTCACGGGCATCCGCGCTCAGCTTGCGATCCAGGTCTCGCACTTGACGAGCGGCAATCGTTTTGAGCTTGCGGCGCGCCTTGGTGGCCTGCTTCCGCTGGCGCGAATGATGCCCATTGTATTGCTGGCGCATCAATTTCCTGACGGTACGTTTGTAGCTCTGACGCAGCTTCATGCCTTCATCTGACGCAATGGCAGTGCACTTTTCGATGATCTTACAAAGCAATTTTGCATCGGTCGGATACGTGATGTTCTTCTCCTGTACCGTCGTGTCGGCCAGAACGTCGGTTCTGGCGGTAACGTTTTCGCTGTGTAGGTCGATACTCAATTGCAAGATGCGCTCGGCGCCCTCTTAACCGATCCGCTTGCGGAAATGAACCAGGTCACTCGGATCACAGGGTAGGCGATGTTGAAAAAGGGCCTCGCCGCAGAAGTACTGGAAATATGGGTCTCGCACCCACTCGGGCATCAGTGTTTCATCGCCCAGGTCGTAGATTTGTTTGAGAATCAACAGGCCGACCATCAGGCGCACCGGCTTTGAGGGCTGACCGACATGGGAATAGTGTTTCTCGAAGCCCCGTTCCAGATCACGCCACGCGATGCGCTCGGCAAGAAGCACCAGCGGATGTGACATGTTGATAAAATCGATTAACAGAAGAGCAAACAAATTCCCCTGTGTCTGAGATGGTGATTTTCCGAGTATCGGTTTTGCAAGGTTTTTGAAACAATTCACACTTTTACGGCAATTCCAGTGACCAAAATACACAGTTTTTCAACACCGAGCCATTGATTCTTAACGACTTACATGATTCGTAAGGATCGACTATTTATTTGCAATCATCTATTTGCAGAATCGACCACCAAGGATATTGCTGACATACTTAATGTCGGCTTGCTTACGGCGGAGAAACACCTTGATCATATCCGGAAAAAGCTAAACCTCGCACTCAGACAATCATTTGGCGGATTTTTTCAAACCCTTTAAAAGCTATTTTGATTGCGTTCTAAGCGAATCTAGGTTTCGACAATTGAGGCCTAGCCTTCGCTACTCGTAGTTTGGTGCTGAAATTTTACTCGAATATTCTTGGACCAATTGTGTATGCAAAAACAGCAAAACCCTTGTAAATCAAAGATTTACAAGGGTTTTGGCTTGATATTGTACACCCGAGAGGAGTCGAACCCCTAACCTTCTGATCCGTAGTCAGACGCTCTATCCAATTGAGCTACGGGTGCGTCTCAGAAAATTTCTTCCGCTCAGCCTTTCAGGCTATTGACGTAGCGGGCAAGTTTGGATTTTTTGTTCGCGGCGTAATTTTTGTGGATGACGCCACGGTCGGCAATCCGATCGAGAACCTGAGAAGCACGTTGAAACAGTTGGGTTGCTTCGTCGTGCGACTCGGAACTGCGCACGGCTTTCATAGCGCGCTTTGCCATTACTTTATAGTAGCGATTATACGCTTGCCGTTTGACGCTTTGGCGAACTCTTTTTTCTGCTGACTTGTGATTCGGCATAGTCTGAGCAAACCTGAAATAAATTAATTCTGCAAAAGAGCTTACAAAATTAGTACTTTTGTAGCTCGAACGCAATAAAATTGATAAAAATTATGACAGCCTCTAATCGACACCCGCTTTTTTGTGCGTTGACGCTGATTCTCGCCCTTTCCTTTTGCGCCTGTTCCGGCGGCGCTTCAATCTCCGATCGCCAAGATGAACTGCATAGTGCCCTGGCTGCGACCAGGTTTGATACGCTGCGTTTGCATCGCGACTGGCGCATGGGAAGCCTGGATACCTTACGCGCCGGCACTGCTTTGTTTTTCCGTTTTTCCTGGTTGAACAATAATGAAGACGAGCCCCGCGAATTAAGCGAGTTGCACCTTGTCAATCGTGAAGGCGCGCAGTACCCGCTGGAATTGACGCCTCGCGTCTTTCATGGCGATGAAAAATCTGTCTGTATAATCTCCGTTGCGGCCGAACAATCGTTTTACCTCCCGGCGGGCCTTTATTATTTTGCTGCCGAAGGCCGCTTCACCGACGAAACCGCCTTCAAAACGAATTACATCGAGTGCAAACTGCTGGATACCGAAGCGCGGATTTCGGAATCCGCAAAGCTGAATGAACGCGAACGCTTTGCCGCTTACCTCTTGTTTACGGGCGAAGAAGAGTCCTTCGACAATGTGATCCATGTGCTGCTGGAAAATCTCAAGTCCGAAGAGGGCAGCCAGGCCAGCGTATTGACGCGCCTGCTGCAGAATGTTCATACTTCGCGGCAGCAGAATGAAACGGGCGCCCGGCTCCTGAAAGTCGACAGTGTACTCGACCTTGCCGCCGACAGCAGTCTCAGCACCTATGAGCGCGAACTTTCGATTTTTGCCCTGGAAGAGTTGTATTTCCGCAGCCAGGAGAAGAGACGTAAGTCCGAATAAGAACAAAGCCCGACAGCTTGGGTCGGGCTTTGCGTTTTGAAACGTGCATTTTTTAGCTGCTGCATTGTCAGTCGAAGCGATACACGAATTGTAAAGCGATGTCACTCAGGGAGCGCTCGATTGTCGCCACCGACTCCGAGCCGAAGTAGTTGGCACGCTGCTCGCTCAGCGATGACGTACGCAGCATTGCATCCAGCCGAAGCTGATCGCTAAAGTAGAATCCGGCGCCAAAGGAAAGAACACTACGTTCATCACCCAGGGCGCTCGACTTGTAAGTTGCCCCGATGTGCGTGTATCCGGCGCGAAAGGCCAGCGGCAGATCCGGAACGTCGTATTCCGCTCCGATGCCCCAGGAAAGCTGTTCCGCCAGCGCCCGTTTGATCTCTGAATTGAGCTGCAACACTTCCGCCAGCGCCTCGTCGAATTCAAGCTCGCCAAGCGCCTGGTACTCGATTCCGGCCGACAGCGTCAGGCCCATTAAACTTCCGGAAGCCGACAATCCAAAGACCCAGGGCGTACTGACTTCATAACTGTTAAAGCCATCGCTAACGTCTTCAAAGGCATCGTCATTATCGAAGCGGGCGACGGCCGTCTGTACGAATTCTTCTTCGATTTGATAAATACTGGGCGTCCTGACCGTCACACCCACTCGCAGATGATCATCGATCCGCGCTTGCAGCCCGAGCGTCATATTGATCCCGGAAATATCCTGCTCGATGGCTTCGCGTACTTCGAGCGAACGAAAGTCGACATCCGTGAATTCAAGCGTGTCCAGGCTCTGGTAGCGATCATCGCTATCGTTTTCGCGGTAGAGGCGCAGGTACGAATAGCTCCCCCATTTGCCGCTCAGCGAAGCGCCGAAGGAGAGATTGGGCGCGAGGTCCATGGCGATTCCGCCGCTGATATTGTGGATGCCGCCGCTTTCTTCGACAATAATCTCTTGTTGAACGTTGCCGTTGATAGGCGAAATCATGGCTCCGTCGACGGTGTCCGCCAAAAAGAGCCGATATGCCAGATTAAGATCGGGCGAGCTGTTGCCGCTGTGATCCGCAATCCAGCTCGTAACGATTGACGATGAGCTGTTAAAGCCGGCCGCTTCGTAATCGTTGGCGAAATCCGTCTCGCGTGTATAACTGATGCCGAAGGCGCCGTCGGCGTCGTCGGATTCGAAGGGCGTAACGAAACCCAGCGAATTAAGCGCGGTCGAGGTACCGTCAAGGGCAAAGCTGTTGTTCAGGAACAGTCCCGTATTCTCGCTGTTGTTGTGCTGCAGTCCGAAAGCAAATTCGTTGACCGGCACCAGGGAAAGACCTGCCGGATTGCTGTTGAGGGCCGCCAGGTCATCGGCGATGCCGGCGAAAGCAAGGCCGATGGAACCGGCCCGCGCACTGTGGAAACCCTGAGGCGTTGCCAGGCGCAATGCATCTTCGATAAACTGCGCCCGGAGCGGGGCGAACTGTATCAGCAGTCCGCAGAGACAAAGTATGCTATAGGATTTCATCTTACCGTCCTCCGCGCTTACGACCGCCGCCGCGACTACTTTTGCTTGAACTGCTTTTGCCGGATGAACGACCGGATGACACCGAGGATTTTGACGACGAACGCGTGGACTTCACCGATGATCCACTGCGGCTCGAAGAAGAGGTCGCCGAAGATCGCGACGATGATCTGCTCGACCTGACGGAAGAGCGCTTGCTCGAACTCGAGCTCCGGGGAGCACCATAGGAGGAAGAAGAATTCGCCGAACTGCTGGAGGAGGCCCTGCTGCGTCTGGAAGGAGCCCCATAGTTGGACCCGGAGCCTTCGGAGCGCGGGCGGGTAGCGGCGCGTGACGAACGATTGTCTGACGACGTCGTCGAACGTGGCCGTGCTACCCTTCGCCGTTGCTCGGTGGAAGCGCCGCCGCGACTCCAGTTGCGGGAGGTGCTGGCCTCCGAATCAGTTCTGCTTGTGCTGCGCGGCGTACTGCGAGTTGTCCGCTGGCCGGCTGAAGAGCTGTTGGCGCTTGCCGAGCTGTTGGCGCCTACCGGCGAGCTCGTCGCCGACCTTGTCGCATTTGGATCGCCGGCAGTTGAAGAAGACCTGAATCTGCCGTTGGGTCGCCGACCGGATTGCGACGATGCTGCGCTGCTTTGCAGACGACGGTTTCGCGAAAAGCGCTCTCCGGCCCGTGCCGCGGAGGGGTTCTGATCTGCGCTTCTGGCCGCATCAGACTGCTGCGAGGCGCCTGAAAAGGACGATCTGCCCGAAGCGGCTGCCGACCCGGCTGCTGCCTCTGACCCGCTCAAATGCGATCTGAACGTTCGGCGACCCGATGAAGAAGCCAGTCCCGAATTATTTGTACTGACCGGGGGCGCAGCGGCGACGTCACTGCGTCGGGCTGTTGTTTTGGACACGGAAACCGGCTTGCCGTCGGATCCGGCGACTTGCACCGGGCCGGCAGCATTCGCGGCGGCGCTGGATGGGGCGGCGAACTCACGTAAACGGGTCGTTCCACGGCCTGTGCCGGCCTGTACAGCCGGCTGTCGATTGCCAGTGCCGAGCGTACTGCCGGCCTCAACCGTCCCTCCGCGGGTTGCATTACCGGTATTCCCGGCGGCGAATACTTCAGGGGCATTAGCGCCGCCGGAGCGCGCCGACGCGTACTCTGACTCCCCGGCGCTTCCGACTTTCAATCGATTGCGGCCGCCCAGGCTCGGTACCTGGTCCGTGCCGGTCACCGGTCCCTCACCGGGAGCGACTCTGCCATTGTTCGACCCAAATCGACGCAGCGTTCGCGGTCTGCTGTAGTCAACGTAGGGACGGCCATTACCATAGCCGTAGTAGCTGCGCGGAGGACAGTAATTGTAGCTGTAATATGGCCGCGGGCACCACCATGGTGAAGCATAGCGCGGATATGTCGAATAGTATGGCTGACGAACATAACGCGGACAATACCAGTAATCGGAATAGTACCAGCGCCAGCCGCCATAATATGATAAGCTGATTGTCGACGATGGGTAATAATAGTATGCGTCGTAGCGATCCCACCACGGCACGATTACTGGTATGTAATCCACATCTGAGTCGCCGGCATAGTAATTCTCGATATAAACCTCCGGCGAGGCGCCATTGTCATCCAAGGGGTTGCGCCAATCTGCGTAGCCCTGCGGGTTGTCGCCTGCCTCATTTTCCCAATCGATGTCCGCCGCTGCTGCTGCCGAACGCGGGTTGACGTCGTCGGCCGGCCGGGCGGCGTCGCTATCCGTATTGCCTTGAGTCTGTACCGTCGCTTCGCCGCCATCAGCAAGAGCCGGTGGATATTCGGCAGCGCGATCCGGATCGTTGCTGTAACCGAAATAGCGGCTTTTGTTGGCTGCGCCGGTATTCGAACAACTCACGAATGTTGCGCAGGCAAGCAGAAGCAAAAGAGTCGATGTTACCGTTTTCATATTCCTTACCCATCAATAGACAGAGTCGCGTTAGATTGCCAGAGGCACGAACAACGCGCCACATTATTTGTGGAAGCCGGGGAACTGCAAGGTGGATCAATCAGCCGAAAATATGTCGCAAACAATTTCGAAGCCGGTTTCGAATCGTTGCGGATCGAATATACAATAAACAGTATGAAAAAGAAATGTCCGCTTTATCGATGGCAGGTACCAGTATATCAATGACCGAAAGAGGTAGTTTCAACGAACTCTTTTATAGTGTTCAGCCAGTCTCGCGGGCGAGATTCCGAGACGGTAGCCGAGGTAAAGTATGGCGTTGCGCAGCATCTGACGCAGTGGTCCATGCTCCTCGAATCGTCGCGCCGAACACGTGATGCGTCCTTCCAGATATCCCAGTCGGCCTCGCCGCCGAATGCGCGCGAAAAGATCGACGTCCTCAAAGAGCGGCAGCTCCGCAAAGCCGCTGCATTCATCGTAAAGGCGACGTCGAATAACAAGGCCCTGGTCGCCGAAGCGCGTCAGTGGACTGTCGATCCGCGCGCCGTACTCATAAAAACGCAGCAAGAAACCCGCAGCATCAAACTTCAGACGGAATGTAGCGGCCGGTAGAGATTGATGCCGGAATTCTTCAAGCAAATCGGCTGCCGTCGATGGCAAGACACAGTCGGCATGAATAAACAGGAGAATGTCGCCGCGAGCGCGGGAGGCTCCTTCGCGCAGTTGAATACCGCGTCCGCGCCTCGATTCTATCAAATGCAGCGTCGGATTGTGTTCTTGCAGAGCATGGACCAGCGCCGGCGTTGCATCATCGCTACCGCCGTCGGCAACGATGATCTCGGCGTCCGGTATCGCCAGAGCGCTCCGCAGGCAGCGTTGAATATGCTCTTTCTCATTGAGCGTTGGGATCACGATACTGTAGAGCGGCTGCAGTTGCACGTGCCTGATCACATTGTTGAATGATGAAAAAAATGTATCTTGCGAGCTGTTGAAAACGCCCGTCCTGCTTCAAATTATCCCCTTGGCGTTTAAAGAGGCAGGAATATTTTGCGCAGCGATGGTGACGTTTGCCGAGGGACTGGTCACCAGCCCTGCGTACAATGATTGTGAGTCGTTAAGAAAGGTGAATCCCCTATGCCGGCAGACCATCCCAGGATTGTATTACCCGAGATTCCCAACTTGCGCGATATCGATGTTTACATTCAGAATGGCGGCTACGAAGCCTTTCGCAAAGTTCTGAAGATGACGCAGGATGAAGTAATCGGCATCGTCAAGGCATCGAACCTGCGCGGGCGGGGCGGCGCCTGTTTCCCGACCGGTCTGAAATGGAGCTTTATGCCCAAGGGCAATGACAAGCCCAAGTACCTTGCGGTTAACGGCGATGAATCAGAGCCCGGTTCTTTTAAGGATCGGCAGATCTTTGAAGACAATCCACACCAGATGATCGAAGGTATAATGATTGCCGGCTATGCGATGGGCTGTGTCGCATCGTATATCTACATTCGCGGCGAGTATCACAAATGGGTCAGGATGGTTCAGGATGCTGTCGATCAGGCCTATGCACGCGGCATGCTCGGCGAGAAAATGAAGCAGACTTTCAACACGGACTACAGTATCGAAGTTGTCGTGCATAAGGGTGCGGGCGCCTATATCTGCGGCGAAGAAACTTCGCTGTTGAATTCGTTGGAAGGCGATCGTGGTTATCCGCGCGTTAAACCGCCCTTCCCGGCCCAGGTGGGCGCCTGGGGTATGCCAACGACTGTCAACAACGTGGAAACACTGGCAGCGGTGCCGCCAATCATCAGTATGGGCGGCGAAGCCTACAGCAAGATCGGCGCTCCAGGGCACCCCGGCACGCTGCTCTTCGGCGTCAGCGGTCACGTGAACAAACCCGGAATCTATGAGCTGGCCACGGGTATTCCCTTAAAAGAGCTCATCTACGATGTTTGCGGCGGCGTGCCTGGCAATAAAGAGGTGAAAGCCGTCATTCCCGGCGGCAGCTCAATGCCGCCTCTGCGCGGCGATGAAATCGACGGCGTATTGATGGATAACGATTCGCTTGCAAAGATCGGTACCTATATCGGAACGGCCGGCGTGATGGTGATGGATGAAGATACCGACATCCCGGCCGTCACTTTACGAATCGCCCACTTTTATCATCATGAATCCTGTGGACAATGCACACCCTGTCGTGAAGGCGCTGGCTGGGTGGAAAAAGTCTTGAAACGCGTTGTCGCCGGCGATGCCACGTCTCGTGATCTGGATCTGCTCGTAAACGTTTGTAACAACATCGACGGCAATACCATCTGCGCCCTGGGCGAGGCGATAGCCTGGCCGGTGCGCGGTTTCGTAACCAAGTTTCGCGAAGACTTCGAAGCGCGGGTCCGTAAGGATCGCTCCTTTGTTCCGCTGAATGTTGTACATGGAATGCGTAAACGCGCCGAACAACTCGTGCAGGAACCGGCTTAACAGCTGCACGTCCTATATCTTCAGTTTCCGAGCCGTGTCGTTACGCGGCTTTTTTGTAGGCCTGGCTGCTTGCCTGATTCGAGAATTTTCACCGCAGCAACTATTCATACGTCCGGGAGTCGTTGAAATGGCATCGCGCTGAAATCGGAGGGATTGAAAAAGCACTCCAAAGTTGGGTGTTGCGATTCACGCAGGTCGGGGAGGTTGAGATCGAGAGTTTACAACGGATAGGAATTTTTGGCGGAAGCTTCAATCCGGTGCACCACGCCCATTTGATTGTCGGCGATCGTTTTGCCGAAGCCATGCGGCTTGACCGGGTGTTTTTCATTCCAGCAGCAGTATCGCCTTTCAAAGCGAGTGATCAGTCGGCCGCGACCGAGGGAATGGCGCGAGTGGCCATGCTGCAACTGGCAACGAAGGACAATCCGCTCTTTGCTGTCGATTCTTGGGAAGTCGAGCGCGAGGGTGTTTCGTTTACCATCACCACGATCAAACAATATGTCGTGAAGTATCCGCAGGCCGATTTGTTTTTTTTGATTGGCGGTGATCAGGCCTTGTCGTTTAACCGCTGGAAGGAGTGGCAAAGTATTGCCGCGCTGGCGCAGCTTTGCATTGCCGACCGTCCGGGCACCGTTGCGCCCGCGCGATGGACACAGCTTTTGACGTCACTTTCGGTTCAAGAGCGCCAGCCTGAGCGGATTCGGGTGCCTCGGCTCGAAATTTCCTCAACGGATATTCGGCATCGGCTGCGCGAAGGTCGTTCGGTACGCTATCTGCTCCCCCCGGCAGTTGAAGAATACATCCGGATTCATAATCTCTACAGATCCTGATGCGCAAAGCTCCACGATTCCTGCTATATCTCCTTCTGGCCTTTATCGCGGCGGGAATGATATTTCCGGTTGCCTGGATGCTTGTTCTTTCGCTCAAAGAACGTCCGCAGAGTTATGGCAGCTTTCTTGATTTGTTGCTCGCGCCCTTCACCTTCGGGAATTACATCGACGCGCTCCAGTCCGACGCCTTCGACATGTATGCTTTAAATTCGTCCCTGGTAGCGCTGACCGTAACGGCGGGGAACATCATCTTGTGTTTAATGGTGGGCTACGCTTTTGCGCGCAAGGAATTCCGCGGCAAAGCCCTGTTATTCGGCAGCATTCTTGGCGTGTTAATCATTCCACCGCATGTGATAATGATTCCATTGTATCGTATGATGGTCGAATTCGGCTGGATCAATACGTACTACGCCCTGATTGTGCCCTGGCTGATTACCCCCTTTGGCGTCTTTCTCGTCCGGCAATACATCATGAGTCTGCCGCGAGACATCGAAGACGCCGCGCGTATCGACGGAGCGGGGGAGTGGTATATCCTCTTTCGAATCGTGTTGCCTCTGTGTAAACCCATCCTGACGGTTCTCGGCATCTACGTCTTCCTGAATAACTGGAATTCCTTTCTTTTTCCCTTCCTGTTTACGAACGACGAAGCTCACCGCACGCTGCCGGTGGGACTGGCCTTTTACCTCGGCAAACAATCGATCGACTGGGGGCATCTTATGGCCGGCGCCGGAATATCGGCGCTGCCGATTCTCTTGCTTTTTGTTCTTTTTCAACGCCGTATCATTGAAGGCCTCACCGCCGGCGCTCTCAAGGAATAACCGATTAAAGCTCTCGAATCGGACAGGTTCTTACTGTTAATCAGTTTTGACTGGTAATTCGTTCTTACGTTAATCAATTTGACGAATCCAAATTGCTCGACACGTAGACTCGTTGCGCCACGAAAGTAGAGCTCGCTTCACCTATTGCTTTTCTTCACTTCGACGTTGGAAGGGGATTGATTGTCTGCCGCCGGGCATATGCGTCTCGGGAACAAGTTCTCGCTGCGAATCAATGGGGGCCGCTTTCAATCTGGATGAGAAAGCGTTGGCCGGCAGAGGTGCTGAAAGCCAGGGCCGGTCCGGGCTCGAGCTGCGTGGCATCGAGAGCGCTGTCACCGGCGGCGGTGTCTTTATCGAGCCGGATGCCGAACAGCTCGAAAGCAGATCGCAGGCGGCCGGCAAGGGTGTGAATGATTTCACCCAGCATTTCTATGTGTTCCAGCCTCGAAGCGGGTGCGAAGCCAAGGACCGTGCGAATAAGGCTTCCGGCATCGGCTTCCGAACAGACGATCTTGAGTCGGAGCCTGAATCTATCCGCAGTGCTGGCCAGGTACATTCCGACGGCAACGTCCGCTTTAATCCGCCTGGACTGATCGCCGCCCAGGATCTGAGTATCGAGCGAAGCCATAATTCCGAAGGTTTGATTGACAGCCTTGGCGATTTCTCCCGGCAGATGTTTACTGATGATGTCGCGATACCCGTCCGGGGCGCCGGGCGATTCGCGTACGGCGTCGGTGAAGTTTTTTTGGAAAATATCGGGTTCCATCGATTTTTCGATCGTCGCGTCAAACATTGAGTCCTCGATGGCTTCATCACGACTCTCCCGCAACAGATAGATACGCGTAACTTCTCGAGCCAGCGAGCGAATTTTCTTCGCGAGCATTCTTTCGTTTAACAAAGGCAGATTGCAGCCGATTACAACGATTGGAGGTTGATGCTTAACAAATAAGGCGAATCCTTCGGCGCCGCTGCTAGCTTCCAGTACCTTAAAGTGTCCGTCCTGGACCTTCGAGAAAAACCTGGCGAAATCACTATCCGCTTCAACAAGCAGCACTTCATTCGTGCCGGCCGAACTCTGCCTGAATCCCGTCGGAGTGTTTGGCTCGAGCGACAGACGTAATTCATCGTATATGCGTTGAAAACGATCACAAAACGACTCTTTGTCAATTGGTTTAAGTATATAGTCGGAAATACCGAGCTGAATAAGTTCCTTGAAAATACCGCGATCCTTGACCGCCGTTAGCATAATTACCGGCAGCGCGGCTAGATTCTTGCTTGATCGAATAGCTTTGAGAGTGTCCAGTCCGCTCAGCAAGGGCATAGCGATATCGAGGAAAACAATGTCAGGCAGTTCACGTTCAATGATTTGCAGACCTTCCAGGCCATCGCCGGCTTCCCTGACCGTCATGTTGTACTTGCGGCGCAACAAGCGTTGCATATAGCGCCTGACTGACTGTTCGTCATCGATGACAAGCGCCGATAGTTTTTGTTTAAGCTGCATAAGGGAAATGAGTTAACTGCGGCCGCGCCCGGATTGCCGGCATGGAGGCATGGCCGCTCCTGCCTTTTCTAAAAACGAATGCTGAAGGTCGTGCCTGGGCCTTCATTGTTTCGCACTTCAATCAAGCCCCCGTGCGCATCGACGACCAATTTACAGAAGGCCAAACCAATGCCGAAGTTTGGCGTATCATTGCCATTGTCAGGTCCAACCTCGAATTTTTCAAAAATGCGCCGATGGTGTTCAGCCGGAATGCCAATACCTTCATCAACTACCTCGAAGGCGATGCCGGCTGGTAGTGACTCGCATACCTCCGTTTGCAGCACCCGAAGAATGACGCGGCTGTTGCGATCAGAGTATTTGATGGCGTTGGCAATCAGATTCTCAATTGTTCGGCTCAATAAGTTGCGATCGGCCTGAAGCGGCAGCTTCCGATCCGCCGGGACGTCGACGTCGATCCGAACATCACGTGTTTCGGCAATAATTGCCTGGTTTGCGGCAACTTCCTTCACAAAAGCACATGCTTCGAAATCACTGAGACCCAGCAGCAGTTTGCCCGAACGCATCTTTGCCGTCATCAGCAATTCATCGATCATGGCATTCAGACGGTTGGCCTGTTTTTGAATCTTGCCGACATGGGATTGAGCGCGTTCATTGACATCATCGGCGCGATTTAAAACACCGGCGCTGAAGAGAATGCCGGCTAATGGATTTTTCAGGTCATGGACAATCATTTCGCTCAGATCTTCCCGCAGGCGCAGTGCGTTTTGCAGCTCGTCATACTGATGTTTAATTCGCATCATCGATCGGACGCGCGCTCGCAGCTCGGTGCCGCGAACGGGTTTAGACACAAAATCGTCCGCGCCGGCTGTGAAGCCGTGCAGGAGGTTTTCGCGGCTGTCGAGCGCCGTGATCAAAATGATCGGAATGTGTTTATAGCGCGAGTGATCCTTCAGATGCTCACAGAGTTCAAATCCATTCATATCCGGCATCATGACATCCGACAGAATCACATCGACTTCATGGTCGCGAACCGCGCGAATGGCTTCTAACCCATTAGCGGCAAACTGCAACTCGTAGCCTTCTTTCCATAGCAGACTCTGTGCGGTCTCGCGGGCGAGGGGTTCGTCGTCGACTATGAGTAGTGTGCCTTTTTCATCCATGGAATAGCCTCCAAATGATTGCATTACCGGATTAAGCTGCCTCAGGCCAGGGTCTCTTCAATCGATTGCACCAATTCTTTCAGGCGCACGGGTTTACTGATATAGCGGTCGGCACCGGCCTTCAGACAGCGGTCCTTATCGCCGCTCATCGCGAAGGCCGTTAAGGCGAATATTGGAATGGAACGAAGCTCCGCATCCTTGCGAATTCGTCGGATCGCTTCCAGCCCGTCCATAATCGGCATCTGAATGTCCATCAGGATCAGGTCGGGACGTTCCGCGC
Organism: Candidatus Kapaibacterium sp.; assembly: GCA_028284775.1. GTDB lineage: Bacteria > Bacteroidota > Ignavibacteria > Kapaibacteriales > UBA7675 > JANQRB01. The sequence continues at coordinate 22,400 of JANQRB010000133.1, read as the reverse complement.
GCGCCTGGTCGATTGCCTCCCTTCCATTGCGTGCATAACAAAGGCGATAGTGCCGCGAGCCCAGATAAGCCGAAAAGGTCTGGACATTGATTTCGTTATCTTCGGCGATCAGAATAAGCGGCATAAGCTCGCTTTCGGGCGCTGGCTCCTCAGCGACCGGCGTGGAAGGGGGGGACGGTGTAATAGTGTCGCCGAAGATGACGGACGGCGTCTGAGAGGGGAGTGCGCTCCCGCTGGCATCGGTCAGGATTTTACCGCCCAGCGGTAAGGTAACCGTAAATCGACTGCCTTTGCCCGGTTCGCTCTCGACGTTAACTTCACCACCGTGCAGCTTCGTCAGGCGATACACGAGCGAGAGCCCCAATCCGGTGCCGGAGTATTTGCGTTCCAGTTTACGGTCCAGTTGCACAAAGGGCTGAAAGAGCATTTCTTTCTTTTCCGGCTCGATACCGATGCCGGTATCCCATACAGTGAAGGAGATTAGCGAACCGCCGCCGGCCTGCTCCGCCCGCAAACCGATACTGCCGCCCTCGGATGTGAACTTGACGGCGTTGGCAAGCAGATTGACGAGTATTTGCTTGATACGCAGCTCATCGGCCAGCATGATTTTCTGCTGTTGATCGTAATCCGCATTAACACTGATATTTTTCTTGAGTGCCAGTTGTTTTACAAACAAAAGACTGCTTTCACATACGGAGTGTACGTTAACAGGTACAAATTCCAGCTCCAGCTTACCGGCGCCAATCTTAGACAGGTCAAGGATATCGTTAATCAGCGCCAGTAGATGAATGCCGCTATCTTCGATGTTGCGGATCGCCTTGGACTGACGCTCCGTCAATTCGCCGAAGACTTCTTCGCCAAAGCTTTCCGCCATACCGAGAATCGTATTGAGCGGCGTGCGCAATTCATGACTCATGCTGGCGAGAAACTCATCTTTCATTCGACTGGCACGTGCCAGCTCTTCGTTGGCGGCCTCCAGTTCGGCGGTGCGTTCTTCTACGCGTCGCGCCAGATGCACACGTTCTTCGGCTAAGAGCTGTTCGGCGTGAATGCGTTCGGTTATCTCCTGTCCAACGCTGAGTACCCCCACGATGCTGCCCTCGGCATCGCGACGGCTGCTGGCATTCATCAGCACGATCACCCGATTGCCTGTTTTGCTTGTCAAGGGCATTTCGAAATTTACGGTCTCGCGTCCCGAGAGCGCCTCAAGCAGGACATTGCGAACGTCGCCGCGATGTTCTTCGGCGATGAAGGCGCTTACCAGGTCGCGTCCCAGCACCTCTTCCCGTTCGTAGCCGCTGATATTTTCCGCCATCTGATTCCATTCGTTGACGCAGCCGTCGCGGTCGATGCCGAATATCGGCGCATTGGCGGTATCGATAAACTGGCGCAGTTCCTTGTTCATGTTGGCCAGTTTGCGGTTGATGGACTTCAGCTCTTCTTCCGCCTCCCGTCGCTGCGTGATGTCGCGCAAGAGGGCCGTCACGAAAGAAGACTTACCGAGCTTGAGGCGCGCGATGGAAGCTTCAGCCTGGAAGCTGCTGCCGTCCCTTCTGCGGGCGGTAACGATTCCCATCATTCCGTTGCTCGGCGCTGTCGGCTGCGAATCATTCGATGCGGCGCTTAATGGCCGGATAGCATCGGGCAGGAGCTTCTCGAGCTTGTGTCCGAGTATCTCGCTGCTGCTATAGCCGAAAATGCGTTCGGCGGCTTTGTTGAAGATGACGATCCGAGCTTCGCTGTCAACCGAGATTATCGCTTCATAAACGGAATTGACAATGCCCGAAAAGCGTGCCTCACTTTGCTGCAGTTCTTCTTCGGTGCGTTTGTGCTCGGTCTCGTCGACCAACACGCCGACGACACGTTGCACCTGTTCGTCGTCGCCGCAAATCACATCCGTTCGCGCGTTGACGTACCGTACTTCGCCATCGGGCCGCAGTATCCGATATGTGATAGCCGGAACAGACTGCCCGGTCTGCGCCGCATGCAAATGACTTCGCACTCTCGCCTGATCATCCGGATGAATTGCTTCGATAAAACCCGCGTGGCTCAGCTGCCCCGTATGCTGATCGCGCCCGAGTATGTTATAGAGTGCGCCGGAGCCATACAACTCATCCTGTTGCAGATCCCAGCTGATGACGGCAAGACCCGTTACGCGTTGGGCATTGCTGAGCAGCGTTTGCTGCTCCTGGATTTCCTGTTCGGCGAGTTTGCGCCAGGTAATGTCCAGCCCGATGCCGATGCTGCCAATTGTTTGGCCCGCCGCATCGTGCATCGGCCGCAGGTAACAAGCGAAACTGCGACCGTGCCATTGTGTCTCGTAGTGCACGCTTTCACCACGCAGGGCGCGCCGATGCAATTCCAGCAGCTTGTCGTCGCCGTCATCGTCACCGAAAATCCGGTGGAGTGGAACGTAACTATCATGATTGGCATCTACTCCGAATTCTTTCAGGGCGGCGCCGGTATACGAAGTACACATGCCTTCTTCGTCACAGGTCCAGATTACGGCCGGTATCTGTTGGGTAAGGATCGTCAGACGCTGTTCCCGATTGACATCGCGTTCCCGGGCCCGAATCTGCTCGGTAATGTCGATCGAAATGCCGAGGACAGCGCGTTCTTCGCTGCCGGAAAACGTGAAGGGAATGCGCGTTGTCTGCAGAAGGCGCACACTGCCGCTGCGGTCCGTAAAGTGTTCGGATTCCAGTCGTCCCGGCTGATTCAGCTCGATAACCCGGCGATCCTTATCCAGCATCGCTTCGACTTCACTCAGTGGTCTGTGAATCTCCCGGTGCTGTTTTTCGATGAGTGCCTGGACGCTCAGGTCATAAGCATTGGCTACGGCCTTGTTGGCCAGCAGGAACCGACCCTCGTTGTTCTTAGCGAAAATCATATGCGGCACAAGGTCAATGATCTGTCGCAGGCGCTGTTCGCTGCCGCGCAGCGCGTTTTCAACAGTGAGGCGCTCTTGAGCTTCAGCCCGCAGGCGGGCGTTACTCGCCTGCAATTCTTTCGTCCGAGTTTCCACCCGCTGTTCCAGGGCGTCATATGCGCGCTCGAGCTCCTGCTCTGCTCGTCTGCGTTCCGTGACATCCCGCAGAATGGCTCTGATTCTCAGCGGCACACCGTCGCGCCGATAGCAGGAGATATTCCCTTCGACAACGATAGCGCGACCGTCACGGGCGTTCAGGACAGTTTCCGTGCTCTTGATGTCGCCGCCGCTTATTGTCTGTTCGATGATCCGCCGCAACTGACCTACACTGTCGGGGTGGGCAACGTCGAAGATCGACAAGTCCCGCAGGTCGGCTTTTTCGTAACCAAGCGCTTCAAGCCAGGCCTGATTGACGTACAGCAGCCGACCGTCCGGAGACGTCAATTGAATGAGATCGCTGGTATTTTCGAAGAGATCGCGATAGCGTTCTTCGCTTTCCTGCAACTGTTCCTCGATAGTAGCTCGCTGCTCGCGGTGTTGCGCCAGCCTTGACAAAATGGTGAGCCGCAGGCGATACATATCGTACGAGGCCGGTTTGAGGATATAGTCGTCGGCGCCGGCATCCAGCACTGTCGCAATGTCGTTGCTGCGATCGTGAGCCGTGTTGATTAATATGACTGCATAGCGGCTGTTTGGATGCCGGCGCATCCATCGACAAAGCTCGATGCCGTCCATATCCGGCAGACAGAGATCCAGAATCACCAAGGGATAGACGGCACTATTGAAGGCTTCTTTCGCTTGCGTCGAATGGGTGCAGGTTGTGACGGAATGGCCTAAACGCTCCGCTATCTTGCGGTACGCCTCAAGTGCCGCCAGGTCGTCTTCGACGATCAATGTATTCATACGATCAGTTTTGTGAGCACGACTAGACATTAGTCGTCGCCCGGGAAGGCGACGGTGTTATCCCGAATGAGTGTGCGCTGCTGGCTAGGAACTTGGTAGGTATGAGAACGACCTACAATCGGGGGGTGTAGTATCGGTTCAGCGCACAATTGTCAGTAACCGTTATAAGTATGTGTTAATAATCTTTCAGTCCCTTATGCTCGGATATCAGAATGATTCGCGTCAGTCCTCCGGACAAGGGACGCGAATTTCGTTATAGTTTTTTCTCTGTAGTAAGATAAGAAAGATTGTTTGAAATATTTCCAGGAAGAGTTGATGCCTATACAAAGTCAGAATCTGCCGCCGCCATCAGCCTGCCGTCTTTTGTTGTGCGCTTTTACTCACCGGAGGAGGCAAGCAGCGTTTCCTCCTTCCGGACAACGCTTGAGGGAAAGGAAGCAATCACAATCGTTCCTTTTTCCGGCGCGTTGATCACACGAAAACTTCCTTTGTGCAATTCGACCAAATATTTGGCCAGAATCAATCCCAGGCCTGAACCCTGCTGCTCATAGTGTTTGCGATTGAACTGCACGAATCCGTCCACCATTGCGATCTGCTCTCGCGTCATTCCCAGACCGCAGTCCTGCACCTGCAGCAGGAACCGATCCTGTTCGACCGTGCTGCATACCGATATCTTCGTACCGCTCTTCGAGAATTTGCAGGCATTGTCCACCAATTCTTCAACAATCTTTTGAACGCTGATGCCGGAAATGCGGAGCGAATCCGGGCAGAGAGCCAATTCGAGGTCGTCTTCGCGATCGTTCAGCTTAATTATTTTGCGTACAAAAAGCTCGATGTCCTTGGGGGCAATTATTGACTGGTCGCCGCGCCAGGGACTGAGCGTGTTAGCTTCATCACTGACCATTTTGAATTGGGAGTAGAGCAGGTAATTCTCAACAATTCGTTCCAGGCGCAGCGAACTTTCCAGTATCAGCTTGCCCATTTCGGCTACCTCTTCATCCCCCGGCAAGCTGCTGGGATCGGTCAGAAACTGCGCCAGCCCCATAATTCCGGCCAAGGGCGTGCGTAACTCATGCGGCAGCATAGAACTGATATTCGTTCGCAGTTCATCCATCCGCTGTTTGATAATTGTACTTTTTTCGAGACGGATTCTGAGCGATGAAAGCAGGTCGGCGACCTGGAACGGTTTGGTGATGTAGTCGTCGGCGCCCTGCGTCATTCCGCGTCGGACATCGTCTTTATCGCCTTGAGCGGTCAGAAAAATAAATGGCGTAAATGCCATCTCCGGTTGTTTGCGGATCTCATTCAATACGCGATAGCCGTCATAGCGGGGCAGGTTGACGTCGCTTATGATACAATCAGGTAACATTTCCCGGGCCACCTGTATGCCGTATTCACCGTTGGCGGCGGTGAACGTCTCAAAACCTTCTTCTTCCAGCACTTCGCGAACGGCATCGCGAAGTTGGTCGTCATCTTCGATGAGCAACACTTTCGGCATCGGCGGCTTAGTCATTATACTCCGCTGCAAAGCAGGCATGCACAAATGTCGGACCCTCAATTCCGACCGCCGAATATACAAAAGCTTACCGCCGAGGTCAACTAAGTCTTTCAAAGCGCCCGGGGCCGGCATCCTCGGTCACGAATTGCTGGTGTCAGTTATTGCTACGTAGTCGGCTCGATGCAGAGGATTGGAAGCCCCGGAATGCGAAGCCCGGCGGCATTCAAGCCTAGGAACATTGCTGAACCGCCTGGTAGTGGAGAGCACAGGTAAGAGTCTGATTTGTCCTTACGCACGCCGCCGCTATCTTTGCAGACTGAGTTTGGTAACGAGCGGGAGGGCATATGGAGTCGGGTATCTTCGGCCGCAAGGCAAAGCGGCATTGGCGTCTTGAGCAGGATGTGTGCTATCTCAACAATGGCTCCTTTGGAGCGACACCCGAGCCGGTGCTGCGGCGGCAGGCCGAGTTGCGTGACAGGATGGAAGCCCAGCCGGTCGCCTTTTTTCTCGATTTTCTGCCGGAAGAGCTGCGGCGGCAGGCCGGATATTTGGCGGAGTTTGCCGGTGGTGAGGCCCATGACTATGTTTTTGTGGAAAATGCAAGCTGCGGCGTTCAGTCCGTGCTGAATTCCTTTTTGACGGCAGGGGGCGCAGCTGCGACATCGTTGAAGGGACGGGAAATACTCAGCACGAACCATGTCTATGGCGCAGTACGGCATATACTGCAGCACAGCGCTCGTCACTTTGGTTTAGGCTATCGCGAAGCTGTGGTGCCGTTCCCGATCGAGAGCCCCGGGCAGGTACTGCAGGCGCTCGATGCCTCTCTGAGCGGCACCACGGCCCTGCTGGTTATCGATCACATCTCTTCATCGACCGGTCTTGTATTCCCGCTGCCGGAGATCATTGCCATGGCCAAGTCACGCGGCGTCCCGGTATTGGTCGACGGCGCACACGCACCGGGGATGCTGCCGCTGGATATTCCATCCCTGGGCGCGGACTGGTATGTGGGCAATTGCCACAAATGGCTCTTTGCACCCAAAGGCTGCGCCTTGCTTTGGTGCGCGCCGCAATGGCATCAGCACATGCATCCCAGCGTCATTTCCAATTTCTTCGGCGAAGGATACACCGCCGAGTTCGACTATGTCGGTACACGTGACTACACGCCCTGGCTCTGCCTGTCGGCGGCGCTGAAATTTGCCCGTGACCTCGGCCTGGATGCCATGCGCAGCTATCAACGATCGACAGTCCTGGCGGCGCGGGACGTTCTCTGTGACACGCTGGCGATTCAGCCGCCCGCGCCGGACGAGATGATCGCGTCGATGGTCGCGCTGCCCTGGTCGCGTCCCCGCCATGCGCGGCAACAGGCTCAAGATATCAGGCGGCATCTCTGGCAGTCCGCGCGGATAGAGCTGCCTTTCTTCGATTTCGAAGATGATTGTTTACTCCGTATCTCGGCTCAGGTATTCAATGAAGCGGCCGATTACCGGCGACTGGCGGAAGCCCTGCCGCTCCTGGACCAGTCCCTGCGCAACTGAGTGTCCGTCGCGAGCCGCTGCCCAAATTTCGCGGGGGCAGCTCCGGAACATTTCGTAATTTTGGCCGCAGGCATAAATCAGTTTTTTTCGTTCAATCGGCCCGGCTGTTGTCGAATGCAGGAAACACTGGAATACCTACAGGAGGAATTGAGCTTTGAACGGGATAAAACCCGTCGGATTTACTTACTCCGCAAAATCGGCGATCGCGCCTTTCGTTCTGATCCCCACTTTGCACTCGATATCGGACAACGCGGGCTGGGTCTTTCACGCGAGGTTCGCGACCGCGCGGCCGAAGCCGCCTTTTTGCGGGCGATCGGCATCTGCCAGATTCGCCTGCTCGACTATGACAAGGCACTGGATGCTCTCTGGCAGTCCTATGAATTGTTTGCGGCGCTTCATCGCCATGAAGATCGCGCCACCGTATTGAATAACGTCGGTACGGCCTACAAGAAAAAGGGCGACTACAAGGAAGCGCTCGATGCCTTTAACAAGAGCTGCGATGTGTATGAAGAGAATGGTTTCCATGAACAGATCGGCGCTGTATTAAACAACATCGGCACCATTTACCAGGAGATTGGCGACTATGCGCGGGCACTGGATTCCTATCAGCAATGCCTGCGTTACCGCGAAGACAAGGACCACAAACCCGGTATCGGCTACGTGCTCAATAATATCGGCACTGTTTACTGGCTGCTCGAAGATTACGACAACGCTTTAGATTGTTTTCAGAAAAGCTATGCCATCCGCGAGGAGATAGGCGATACCTACGGACAGGCGCTGACCCTCGGCAATATCGGACTTATTTATCAGCAGCGGGACGACCTGGTCACCGCGCTCGAATACCAGACGCGCGTTATGAAGCTGTACGATGAGGTGGACGATCGCTTAGGCAAGGCGATTACCCTGGGGCACCTCGGCGATCTGTATCGCGCGCAGAGCCAGTGGCGCACCGCGCTCGACTATCTGGAAGAGGCCCGCACGATCACCGAAGAGGCGGACGACAAGGCCAGCCATGTGAGGATCCTGCAGAATATAGGCGCGATCCAATTTGAAAAAGGCGAGCTGCCCAAAGCCTTTGAGACCCTGAATACGGCGCTTGGCATCGCCGAAGCCGGAGGCTTTCGTCACGCCGAATACGAGCTGCACGAGCGCATTGCGGCCACATTCGACGCCCTGGGCGATAGCGACAAAGCCTATCGGCATCTGCGCCGCTATTCACAAATCAAAGATGAAGTGCGAAACCGCCAAACCCAGCGCAAGATCGCCGAAATGCGTCTTCGGGCTGAAATTGAAACGGCCAACCAGGAACGAGAAATTTACCGTCTGCAGAATGAGCGGCTGGAATTGCAGATGCAGATGAAATCAAAAGAGCTCACGACACTTGCCATGTACCTTGTGCAAAAGAATGAATTCCTGGGCCGGCTTAAACAGCGAATCCGTCAAGAGATTCCCCATAATGACACAGATGTCGCGAAGGCAGTGGGTTCACTCGTGCATGAAATCGATGAAAATGTTAACTCGCGGGAAGACTGGTCGGCTTTTGAACGACAATTCCAGGAAGTACACCAGGATTTTATCCGTCAGATATCAGAGGCATTTCCCAAGCTCACGCCGACCGAACTCAAGATCTGCGCTCTGCTCAAAATGAATCTTGCCACCAAAGAAATAGCGCAGATCCTGAGCGTCAGCGTGCGCAATGTCGAAAGCCATCGCTACCGTCTTCGTAAAAAACTTGCCTTAGCCCCGGACGCCAACCTGACTTCCTTTTTGGCCTCGATGTAAATGCTGCGCGTGTTTAAGTCCGTACCACGCTGGTCTGCGGTGCGATGGCAATTATTTAAACAAAAAACCCGGCATCGAAATGCCGGGTTTATCTAAACTATTCTTCGCAGCCGGCTCAGTCGATCAGAATGCCGTTGTACTGCACAAAGAAGGGTACAAACACCAGACTGATAATAGCCATCAGTTTAATCAGAATATTGAGCGAGGGGCCAGAGGTATCCTTAAACGGATCGCCGACCGTATCGCCGACCACTGCCGCCTTATGGGCGTCGGAGCCTTTTCCGCCGAGCTCGCCGGTTTCGATAAACTTCTTGGCATTGTCCCAGGCTCCGCCCGAGTTGGCCATCGAGATCGCCAGCATGACGCCTGTAATCAATGCGCCGATCAAAACGCCCGCGAGCATCTGTACGCCGAAGAGGAATCCGATGATCAGCGGCGAGAGGATGACGAGCAGCCCCGGCTTAATCATCTCGTGCAGAGACGACTGCGTCGAGATATCCACGCAACGCGCATAATCCGCTTTGTCCGTACCTTTCAGGATGCCTGGTTTTTCGCGGAATTGTCGGCGAACTTCTTCGATCATTGCCAGCGCCGCCAGTCCGACCGAACGCATCGTCATCGCCGAAAAGGAAAAGGGGAGTGCAGCGCCCACGAGCAGACCGGCCATCACGATCGGCTCCAGCATATTGATCTCCGTGATTTTGGCGCTCGTAAGAAATGCCGACGTCAGGGCCAGCGACGTCAGGGCCGCCGAGCCGATTGCAAAGCCCTTGCCAATCGCCGCGGTCGTATTGCCGGCGGCATCGAGAGAGTCCGTCCGGTCGCGAATGTCTTTGCCCATTCCCGCCATCTCGGCAATACCGCCCGCATTGTCGGCTACCGGTCCGTAGGCGTCGATCGTCAGACCGATGGCGATCGTACCGAGCATGCCGATGGCGGCCATTGCGATACCATACATTCCCGCCTGGGTATATCCCAACACAACGGTGACGGCAATCAGAAACATCGGAATGACGGCGCTGTTATAGCCGAGCGACAGGCCGTAAATGATATTGGTGGCCGAGCCTGTCTTGGAGGCATCCGCAACTTCGCGTACCGGCTTGTAGCGGTGTGAGGTATAAAATTCGGTAATCAGCCCAATCAGCAGACCGGAAATCAGTCCGGCCGCGATGCTGAAATAAACGCCGAGATTCGTGAAGGTCGTCCCGCCTTCCACCAGGCTGAAGCTCGCGGGCAGCATATTCATCGAAAGAGGATAAACGGCCGCAAGCATAATCAGCGTTGAAATGGTAAGAGTCGCTTTCAGCGCACCTTCCACTTTTTCCTCCTTTGTCGGACGAGCGAAAAACATGGACACGAGGCTGGCGACGATACCGATCGCACTGACCAGGATCGGAAAGAGCAGGGCAAAAGGTTTAATGTCGTCCGGGGCTGTCGCAAAAGCGGCTGCGCCGATCACGAGCGCTGCGCAGGTACTCTCGGCAACCGAACCGAACAGGTCGGCGCCCATCCCGGCAATATCACCGACGTTGTCGCCGACGTTATCCGCGATGACAGCCGGGTTGCGCGGATCGTCTTCTGGAATTCCGGCCTCGACTTTACCAACGAGGTCGGCGCCGACATCGGCTGCTTTCGTATAGATTCCGCCCCCAACCCGTCCAAAAAGCGCAACGGAGGACCCGCCGAGACCAAAGCCGGAGAGTATCTCCATAATAAGCGTTTCGCGTCCCTGCAGCGCGGCGGGCAGAAGAGCGTCGAAGCCGAGATAGACCAGCAGAAGACCGAGAACGGCCAGGCCGGTAAGTCCGAAGCCCATTACGGCGCCGGAACGAAAGGAGATGTTAAACGACTCCTTAAGCGAGATACGCGCCGCCGCAGCTGTGCGCACATTACCCTTCGTGGCGATTTTCATTCCGATATAACCCGAAATGACCGAGATGGCGGCGCCGATCAGAAAACTGATTGCCGAGTAGGGGCCGATGGGTATGCCCTGGCCGGAATGATCCTGAATGGTGAAGACGATGATGACCGCGAAGGCAAGCATATAAATAGCAAGAATCTTGTATTCGCGTTTTAAGAATGCCATCGCGCCATCAGCAATGGCAATGGAGATTTCTTTCAGTTTCGCAACCTCGTCGGCCGAAGCCGCTCCCTTTTCAATCGAAACCGAACTCACCTGTCGCGCAAAAAAGAGCGCAGTGAGTAGAGCTAGCAAGCCAAGTGTGAGGATGAGTGCAATGATCATAGAATCAGTACCGCAATGTGAACAAGAAAAATTTTAGCTGGTTTGTTAAAGGCAGCCGTGAAAAAATTTGCGTAAGCTGCACCGCAATCGTATATTTGCGGCCTGTTTTAATCGGACCTTTAGCTCAGCTGGCTAGAGCGCCACGTTGACATCGTGGAGGTCACTGGTTCAAGTCCAGTAAGGTCCACGCTTTTTGATTAAAGGGAAAGCTCCATACCGCCGGTATGGAGCTTTTCATTTTTTTGTCAATTGTTGATCGTAAACTTGTCATGAATTGGCAGCGATCATCTCGTGAAGTTTAGTTGTCGTCACGGCTTTCGGACGTACGATCGGCGAGAGAAGCGCGCGATTAAGAACAATCTGCGAGCAGATGCCGAGGGCACGCGAGACGCCGAACATAACGGTGTAAAACTGGAATTCCTTCATGCCGTAATGGTACAGCAGAGAGCCGGAAGCGGCATCGACATTCGGCCAGGGATTGGCGGCCTTGCCGTGCTCTATCAGCACTTTGGGAACTTCCTGAAACAGAAGATCGACGATCTTAAACACTTCGTCATCCGCGCAATTGGCATTGCCGAAATTGTGAAAAGCCGTAAACCGGGGATCCGTGACGCGCAGCACCGCGTGACCGAAGCCGGGAATCACCTGACGGTTGTTAAGACGTTCCCAGATGTAGTCGCGTAATTGCTGCGTTTCGGGCACGCCGTTAAAACGCTCCCGAATACTCAATACGAATTTCAGGCACTCCTGGTTGGCCAGTCCATGGAGCGGACCGGCAAGTCCGTTGAGCCCTGCAGGCAATGCGTAAAACACATCCGACAGTGCGGAGCCGACGGTATGAGCGGTCATTGCGCTGACATTGCCGCCACCGTGATCACTGTGAAGTACGAGGTACATTCGCAGCAGGTCGGCAAATTTGTCGTCGCCTTCCGACAAACCGAGCATATAGGCAAAGTTGGCGGACCAATCCAGATCGTGGCGCGGAGCGATGCGTTCGCCTTTGTCGAATTTCATCCGGTAGATAGCGGCGGCAAGCGTCGTGATGCGCGACAGAAGGAGCAGGCAATCTTCCAGCATCGGCACCCACAGGTCTTCCTTCGACGCGCCGCGATCATAGGCCTGGCGAAAACGCGATTCGCGTTCCATTGCCATCAGACCAACGCTCAACATTACCATGGGGTGCGAATCGATCGGCATCGCCTCCAACACATTCCATACATAAGAGGGAACAGATGAATGTCGGCGAAATGCCTGCAGCAATTCGTCGCGCGCTTCCTCATCCGGCGTCTCGCCCGTAAGCAGCAAGTAAAACACGTCTTCCGGACGACCTGCCGTCAAATCGAGAATAGGTTTGTTGCGAATTCGCAAGCCCTCGTCCGGCGCTACTGATGAGGTGTCGCATAAAAGGCCCGTCAGCCCGCGCATCCCGCCGACGACCTGCCCTACTTTGATGTCACCGAGCTTAACGTCGGCGGAGTTTTTGGCGAAACTTTTACGCTCGCTTCGCAACGCGTCCAACTGTGTTTCGATCTTGCTCTGCAGAACATTCATACCGTAACCTTCGTAGTTATCTATTATTTTCAATATCTGGTTTGCGGCTCAAAACGTCGTTTAAGTGTAGAATCGCAAAGATACGAAGCTATTTTTTTACTTGTATTAAAAATCATTCATATTTCAACAAAAATAGCTTCGTTCATATTTTTTGCTTTCCTGATACGTCGGCAGGATGCGGATTCTTAACAGCGGAATGTCCGGCATTCAAATGCATGAAGACCATGAAGAAAATTATCCTTGTGTTGTTAGTGCTTGCCAGCGGACTGATGATCGGTGCTTACTGGTCCCTGCAGCAAGAGCTGCCTCTGGGCGCCGATTCGATCACCATCCAGATTCCGGCCGGTACGACCGTCAACGGAGCTGTAGCCATTTTTGATCGCAAGGGCCTGCTTTCCTGGCCTCTGGCCGCCCGACTTTCGCTGCAGGCGTACGCCCTCAGCAGCGGCGCCCGCCTCAATCGCGGTCAATTCACGCTTCAGCGGGGCCAATCCCAGTTCGAAGCGCTCAAGTCTTTGTTCGCACGGCCCGGCAAAGCGCGTACGGTCAACGTGACTTTTCCCGAGGGCCTCTCGCTGCGACGTGTTGCCGCTATTGTCGCGCGTAACGGCCTTTGCGATTCGAGCGCTTTCCTGCGTGCCGCCCGCTCGGACTCGCTGGCTCAGGCCCTGAAGATCAGCGCGGGCTCCCTGGAAGGCTATCTGATGCCGGAGACCTATAATTTTTATGCCAAGTCGAGTCCTCAATCGATCATCAAACGTATGGTGGAAGAGCATCGCCGATTCTGGACGGAGGAACGGCTGGCGCAGGCGCGCGAACGCAAGCTGAGCCTCCACGAGATCGTTACCCTGGCTTCGATCGTAGAGGCCGAAACGCCCCAGGACTGGGAGAAACAACGGGTGAGCGGCGTATATCACAATCGGCTGGAGCGCGGCATGCGTCTGCAGGCCGATCCGACGGTCCAGTATGCTCTCGGCGATGTGCAGCGCCGTCTGCTCTATCGCGATCTCACCGTTGACAATCCTTATAACACTTACAAATACGGCGGACTGCCGCCAGGGCCGATTAACTCGCCCGGCCGGGCCGCACTCGAAGCCGCCCTGCTGCCCGAAGAACATACGTATTATTATTTTGTCGCGACCGGCGACGGCAGCGCTACCCATGAATTTTCACGGACAGAGCTGCAGCACCAGCGTGCCGTTGCACGTTACCGTGCCCGGCGGCGTTCACGCTGACAGATCATTCTGTTTTGACGCAATGTCGGTAGAGGAATGATCCTCATCGGAATCGAAATACTTACGTAGGCTGTCGGTAATTGCTATTGACCCTGCCACTGTCGTTCTTTTGACGATGCTTTGCTGTTTGCGGCCCTGACGCCGAAGGTGAAGGCCTGACCGGCATCGCGGGGTGTTACCTCAAAGACCTGAATATGCATGTAGTCGTCGGGCTGATATTCGTATTCGCCATGACGCTCGCGGGCCTGTTGGCCGTTGCCGGTGATCTGCAGCGTGACACGATTGCGACCGGCGCGAATGCCATAGGCGCGGGTAGTGACGATGACTTTTTGTCCGCCCTGTGGAATTATCTCAGCAATTTCGGGCGCGGGGAAGTCCTGTACCCTCAGCTGCACCTGCTCATCGATTTTTCGACCGTTAATAAATCGCAGCAAGAGTAAATCGCTGCCGACATCCTGCTCCTGCGGGCTGAAGAAAAACTCCTGTCCCTGCGTGCTGACATAACGTTCGCGACCGCCTTTTTCCTGAAGGACCGCCCGCGTTTCCTGTCCTACCAGAGCCGGAAAACGCGGGTTGATTAAGTACTCGACACCGGGATACATACGTGCGGGCAGATCGGGCGGCTGAAGGTCCTGGGGCTGAACGTCGAAGCTGGAAAGGGCTATTTTGCCGTCGGCTTCGCGTTGAATGCGGACCTGCACCCGCATGTCGCCCAGAGCGGGCAGGCGCCCCCGGATCAGTAGATGGTCTTGTTCAACAGACACGATTTCGGCCAGCCCTTCGGCGTCGGCCGCGCCGCTGACGGTAAGCTGCGGCTGTTCCGCCAGTCCACTTAGCAGGTCGATTCCACCTACGAAGAAGCGGTTTTCCCAATAGGCGAATGGCACGGCATAGATAGTTGCGCGCTGCGGGCTGAGGCTGAGGGCGCCCGGCGCAGACTGGTTGATCGTAACTTCAGGACCCTGGATGATTACGGTCGCAGGACCCTCGTTGGCAGACAGACTATCGTCGTTGATGGGATTAAGAGCGATCGGGTTGGACGGCAGAAAGTTTATCGAAATTTCGAATTCCGTCCGTGCTTCTATCTGTGCGCCGGCTTTGATAATATTCTCCAGTTGCCGGCGATGCTTCAGCGAAGTCAGCCTGGGGGGGATCGTCGGCGTCGCCCGGGCGGTAACGCTAACTTTGATCAGCGTAGAACTGAGATCGTCGAGAGCGGGCCGCCAGTAAAACAGGCTGCTGCCGGTCGCAGAGTCGGGCGTCGAACGGAAGTTATCCACCGCGTCGCCGGCGGCATCGCCGATTCGAATACTCTCGCCGCGACGCAGGTCTTTCAGATCGTAGTCATAGGAGATGTTGCTGACATTGCCCTGCATGAAGATCGTATTGGCCGAATCGATTGCCACGACGCGAACGCCTTCTTCTTCCTGAATCATCGTGCAGCTCAGAAGGTTCTTTTCGGCCTGCAGGCTGAAATTTGTCTCCAGCAACTGCCAGACGAGATCGTCGTCAGGATTGATCTCGGTCCCGCGCTGATCCAGCAGCAGCAACATCAAAGCCGTCAGATACAGAACGAAATAGATTTCCACTCGCCGGCGGCTGCGATATGGACGCTTGCGGGCTTTCATTGGCTGTTGCTGCCCAGGCGGCCGGCCAGAAGCTGCTCAACTTCACGGCGGACGGCCTGCTCGATCTTCTCGTGCTGCAGTTTTTGCGTTGCGGCAACCAGATCTGCGATGCTCTGCTGGAACTCGCCCAGCGATGCGTTGGTCTTGCGGATTGTTTCTAACAATTCGGGCTGCGGCGCAACCATCAGGGCATGCTGGCGACTGGACTCGCGCAGCGCTCCGATGAGTTCGTCCTGTTGGGCGGCAAGACTAGCCAGCGTTGCAGTAATTTCTTCTACCTGAACCGAAAATGCCGCGTAATCACTCGAAATCTCGCCGATTTCGCGAATGAGCTGTCGCGACTCTGACTCCTCGTCCTTGCTGCCGGGCTCTTCTTCGTTTTCAACGTCATCCGGCGGACTGAAGAACATCGTGATAAACAGAATCGTCAGCAGCAAAGCTTCCAGGGCGATGCCCGCGACAACCAGTTCACTACCGATAGCATTGGTAAAGCGGAATGCACCGACGATCACGAGCAGAAAGGCAGCGCCAAGATATACAAGCGACGAAATCGTGCTGAAATAGAAACGATTAACGATTTCCTGCAACCAGAGCGCCGTACCGCCGAAAAATCCCAGCGGATGAAGTACGGTGACGTTCTGTCCGCTGTAGCGATTCAACTCACGTTCGCTGGCACAAATGCGCCAGCTTGTGTTGAGTACGGCAAGGTTGCCAAGTTGGCGCTCATAGCGCAACTCGCGGTAAATAGAGCGGAGAATCGAGCGGCCGCGCAAGGTTGTAAGAGTTTGCAGTTGTTCCATAGCTTAACGAGCTTCATACCCGGCTTAGGTTCGCATTCGGATAATATTAACGATTCCGGCAACGAAAAACACGCTATTTGCCAGCCAACCGCTCATGGCGGGATCGATCTCAGCGGCATAGCCGATCGTTTGCCCCAGCTTGCTGAATACCAGATAGGTGAATGCCACTACCATCGCCGTGGCAATCTCGATTGCCAGACCCGCCTTGCGCTTGCCCGATGAAAAGGGAACGCCAAACAGAACAACGATGAAATTAGCGAAGGGGAGTGCATACTGGCCGTAGTAGTCGATCATTTCCCGCCGTACGTCTTTGCCGCCGCGTCGCGCAAGGTCGATGTGATTGCGCAGCTCATCGAATGTCAACTCGGTCGACTTGCGCTGAAGGTTCAATATGTCATCCGGCTCAATATTGATTTCCGCGACAAGCGAATCGTGCCGAACGATACGCTGCCCCAGATCCGCCTCGAAAAATTCGACGGCGTCAAAGAGCCGCCAGACCTGTTCGCCCGCATCCCAGGTGAACTTTGGCGCAAAGACCGAGTGCAGGAGGCGGGGCTGCCGTTCCGAGCTAAACTCGTCGATCGAGATTGCGTTGCCATTTTTTGAGCGATCATCGTAGTAACGAATGCGAACATTGCGCAATGGAGCGTCGCGGAAATCGAGCTTGCTAAAGGTCGTAACGTTGCCGCCCTTGCCAAGATACTCGCGTTCGATATCGGACTTGACGCGGTTGGCTTTGGGTACGATCCAGCCATTGAAATATAACTGGCCGAAACTCAAGAAGATACTTATCACAATGAAGGGCAGCATATAGCGATACAGACTCATGCCCCCGGTCTTCATCGCTGTAATTTCGTTGTTGTTGGCGAGTCTCCCGGTGGTAAACAAACTGGAAAGCAGCATCCCGACGGGGAAGAGGATCTTGATGATATCGGGCAGGTAGTTGATGTAGTATTCAACAATGACCGCGGCAGGCGTTCCCTTGTCGATAAACTTATCCATCTTTTCAAAGAGGCTGACGACCACAAAGATAACGCAGAGCGCCAGGATTCCGAAGACAAGGGTTGCCAGGAACTGTTTAATGATATAGCGGTCGAGTTTTGTCACCAGCCGTCAATACTTAGCTTTGTTCCAGGAAATCAGCAGCGTCAAGATGCTTGCGACGACAAGCGTCAAAGCGGCGGCGGCAACAAGCAGTTCAGGCTGGATACCGACGATCCAGGGCAGGGCTTCCAGCATGGCTTGAAACAGACCGACCGCGCCACCCGCGCCGAGCGCCACGCCGATAGCAACAAAGAACATACCGAAGAGGATGTAGGGAGTTGCGATAAAAAGACGTCCCGCACCGCTCAGAGTTAAAATCTGCGCTTCTTCGGGGCTCAGCTCGATGCTGTGCCGAATCGTTACGACCAGGAGAATAAGAAATGCGAGGAGTATGACAGGGCCGATTACAAGCAGAAAAGTCGCCCCTTCGCGTTTGCGGTCCTGCAGTGCGTTGACAAAACTCGATCGAAAATTGGCGTCGTCCACCTTGGCGACTTTGCGGCATTTGTTAACAGCCGAGCGCGCTCCGAGCGAGGTTCGATATTCGGCCTGCAGTTCGGCGGTGAGTGTAATCGGAAAGGGATTGCCGGGGAGGAGTCTGTCGGTCGCTGTCCCGTACCGGCGTTCGAAATCGGCCCTGGCCTGTTCCGGATACACGACGCCGACGTTTGCTATCTCCGGCATCGCATGCATTTGTTCGCGCACATAGAGGACATCCAGGCTATCGGCATCCATTTCAAGGAAGACGGTGACGACAACCTGCTCGGACAAACTCATCAGATCGATATTTTTGCCGTAAACACCCGCCACGGTCAGCACCACGCCGATCGTAGCAACGGCTGTTACGAGGATGATCCATAAACCTGTCGTAAAGCGTCTGCGCGCCATCCGCCAGGCCTGAGAAAGGTGATAGCCCACGCTCATATCTTCGCTGCTCGTCCTTCACTTCGGCAAGTGCCAAAAGCATAAACTTACGATTATTTGCTTAAAGGCTCAGCACCACGCCAGCCGAAAGCTATTTTCCCCGACTATTCCCTTCGACGCTGGCCATTCTGCGCAAAAAGTCGAGCGAGTCCGGGATTGCCCGCAGGAGATCACTGAAACACAGTCCGCCGAAGCGAGCTGTATAGCG
Organism: Candidatus Kapaibacterium sp.; assembly: GCA_028284775.1. Lineage (GTDB taxonomy): Bacteria > Bacteroidota > Ignavibacteria > Kapaibacteriales > UBA7675 > JANQRB01. The sequence goes on along the minus strand of JANQRB010000133.1, from coordinate 4,118 downwards.
AAAGGTCAACGCCGCCAGAACAGCGAAGTAAAGTACGCTGCCCAGGGGAACAAGTTGAAAGATGCCTGTCATACCGACAAGCAAGGTACTGCCGAGGGAAACGGCGGCGCAAATCAGTACGAAACGCAGCAGCAGCAGCGTGTCGCCGCGGGCGACCATAAATGCGACGCCGATATATATCGGCTGAAAGAGCGCCGCGACGAGCAAGAGCCTGAACAGACTGATGGCACTGTGATACTTGATCGGCAGGAAGCTGGTAATAATCAGCTCGGCCATTCCGAATTCAAGCAGGGCTACCGCAACAACGGCAACCACCAGATAGAAGGAAATCGCTTTCGATAGAAAGGCGTGTAATTTGTCTCGATCACGTTCCGCCACCAGGCGCACTGCGCCGGGGAAGACAAGGCCCACAAGGGCGTCGCGAAGAGCGTCAAAGGAGCGAAACAGAGTTTTGGCCGCCTGATAGATACCTACGATCTGGGTACCGAAGAACTTTTGCACGATCAGCTGCTCAACGAAGAGTGTGGCATTGTTGACGCCGACGGTCGCTGCTGTGTTGCGGCCGAAGGTCCAGAATTCTTGCCAGCTTAGTCCGCCCGCTCGCCCGAAATTCAGCTGCGAGCGCGTGATGAGCATCATGTGAAGCGAAGAAACCGCCATACCGATAATGTGAATGCCGGCGAGGTCTTCAAAACTCGTCAGACTGTTGGTGGCGGCCAGGTAGCCTGTCAGGCCGGCCATCGTGCCGAACCAGACCAGGTTTACCGAGAAAATTGCGCGCATCTGCACATCGCGGTACAGGAGTTTCAGACAAAAGGTACGTGGAATGGAAAGGACGACATATAGAGGCAGGTAGACTGCTACGATACTCAGACGCGGTTCATTGAAAAATTCAGCCACCGCCGGCAAGCCCCAGAATAAGCCGAATAGCAGCAGCGACATTCCCAGGCAAAAGCCAGCGTGCAGGATCAGGCTCATGAAGTTAACCTTCGCGCGATCTTCCGCGCGGACCCCGAACTTGATCAAGCCCTGCAGGGCCAGGCCGTCGCTGATGGTCAGAATGAGGACATGCCAGACTTCCAGATGACCGAAGAGGCCAAACTCTTCGGTAGGCAGGAGCGAAATCTGCCAAAGTCGAACAAAAAAGCCATACAGCAAAAACAGGAGTTTGTCGGCCAGAGTCCAGGAAATCTTTGCCAGGTGATCGGCGATGCGCATAGGGTTCTCGCGTGCTCGGCATGTCGTTGGATCGGCAAAAATACAACAGCCGGGCCAATAGCTCACAATTCTTTTGACTGGCGCTGTCTGACGATATAATGGAAGGGCCCCGCAACATCGCTCTCAGAAAGTCTGAACGATATCACAGGGCCGGGCACATGCTCGAATACACTTTCGAGCGTGCAAAGTTCAGGGGCGTCGCCTGGAGTGACTACTCCTTCACGACACTACGAACGATTTGGCTGCTAGCGTTTTCGAGGTGAACGAAGTACAATCCCGCAGCCTGATCAGCAAGCGAGAATCTCTGCTGCAGCTCGCCGCCATCGTGCATGATCGTCATCCTGCGGATAGTGCGACCAAGGGCGTCGCTGATGCGGATTCGGACGGGACCGGGCTCCAGGTAAGCCGTCGCCAGGTGGAAGATATCAGTACCAGGGTTCGGCAGGACCCTGAGATCCGGCTGTCCTGCGGCTTGTTCGGCGATACCGGTAAAGCGCACCATCAGTATTTCAGAGAGGGCGGTACAGCCATTTTCATCGGTGATTTCCACCTGATAATCGCCTTCTTCGCTTACGTGAAAGCGGCGTTGGCGGGCGCTGGGGAAGGGCATGCGCCAGCCATTTCTGATCCATTGATAGCCGTTGGCAGCGCTGGCGATCAGGGTGTCGGCCGTCAGAGCGGCGATCGTCGGTTGGGCTGCTTTGGGAAGGATCGTGCCCCGGTAGTCGAGGCTGCGTCCTTCGGCGTTGCGGACGGTGATGTGGAAGCGTCCGGCGCGCAGCGTGTCGTTCAGTTCGATGCAGAGGCGCGATTCGTTCGCCGGCAGGTTGTCGACAATTTGCAGGCTGACATTATCCGTTCCTTCATCATCCAGCAGTTCAGCCGATTCAAGCAGGATCGACTGATCGGCAATATGGACGATGGCCTTGCCGCATTCTTCTTCCGTGCCGGCTACAACTGGATAGCAGCCGCGACAGTCGCCATGCTCGTCAAAGCTGAAGTTGGACTTCAGATGAAAGAGGTCCATGACACTACCTGCGTCCCCGGCCTGGGCGCCGGGCGATTCACTGCCGAGCGCGCTGCCCGCCATGCCGCCGGCAACATTGATCTCGACATCCGTCAGATTGACCGCAGGCGGCACAGCCACGATACCGCCGCCGCCGCCACCGCCCGGACCCGAAGTCTGGCCGATGGTGCCGGTTTTACTGCCGCCGTTGCCGCCGGCCGCGCTGAAAGTCAGGGGCGAATCAAATCGCAGCACATCGAGCACGATACTGCCGCCTGCGCCGCCGCCGCCGCAACCGTCGGGGTTGAGCGTCGCAACATCGTCATCGGCGTCGCTGCCATCGGCGAAGATCCCGTACGGACCGGCCGTCTTGATTACGGCCGCGCGAACGATTACGATACCACCGCCCCGCGCGCCGCCTGAGCCATGGCCGTGGTTAACATGGCCGGCTCCGCCACCGCCGCCGAGCATCAGCCGTCCGGCACCCGCATAATATTGTCCCAGGCTATGTCCGCCCTGACCGGAAGCCAGCTTGTTAAATGCACGGTCAGGCACACCAAAACCTCCCAGGCCGCCGGCACCGAAATTTGCGCCGCCGCCGCCGCCGGCATTGTGATTGTTGCCGCCGCCACCGGCATTGGCCGGACTACCTTTGCCATAGATAAAGGGCGCAATGCCATACGAAGCGATGCCTTCGCCGCGCGGCGAAAAACTGCAGAGGCCGTCACCGACCCAACTTGTGTCGTTCGGCTCCCGATTGCAGCCGATCTGATTCAGGTAGGCACCCCCGCGAAAGCCGCGGCCGCTGACGTCGAGCGAGCCCTCGAGCATCAGACAGTCGGCTAGCAGAGCCAGGACACCGCCCGTTGTGCCGTTCCAGTCGGGACAACTCAGCGGGCCATCGACAATGACGTGATTGTACTCCGGCACCCGGACGAGTTGAATTCGCCCTTCAAGCCTGTAATCACTGTTAAGGAGCGGTCTGGTCAGGTAGACCCGATCGTCAACTACCCGGTCGATTGCTACGAACTCATAGTCGCCGGCGCCGCGTCGGTCGCGAACACCGCCATAACTTTTGTCGTTGTTGCTGACAATCTCGGCGCCCTGCATCTGGATCAGCAGCGCCACGCTGGCCGTGGTGAAATCTTCCGGTTCGGCAATCCGCAGCATCTGCTCTTCGTAGGAAATTCCCCTGACCGCCGAGTAGGAATTGATGACGCCTGCGATCCGATCGCAGCGTCGGCAGTCTTCGAGTTGAACATAGACAGTTTTGACATCGGAGCAGCCGCTGCCGTCCGACACTGTTACAGTGTACAGCGTTGACGCGCTCGGCGACGCGAGCGGATTGGCAATGGAGGGATCGCTGAGGCCGTCCTCCGGCTCCCAGGCAATGACAAGATCATCATTGGCTCCGCTCACGGCTGCTTCCAAGAGCACCGACTCGCCTTCGCAAACTGTAAGCTCATTGGCAGTAAGGCTGACTCGCGGACCGGTGTTCGGTCGGTCGCTCTCAACGACGGCGACCTCGAGATCCATTTGACCCTGACAACCCTCGGCGGCACCGTGTCCGGCAATGCCGTTGTAAAGGCCGCCGGAGCCGCCGCCGATTTCGATGTTGCCGATTTCATTCTGCAGGTCAGGTTTATTTAGAACGACACGTCCGCCGCCGCCGCCGCCGCCCGGACCGAGCCGCGTTCGGTCGCGTCCTTCCCAAAGCACGTTGCCGCCGCGGCCGCCACGCGCTTCGAGCATCTGCAGATCATCGACGGACTCGATGTCCAGTTGTATCGTTCCGCCTGCGCCGCCGCCGCCTGCGCCATCGGCCGTCGCGTCGCCGGCATCGTGGCCATTGGCACGAATGCTATTGCCGTTGCCTATAAGTTCATTGGCCTGG
>JANQRB010000126.1 GCA_028284775.1 Candidatus Kapaibacterium sp. | reverse complement strand
AGGCGAAAGTACTCGTCCGGCGTCGGAATAATAAAGCGCCGCTGACCTTCGCCCGGGTCCTTGCCGAAATCACCGCGATTGTAATACACCGGCACCAGCGTTATTGCGATACCGGCCGCCGCCGCCGCCGCAACAAGACGTTCGCCCATTTCAGCCGGATTGTCATAAGCTGTGCCCGTCGGCGAATGGTGCAGATAGTGAAATTCCGCGACGCCGGTATAGCCGCAGCGCGCCAGCTCGGCATAGAGCATAGTGGCGATAGCCTGCAGATCGTCGGGCGAAACCGCGAGGGCCAGCCGGTACATCGCCTCGCGCCAGCTCCAGAAGTCGTCTTCCCGCGCGTCGGCAGGTAGATGTTCCGCTAGACCGGCCATCGCGTATTGAAAGGCATGCGAGTGAGCGTTCCTGAATCCGGGGAGCGCGTAGCCCGGCACCGATTCGACATGGACAGCTTCCGGCGCGGCGCTGTGGATGCCTGCCAGCATCCCTTCGGCCGTCAACTGCACGTAAGCGGGCCGCAACCATCCCTCGGGACTCCATAATGCTTCGAATCGCCACCAGCTCATTGCAATTGCCCCAGTGTCTTCGCCAATGCTTTCAAAGTAGCTTCCAGCAGCGGTCGAACCCGTCCGGCACGCTGCGGGTCAAAGCTGCAACGCTCTTCATCCATATAGTTCACCTGGGTCAGTTCAAGCTGCAAGGCATGAATGCCGCCGGCGGGATTGCCGAAATAGCGCGTAATATGACCGCCCTTAAACGGATCGTTGTGCTCAAGCTGCAGGGTCGGATCACCCGCCAGATGCTGCAGTGCAACGGCAGTCAGATCCGGATGCGCCGTCCGGCCGTCCTGATCACCGAGAATCATATCCGGAAATGCATCGGGACGAATTGTCGGCACCCGCTGCCGAATCGAATGACAATCCCAGAGCAGAACGTGGTCGAATTCGCCGCGCAGCTCATCCAGCAGGGCTTTGATTTTCTGGTAATATGGCCAATAGTAAGCTTCCAGACGCTGCGCAATTTCTGCCTCGTCGGGTTCCTGCTCCCGGTAAAGCGCCTCGCCCTGAAAACTTCGCGTCGGCAGCAGCTCCGTCAGCATCCGTCCATCGTCATAGAGTGCCTGTCCTGCCGGATCCCGATTGAGATCAATGACATAACGACTGTTGCGGGCGCGAATCATCGTGATGCCCAGCGCGGGCGCAAATTCGTAGAGCTGGTGTACAAACCAATCGGTATCGACCGGGAAGTGAACAAAACCCGGCCGAAAAGCGCCGCGAACTTCTTCGGGGAACTCGGTGCCGGCATGCGGCACACTGAGGACAATCGGCAGGCGCTGTCCCTGAGCCTGATCTATGATAAAGGGATCGTGCTTCATACTGCGTATACTCGGCATAGTAAACAATTTGTGCCTGGTAATCCCGGCGACAGCCCTCAGCGGCATCATACAAACCTTGCAGACTGGCCGATGATGCGCCTCAGGAGCCGGATACTATGACCCGCAGCCTGACGGACTTAAATGCCGGCGTTTTACTTCGTTCATCGACATCCGATGGAATCAAAACGTTGGCTTCGGGGAAATAGCAGACAACATTGCCGGTATGGACATCGAATGCCCGGACAACAACCCTGTCCATTGCGCCTGTCGCCGATTCTAGACGCACCCTGGCGCCCTCCGTCAAGCCCAGCCCCTTAATATCCACCGGATTCATCATCACGATCCAGCGATCGCTTTGCCCCCGCCAGGCGTCTTCGTCTTCATACACCACCGTATTGAATTGACCTTCGCTGCGTACGGTCATCATCAGAAACTCATCGGCATCCAGTACGGGGCGCAAAGGCAGCTCGATGGCGCTGAAGCGCGCTCTGGCATCCGGCGTGTTGAAACGCGGAGTGTGCAGCGTTCGTCCGTCGATCTGAAATTCCTCTTTGGTCTCGTTAATATCGGCGATCGCGGCGTAGCCGGGTACCGTCTTCGCTATCGCGTCACGAATGGTGTCATAATTCTTGAAGGCTTTGAAATCGAGCGGCCCATCGTGCAACACGCCGGCGGCGATATCGGCGATGATATCGACCTCCGAACGCACGTTGTCCAGCCGGACGATACCGCCATCGCTCAGCCTGACAAAGTTAAACATCGATTCCTGCGTCGTGCGTTGTTTTTCTTCATCGCGAGCCGCCACGGGCAGCACAATCGTCTCAGCCTCAACACCGTTAAAATGGCCGGCGTTAAGTGTTGTGGTCATAAACACTTTCATTGGCACGCGTCCCAGTGCGCGCGCCGCAAACTTGAGATCGGGGTTGGAAGCATAGAGATTGCCGCCCAGCATTAAGGCGAAGTCGACGTCCCCGGCGGCAGCGGCCCTCATACAGGCCATCGTGTCCATTCCGGCTTTGGTCGGCAGCTTTACATTGTAATGCTTTTCAATGCTGCTGAAGATCTGCTCTTTCAGCACCGGCGTTACGCCGACCGATCCAACCCCCTGCACATTCGAATGACCGCGCAAGGGCAGCAGCCCCGCGCCCGGTCGACCGATCATGCCGCGCAGCAACGCCAGGTTGACAATCGCTTCGATATTGGCAACGCCATGTTTGTGATGTGTCAGGCCCATCGCCCAGGTGAACACCACATTGCGAGCCCGGCAGTATTTGTCGGCCGCCTGCTGAATCATCGGCCTGCTCAGGCCGGAATTTTCTTCGATGGTCTGCCAGCTGATGGCGTCGAGCGAGCTGCGCCAGGAATCGTAGTTATTGCTGTGAGCCGCGATGAATTCCGTATCGGCGGCTTTATTCTCGATAACGGCCTTGGCGATGCCCGCCAACAGAGCGATATCTCCGCCGATATGAGGCTGAAGATACAAGGAGGCGATCTCCGAACCGCCGCCGAGCATCGACCGGACATCGCTCGGCACGATAAAGGACTCCAGGCCGGGTTCGCGCAGCGGATTGATGACAATGACGTCGCCGCCGCGTCGACGACAATGCATCAGCTCCGCCATAAAGCGGGGATGATTCGACGCCGGGTTGGCTCCGATAACAAAGATGCAGTCGCTGGATTTCAGGTCGGCGAGCTGTACCGTGGCCGTGCCGGTGCCGATAGTGCCGGCCAGCCCGACCCCCGAGGCCTGATGGCAATAATAGGAACAGTTGTTAACGTTGTTGCTACCGTAAAGTCGAACGAACAATTGCAGCAGAAAGGCCGCTTCATTCGACGAACGGCCCGATGCGTAGAAAAAGGAGCGATCCGGATCGGTCTGCCGCAGGCTGTCGATTATGCGCTGTAATGCTTCGTCCCAGCCGATAGTCGTATAGTGCCGGTCGCCGGCATTCTTATACAAAGGTGTATTAAGCCGCCCCAGACGTTCCAGAGCGCGACCGGGCATCTCTGCAAACTCGCTGATCGGCTTGTTGTCGAAGAGCGTGGCCGGAATTCCGGCTTGAATGTCTGTTAACTGGGCTTGAAGACTTTTCTTGCAAACTTCCGGGAAATGGCCGACTTCATTGCGCATTCCGCCGCGCTGTCCTCCCATCCCAAGCGCGCAGGTCTTACAGGTATTGTTCGAAAAAACCGTGCGCAGCAAGGGACTGACGCCAACATGCCTGGCTGTCTGCAAGGAATAGGCTATTGATTTGATTCCACCTGGTCTGGACATACATGTTCGCTTCTGGACATCGGTTTAATTGCGGAAAAACGCAAATTACTTTTGATAGGCATAGGCTGCGCCGCAGGACAGCAACACTTGTCGACATCAATCAATTCGCATTGAGTCCGTCCGGCGCACAATCTACTAAATCCCGTTCGAATACGGAATCGCGCCGAGCCTCAATGAGTGTGATTACAGCGCACCCATTGACTGGGATGATTGACATAGTGCTCTTTCTTCCAGATCGGCAGGCTGTGTTTGATCTCGTCTATGATATGCCTGCAGGCGGCGAAGGCCTCGGCCCGGTGCTGCGATGAGACGGCAACGATAACGGCATAATCCTGTAAAGCCAGACTACCGAGACGGTGGTGCGCGGCGATTTTGTGAATCGGCCAGCGCTCCATGGCATCGAGAATAATCTCCGCGAGCAGCTTTTCGCACATAGCCGGATAGGCTTCGTAGGAGAGCCCGCTTACCTGCCGCCCTTCATTGATGTTCCGTACAGCACCAAGGAACATATCGATGCCGCCGCTGCGGTCGCTGCGAACAAAATCGAGCAGCGCCTCCGGTTGCAGCGGCGATGCCGACACTTCAAGCCAATATCGTTCAGTAGCCTTCATAGCGACAACGACAAATTTGCATTGAATATTCGGCTTCAACAAATACCGAAAGGCTGCGGCGCGATTGTTAAAGATCGGAATGCTTTGTAGTCCGCGGTTTGTAGTCAGCCGGTAAGAATTGTTTTGCGCACAGTTCTGAGATGCATTGCGGGCGAAGATAAAATTGCACAGGGTTGACAAAAAGATTGCGACGACACTGCAAACATGCTATATTGGCATCGCCTCTCATCAATTGGCGTAGGACATAAACGGAAAAGCACACTGCGTTTCAAGCTACAGAAATCAAAATTCCAGCTATCCGGCACAATCGCCTCATTGTTCGTATCCGCCGGGAGTTTAAGAACAGAGCTTAACTATTCGCGACAGTCAAACTATGTTCTGAAAGTCCGGGCATATCTTTTGGTCGTGGATTACCGGTGCCGGATACAATCTGTTTACACAGGTCAACTTGAGATTTCGCAAGCATTGCCCGGACAGACCCGGAGTTATGGCTAAGCTGCGAAGGCAAGCTATGTTCTATTCTAATTCTTCAACTGGCAGATCAATGTGAGCCCGGCAATCAACAGTGGCTTCAAGATGTTTCAATACAGGATTTCGGAGCCGTCGTCTAAGGCTCTATTTGAATGTTGAGTTGCCGAACAATAAGTGGCCAGCCGAGGGTCGATGGCAATCGAATGAAACCCTGGCAAAACGCGCCCGGGACTGATGCGCGAAAGGGACTTCGGCGTTCGGAGAATTGTCAGCTGCCGCGAATTGAGCCTGGTGCTGGATGTTAACCAGCCATTGTCAATAACAAGACGGATTGAGTTATGTGTAAGAACACGAGCAAGCATTCGGGAAGCAATGTTGCCGGAGTCTACAGGCCGGCCGTCGAGCCACCGTCAAGGGCGGAAGCCGACCTCAGTGATCAACGATTTTCTCCACTGTCTGAATTTATTGCCGTACTGCGCAAAGCCGTCATTCTGAGTCCCTATGTCATTGTATTCTATCTGCTGACGGAGACAATCAGGGTAATTGCGAGTAACGAGGCGATCGCACTCGTCGACGGGCTGCTTAACTACCTTGCATCGTTGACTGCGGACAAGATGGGGGCGTATGCGCTGGCACTGTCTTGTCTGATATGGGCGCTCAGTGAACGCAAATTCCGCAATACCATGCCACGAGAGCGATGGCCCGGAATATGTTCGCGATGCAAACCGGCAAGGCATGGCATGCAGCAAACTTCCGCGAAAGCTGATGCCGATTTAAACAACTCTGCGCCCTGAAAAAAATTTAAAATTCACGGCAGCAAATTTGAAGACCGGTAAACACAGGTTGCCGGTATAACTTGCACAATGCAAAATCTATGGGTCTGCGGCTCGATCAGATTCAATGGAATTCGAAAGCCGGTCAGACAACACTTCAATTATCAACAGCCAAAAATCTGCAATTGCCGCATTTCACATAACTACTTTTCTGAAACACTTCGTTTTGAAATTGGCGGCACCGCGGGCGAGCTGCTCTACCTGAAGGAGAAGAATCCTATGGCACATGAATATGCGACGGTGGAATTTTTGTTCAGCCTTGGCTTAAGCTACGCCGTGTGGCATCTGGGTATTCGGCAACTTGTTTCTCCTAAGAAAGGTAAGGACCCACGGCATCTGTGCCGTTGAAACGAGTTGGCGCTTCATTGACACTCTCATTGAACAGGCTCGGACTATGGCAAAGGAAAGCTCCTGATGGCGGTAACATGTTTATTAAGGCTTCCACGCTTTCGAATTTCGCGAATGTTCAGAAGTCAGTGGAAAGCAAATGCTCACGACTTTCAATATCAATGCGGATTTGCACGAGCGGGATGGCCCGGCCTGGCTCGCGGCAGGATTTAGTTGTCGGCTGTTGCGTCTTGTGGGGAATTGCATGTTTATCTGCTTCGAAACTGCTTTCGCGCGAAAAGTCTATCTCGCGGATGACATTCGGCTTCACGATCAGCGTATTCAGCCTGTTGATGGAGTGGCGAGGATTTGAGAACGGCGGACAACAAAGCAGGCACACTTTCTTCAATCTGTGTTCAGCAATGATAAGCGCAAGTACAGGTCAGCCAAATTCGGCTACGGGTATCATAGTTTGATATCTGTCGGGAGGTCGAGTCTGGCACTGAATTCAGATCGGAGGTATTCTCGGCAAGGTGATGCTGGGCAAAATCACAGGCGGCAATGAATTGGGAGGACTAGGTATTGATTGAAAGGAGGCTGCGGACAACATTCAGGAGGAGTACCTGCACGATGCTTTGGACGAAACAGAACAGGAGAGCAAGCCGGGTAAGGCAAGATCTAAAGGCGGGGCCGGCCATAAACAGGCCGGCTCCGCCGAATAAATCATTGTAGACGAACTCCGCTCAACAGCTCAACTCTGATAGCGCAAGAGTTTAAACAGTTCGGGCAGTGTAATTTTCTTACCGGTGCGCAGGATGGATACGCCGTAGACCTTGGCTGAAATTCTTATGACAGTTATTAACAATCCTACATTCACCGCTAAAGCCAGTACAACCTGCCAGGCCGGAACATTTACCAATGCCATCCGCGCCGGCATGACGATTATCGATGCAAAGGGCAGCATCGATGAAATTTCAGCAAGCGAAGAACTCGGATTAATGACCATCGAAATGGCGATAAAGAAGGGTATCAACACCAGCATTAAGATCGGGAGAATTCCTTGCTGAGCTTCCTGCTCGTTATCAAACATTGCTCCAAATGCACCAAATATTGCCAGGTAACTCACAAGGCCAATAATGAAATTCAGCAAAAAATACAGCAACTGACCAAGCCCAAGATTCAGATCAAACTCCGCTAAGGCCTGCGAAAACACACCGGAAAACGACGTCGATTGAAGAAAGGCAAATATTGCGGCCGGCGTCAACCATATCAACATTTGTACGAGACCGCTAATCGTCGTGCCGAGAATTTTGCCTGCCATGAGTTCCCTGGTGCTTAGCGATGACAGCAGCACTTCAACGACACGCGTGTTTTTCTCTTCGGTAACAGCACGCATAAGCTGCATTCCATTGAAGAATACCGACATGTACAGCAAAAAAGTAAATACATAAGCTAGAACGATTCCACCGCTGCCTTCCTCTTCGATTTCTTCTTTCTCGTCGATTTTGAAACGACCGACGGACGTTCGCTGCCGTGCGTAGCGAACATCTTCGGCAGCGACATTCGTCCCTTCAAAACGCAGTTTTATTAGCGCATTGTTGACGACACTTCTGATCTGATTATTGATTGAAAAATTGGCTGGGTTTGTAGAGTAGTATTCGATTTCTTTCTTTACACGGGCCTGGTCCGGTACAAAAACAACTCCCGTAATTGAGTCCTTAAGCAGCTTATTCTTGTTTTGTGCCAGAAAATCATCCAGTTGGGAGCGACTCAAACTCTTATATTTCAAAGAAAGTTCACCGTTCTTCACTACGTCCAGTGTGTCGAAAATTCGCTTAAGCTCCACATTGATGAAGGGCGATTCTTCAACGATCACGATCCGTGTATCCTCCACTCCTTCCATACTTTGCATAAGCGCCGTCACACCGAAGCCACTGAGGAAAATGATTGGAAACAGGATGGTCATCACGATGAAAGTCTTGTTCAATATCAGCGCTTTTATCTCACGCTTCAGTACAGCCAAAGTTCGTTTATTAAACATTAGGCACCTCCTCGTTGCGCATCTCCGTGCTATCATCTCCCGCTACGGCAAGGAATATTTCGTGCAATGAGATAGTATGCGCATCAAACTTTCGCACGACAATCTCGTTATCGACCAGTAGTCGCAGCAATTGCTGAATACCTCGTTCTTCTTTCACCCGAATGCCGGTCGAATTGCCGAAGTCCTCTATGCGATCGACGATCGGGTTATTCTGCAGGAATGAAATATCGCCCTCGTACTGAACGGAGACGTTGAGGTTGGAATACTCTTTCTTGATTTCAGCCAGGGCGCCGTTTAAGAGTGCCTTGCCTTCATGTATCAGACATATATGATCGCACATCCGATCGGCAAAATCCATCAGATGAGTTGAAAAGATGATGACTTTTCCCTGACGTTTAAGTTCGAGGATCATATCCTTGATCAGGTTTGTATTCACCGGATCGAGACCCGAGAAGGGTTCGTCGAGAATGACGAATTCCGGGTCGTGCAGGATAGTGGAGATAAACTGGATCTTCTGCTGGTTGCCTTTCGACAGGTCTTGAATTTTACTGTCTTTGCGATCGAGCAATTGAAATCTTTCGAGATATTCCAGCGCACGACTCTTTACTTGCGGCGCCTTCATCCCTTTTAACTCGGCGAAAAAAAGCAAGGTATCCAGCACCTTCATTTTTTTGTACAGTCCGCGCTCCTCCGGCAAATAGCCGACGGCATCCTTAAACTCCTGTCCGACATGGACTCCCCGTAGCTTAACCTCACCGGCATCCGGAGGATAGATCCCCATCATCATCCGGATTGTGGTTGTCTTACCGGCGCCGTTACGACCCAGCAGGCCAAAGACAACACCTTCGGGAATGTCAAAGGAGACATTATCCACCGCTTGTACAGTGGCAAAACGTTTACTGAGATTGTGTACCTCCAAGGCATTCACATGCTACCCCGTATTTTCGTGAGTTAAACGGAACTCAACAAACTCAAAATGTTAAAAGCTTAGCTTGGAGAAGTGTTGGACCGGCGAAAACCGAGATCCATCTTGTTAGAACGTGGCGCCGATTCGACCTGATAAACCAGGAGATGTTGGGTGCCGGCCACCCATCCCATCGATTCGAATGATTGATGTAAACGGCATTATGGCCGCTATGTTGCAAAATTACGAATAGTCCCTCGGCGGTGCGCTTCGCCTTGACGTCGGGACTTGGCAGCATTGGTGTCGGGCCGATGCTGTCGAAGACGCCTGGCTTAACCACCGCTGACCGGCGGTATGATGCACAGTTCGTCTCCGGATTGAAGCTTCACGGTTTCACTCACGTACTCCATGTTAATTGCCAGGCGACTATGACTGCGATGCTCGGCCAGAGCCGGGTATTTCGCTGTAGCCGCGTCCCAGAAGTCGACGCCGCTTGCACCTGGATTCAGCTCCATTTCTTCCTCATCACGTCCTGTGATTTCACGGCATATCGCAAAGTACTTCACACTTATTTTCATTGCATTTCACCTTGTTGTTTCTTCCCCTGCATTCAGAACAGCATTACCTGATGTGTTTGTTCGGCTGGAACACGCTGCCCTTCTCGCAGCATTATGAAACCATCTGCCTCGGTCAGTGACAGGAGCATGTGAGAGCCCTGCCGGCGAAGCGGATAGAATTTGTCCCGGTTTTGCGGTTGAGGCTCCAGGCGCACGCGCAGAAAGTGAACGCGCTCCTGGCGATTGACGAATTCTTCCCCGGCTATCGCAGTCACGGTCTTTTGAGTAGACGACCGTCCCAATAAGCTGCGAATAGCCGGCGCGACATAATAGTGAAAGCACATGTACGCTGACACCGGATTGCCCGGCAGACCGAACATCAGTTTGCGGTCCTTCACCGCGAAAAACAAAGGCTTGCCGGGCTTCTGATTGACACGCCAGAACTTTTCATCCCAGGCATCGGCCGTCGCCGTCGATCGCACGAGGTCATGCGGTCCCACCGAAACGCCTCCTGAAAACAACAAAATATCGGCGGCGGTCTGAGCCTCGGCCAGTACCTCAGCGTGTTGTTCGGGGCTGTCGCCGACGGTCGTGATTTGCGATAGGCTACCGCCCGCGGCCCGCACCTGCGCGGCAAGCATGACGCTGTTCGAATCACGGATGCAGCCGTCTGGGAGCGGGCCGGCCGACCAATAGGGCACCAGCTCGCTGCCGGTAACAATCAGGGCTACGCGCGGACGCTGGTAGACCGGCAGGAACAACATACCCTGTGCCGCGAGGACGGCGAGGTGCGCAGCGTCGATTGCGTCGCCCCGGCGAAATAGCAAAGTACCCTTATCGTACTCTTCGCCGCGCCGACGGATATTCGCCGCCGCCGGGGGGAAGGATCGAAAGTCCACCGCGTCGCCTTCGCGATGCGCATCTTCCTGACGAATCACTGTGTCGGCGCCGTCGGGGACCAGCGCCCCGGTATTAATCCGCACTGTCTGCCCCGGGCCGACGGTGCCGCTGAAGGGCTCGCCGGCCTTGCTTTCGCCGATTAGCTGTCGTCTAACGGGCGCGGAAGAAGTCGTGTTGTCGAGTGCCGACCTTTGTACCGCGTAACCGTCCATAGCGCTGTTGTCGAACAGAGGCGACGCCTCGGATGCAAAAACGTCGTTGGCCAGCACCAGACCTTCGGCGGCATCAAGCGCTACCATGACACTTGCAGGTGACGGCAGGTTATCTGTGATAATTCGTTTGGCTTCCTCTACACTCAACATAGTAACCCTGCTTGCTTGTGGTCAATGGCCCAATCCCCATAACATCAAAATCGCGTGTGGCAAACCGGGGAAGAGCGCCTGCATACTCTCCTGAGCGCCTTTAGAGCTGCCGGGAAGATTAATGATGACACATTTGCCGCGTACACCGCAAACTTCCCGCGACAACATTGCAAAAGGCGTTCGATCCCCGCCATGGCGCCGTATTGCTTCGGCGATGCCCGGCATGTCGCGATCGATTACATCGCGGGTCGCTTCGGGTGTAAGATCACGTGGTCCGAGGCCCGTGCCGCCGGTAGTAAAAACAAGGTCCAGACTGTCCTTGTCGGCCAAAGCAATCAAGCGCTCTTTGATCTTGTCGGGCTCATCGGGCAGCACATCGTAGACTTCAACCCGAACGGACTGCGATTCAAGAAAATCCCGCACGATCTGTCCGGATGTATCCTCGCGTTCACCGGCAAAGGTGGAATCGGAGATTACCAGTACGCCGGCTCTCAAGGGCTGCCGGAATCGGTCACTGAAATCCCGCTTGCCGCCGCGCTTGCGGACAAGGCGAATATCGGCTATCGACAGATCTTCGTCGAGCGGTTTTAGCATATCGTACATATTGAGCAAGGCAGCCGACACTGCCGTAAGGGCTTCCATTTCGACGCCTGTTTTCCACACCGATCGGACTTCCGCCCTTACCGCAATGTGATCTGCCGCCAGCTCAAAATGCAGGTCGACCCAGTCCAGCGGCATCGAGTGGCAAAAGACGATCCAATCGGATGTCTTTTTCGCGGCCGCAATACCGGCGCTGCGCGCTACCGACAGCACGTCGCCCTTGGGCACCGTCCGCTCCTTTACCCGCGCGATCGTTGCGGCGGCGGCATCGACCCGTCCCCTGGCCATGGCGTAGCGCAGGGTCTTGAATTTATGCGAAACATCAATCATTTCCGGTTTCCGACTTATGGATTCGTAAGCGTATTCCGACGGCCTGAGCGAGAATCAATGCGTCATTTTGCGATCCGCTGCAGGCGATTCTCGCATCCGCCTGCTATTGCAATTCTCAGTCGATGTTAGGAACTTATGAGGCGCGGCGCCGCTAAGCAGCCACAGCTCGATAGCGGTAGCCCTGAAATACAACGGTCACGTGCCGGTTTCCGCACCAGACGCAAACAGTCGGGATTGCCGCGATCGGGAGCCGGCTGCGCGCAGTCATCGGTCAGCCTCCAATCGCCGACATCGACTGCGATCGTTTGTCGAGATTCTGTACTTCACGCTGCACGACAAATCCGTCACGTCGCCGCTTCGCGACCGCGTCCCGCAGCCCGGCTTTCAGCGCATCGTCGCTCACACCGCCCCGCAACAGCGACCTGAGATCGAGCACGCCGCGATCGTACAGGCATGTTTTTAGCTGACCGCGGGCTGTGATGCGCAGACGGTTGCAGGTGCCGCAGAACAGACGCGAAAAGCCGGCGATAATTCCAATGCCTCCCCGAAAGCCGGGGACGGAATACATTCGCGATGTCGCGTTGGGCCCCGCGCTTCCTGGTTCCATACCGGGGTAAGCGGTTCGCAGGGTGGCCAGGATACGCTCGAAATTCCACTGGCCTGCGGCCGTCGTTGCTCCGCCATCGAAAGGCATTTTTTCAATAAAACGCACGTCGATCGGATGCCGCCGGGCCAATTCGGCGATAGGTATTATCTCATCTTCATTATAGCCCTCGTGCACAACCATATTGATCTTCAACGCAATCTCGTGCTGCAGCAGCGACTCAAAAGCCGCCATTGTCGCGTCGAAAGCATCGCGCCGTGCAATGCGCAGAAACTTTCGCGGATGCAGAGTGTCGAGGCTGAGATTAACGCCGGCAATGCCCAAAGCTTTCAATTCATGCACCCGGCCGTCCAGGAGAGCGCCGTTGGTCGTCAGGTGAATCTCCTTCAGCCCGGGTAGTGCCGACGCCCGCCAGAGAAAGTCGATCAGCCCTTTGCGAACGAATGGCTCTCCACCGGTAATGCGCAGGCGATTGACGCCCATTGCGACACTCAGATTCAGAAGACGCTCCATTTCACGGAAGCTCAGCAGCTCGCTCTGCGGTACATGTGGAATCCCGGCGGCGGGCATGCAATACACGCAACGCAGATTGCAATAGTCGGTAACCGCAAGTCGCAGGTAGTTGACGCGGCGGCCGAATTTGTCGACCAGCGCATTTTCAGGTGCATGTGCGTTCGCGGGGAATTCCGCGGAGGCGATTTCGGCTCGCTCCACCATCATTGCACTCCTTTTCAAATTGGGAAGGCTGCGCCGTTTCCGGCTCAACCCTGGCGGCCGCGAATCATATCGGGTCGATTGCCGACGTAGACTCTTTGGCTCGGAGCGTGTGACGGACCTTATTTGTGCTGCGAATCTACGGAAATTCGCCGAGAGTTACCCTCTGTTCTGTGGAGCAACTCTGCCGCCGGACAGCGGCTTGCGGAGAGCCTCCGGGGTGAAGAAAAATTTCCGCCACCGGTATGTCCTTGTTCTGCATTTCGAATCGTTATTTGCTCGCGGGGCGGGCGCAGAGGTCTGATATCAATTCGTGAACATCGATGCGACCGGTCGCTCGCAAAATGCCCGATCAACATATGCCGACAGTTTTGTTGAAGTTAACAAGATGGGAATGTATGTCCTCCAGAAATCTCGATTCGGTTAATGCCTACTATGATGCCTGGCGCAGCGGTGATTTCAGCCGACTGGCCTTTACGGACGATTTCAGTTTTGTCGGCCCGATCGATCGCTTCGCGAGTGCGGCTGACTTTCTCGCGACCTGCGTTCCGCTCAGCCGGATGGTGCAGGCTATCCATATTCAGAAACAGTTCGCTTTGGGTGATGATATCTGCTCGATCTACGACTTTGTCACGTCAACACCGGCCGGAACAATAGCCACAGCAGAATGGATCACTCTCCGCAACGGCAAGCTGGCGCAAATCCGTCTGTTCTACGATGCCTCCGAGCTACGCAAACTGATGGCCGGGATGAATCCCGCCTGAATAATGCGCCGGGAGCGGCATCAGCATGACTCCATTGTCGTAACAACGGATAAACCGCGTCACAGCGCCGATCGCTCAAGCGGTAATACGGGCTTACCTGTCGTTTGGCCTGTCTGGTGGCGCCTGCGCTACTTTCGCCAAGCCAGGCCCACCCGGCATGATTTTGGCCGCATTGCGTGTCTATGCTCCCGCTTGTACCGGCCTTCTACGAGCGCGTTGTCTCGGTACTTTCATCCCGACCGCAGACTCAGGTCTCCAATTTGCTCCGAGCTTCCGCGACACAATGCTGATGTCGTCAACGGCGGCCGTGCAGCAAGAGTCAGGAAGAACAAAGGACACAGTCTGAAAGCAATGCGCACCGTGAGACCGGTGCGGGGAGATATTCGGCGAATCAATACGGTAGGATGAATATGGGCCGGCTACAAAACAAACAGGCCCGTCGCTTGTGGAGACGGGCCTGTAGAGTGTCGATATGAATCAGGAGGACAATGTTCTTGTAGCTGGTCGCTACTACTTTTTCTTCTTTTTCTTCTTTTTCTTGCTCGAAGACGCATCGGGGTTGCCCTCAGCCCGCACTTTGGCGACTTCTTCAGGCTGCACAACCGGTCCTCTGTTGCCAAAGCTGTTGTACACATACGTTAATACAGCCGCAACATCCTTGTCGTCATACTTGTCTGGAATCGGCGTCATGACACCGTTGTACTTTTTCCCGTTAACAGTGATTTCGCCGCTCAGGCCAAACAAAATATTCTGGATATTGCGCTTGCGGTTTTTCTTCAGAAAGTCCGATTTAGCGACCGGCGGATAAACGCCTTCTATTCCCTTGCCATCGGCCTGATGACAAGTCTTGCAGTATTCATTGTACACCACCTTGCCTCGTTTCATCAAGTCGGCCTTAGTGCTTTTGGGCATCGCGTCCAGCGTGGCGACCGTGCTTAAGGAAGCAGCAATGCCGAACAGGATCACTGAGCTGAGCGCGAGGAAGAGAGCCGATTGAGTCCTCATTGTTATGCCTTTCCCGATTTGTGAGTTTGCGGCCTGCCCTGGCGAGCTATTGTCCGGACTCGCTCATAGCCGGCACTCTTGTTGCAATCGTATCTGAGTTACCTGAATCCGCAGCAAAATTACTGCCGCTCACAACGGGCGGGAATGATCAGCCTCAAGGCCAATACTGATAATTATCATAGTTTGTAACGCATCCAGGCTTTGCCGCCGAAACCAGGCTTGCCACCGGCCCAAAAAGCAGACGCCGGAAATTCTCGACGAGGAGCTTCCGGCGCCCGGACGTTACATACAACACGTCCCGAAACTATTGTCGCCAGGGACTAGCTTAGCTCTCCTTGCACCAGCTCGCGGCGACCGTTGTTGAGCAGGGCTTGCTCCCGATCTTGCCCGCCTTCCAGCTTAAACTCGGCGGCCATTGCATCCAGGTTTTCGGCCTGACCGTTCAATTCACCGATGGCCTGGGCGATATCCTGGACAGCGGTCATATTTTCGCGGCTGCCGCTGGCAATCAGCTCTACCGTGCGGGCAATTTCTGTAGATGTCGTGGATTGTTCTTCGCTGGCGGTTGCGATGATTGTAATGTTTTCCTCTACATTTTTGATGCCACTCACGATACGCTCCAATGCGGCACCGGCGTCCTGGGCCAGCTGAATACCAGAATGAGCTTCTGCGGCACCGGCTTCGGTGGCCTTCACCGCCTGGGCTGTCTCACTCTGTATCCCTCCGATCGTTTCGGCGATTTCACTGGTGGCGCTCTGAGTGCGTTCGGCAAGCTTCCGGACTTCGTCGGCTACGACGGCGAAACCCTTGCCTGCTTCACCGGCCCGGGCGGCTTCGATCGAAGCATTCAGGGCCAACAGATTCGTCTGATCGGCGATATCCTCGATTACTTTCGTCACTTCGCCAATGGCGCGTGACGAATCACCCAGCCGTTTGATCACCGCCTGCGATTGTTCCACCAGCTCCGCTATACGCTGCATGCCGCTGACCGTCTCGTCGACCGCGCTGCGCCCCTGCTCCGCCATCTCCACGGTATCCTTCGAGAGACGGTCGGCCTCGGTAGTGCTTTCGGCTGTGCTGGTCACCGCAGCGGTCATTTCTTCTATAGCCGCCACAACTTCCTCGATTTGCGCCGACTGACTTTGAATCGTAACCGATATTTCTTCAGCTGAGGCGGCGATTTCCGCCGATGTACCGGCGACCTCGCCCGATGATGAGCGCAGGTTACGCATTATTGAGGCCAGATCGCCGATCGTGCCGTTAAGAGTTCCGATTAACTCGCCGATCGAATCATCCTTCATAGCCTGCAAGCGCTGTGAAAGATCTTTGTGGCGCAAGGCATTCAATAGACCGCCGATACGTTCTACTTCGCCAGCCAAGTAAGCCTGCTGATCGCGTACTTCCTGTACCGATGTCTCCGT
This sequence comes from Candidatus Kapaibacterium sp., assembly GCA_028284775.1. Classification (GTDB taxonomy): domain Bacteria; phylum Bacteroidota; class Ignavibacteria; order Kapaibacteriales; family UBA7675; genus JANQRB01. The sequence goes on along the minus strand of JANQRB010000126.1, from coordinate 4,885 downwards.
CACCGTCAACGACTCGTTAATTTTAACGATGTTCACGGCAAAGCCGCCGAGCAGCCCGCCGGGAAATGCTTTCCGATAGTACTCGCCGCGACTCGCGAAGGCCAGCGCCGTGGCAATCTCGCGCGACTGCGCTTCCAATTGATCGAGCATATCATTCAGAGCCCAGGAAATTTGGCCAAGCTCAGAGTCTTCGTTGCTCACCGCCATACGCTGCTCAAAGTGACCCTTGCTTGCCTCCTGCAACACCTCGCCGAGCGCGGCCAGCGGAAGCAGACTGCGCCGCACTTCTCCGCCCGCAATAATCAGATAAGCGATCATGCTGCAGCCGATCACGATCGATGCAATCGGGAAGTCAGGAAACAAAAATGCTGCCGCTATAAACAACGCTGCCCAGAAAATGCTTAACCAGAGAAGCCGCTGCAGCTTAGATGCTAAGGATAAACTTGTCATAGCTGACTCCCTCTTCGTGTAAAACCTGGTTAAGTAGAGCCCTGCCCTTTTGCACCGCTTCCTTGCGCTTCGCGTGTTTGCCTTCTTCGGCAAGAAGACTGCGATACAGCCTGGTAACTTTCTCGATGGCGTCCCGTCGCGGACGGCGCCGCACCGAATAGTAACCGACCACGTTGCCTTTGGTGTCCAGCGACGGTGTCACATTCGCAAGAACCCAGTAGAATGCTCCGTCTTTGCACATGTTTTTCACGTAGGCGAAGATTTCCTGTTTGTCATTCAATCGTTCCCACAGCAGGGCAAACACCGAACGCGGCATATCCCGATGCCGGACGATATTGTGATTCGCGCCAAGCAGCTCGCCTTCGGTGAATCCCGAAATCTTAATGAACGAACGATTGGCATACTTAATAATGCCTTTGACATCCGTTTTGGAGACGAGAAATCCATCCTCGTCTACAAGCCGTTCCACGTCCTTGGGACTAGCCTTGTGTTTCATAGTTTCTGGCCACAAAGTGGATAAATTGTTGTTAGTTGGTTCTTGCCGCTTCGCTCGATACCCTGGTTGCACTGAATGGAGCGGACCTGCTTACATTGTCCCGGAAAGCGCTCTGGAAGTCGGTGTAGGCTGGCGCAGACAATGTGGTCCCCCGAGGGCAAACATAGACGACTTTAATGTGCGCAAAAAATGACAAAAATCATAGTTGTTGGTGATATTAATCAGTCGTCCTGCCGCTCTTCGCCCGCGAATTGCTGCAACAACAAGATGTCATTGATATAGATTCGACTGCCATAGCGATTGATGCACTTCGACTTTTGCAGGTCCCGCAGAATCTTTTGGACGGTGGCTTCCGCCGTATAAGAAAGACTGGCGATTTCGGTATTCTCGAGGCGAATATTCAGCGCATTGTTAGCATCGCGTCCAACAGCTTCATCGAGCCACAGGATTGAATACGCGACCCGTTCAAGGGCGGACTTCGAGGCAATATCCATCACTTTGGATTCAACGCGATTGATCTGGCGGCACAAGACGTTGAAAATATAAACACAGGCATCGCTGTTCTTATCAACAAGCGCCAGGAAGGCGTCTCGTTCCACGAAGAGCGCCCTGACATCTCCAAGAGCAATAATACGGGCGCCGTGGCGGCTGCAGTCAAGTACTTCCTTTAACCCCAATATATCGCCGGCCTTCGCCAGCCCGACTGTGCAACGCGCGCCGCGTTTACTTTCGCGCGTCACTTTACCGATCCCCTGCAGAATCAAAAACAGCCCGCTCACATCGTCACCTTCGCTGAGAATAGTCTCACCGCGTTCGAATCGGCGCGTGCTGCCGGAAGATTCGGCCTGGACAAATTTGGCAAGTTCGCTTGCCGCTTGCAGCCGTGTTTCAACTGAAAATTGTTGTCGTGATTTTGGACCGTCTACGAACACCTTGGCACTACTTACTTTGGTTCAACCTGCTTCAGGCTTGAACAAAGATTATAGAATTAGCCTGGTCAAACAATGATAAATGTCACAATTTAACTTGATCCTGAAATGCCGCCCTTTGGGCGCTTGCCGCTGAAGTTTTCCCGGTGATCCTGCCTGCAGGCGCGGTATGGCGAGTACGAAACGATCCCGGTCGGAGATGCCGGCTAACAAGCGGAAGACTTCGTCAGGCCCGGCTTCAATCAAACACGTTGGCCGTTCTGAGTAGCTTCTGCTTGTCGTTAATAGTAATTTTTTTGCCGTTAAGGTTTACGATGCCGTCTTTCTTAAACTCCGAAAGGAGTCGGATACAGCTCTCGGTAGCCGTACCGACGATATTGGCCAGGTCTTCACGGGTAAGCTGAATGTCGATGGTGGCTTCATCGGTTTCACTGCCGAAGGTAGAGTGCAGCATAAGCAATGTTTGGGCAAGGCGTTCCCGCACCGGCATTTGCGAGAGTTCCACCATCCGTTCTTCGGCCACCTTTAAATCATGAGTAAGCAGATGCATGATACGCGCCATCAAATTGCGGTCGGTCTGAATGACCGAGAAAAACACACTCTGCGGGATCTGGCACACGACGGTTTCTTCCAGTGCCTCCGCCGTTGCCGAGTAGAGTTCGCCGCCCATCAATGCACGATAGCCGAGTATGTCGCCTTTCTTGGCCAGACGTACAATGTGTTCACGGCCAGACTCACTTGTTTTATAGACCTTCACTTTGCCTTCATTGACGCAATAAATGCCGGACGGGCGATTGCCTTCATAAAAAATGATCTGTCCGCGTTTATAACTATTGGCGTTTTTGCTCGCGGAAAACGATTCCAAACCGGCATGGCTCACCGCGCAAAAAATCGAATCGGCGCGTGAACTACACTCTTCGCATTGGGGCACCTTAAACCGCTTTTTCATAGCATTTCCCCTGATTTGCTCGATTGGTATTCAGCTGGCATTTCGCTTTCGCCGAAGACGTCATAATAGTGGAATCATTGGACTTTTTCAAATAGCCATCTGGAATTTCGATCGTTGCAGCGACCGACCTCATCACCCGGCCAATATGACAATTATCATACTTCCGCTTGATGCCTGTCATTCTAAGACCTGATCCCGCAGCCGTAGTTTTGTACTGTAGCTTATTTACAAAACTCAGCGATTCCGCGCGATTTTCGGCATGTATTTGGCAGCGAACTCTCCCAGCACTCCTCCGGCCGCGCTGCCGGAGTGTGGAGCGCGTTCGCATGGGCCAATAACGCGGTAGTGGAGAAAGGCATGGACTGGTATGCACTCTGACGATGTCGAAGCGCATTGTAAAACGCTCTGCGAGCATTGCGGCAACAACTGCACGACCGGCGCAGTCCGGGAGAACGGCATGGATTTCTGCTGCAACGGCTGTCGACTGGTTTACAATTTCCTGAATGAACAAGGGCTCGACTCTTACTATTCAATTGCCGAAAGGCCCGGCAACAGCCAGCGGGAAGCCGAAGGGAAGGATCTCGCCTACCTGGATGACCCCGCGCTCCAGGAAAAGCTGCTCGACTATTCCGATGACGCTATAGCGAGGCTGCGTGTCAGTATTCCCGGTATCCACTGTGCTTCCTGTGTCTGGCTCCTGGAACAGCTCCACAAACTCGATGGCGCGATTGTCAAATCCGAAATCAACTTTCTACGCAAAGAACTTTCGATCACCTTCAGGCGACAAGACACCCGGCTTTCTGCAGTCGTCGATCTGCTGCGGCGCATCGGTTATCCGCCCGACATTACGCTGAATAATGTCCGGTCCGCCGCCGGACGAAACAAAGGCAAAGACAGCAGCTTTTTGAAGATGGGTGTGGCGGGTTTCTGTTTCGGCAACATTATGTTGTTCAGTTTCCCTGAATATCTCGCCGGCGACGCAGGCCCGGGCACCGAATTCTCGATTCTCTTCAGCGGCCTGAATCTCCTGCTCTCGCTCCCGGTACTTTTTTACAGCGCCGGCGAATTTTTCCGCGCCGCCTGGCAGGGCCTTCGCAATCGGCAAATCAATATCGACGTTCCCATAGCCCTGGGCATCAGCGTTCTTTTTCTCCGCAGTGTGTGGAATATTTTTGTCCTTGGTACGCCGGGATATCTGGACTCGCTGGCAGCTCTGGTATTTCTGCTCCTGGTAGGCCGCTGGTTTCAGCGCAAGACCTTTGATTCGCTCTCATTCGACCGCGATTACGCCTCATATTTTCCCTTGGCCGTTACCGTTTGCGACGGCGATAAGTGCGAGAGCCGTCCGCTGGAAAACCTGAAGGTCGGCGACGAATTACTCCTGCGCAACGGCGAGCTGATACCGGCGGACTGCAGGCTCACCTCAGCATCCTGCGCCGTCGACTACAGTTTCGTGACAGGTGAAGCTGAGCCCGTGCAGCGCTCACACTCGCAGCTTCTCTATGCCGGCGGTAAAGTAGTCGGCGGCGCGGTACGCATGGTCGTGACCCGAGCGTTTTCACAAAGTTACCTTACCGACCTCTGGAACAATGACGTTTTCAGCGCCGACAAAACATCGCGCTTTCAGACGCTCACCAATCGCTTCAGCAAATACTTTACCGCGGCAATAATCCTGATTGCCCTGACGGCGGGACTGGCATGGCTGCGCACCAGCCCGGCAATGGCAATGGACAGCGTCACTGCGACACTCATCGTCGCCTGCCCCTGCGCTCTGGCCTTGGCGGCGCCCTTTACACTGGGATCGGCGCTTAACATTTTGGCCCGGCGCAGATTCTTCGTTCGCAATGCGGCGGCACTCGAACGCCTGGCCGCGACGTCGACGCTGGTTTTCGACAAGACCGGCACGCTGACGGAAGCCGGCAGCGCAGCGGCGCGTTATCATGGTCGTGAGCTGACAAAAGATGAAGGCCTGGAGGCGGGCGCGGCGATTCATCAGAGCAATCATCCGCTGAGCCGCAGCGTAGCCGGCCTGCTTCCCGATGGCGGCGCCGGACGAATTGT
>JANQRB010000121.1 GCA_028284775.1 Candidatus Kapaibacterium sp. | reverse complement strand
CGACTTGTCGAAATGCCAGCGATCGTCATCGCCGCCCCAGAGGAGACGCCGGCCCTCCTCTTCGATTAGCTTGCCTTTTTCAATCGCCGAGGGACGTTGTGATTTATCATCGCCCATGGCTGCGCAAATCGCGGCAATAATCATAATGAGCAAAGAGGCGGAATGGCTAAGGAATTTTGCGGTCGGCATAATCGCTACGCTCTTCACTTGTGAACAGGGATCGGGCCCGGTCGCCGGGTCTCAGCTTACTTGCGACAGAGAGCGAACATCAGGAATAGTCCGATCGTTCCGAAGACGATGCTTGCCTTTGCAGGACTGCATCCACCAGGAGTCCACCGGACAGTAACGGCAGTCGACCGATCTTCAATTCGCAGGCGCTGCAAGCTGTGTCCCGACTGGCCACCCTACTCTGCGCTATTGAACAACGATGGAACGCGCAATGCGTAGATTATCTGCTTGAATCGTCATGAGATAAACTCCTGCCGGCAGATCCCCCACTTCCAGCCTGGCCCGCGTTTCAGGCCCTTGTCTACTGTGCGCGACGGTTTGGCCCAGACGATTCACGATGCTGATCCGGGCGCCGGGCAATAATTCCGATTGAAGCACAAGTACATCGCTGACCGGATTGGGGTAAATGCTCAGCGCTAAGGCCTCCGTTTGCCGCCCAACGTCGACGGGCGAGCTGAGGGTATTGCGTACGGTATTGGTTATGACCGGATCGTTGAAGTCAAAGTAGATTGCGGCGCGATTTTCAATAGCACTGCCTAACTCCGTATCGTCTCTGAATTCGACCGAGTAGCGCAAATAACCGTGGCTGCCGGCTTCATTTGTATTGCTGTCGGGCAGCAGGATATTGTTAAAGCGGAATTCCAGCGCCCCTTCATCCGACACAACGACCTCGTAGGGATGGCTGGCTGCGCCGAAGCGCAACGTCCTCATGTCGTGCAAGTCGCTGAGCGTATCGCGAATCTTGACCGTAAAGGCCGTATCGTTGCCGGTATTCTGAAAACGGATCAGATAGGACAGGACCGAATCGAGGCGGCCGATGATGCCTTTGGGACCTTCCCCTGCCGGAAAAACCTGGATATCGTTAGGATCGTAGGAACCGCGCACCTCGGCGCAAATTTCTTCACGGTAGCCATAGTCTGCGGCGCTAAAAGCAAGAAGATCGGGATTATTGTTGTAATAAACCTCAGCGCAAACGGTCGTACCGCGCGGGGTACTGCGGGGCACCCTGAATTTGAGGTCGATACTGCCACGGTCCAGAATGGGCAAAGCCGCAAAATCCCATTCCAACTGTGCGGCGGTATTTCTGTCGGCGTCCGGCTGGCTCGTCAGGAATTCCAGGATTGGATCGAAATGGAATTTCAGCGTACCGGTGAAGGGCATCGTACCGATATTCTTATAGCTTATCGTATAGTCGAGCTCGAATCCCGGACGAGCTTGACTCACAGCGACGCTGACCTGCAAAACCTGCATGTACTGTTCGGGCTCAAGGAAAAAGTTAAGGTCCGAACGCAGGTCGTCCTTATTTACGCTAATGTTCTGACCGGCGGGGTCACTGCAGGTGTTGCGCCAAAACGTCTCCTTCGGCGTTCGAATGGTATAGCTGCCTTCGGGAAGAAAGAGACCAAAGTGGCCTTCGCGATCGGTATGCGTATAGAAGGGACCCGGCAACACTTCAATGATGCGTTCGGGTAGAGGAAAATCTTCGGTATCAACTTTGCAATTTGATGTGTAGTCTATCACGACCGCTCCGTTGACATAAGCAAAACCTTCGCGTGCCGGCGGCTCAGTCCGTTCGCTGCTGCGAAAAATGCGCCGCGTGGTGGAGTAGATCAGGAATCCTTCGCGACTAATCAGGATATTGCTGCTTTGTTCGCGGCTCCGGGCAGGTCCGGTGGAGATGTCCTGCCAGCTCGCGCCATCGTCCCGACTGACTAAGAGTTCATGGCCCCGATTATTCTGACATGTATAAATGTGACCCTCGGCATTGATGGCCATGCCTAAAAAGAATCCGCTGCCCTTTTGCAGATTTTCGTGGACCCGTTGCCAGCTCGCGCCATCATCCGACGAACGGAAAATCTGACGATTCGCACCGGCAAAAATTTCGCCGTTGGGACTAAAAGCAAAGGATATGACCCAGTCCTGCTGTGCGGACGAAGGCCGCAGGTTCTGCCAGCTCAGACCGTCGTCCTTGCTGCGGTAGATGGCCCCATCCGAGATTCCCAGATACAGGTCGCCGTTGGCGGGATTTGCTTCCAGGCCAAACACCGCCAGATTATTCATGAACTCGGTTCTGATGACCAGCTTCCAGCTAATGCCGCCATTGGTGGAGCGGTAGATAGCGGCTTCGGAATTGTTGCTTGCCGAAACAGCGACAATAATCGTACCGAGCGATGTTATCGCCATTCCCGCCGTGGAACCACGGTCTTCAAGATTTCGAAGATTTGACCAGTCGCCTGTTTTTGGAACATGCTGCCAGAGACCGCGCCGGCCTGGAATCCAGGCATACAGATGACCGCTCACGGGTGAAATGGCCAGATGCTGGGCACCGTTCAGTTCATTGTTCGAAACCCAGGAACGACCGTTGTCGGAGGATTGCATGATGCCTTGCCCGCCGGTGCCGGCATACAACATTCCCGAATTCGGGTCTTCCGCGAGCGGCACATAAGCGCTGCCTTCCGCCCGGACGGCAAAAACTTCTTTCCAGTTATGTTGGGACTTCGCGTCAACCAATGTAAGCGGAATCAAGAACAGCAACAACATCACCGATGGATATATGGAGTGATTTGTGAACATAAGGAATGCCGATTTGTTAAACAATGAGATGAGTAATCGCATCGATGTCGACACGATTGTTGCATTTGGCGGGTCGCGGGCAGATTGAGCTGCACTCGGAGATCTGCAATGAAAAATCGTGAGATTCCGAAGTACAAAGTCTACAGATTCGGCACGACTCATTATGGTTACAGTCTATGGTAACGACTCCACGCCATTGCGCTCAAATCTTGACTGTTCGTTTCGTTAACAAGGCTAACAGGCAGCAACTATCGGCAAAGTAATGTTAGCGATGTATGATGAACATTCTTGTTGTCTGGTAAGCGTCCTTGTCTATTGTCAGCCAGTACATTCCCGGCGGCAATCGATCGACATTCAGACTCATGCTCTCACCCGCGCCATTGATGATTTGACGTTGCAAGTTTCCAAGCATATCAACTATACGCAGTTGAGCAAACGCCAGGATCGGCGAACGAATCTGTAGACGGTCGGCGACGGGATTGGGCCAAATCGTCAGATTATCCGAAGCGAATTCTTCAACTACCCTGGTCGGCAAGCGCAGCGTATTGTGTACTGTGTTAGTAAGTACGGGCGTGTTGGAGTTGAATCGAATCGACGCGCGGTTTTCGATTCGAGTACCATCGGCGAGGCCGTCCTTGAGCTCTACCGAAAATCGAACGAAGCCCTGACTGGCAGAGTCATTGACCCCGAAGAAAGGCAGAACGATGTCATCGAAACGAAACTCCAGGACATTGCGCTCGATGAGATTAACTTCATAGTCATCACTGGCGGCGCCGAGTCGCAGAGAGGTGATTTCGACCTTGTCGCTGAGCGTGTCCAGGATAACGACAGAAAAAGCCGTATCGCGGCTGATGTTTCGAAAGCGCAGCAGGTATGACAACACCGAATCGCGTCTGCTGATGAAGCCCTGTTCGCCTTGGCCGGCCGGACTAACCTCTAAGGCTGCTCGGGCATAGGAACTGCGCACTTCGGTACAAAGACGCTCCTCGAAGCCGTAATCCCTGGCAATATAATCCTGTAAATCACTATGTTCGTCATAGTAAACACGCGCACAGACATGGCTGCCGACCGGGATTGAATCCGGTACCAGGAATTTCAGATTGAATTGGCCCCGTCCCTGGTCTCTTACAGGCAGGACCGGAATCTCCAGCAGCGTGTCGCTGAGAACCGAGACAGCCCAATCGCTTGGCATTAACTGCAGACGAGCATCGTGAGAAAGCTTCAATGAACCTGTAAAAATATCGCGTCCGACATTCTGATATTCGATCCTGTAGTGAAGGAGCGAGCCGGGGCGGGCCTGTCCACCGGCAAGGTGAACGCGCAGCGCCGCCGGCTGAAACGACTTGTGGATTGCGAGGTCGAGGTCCCTGTGAATGTCGCCGGCGAAAGCATGCGGCACCTTGACGCCCGTGGCATTTTCCGGACCCGAATAGTGGAAAAACTTGTTCGAATGGACTGAAGTGAGATATGAATCAGGGGGTAGAAAAGCATAAAACGAACCATCGATTCGTGTAATGGCCAGATGCTTGCCGGGACTGAATGAGACAAAGAGTCCACGAAGCGACACTCCATTATCCTTAAAGGTTTCACAATTCACAGTGCCTCGAATCAATGCGCGTTTTCTGCTTTCTGCGTCTTCTGTTGCCCGGTCCGTTCGATACAGGCCATTGAAGCTGCCCAGAAGAATATGGCCCTGCCTAGTTATCTCAACGAAGTTAATGTTGCGATAATCCAGATCCTGCATGCTTAACACCTGATTCCATGTTACCCCGAAGTCTCGCGTCCTGCGAAGGTCATTATTTGTACTTTCTTGTGCTAGAAAAATGTGAATGCCATCATTGACCGCCGTGACAACATTCGTGAACGGCATATCCGCAGTCATGACGAAATCGTAAAGCAGACGTTCATTCTCGCCATCAGCATCTGATAAATACAAACGATTAGATGTGCCGAGAAGCAAGGATCCGTTTTTGGCAAATTCAATACTTTGTATGTCTCTGATCAGGCGATTGTTGTTTAACAATTGCCAGCTAATTCCGTCATCTGTACTACGGATGAGGTCGAATTGGTTATGTCCGGCCAAAAAAAGCCTGCCTGAGGGATCTTCAGCAATTACCCGTATAAAAGCTCGGCTGAAATCAGACGCTTGTGAGCGATGCCAGCTCGCGCCGTTGTCAGTAGATCGAAGCAGGTTAAATTCATAGGGATCTGAGACGTTGATAAGAATGCTGCCCTGTGCAGTCATGGCCATTGATGTGCAACTGCTGCCATCTACCGGCACCTCGACTTGCTCCCACCGCGCGCCATTGTCACGCGAGCGCCATAGTTCGCAGTGCCTAGTCATGGCATAGAGCCACTGCCCCGTCGGGTCAAATGACAAACTGTTAATCGTCCGCGGCAATATTCCGCGGTAGCTCCAGCCCAGGCCAAAGTCATGCGAAGAACTAAACTCCGTCTGATGGTAGATGAAATCAATATCCCGATTTTGCGCGGCCAGTATCAACTGGCCGCTAAGGGGATTCCGGGCCATCAGTATGACATTCTGCTTGCTTCCGTCTTCCGGAAACACCTTCAGCCATGGATACGATGCCTGGCAGGGCAGACCAAAACTCAGAAACAGGAAGGCAGGTAAAAGAACTTTTTTCAACATACTGTTCTCCTCGGCATAAGCTGCGTCGAGGGGGTCTTTCCCCTCGTCTATCCCAGGGCGAGCGGAATTGGCCGAAAAGCCTCTCCAACGAATACCCTAAGGCTTCGCCCTGAAATGACTGCATTTGCGAGCTCGGCTACCGTGTGGCTGCGGTGTATGAGCTCTCTGGTTTTTGAATGCGTGAGGAGTTACATCAAATATATTTTCTTGAATGTTTCGCCACGTGCCTGGAACTTGATTCCTGCTTGTTCTGCTCCAAAGCGGAGTTGTACTGCCGGCAGCACTTTTTTACCCATATTTCTGTTGATCACAATGGTCCTTCAGAAACAAAGGGCATGAACTCGGATCGCAAAGAAACATATGCATTAATAACAGCGGATTTTGTTGACGCTCGATTGCGACAGCGATGCCTGTTTACATTGAGATTATCTACAATTGGCAGGGTTGGCCAGATCGGCCTGGCAGTGCAGAGATAGGGATTTATTGCGCAAAAAACAAATCAAAAATCTTGCCCTTGCAGTAGAGGTACATCTTTCGCGAATAAATGAACCAGTAGCCTGAAGGACTCAGCCTGAATACTCCTGATAGTTAGCGAAGACAAATGCGGATTAAGAATCTTGGAATCCACTTTAATTGTTTACGCAGTCAATGCCGACCCTGGAGTGATATTCATAACTTAGGTAGGCAGGACGAAGCGTATCCAAGCCGCAGCTAATCATAGGGTTGTAAACATTGCGATGGCTGAGTAGTTTTTGTTACGCATCAACAGCAGGTATCTGCCTGTAGGCAACTCCGCCACTGGAATTTGCAGTTTTCCGACGCCGCTATGGGTCATCAGTAATCGAATCCTACCCAATACATCAACAATGTGAATTTCGGTACTACCACTGAAATCGGCACGCAGGTGAAGAAATTCGCTTGCAGGATTTGGATAAATGTCAATCGCATTAACTTTATTTTCTTCTGCGACATCAACCGGCGATTGCAGGGTATTCCTAACTGTATTGGTTATTACCGGCTTGTTAAAATCGAAATAGATCGCCGCGCGATTATCTATCACCGAGCCCAGCCCGAGATTCGGTCTCTGTTCCACCGAATAGCGAATGAAACCATGACTAGCCGTTTCGTTCGCGGCGCTATCCGGCAGCATAATATTGTTAAAATGGAAGGCCAGCGCTCCATCGCGGGCGATATTCACCTCGTAATCGTGGCTGGAAGCACCGAAGCGCAGGGTCGTTAATTCCAGATGTTTACTGAGTGTGTCGCGGATAATAACGGTGAAGGCGGTATCGTTGCCGGTATTCTGAAAGCGGATCAGGTAGGAAAGAACCGAATCCTGACGGCTGATGCTCCCCTGCTCGCCCGCGCCGCGCGGGAATACCCGAATATCATTGGGATCGAATGAGCCGGTCACTTCGGTGCAGATCGCATCCCGAAATCCGTAGTCCAAGTCAGAATACCGTTTCAGATCCTGATTGTTGCCGTAGGAGACCTGAGCGCAAACCTGGGAGCCGCGTTCTGTATCTCTGGCAATGACAAAAACGACCTGAATTTGTCCACGTGCGCCTATTGGTACCGCCTCCAGGTTCCACTCCATCAGACTGGCCGCATGCCGGCTAAACTTCGGACTCCCTGTTAAGTACCCCAATTTCTGATCGTAATCCAGCTTGAGCGTTCCATTGAAGGGCCGTGTGCCGACATTTCGATACTCGATGATATACTCCAGCCGTCGCCCGGGACGAGCACGACCGGAGACGATACTCAATTGCAGTGCCTGCAGCAGTTGCGTCGGCTCAATCAAAAGGTCAAGACCGTCGCGATGTTCATTTTCGCTTATTGTCACCCTATGGCCCGTCGATGACGCATCGCAGCCGACCGCCCAAAGCGCATCAGGCTGCAGCTTAACATTATAGTCGCCGGCCTTCAGAAAGAGCTTATACCGTCCCTGGTGATCGGTTCGTGTATAGAGTGGGCCGGGTAAAATCTCCACAATACGCTCACCGAGTGGTGTATCGGTATCGTCAGGAATGCAGTTGGAATTGCCGTCTAGCGCCAGAGTGCCACTCACGGAAGCAAATTCGTTCACGCCAGGCTCGGTGGGTGCAATGGTGCGATAAATTCCCCCGTTTGTGGTATACAGAATGTACCCATCGCGGTTTATCAGCAGTTGGTTGCCGAACTCCGCTGTAGCGGCGGCATTGACATAATAAGCATCCCAGCTGGCGCCGTTATCGGAGCTGTAGATCACGAAGTTTCTGATATTGTGTTGGCATGCAAATACATGACCAACAGTGTTTGCGGCCATTCCGTGAAAAAAGCCGCTGTTGCTCCAGGTATTGAAGTACACCATTTGCCAGGTCGCGCCCTGATCGGTGGAACGAAATATTCTGTGCCTTGCTCCCCCGAATATTGCGCCGTTGGGGCTGAATGCCCAAACGGTAATCTGATCCTCGTTGCTTGAAGCGGCCCGCAGCGTTTGCCAGCTCTGGCCATCATCGGCACTGCTATGAATAGCTCCGTCGGCAGTGCCAATGTATATATTACCGTTGTGCATATTGAAAGCGATATCCCACAATGATATTTTGGTCGTTAATGCCGGAAATTCAATCCGATGCCAGGAGTCACCGTTGTCGGTCGACCGATACACGCCGCTTCCTCTTGTGAGCGTATATTCACCGAAAATGACACTGCCGCGCGCCGTAACTGCCAATCCCCTTACCTGGCCGAAGTTCGCGCCCAGATCGTCAACCCGCGCCCAGGCAGCGTCGCCGGGCTCCAAGCGCCATATTCCCTGTTCTTCGCTGCCAACAAATATCGCTCCGGAACTTGGCGCCACGGCGACACGCTGGTGCCTCGATGAGGGCACATCACCGTTAACTGAAAGCCAGGTAGCGCCTTTGTCCGATGACATCCGAATCCGCTGACTACCTACGGCGGCAAAGAGCATTCCATCGACCGGGTTTTCGGCAAGCCTCAGATACTCTATCGCATGTTCTTCAACGGCAAACATTTTTTGCCAGAAGTACTGCGCTTTCGCACTACCTGTCGTCAGGGGCAGCAAGGCCATGAGCACGATTACCAATCGTTTCATTGCTGCCTGGTCTATAATCGATTGCGACAGTTTTTTGCTCATACAAACAGTCATTGCATTTTGAATGATGTTTATTTAGCGACGATAAGTTGTTTAACAAGGCGTCCTTCAGCGGTGTCGACGATCAGCATGTACAGGCCGGGCGGCAAGTGTTTGAGCTCGAGCGCAGTGACCGTCCCGCCACGATGGCGTCTGCTGAAAATTTCGCCGCCGAGCAGGCTGATCACCGCGATACGCGCGCCGGGCAGCAGCTCTGAATGCACTATGAGTTTATCCGCCACGGGATTCGGTCTGACAGCAAGCAAGGCGGGGTCGAGCATCACCGGTACATCGACCGGCGATTGCAAGGTATTCCGAACTGTATTGGTTATTACCGGCTTGTTAAAATCGAAATAGATCGCCGCGCGATTCGGAATCTGCGTGCCATAAGCCAGATCGGATTTTAGTTCCACGCTGTAACGGATGTAACCGTGACTGCCCGCTTCGTTCGCGCCGCTGTCGGGCAGCATGATTTTGTTAAAGTGGAAGGCCAGCGCTCCATCGCGCGCGATTTTCACCTCGTAGTCGTGACTGGCGGCGCCGAAGCGTAGGGTGGTCAAATTCAGATGTTTGCTGAGTGTATCGCGAATCACGACGGTAAAAGCGGTGTCGTTGCCGGTGTTTTGAAAGCGAATCAGATAAGAAAGGAGCGAATCCTTTGGGCCGATATAGCCTTGCTCGCCCGCGCCGCGCGGGAAGACCTGTATGTCATTCGGATCGTATGAGCCCGTCACTTCAGTACAGATTTCATCCTGGTAGGCATAATCCATCGCAGCATATTGGGTCAGATCCGGGTTGTTGCCGTAGCTGACCCTGGAGCACAAATTGCTGCCAGGCGTCACCGTTCGCGGCAGGGTGAAGCGCACATCAATTCGCCCGCTTGCGCCGAGCGGCAGCGACTGCAAATCCCATTCCATTGTGGGATGAAAAAAGCGGTCATATTCCGGATCGCTGCGAGGATTAATGAGTGCCGGGTCGTAATCAAGTTTGATGGTGCCCGAAAAGGGTACGGTGCCGACGTTTTCATACGCAATTGAATACGAAAACTCGAATCCGGGTCGAGCCAGGCCGGACGCGATACTAAATCTTAGCGCCTGCATTAACCGAGTTGGTTTGATCAGAAAATTCAAATCGCGGCGCTGCTCACTTTCGCTCAGCATCACGGTGAATGAGGCGCCTGAATTTTCGCAGCCTGCAGTCCACAAAGCGTCGGGACGCATTTGCAGCTTGTACTCTCCGGCTGCCAGCAGAAGTTTGTATCCGCCTGCTCTATCGCTGAAGGTATACATTGGCCCCGGCGTTATTTTCACAACGCGAGCTTTAAGCGGAATGTCAACATCGTCGAGTAAGCAATCGGCATTGTGGTCCTGTACGATTCGTCCGCTCAGAGACGCTTTTCCCTTGGTTTTCGGCTCGGTAGGGGTCTGCGTACGAAAGATACCTTCGGTAGAAACGTATAAAACATAGCCATCGCGGTTTATCAGTACACTAAGACCATCTCCACTGACAGACAAACCGGCACCCGAAATATCCACCCAGGTACTTCCTCGATCGATACTACGAATCAAGGCATTATCGCCACCGCGCTGGCAGGCAATAATGTGGCCCTGGGCATTTGCCGCCATTCCGTAAAAGAAGGCCAGATCGAAGTTTTTGTCCTCATAAACTGTGTTCCACGAGATGCCCGCATCCGGTGAATGAAAAATCTTGCCATTCGATCCTGCAAATATTCCGCCATCTGGTGAAAATGCCCAGGCGCTTACGTGGTTTGCAAATTGATTATCTACTCGCAGCAGTTGCCAGTTAATGCCATCGTCCTTACTACAATAAATACTACCCTCAATGTCACCTACAAATATATTGCCATTATGGGGATTCATCCCGAATCGCCCGTAGTTTGTATTGGATTTTAAGGCTGGTCCTAAACGAGTCCATGAGTCACCATTGTCCGTAGACCTATAAATTCTCGTATCGCGCTCCGGAATGAGGACCTTTAAAAGAATACTGCCTTTCGCTGTTACCGCTAAGCTGAGTGATGGACTGATATCGACATCCGGCGCATCGATTCGCTCCCAGGCCGCGTCACCACTTCGCATTCGCCACAGACCGCCGCCGACGATAACGGCGTAGATCCAATTGCTTGACGGGTCCGTTGCCAGGCGAGCACCACTATGCGCTGGCAGATTCAGATTAATCGGAACCCAGGTCGCGCCCTTGTCTTTGGACATGTGAACTCCATGATTTCCTCCGCCGGCATAGAGCTGACCGCTTAGGCGATTTTCAACAATGCTAAGGATTTCATGGCGGTTCAAGTCGGGCGTAAACACTTTTTGCCAGATGTACTGCGCCGGCACTTGGATAGTAGTCGCCAGCACTAAAGCTGAAACCAAGATCATTAATCGCTGCATCTTTGCTCCCCTAATTTTGTATCCTGCGGATAGTTGATTGATGCGGATTCAGTGATTTTCCACAGAAAGAAATTGTGAACCACGAGCTTTTATCTGCATTTTTTTGCCGTGTCGGGCAATTGCGGCGCGATAATGGAGAGCCAGGTGTGCACGAGACTCCAAGGCCAGCAGCAGTCACGTGGCCTCGTCGTCACTGAAGCGATTTAGTCCATAGTGTGTTAAACAGCAGGTAATACCGCTAGCAGGAGTATTGTGACCCCGGCCGCTATACTCGATCGCTGCGAAATGCTCGGGACCCGTTCCCATTGATACCGGAGCCCGATTTCTCCGGCAATTGTAACACCGATACCGCAGAGCAATTCATTGCTATTGGAAACGGCAATCAATCGAGTCGGTCAAGAAGTAAAGAGGAGGCGACGACGACTTGTTTTCAGTCCTTGATTGTAGAGAGATCCTTGCAAAAAGGTAGGCGTTTGTCGCGGAAGGATCAAAATTGGCTGCAAGCCGAAACTACAACTATTTGCGAATAATACAAATCCATACATTGGGTACTGCGGCGGGTTGTATCGTTGCAAGCTTGACTGTTAGAAAACATTATTCCGAATGCTGTATTTATGCTGGTCTGCAAGTGTCTCCCCTCATTTAATGACCTTCGATGCAACATTGCATAAGTTTAGCCGGGCACAAATTCGCTGATGCTCAACTTGCCCCGTATTTAAGTTGCTATGGAGTATGTACAGCGTTCTTCAAGACTACCTTCCGGTGCTATCGAGATCCACCGGTGTTGAATCTTAAAGTGTAGTCGAATTACTATAAAGTAGTCGAATAACTACAAACTCAACCCGCCGGCACGCCTTTTCCGCTCTTGATCTTGGCATTACTGTCGATACCCGCGGTCACTTCGATCTTGATACCGTCCGAAAGACCGGTTTGCACCGTACGGCGTTCAAAGACCTGGGGTGTTTCGTTGACCAGGATTTCCACGAAGGTCGAGTCTTTGGCAAATTGCAGCCAGGCTTCACGGATTGCGAGGACGCTGTCGCGACGTTCGAGCACGATGTCGGCATTGGCGCTGTAGTTGGCGCGGATCGTGGCCTCGTCACTGCCGTCGACAGCCGCTTTGACTTCAAACTGAACGGTGCCTTCCTGATCAACGCCCTTGGGCGCGATATACTCCAGCACGCCGCGAAATCGCAGCCGTTCCAGCGCGCCGATTTTGATGTCGAGCGGCATACCGACTTCAATCTTGCCGACTTCCGATTCGTCGACCAGACCAAGGAAGATCAGATCGCTCATATCGGCGATAGCGGCGACAGTAGTCCCTTCGTTAAAGGAGTTGGCCTCGATGACCGTTTCGCCCTCCTTAACCGGTACTTCAAGGATCGTGCCACTGGCGGTTGAATACACCAGGTTGTTGCCGGTGCCGGTTTTCTTGGAAGCGCCTTCCTTGATGAGCTGCACATTACTTTCGGCGACGTTCAGCTCCTCTTCGCGTAGCGTTACGTCGAGCTCGAAACGGTTAAACTCTTCTTCGGAAATGATCTTGTTCTCGAATAATTTTTCACTGCGCAGCAGTTCGCGGCGGGCGTTCTGCAGGTTGATTTCAGCGGTTCGCACGCGCGCTTCGGCATTGTTGAGATTTACAAGATCGGGAATAATACGTATCCTGGCTATCAATTCGCCTTTGCGAATGCGCTGTCCCGGCTCGGCAAACAGTTTTTCGATGATGCCCGAGACGGAGGATTTGACGGTGATCTCTTCGCGCGGTACGATTGATCCGGTCGCCACCGTTTTGTTAACGATGCTCGTCACAAAGGGACTATCCGTTTTGAATACGAGCTGCGGTTCCTGCGACTTGGAGTACAGGAAATACATCGTGCCGCCCAGCGCGGCAACAACCAGAACAACGATGAAGATGATGAAAAATGTTTTCATGTGTACCAGGACTATGGGTCGATGAAGAAGAAACAAGTTAAGATCGCAGCGCCAGGATCGGATTAATCCGGGCGGCATGGCGGGCAGGCAGAATTCCTGCGATAATTCCGGCCAGGACCAGGGCACCCAGGGCGACAAGCGCGACGCTGAGATCGATATCCGGATTGCGCAATACACTGGCGTCGCCGGCCATGCTGTCGATTAAGTCGCCGACATATTCCAGCACAAAGACTGCCATTATGAGGCCGATATAACCGGCGATTGATGTTAAGACGAGCGCCTCCTGCACCACCAGGCTGACAATCGAATTGGGCGTGGCGCCCATTGCCTTGCGGATGCCGATTTCGCGGGTGCGTTCCTTGACGGCAATCAGCATGATATTGCTGACCCCGAATACGCCGGCCAGCAGGGTGCAGATGCCCACGAACCAGATAAAGAGTTTAATGCCGTCGAAGAGATTCTTAATTTCCATGAATTCCTCCTCGGAATTCCATGAGCCGAAAGCGAGGTGATCCTTGGGGTGAACGCCATGGCGCTCGGATAAAACGGCTTTGACGTCGTTTTCGATTGCACTGACCGAGACGCCGTCATCGGCCATTACAGCGAACCAGCCCAGACGATCGCCGTAGTTAAAAACCTGTTGAAAGGTTGTAAAGGGAACGTATACCTGCTGGTCGTTGCGTGCGGCCTGTTCCCCTTCGGCCAGGGAACGAAAGACACCGATTACCTTGAAATAAACACCTTTGATTTTGATATGCGCGCCGATAGGATTCTCATTCGGTCCGAACAACACACTGGCTACGCGGGCTCCCACGACAGCCACCTTGCGTTTGCCCTCCATATCAAGTTGGTTGACAAAGCGTCCGTTTAAGTCCATTGGTTGAAAATACAGGAATTCCGGGCAGTCGCCGTACACAGAGCAGTTGGCGGCGCGGGTGCCGCGTGTCACGTTGTTCTGGTCGCGATAACCGCCCATCTGGATGCGCGGCGACAGGTACTTGATGCCTTCCACCTGCGAGCCGATTGCTTCGCTGTCGGCATTGCGGAGACGCGCCCTTCGGCCTGCCGGCAGTCCTTTGAAGGGTATTGTCGTGCGCTGCGCCCACACGTAGCAGGCATTAATTGTTTGTGGGGCCGTTGTTGCCATCACGCCCCGTTCCAGGCCGTTACCAAAGCCCATCATAAACACAAGCATGAAGATGCCCCAGATAACGCCCAGCGCCGTCAGAAATGTCCGCAGCTTGTTCTTGCTGATGACGCCCGCTATCTCCTGCCATTTTTCTAAGTCTAACACGATATTCAGCTATTTTGTTTAAGAGGACACTCTTAACACTGACTGCTCGGATGCAGCGCTCAATCCGTACGCAACGCTTCAATCGGTTTGATGCTGGCTGCGCGGATTGCCGGGAATAAGCCGGCCAGCGCGCCGGCCGAAACCATCAGCAGCGTGGCGATGACGGCAATCTCAAGATCGACATAGGGATTGCGAAAGTAATCGCCGGCCGGAAAGAGATTCTTGAACAATTCCACGGCGGCAACACCGGCGACCATACCGATATAGCCTGACAAAGCCGTGATGACGATCGACTCCTGCAGAACCATGGACACAATCGACCAGGGCGTAGCGCCCATCGCTTTACGTACGCCGATTTCTTTGGTACGCTCCTTAACGGTAATCAGCATAATGTTGGAAATGCTGATGATGCCTGCAAAAATCGTCAACATCGCGATAATCTGCAGAAAAAGCGCTACGCCGTCGATAATCGAATTCCAGCGTTGAAAGGATTCGAGATTGTTGCGCACAAATACGGCGCGACGATCATTGGGCGAAAAGTTGTGTTGTTCGGCCAGCAGCAGGCGAATCTGTTCGCCGATAGCCTGGCTCGTCGCCAGATCGGCATCGCCGACCGTCATCATTATCTGATGCACCTTGGTGCCGCCGCCATAGGCCTGCTGTGCCGTCGAGATCGGAATGTAAATTTTGCGCTCCTCGCCGGGGCCGCCCTCATCGCGAAACACGCCGACGACCTTATACATTATGCCGTTGACGTTGATATATTTGCCGAGCGGATTTTCATCGCCGAAAAGCATTGCCACGACTTTCGTACCGACAACGGCCACTTTGCGTTTGGCTTTGATGTCGATGTCGTTCAGATAGCGGCCGCTGACCATGAGAGTATTTTCCAGGTGCAGATGGTCGGGGTGGCAGGAACGGACATCAAAAGACGAATGCTTGTTCTTATAGGAGATCGTAAACTCCCCATAGAGATAAAATCGCGAGGTCATGTGCTCCACCCCATCGATGGTTTCCCGAATACGATCGTAATCCTCGTTGTTAAACTGAATCTGCCGACCGACGGGCATGCCCTTATAGGGCAGAGAGCTTTTGCCGCGATAAATCCACAAACTGTTTATGGCGTCGTCACGAAATGTATAGATGATGCCGTTTTGAAGGCCGTTGCCAAAGCCGACCAATAAAACCAGCAGGAATATCCCCCAGGCGACGGTCAGCGCCGTCAGCAGGGTGCGCAGTTTGTTGCGGCGCATTACGCTGAGTATTTCCTGCCATTTGTCGACGTCGAACATCTTGTCGTTCCAGACTGATTTGTCGTCAGTTTAAGGCTGTCATCGGCTCTGCTTCGTCGATCTGTCCATCACGCAGGTGCACGACACGCCTGGTACGCTCAGCGATATCGTGCTCATGGGTTACGATTACAACGGTCATACCGCCGGCGTTGACATCCGCAAAAACATCCATAATCTGATTGGAGGTTTGCGAGTCCAGCGCGCCGGTGGGTTCGTCGGCCAGCACCAGTCGCGGCTGCGAAATCAAGGCGCGCGCGATAGCCACCCTTTGCTGCTGCCCGCCCGAAAGCTCGTTGGGATAGTGTTCGGCCCAGTCGCGCAGGCCTACCCTTTCAAGATAGTCCATTGCTATCCGATTGCGTTTTTTGCGCGCCATTTTCTGGTAATACAAGGGCAGCGCAACATTTTCGAGAGCGTTCTTAAAGGAGAGCAAATTGAATGACTGAAAGACAAAGCCGATGAACTTGTTGCGGTACAGAGCCGCCTGGCGTTGATTGAGCTGACCGATGACCGTGTCATCAAGAGTGTAGCTGCCGCTATCGAAGTTATCCAGAATGCCGAGAATGTTCAGCAGCGTGGATTTGCCCGATCCCGAAGAACCCATTATAGAAACGAATTCCCCTTCCTCGATCTGCAAATCGACATTCTTCAGAACCTGGAGTGAATTGCGGCCTACCTGATACGATTTATTGATCTTCGCAAGATTGAGCATAAGGTCGATCGATTACTGCGCCTGGCATCAAAAAACAGCGATTGTACGTTCGGGCTGTGCGATAGTTGCTAGAGCCGCTAAAAAAATTGTCTTCGCTCACTGCCGCTGTTCAGAACAGATCCGAAACGAAGGGGATAAGGAAAACGAGTAGTGCCAGGGCGACCAATTCGACGACAAATCGAACTACGTTGCGTCGGTGCTGTTCGCTCTGCATTCCTTTAACGGCGATTTTTTTGAAGGCCCGCTGCATATCCCAGAAAAGCCAGCCGCCCAGAACTGCCATAATAATTGCAAGCATAGATCGCTTCCCGCGCTTGGTGAATCGAATCGGCACACGGCGCAGCATTACGGCGACGCGCGCGCGAAGGCATTGACGTTCGGGCACCAGTGATAATGTAGCACGAAGCATTGACGGAACAGGAAACGCGGCGAAACTGTTGCAATTGTCCCGAACAAGGGCGAAAAGCCAAATTTCGGCCTGATCAATTTCTTTCGTAATTTCTTGTTCGTGTCATGCAAACCATCCATGCGGCTATTCGTTATGAAATCCAGCTTCCCTCTTTTTCCTCTCGCTGCAATTCTTAGCTTCGCTTTAGTCAGCGCCTTAGTGGTTGCCGGCGGTCTTCATTCGGACAATGCGAAACCACAGTCGGCGGCCCCGGCCGTCAATGCCTCCATTCCCACGGAGCTGAACCCCGGCTTGAACGACGCCAGCTATCTTCGTCAGGCGCTGCTTGTGAAGACGCGCGACTACGTAGTTCTTCGGGAAGGCGCCGCGACTTTTTCATCAGCCGTGCTGCAACGAAGCCTGGCCGCATTGCAGGTAAGTCGCATTGAAGCGCCCTTCCCGCAGTATAATCGAGGCAGCCTGCTGCGCGCTGACGAATTCGGTCTGGGGCGAATGTTTGAAATCTATTACAATGCAGCGATCGACCCTGCGGATGCATGCCGTCAGTTGGCCCTCAATCCGGCGATCGAGTATGCCGAGCCGATCTTTGTTCGGGAACTGTTTTTCAGGCCCAACGATCCCCGCTTCGACAATCAATATGCTTTGCAACTGATCGAAGCGGAACGCGCCTGGGACATCAGTAAAGGCAGTGAAGAAATCGTCATAGCGATTACCGATAGCGGCACCGATTGGGAGCACGTCGATCTCAGCGATCGTATGTGGACGAATGAAGGCGAAGACCCGGACGGCAATGGCGAAGACGATGACAACAATGGTTTTGTCGATGATTATCGCGGTTGGGATTTTGTCGGGAACGTCACTCTGCAACAGGCGGGACAAGGCAGCTTTCAGCCCGACAACGACCCCAAGGTAGCAAAGAGTCTGGTCGCTAACGACTCCCGCAACCACGGCACCCACGTCGCCGGTGCCGCCGTGGCAAGTACCGATAATGCCACGGGCATTGCGGCGATCGGCTTCAACTGTCGAATCATGCCGATTAAAATATCATCGGATGTTGACGGGCAAAACCGGGTGCGGATCTTTGCGGGCTACAGAGCAATTCAGTATGCCGCCGAAATGGGCGCCGATATTGTCAACTGTTCCTGGGGCGGCACGAACTTCAGCCAGGCCGATCAGGATATCATCAATCAGGCAACGGCGAAGGGAACGCTCGTCGTGGCGGCGGCCGGCAACAATGGGCTTCTCAGCGATCTGGTGCCTCAGTATCCGGCGAATTATGATAATGTCCTGTCAGTCGGAGCGACAAACGGCAACGATCGCGCCGCCAATTTTTCCAATTTCGGCGTGACGGTGGACGTTTGGGCCCCCGGCGTCGCAACACTCAGTACTGTCCACGGCAATGCGTATTCGGGTGCGGGTACCTACAGCGGCACCTCGATGGCTTCGCCGATCGTCGCCGGAATTGCCGGCCTGATTAAGACGCTGCATCCCGACTGGACACCAACCCAGATAGCCCATCAGATTCGCAGCACCGTCGATTTTGTCATTCCAAGCGACGCGGGCAATGAAGCGCGGTATTTTGGCCGCGCCAACGCTTTTCGCGCGCTTAACTACAATCGGACGTTTACGAGCGGCAATACCATTCCCGGCATCGCTCACACGGCTGTCGGAGAGCTGAACGGCAGCGGGCAACAAAGCCTCAGCCTGACCTTGCGTAATTATCTGGCCCCTTCGAACGATTTGCTCGTCAGCGTCGAGTCACTCTCCGAATGGGTGGAGTTGGCGCAGGACGAGTATCTCCTTGGCCGTGTGAATCACATGGAAGAAAAGGAGCTGGCGCTGGAGCTCACCGTTCACGACCAATACCCCTGGTATTCATCCCGCGTACAGCTTCTCCTGACCTATGCTGATGAAGAGTATATCGACTATGAGCTTATATCGCTGCCGCTGGAGTTTGATCCGGAAGGCAAATCATACACGACGACGTCGATGGCGACCCAGGCGCAGTTGTTGGCGCTGACGCGCTGGAATTCGGCCTCGGCCCCCGACCTGGAAAGCTGCTGGGGTGCGGGCGGTTTTGTGCAGGGCGAGCTCGCTGTCTTTTTACGCTCTTCGCCGCTGCAGGTGAGCAACGGCCGTCTGCTCGGTAACGACTTTAGCGCCAAAGCCGTGTTTGGCCTCAATGCGAGTACCGGCTTCCTTGGAGCCCAGATGCTCCAGAGCAATGGCACCGAAATCCACAAAACTGTCAATCAGGGCGTAAACTGGTCCCGGACAAGTGTCAGCCACATAGCCAACGAGATTTACGATATTCACTTTTTCGACGCGAATGAAGGCATCTTCATCGGTAACGGCAGCGACGCGGCCTGGGGTCTTGGCCTAACGAGCGACGGCGGCCAGGCCTGGCAGCCCGTGACGACCGTGCCCGAACAGAGCAGTACCGAAGTGGGCGTCGCCGGCTCGGCTGCAAACTTTGAGGATCACATCTGGTTCGGCTCCACCGCCGGCCGGGTGTTTCACAGCAGCGACCGCGGGCGCAACTGGTCTGCCTCCTCTCTTTCGGCAAATGCAACGGTATCCCACCTGGCATTCAGCTCGGCGGACGACGGCATTGCTATTTACCAGCGGCTCAATCCCAATCCGGGCCCTCTGTTATTGGTCTGGACAAGCGACGGCGGAACAACCTGGTCCGACGACGCCGTTAATCTTAGCGAAAGCGATTTAACGCCGCGCGGTATGGCGATCGAACCGGTGGTGGCTTTCGCTGCCCCTAAACGCGAACAGTTCTTCTTGCTGACATCGTTAGCCACAATCTACACCAGTACCGACAAGGGCCAAAGCTGGTCCGTGCTGCAAACGGCGCAGCAGGGACCGACAGCGGCCGGCGCCGCAGTGGAACATGATGGCGGCGTCCGCATCTGGAGCGTCGGCTGGCCGACCGGCTATCTGGATATCCCGCTGCCTGTAAACGGTGGTTCAACCGATGTGACCGAAGCTTCATTGACTGAGCTGACCGCAAGCCTTCAACCTAATCCGGCGCGTGATGAGATCAAGGTCGTTCTGCAAAGCCTTGCAGGCGAAAGCATCGAGATCAGCATATTGGATCTGCAAGGCCGGCAGGCGCTCGGACCGCAGCGCTTTACCGCGGGCGATCAAACGACCATTCCCCTCTCGATAGAGTCGCTGAGCCCCGGCGTCTATCTTTGTCGCATCCAATCCGCAGCGAGCGTCCGGACCCTTTCTTTTGTCGTGCGACCTTGAGTCTCCATTAAGAAAAAAGGATAACGTACAACAGCCTGCAGACAATGCATTCCTAAGGTTCGGCGGAAGTGAATCAATTTGCCGCTGTGATCCCGGCACTTTCGCTGCCGATAGAATCAATATTGGCAAATTGATGTTGTTGAACTTTAGCGCAAAGGCCCGCGAGGCAATCAGTCCGGCGCTGCGTTTCATCCTGTTCGCCGGAATCTACTTCGCCTATCTGTGTCTGCATCCTTCACGCTTCGCAATATCACAAGTTCGCGCAATACACTCGATCCAAACTGTCTCTCTGCGACTCTAGGTTTTTCCGAACATACATTCGGGGCAGGCGAGCGATTGTTGAATCGTCCGCGCTGCCCCGATGTTAAATAGTTGATGAAAGCGCCGCTCTACACGCTAGCGGACAATCGTGAAGGGCTCGGCCAGCGAAGCGCCTTTGGCGCTCAGGCGCAGGAAGTAGGCGCCCGCACTCAACTGTCCGACATCGTGATTCAAGCTGTACGATCCGGCCTTTTGCCGCCCTTCGGCCAGAACCGCGATTGTCATTCCCAGAGCATCGACCAGCTCAAGGCGGATGTTCATCGATTCTTGCAGATGATAGCTTGCCACGAAATTCGTTCGAACGGGATTCGGTTGAGCAGGCAAGAGTTCAAAGAGTGTGGGTGATTCACTTTGAAAGTCCATTGCATGGGTGCGAAGGCCGGACTCTGTCGGCTCTCCCGGAAAGTCAACCAATCGGACATTGAATTCCTGCACCTCGGTATCAGCTACTTCCCCATCAACATACGTAGTGCTTTCGACATCATGTGCAGCCCAGATGTTATGATTCAGACGGCTGGCAAACTCGTGCATGTAGGGCAGCATGAATTCTTCATCTTCAGGAGGGTCGACAACATACTCAACACTGGCGGACGCAAACATCCTCTCAAACGTTGCGCCTGACCAGTTGACATTATTGAGGTATTGAGGAATCCACTCCGCGACATCGAGTCCGTCGAGGACAAAATCCGAATTGTAGCCTACGTCCGCGCAGGAGAAGTCAACATCATCAATGGAAAACGAAGGATCGTCAAAGCCCAGCCAGTCGCAGATTTCATGAACAGTTTGAAAAACGGAACTGGTCACATCCCAACTGATCACTTTCATAGCGACCGGGTGATCCGAGCCAAATGCCCCCAGCTCCGCAAAAACAGGAGTACTCCAGCGATGCATCGCCGCCGAGGCACCGACCGCCAGTTCACCTGCACTGGTCGCGGTAAAAGCGCTCCAGCCGCCGGGCGGCTCACTGCTGAAGACATTCCGATCTCCTTCGAGACGATTCAATTCGGCAGCATGCGCGGTGACAACCGTTACCGCCGGTACATTCGTAGCATTTGCCGGGGAATAGAGAATCGAAAAATTGTTATTTGACTTCCAACGCAAGGCATAGTACCCCCATTTAGAACCCGCGCCATTGACATAGCCGTCCATGAAGTTCGCTCCAAAGCCTGACATATGATAAATGTCGATCGCGCCGCTCTTGTTGTTAGCGCGCACTCCCGCCGTGTACCTGCCATCGCAGTCGGCAATCCGCAAATGCCCTTCGCTGCGCGCGGCATCGAAAGGCAAGGCGTGATCGATACCGAGATTTTCGTTAAGTTCGGCTACAAAATAGGTCTGCGTTTTATCGGCTTCATCAACCGCCGGCATTTGGGTTGTAAACTCGAAGCCGACCGGGGCGGTCGCCGGAAAATTGCCGTCGCTCATCCCGACGGCGAGAATCGTGCCGTCGGCGCTGAGAGCAATATCCCGGACGGCATCGTTGTCGCTGCCACCTAGGTATGCACCACCCAGGACTTCCGAAAGCCCATTGTCTATTTTGACGACAAAACCGTCGGCTCCGTCAATATCGGCATCGACGGGGAAATCATCGTCGTTGGCGGCTCCGGCAATCAGGAACTCACGGTTGTCGGGCGAATCGCCGGTTACGAGCAAGGAATACGGTTCTTCATCGCCGCTGGATGCCAGGATTGCCGTAGCCAGAACTTCGTCCATTTCTTCATTGAGCAGCGTTATGATAACATCGCGTCCGGAACCGCCATTGGCATCACCGCGTGTGTCCAGTCCCAGGCTTACCATCAGAACATCGTTGTTGCCGGCATCGACGGCCGTCGGGTCATGAGAATAGGGAGCGAAGAGAATTTCCTGTTCAATGACAATCGGATTGCTCGTGGACGCTGCGTCAATTTGCAGGCTGACCGTGTTGTTAGGTTCGATCTGAAACTGACGATAAACCGTGCTCTGCCCCACTTCGTCAATTTTTGCGCGCCGCAGTACAATGCTGCGATTGGCACCGGCCGGACCTAATTGAATCAGAACATTGTTCGTAATACGTTCGCGCGATAGTGAAATAGCGCCGACAAATTGAAATCGAATGTGGCTGACCTGGCTCGTGCCCTGCACCTGATAGGTTGTCAGTAGCTGTCGTCCGGTACTTGTATGAAAGCCCGAGATGCCGTTATACAATTCGTCGAATGCCGCCGCCTTGTAATTGATGACATTGGAGTAAGATTGATAGCCGTCCGACGCGAAATACGTCGTTGTACTCGCTGCCTGGCCGAGCCCGGTAAAAGTGTAGGAATTGCCGCCGATGTAGTTGATGACGGTATAGGAATTAACACTCCCGCTGAGTGCTTTCAGGGCCAGCTCGATCTGTCCATTACTTCGATAATAAATAGTATTGCCGGTGGGACCCGGACTTGAATACTTAACAGTTTCATACAACTGTCCCGGATTCGATACCACAGGTACACAAAAGCCGGAGCCCGCGTTAACAAGTACACGTTCCGAGAATGTCGCATCAAGTGAAGAGAGCGCAAGCAGAAAAGCCATGAATGTCGCAGCAAACGCCCGCGTCATGAATAACTGCCGAATGCGGTTTCGGGAATTCATTGATAACCTCCTTATTGAACGGCAATGCGCGTAGTAGCTGGCGTATTGCCGGTAAAACAATATGCTGAAAAACGAAGCGAAAAGAAGTGGCGTGTCGGTAATCTCGTACGCACGTCGGTAGAACAATGATCTGTTTGAATTGAAGCCCTTACATCTCGCTTCAGTTGTTCTTAGTGTTATGAAATCCGAAGTATACCTAAGCGAATGACGGCGTGAAAGTGATATTGTATAAGTGTATGCGCAGTCAACATAAGCGGGAAGATTTGAACATAGCTGTTCACCGGGTAAATGCTTATCCTTCCTTTTGACTATAACAAGCCGTGGTAGATTTAGGCCGGACTACCTGAATATTTTCTTTTTTGGCTGGCTGACCATTGATGCCTTCACGGAGAAATTCAAACGCTGAGACCGGTTGCGCTTACAACAAGTTCACACAGCATTTGTTGCCAGCCGGGCTCAGTCAGTCTGCGATAGTCCGGGCAGGCCGTCAATACTCCGACTGTTCTTTTGAACACGGTAGTCCCGCAGTGCGGCGTCGCCCTTGCGTTCGGTCCACTTGTCAAGAACATCACGCTGTTGAACAAAGTCATAATGCGGGACGGCATAGCCGCAGGAATCGGCAATGCGCGTTATGGCAATTTCGATGATGGCGCGGGCGCCGGGATGCGCCGGAAAGTGATCTTCGAGCGCTTGGTAGCCGGCACTGCCGGATTCATGAACGCTGCCCCGGCCATGCAGTCGAAGTATTTTTGGCGGTCCTTCGAAAGAGCAAAACATGATGACAATACGGCCGTTTTCGCGCAGATGGGCAACCGTCTCGATCCCGCTTCCGGTCAAGTCGAGGTAGGCAACCCGCTGTGAATCGATCACGGCAAAGGTCCCCTCTGTACCTTTGGGTGAACAATTGATCAGCCCATCGAGGGCTATTGGCGCGGTGCTGACGAAAAACATCTGCTGCGCGCCGATCCACTGCGCCAGCTTCGCGTCAATTTCCGGATACAGTTTTCCCATGTCGACATCTCTCTAAAAAAATCAGGGCGCCGGCGCCCGCAATCTCAATCCGCTTCTTCGTTTACGCCCGGCAATTCGACAATAAAGGTCGCACCGTGGCCGGATTCGCTTTCGCACCAGACATTGCCGTTCATCACTTCAACGAGTTTTTTAACAATGGATAGTCCCAGACCGGTAGAATGTTCGCCTCCGGTCGGCCGGGCTGAAAGTCGGGCAAATTTATTAAACAACTTGGCCTTATCTTTCTCGGTAAAGCCCGGTCCTTCATCCTGAATCTCCAGGCGCGCCACCACTGCCTGTTCATGCTCTGCCTCGCCACTGCCTTTGTTTGTCTCCACGCTGGTACATCGTATGTAGACGCTCTTGTCCTTGGGGGAATACTTGATGGCATTGGAGATAATATTGTCGAGTACCTGATACAGCGCATTGTGATCGGCATTAACAATAACGGGTTCGGCGGAAGTGCTTGTTTCAATATTGATACTCTTTTCGATAGCTCGTTCGTGGTATTGGTGAATCACACTCTTGACTACCATCATAAGATTTAGGGGCTCCGGCTGCAGTTGCAGGTCGCCCTGCTCGATGCGATTAACATCCAGCAGATTGGTAATGATCGAAAACATTCTTCCCGCACTGTCCTTGATATCGCTGCTCAAGTCGGCAATCTCATCTGCCTGAACATCGGCCGATTGTTTATAGAGATAGTTGGCGGCCATTGTTATCATCGCAATCGGATTCTTTAAGTCATGAGCGGCGATGCCGAGAATTTCATTCTTCTCGGCATTCAATTCTTCCAGCCGACTGTTTGCTTCCGCCAGCTCCACGTTTTTGAGACGATAGATCTCGGCTTCGTTGCGCGCCCGCTCGGTATTATGCAGAATCTCAAGATTCTGGAACATCTCAACCTTTTTGCGGTTGAAGACATCGGCCTTGATTCCTTCATAGAGCTCGAAATGGCGCAGAGACTCCTCGAACTGATCGCGAGCTTTGTATACCGCGGCGAGCTCACGGTGTATTTCAAACTGCTGCGACTGCGATTGCATCTCTTCGTAGAGCTCCAGTGCGTCGGAGAAAAATGTGACGGCTTTTTCAAAGTTGAGGCGTTTATTCTCCTCGTCGGAGTCGGGGTGCCGAATCAGTGCAGCGGCGTACATGCGGCCCAGCTCGTAGTAGAGCGAAGCAACTTGCTTTTTGCTGCCCAGTTTTTGCTGATAACTGAGAGCGGTGTTAAAATGACTCAAAGCCTCGGCATAGTTGCCCAGCCCGACATTGGTAGCTCCGATCTCGCGTTCGACCCGCGCAATACCATCGTGTGAGCCGATCTCGCGATAAACAGCCAGCGCTTCATTGTAGCGTTCGAGCGCTTTGTCGTGCTTGCCGACTTTGGCCAGCGTGGTACCAACATTCTGCAAAACCATTCCGATCGAAATCTTCTCGCCCGCTTCACGCGTAATTTTGGCTGATCGGTTAAAATATGTCAGCGCTTCTTCGTACTCCTCCAT
This sequence comes from Candidatus Kapaibacterium sp., assembly GCA_028284775.1. Lineage (GTDB taxonomy): Bacteria > Bacteroidota > Ignavibacteria > Kapaibacteriales > UBA7675 > JANQRB01. Next base: position 1,594 of record JANQRB010000121.1, on the reverse strand, counting down.
CTGGTAATAGAGCGCGCCGATATTGCTGAGTTGGTAGGCCAGTTCATAGTTGCTGGCACTGACCTCGAAATGGCGATAGGCTGCCTGATGCAGTTCCATGGCTTTGGAATAATCGCCCAGGTGGGTGTAGTTAATGGCGGTGTTCATCAGGTTGCGCGCACTGAGGGTGGAGTCTTGCAGACGATCGACGATCGGCTGTACTTCGACCTGAATTTCCAGCGAGGTGGCGAACTCGCCGATACTCTGATACACAACTGACAAACCGACTTTTGAGCGCACTTGCAGCAGCTCGCTTTCGATGCCCTCGGCCAATTCATAGGCGTTTTCAAACAAGGCCCGGGCTTTGTCAAATTCACCGCGCAAGCCGCGCACCCGACCAAGGTACAGAATGGCTTCAATCTCGTGTTCGGTATCGCCGAGCTCACGAAACAGGTGCTGAGCCTCGCGCAGGAAATTGGCGGCAGGTTCGAAATCTGAACGGCTCTGACTACATGCACCCTTGATCAAAAAAGCCCAGGCCTGGCCGGGACGGTATTTGATGCTTTTTGAACGAGCAAAAGACTCATCAGCCAGGCTTTCCGCCTGCTGACTGTCTTCCAAATGTAGTTGCCAGGCGCGCGAATTCAGCTCATCGATTGCATTCAATTCTGTTACGCGATCAGGTTGTGCAGAATTTCGGGCCATAACAAGGACCGTCTTCTTATACTGATTTATCGTGCCTGATCAATTCGATCGGAGAGCTAAAGACACAAATATACTGTTATTTCCTGACTTTCGCAGTGGACGGCGCTGGTATTTCGACAATAAATGTGGCGCCGCGGCCCTGAACACTTTCACACCAGACCTTGCCGTTCATGGCCTCAACCAGGCGCTTCACGATCGACAAACCGAGCCCGGTGGAATGCTCGCCGCCAGTAGGCTGTGCCGAAAGCCGCGCAAATTTGCCAAAGAGTTTGCTCATTTCGTCGGGAGCGATTCCAGGCCCTTCGTCCTGCACTTCACAGCGCACCACCCCCGCTTCGCTCAGGTTCTTTAGTCGAATCAGGATGGTCTTGCCAAAAGGCGAATATTTAATGGCATTGGAGATAAGGTTATCTAGAACCTGACGCGTGGCATTGATGTCGGCGAATGCCGGCAGCTCGGGAACGGATTTCATCTGAATGCTGATCTGTTTGGCTTCGGCGCGAGCGCGATATTGATCCATCAAATCACGTACGGGCTGCAGCAGGTCGAAGACAGCTGGATTCAGGACAACTTTTCCTTGCTCGATTCGGTTGATGTCGAGCAGATTGGTGATAATATCAAACATCTGTTGGGCACTGGTCGTGATCGATCGGCCGATTTCGCGGATTTCCTGTGGATCGAGCGAGTCGGCGTCATTTTCCATGAGTTTCCCGATCATTTTGATCGGCCCGAGAGGATTCTTGAGGTCGTGAGCGGCAATACCCAGAAATTCGTTCTTTTCACTGTTCAAAGTTTCCAACTGCGCATTGTTGTCACGCAGGGCGGCATTGGCGCCCTCGATTTTGTGTGCCTGTTGCTGCACCGTGTCGCGTTGGCGCTTGATCTCCGCATTTGCATCCTCCAGCTCTTT
>JANQRB010000105.1 GCA_028284775.1 Candidatus Kapaibacterium sp. | reverse complement strand
TCGATACTACAGGCAATCCAGCGTCGCGGCGCCAGCAGCGCCTCGTATTCTCCAAGTTGCTGCGCGTGATCGCTAGTCTCGACACGACTCTGAAGTTGTTCGATCTCTTGTTCCACCCTGCGCGTCCCCGGATATGATTCGAGCGGATCCGCCGCAGGGTCGGCGGCCCTTTGCTGCCGGGAATGCGTCAGCTCGTGGGCGAGTAACTCCTTGCCGCTGCTGCTGAACAGGGTCGAGCCGGGCATCCCCAGCAGCAGTCGGCCGGATGCGCCCCGCCACATATTTTCACCCGCAGCGGTATCCAGACGGCTTTCGTCCCTGCCTAACTCTGCTTGCGGCGGCAGGCGGAGTTCTATTGAATGCAGCCACAGCCTCAGCACGCTATCCCGTGACTGAACAAAGCCGCTGATAAGGTCTGAACGCGTATGCGCCTCGCCCCTACCCAGGCGATACCAGGGGGCAAGCATGAACAAAATGTTTGCCGAGTCACGAATTTCCGTCTTCTGCAGCGCGGCGGGCGCAGGTATACTATCGTCGGGCGGAGGCAGCATCGCATTACCGGGATCCCAGAATGTCAGCGCCGGATCGGCAGGTTGTTCGCCGATCGCCAGCCGTGTCCATTGCGATGTTTTGGCCAGGAGCAGCGAATCGACCGAAAAGCCCTCCGCGCGAAAGTCGATCAGGGCGCTGTGAATACTGCGATCTTTCGATGTTTCATCGCCTGGCTTGACAGCGACGGGTAGCAGTGCTACCGCCGTGGGACGAAAACGCAGACCGCCCAAAGCTGAGCCGGTGTTTCCTGTATCGTCATCGAATTTGGCCGCCGCACTGGAATCCTGACGGACGGAAGCGGCACCGTCCTTGAAAGAATCGGTCGGCTCCAGCTCGGAGTCGATCTGAAAGGGGTCTTCATCGAATTCGCCGATCCGCTCCGACAGTTCAAAGCTAAACGGTTCCGCATAGCCATCAGCGTCCCCGAGGGGACGGTCCTCGTCATCAGTCGCGCGTACCGACCAGATATAGCGCCGTCCGGCGCGCGGCAGCTCGACGTCGGGCGGCCAGAGGAGTTGCGTGAGACCCGCCAGCTCCGCTTCCAAGATCGGCAGGTTGGCGCGAAAGGCCTGCATCGGGCGCTGAGCGGGCATAATTTCGAAGAGGCGCAGGGTATAAGTTACTGCGCCCGGACCGTCCGCCGGCGACGGTACGACCGGCGTCCATCGAAACAGAATACGGCTGGATTGCTCGGCTGGAATTTGCTGAGCATTCAGCGGCTGCAACAGGATCGGCGCCTGATAATCAGTCAGCCGAAAGAAGCGGCAGACCGGATTGGATGTCAATGACTCATGGCTCAGGGGGTGGATTAGATCCACGCAAATCTGATAAACACCGGCGGGCAGCTTGCCGCTGCGGGTCACGGTCTGATCGACATCATCGATGAAATTAACGGCTTCGTAAGGGATAATGACCGCCGGATCGAGGGTTGTCAGGCCCGGTGCGAAGCGCAGAATCTCCATCTGGTCGTCGTCGGTCTCGGCCTGCAGCAGACCGTTACGCGACACTACCGTGCGTACCTTGGCTTCGACTGTGGCGTTGCCGGCATTGTTGACAACCATTTGCGCCGTCTCATTGCCCACCTGCCATTCGTAGAGATAGGGCGAGGGATTAGCTGCGATAAATAGCTGAATGCCGATTGTCTGCTGCGCCGGACTTGGGGACGCCGCGATCGACAGAATAAGCAGGGTGAGATATCGCCGTAAAACTTTCATTGTATTCATGTCGGTTGAGGCTGAACTTCGGATTTAGCGGCGCCAATGTCAAATACGATCCTCAATATGCAGCCCTTCCCTTCCGCCCGACTACTAGAATCGCGTTGCAAAAGCGGTCTGCAAAAAATTCTCCGTGTAGGAAACGTCGGGCCGAGCCGAACCGTAGGAATAGAGCTTCAGCGAGGCATTCAGACTGAGTGTCGTCGATGCCAGGACTTTGTATTTCAGACCCAGCCGCATCAGCAGATTCGTGTCGGCGCTGAAATCGGCAGTACTGCTGGCCGAATAGGAAAATTTGAGCGAGGGCGTCAAGTCACCTTCCAGCAAACGATAGCTGCCGCCGAGATGTAGCGAATTTATACTGATCGACAGCGCGCCGAAACGGCTGTCGAGTCCGCTTTCTTCGTCGGGATCACTTTGCAGGTTGCTGAGCGAGAGGTTGCAGCTCAGCGGCAGAGTCGTAAACCGAGCGCTGTAGTTCAGAAACACCGAACGGGTGTTGTTGCTGTTCATCGCGCCGCTGATAACGTTGCGGTCGGTAAAATCGTCAAGCGACAGGGTTGCGGCTAGGCTATGCCGAATCTCCTCACCGTCAATCGTCAGCATCGGCGACACCGCAAGCGCCTGCGATATCATTTCCACCCGCGCTTCATTGTTCTCATCCACATTGTTGCGAAAGCCGAAATTGGAATAGCTGGCGTTCAGGGCGAAGTTTTCGGTGATCTGCGCCAGAATATTGGCGGAGCCGATAAGCTGCGTTGCCGTCTCGGCCTTGGTGTCCGAGATATTGTTTTCGCGCTGACCGATCGAGCCGCTCAGATCCAGCTTGCCTTCAAACAGACGCAGCCGCGGCGCCAACGAATATTCTATTTGGTCGGATTGCAGAAAGGGATAACCAAGCGCAACAAAGCCGTCACCGAGTAGGCGTACACGCGCTTCCAGTCCCCAGTCACTTTGGTCGACGCCGATCGTCAAAGCACCGGCATAATCGGCGCGCGTGGACTCGCGAATCGGCAACAGCGAGTTGAAGGCATCGAGGTCTTCGTCGTCTACCTCCGCCGCCCGCAGGTCACGCGTAAACACCGAGGCGGCAATCTCGGCATCGACAAAGAGCAAGTCGGCGATGGGTACAAAGAAACTGATCGAACTCGAAAAGCCCTCTTCCGGCCGCAGGTGATCGGCGCCGCCTTCGATCGAGTTGATGTCGTCCTCCATCTTGACGGCCGTCAAGCCGACGCGAAAGCTCTTGCGTCCGCCAAAGCCGAGATGGGCCGCCAGCATATCGCGTTGGAAGGCGCCGGGCGTCCCGAGATCGAGCGCGGGTTCGATGGCGCGCTGCGAAGTACCGCGAAAGGCCGCCACGCGAAATTTGTCCGGCCGCAGGTCGAAACCGGCGCCAAAAATCTGCATGTCACCCATTGTTAGTTCGGAATAACGCGGAACGTGATGGCCTAGGTTGATCCGGGCCCAGCCCAGTTGCGGCGCGACGGAAATGCGATTCATCGGATTTTCGAGAAACTGCCTGAAGGTCTGGTCCGAGGCGCGTGGCGTCGTGACATTGGTCTGTTTGCTGGACAGGATCAGACTGATCGGGATGCGCAAATCGTAAATCGAAATGGTCGGCGCAAAGAGCAGTCGATACAATGGTGAAGGTCGTCTGGCCGACACGACGCCCTGCGGATCGGGATTCATCGAATAGTAATCGGCAGATAAACGGGCGGAGCCGCGTATACTGACCGCTGCCGGCGTTTTAGCTGCCGGTTTTTTCCGACCGGCGATGTTCGTGGCAGAGGCTTCCTGCCCTGTCGCCGCCGTCTCTTCTGCCCTGTCCGCTTCCTGCGCCGGCGCTTGCGACAAGAGTGCAAACTGCCACAGCACTAGCAGAAATCCTTGCACGATCCGCTTGCGATTGACTCCCATCGTGCCTCGGCACCCGCAATGATGAAATAGATCTCAGGGTCGAAAGTGATCGATTGTCTCCAGTTGCCCATTGCCTTAGAATCATCCCGCGACTTGACGACCGGCGGCCAAAATACACTTGTAACAGGGTCCGCGCAAGCAATTTCAACTCTTCGATGGCAGCGCTGCGATCGGCTCAATGTCCCCGATTTACGGTAAGAGAAAATGAATCGCAAGACGTCGTGGTCGGCACTATGAGCTGACTCTCGTTTGATGAAGTGGACTTCGTGCCCGACGGCAAGCTTGAGTGCGTCAACGATCCTGACTACCTGCGTCCAGGTCGAGAAGTCGTCAACAGGCTGACTCACGTGACCTAGAGCAGGTCGATGAAAGCTTCTCTTCCCTTGCAACTGCTCCGTCGCGACGGCATCCATAGGATTCGTCGGGATGCTGTCGGAAGAAAATCATCGTGTTAATCAGCGGAATTTGAAGTAGTGAGCAAGGCTGCAAATTCGGCTGTTCGCAGTAATCTACTTGTTTAAAGACCATTGCTCCTGTCCATCCGGTCGGATCTGCCAGCTGTCAGGGGCAAGCGAAGATTGGTGAAATCTCAAATTCATCATTAGTCGACTATGTCGTTGTGTTAAGTCCGTCATTCCTCCGTCCAAAGATTTGTCAGTAGGCTTCCTGCGCTCGATCAAAAATCGGCGATGCCTGGACGAAGTTTGACTCGTATCAGTCGGATATGGACGCGCATGTCGATATTAACGTGGCCAGTCAGCTCGGTTATGCCGACCCGGAAGAGAAGCACCGCGAAGTGCGCCGCAAAAGGAAGCTTTCTTTCTTCAGATAGTTCTATGGCGATTGCGCACTTCGCGTTGTGCTTGTCGTATTTCATCAATACACATCCAACAAATAATCAGCCTGGGAATGTGCCGCCCGGCGGCGGTCCATTGTTGACCGGCGGCGGCTGATTGGGCGTGGCCGTGTAAACATTGCCGGCAGTCTTGACCGGCGTACCGTCGCTCTTGAACTTGGTATTCTTATCGGTCGCCTGTACGGTGGCGCAGGAAGCATCGGCAACAGCCTGAATGAAATTCTGTCCCTTCTGTCCTTTGGCAGTTTTGCATGAGCCCAGTTTTATCGTCGCATTGGGCGCCAGATATTGTTTGATGGCCTGGCCGAATGCCTGCGGGCTGGTCTGGTTGCCTCCTCCTCCGACGCGCGACGGACCGTTGAAGGGCGCGCCTTTCGGTCCTAGCCGGAAGCTGCCGGGACTGCCGTGCACTAACATGATCAGGGTTTTAACACGTTTGCACTGTGCCTTGAGTCGACGCATTTCATTGACCAGCGAGTTTAGGCCGTTAACACCAAAAGCCTGTGAATTAGCGGCTTGCGCGAGACGATTGGCGTTGTTCTTCATGAAGACTTTGCCGGGATCATCCTGGTAAACAATCAGGGTGATATCCGTCCATGGGCCGGCTTTGGGCGGATCGGCGATTAGCGTCTCTTCACTGAATGACTCGGCTTCCTGCCAGGGCGAAGTCTTTTCCTTTTCTTTTTCCTTCGACGATTCATAGCCGATCAAACCGTAGGCCGATGCGATTGTGGTATGCAGAGAGGGCGATGTCGTAACGACTCCATCATGGAAAACCGCCAGGCCCGCTTCGTTCTCCACGATATCAGCGACATAAAAGCGATAGATTTCGCCGTTCATCGTTCGGACGTACGCGGTTTGCATCAGATCGTGACCGATCTGTTCTTCGGGCGGAATACTCATATCGATGCCGCCTAAGAAATCAGCGACAATCAGGGGATCCTGAATCCAGACGAGGTCCAGCGGATCGCCCGTCGCATCGTCGTAAAACTGGAGGGTAAAAGCTTCGAATTGCGGCGACAGAGCATCGAACAGGGCGTAGTCAATCGGGTCGGCAAAGGTCGACTGCGGCGATGGTCCCTTGGGATTGTCGCCGCTGTCCGTGGGTGCCGTCGTGCCGGAGCGCTCATTGCAGCTGAAGAGCAGCGTTGCAGCACAGCATAGCGCAAAGAGATATCGCATACTCATGGTACATCATCTCCTGAGTTAAAGATTTGAAATGCTTTTGGAAGGCGAGATTACAGTCTGGCAGCCCGGTGGCTTCGGAAACGGCGATTCCTAATGGATTTACCTGCGGATTCAATGGGAACACGCTCTGTCTGCACTAGCGGCCAAACGCCTCTTAATGCCGACTACTCTTTCTGGCAGCCGCGTGTGCGACAGCCGAAACCGGCTTTGACTGTAAACAACATACTTTGAATAGATGTGAAGCGGCAATTACCGCCACATGACTTACGACACTCAGGCATTGGTCTAAACGAGAATATCGGTCGCGCGAAGGTGGCCCCGGCTTTAATCCGTACAATCGAGCGCAACAATAATCAGAGTAGTCAGAGATGTCGTTGACAGGCAGTGATAAAGATCGACATCCGTTAATTGACATCCTAAATCAGGCGTCGCCGCTGATCGGCAACACCGCTCAATAAAACATGTATGTTTGAGAAATGCAACATGAAATTAATATTTCTTATAGTCCTTGTCGTCGTGATCTTGAAGGATGAATCAAGTGCTTCAGTTTAAGCTCGTTGTAAATTTTTGTATCCCGTAAGCCTCCTGAATAACAAGGCGCAGATCATCGCTGACGTTCACGGTACCGTCGGCAAAGCTCAGGTTGCCGACAGCGCCGTCTTCAATATTGAGCAGGTCTACGAGAAAACGGCCGGCGCTTTTGAATTCAAGCGCGATGTACCGGCTTTCATCACTGCTGAACATTGATTCTTCGAAACTGTCAGAATCGATACTCTCGCGAAAACGCCGGCACAGGATGCTGTCCTGAATCCACTTCCTTGTCGTGATTCTCCATTCGGAGGGCTCTTGATCCAGCCCGCTGAAACGATCTACCAGACAAAAGCGGGTCAGAGTAGATTGCATTTTTATCCACTCCTTGAATGCTAAGAAACCCTGGAAAGTCACGTTTTGCTCCTTTGATTGATGCGGTTGAAGCTGTTGTACTGGCAACAGCAGCAGGGTGCCGATGAGTAAGGCCAGCATCCTGGCATGAAGCATATCCGAAAGTGTCATCTTAATTTCGGTCAGTGTTTACAATTAATGGCTGTCTCGAATGTAACAAGTACACTCCGTACCAGGTAGCTCTGATCGATTACGATTACGATTGCAGAGTCAGGAAAGAGTGAAGTGTCACCATTCGAGACAGCCCTTGGTATTCATCTTTTCTCTTGTTGAACTACGTCGAATGATCTGTCATTGCATTGCAGCGTCAGGGATAATTGCCCGTGGGAACGCCATTGTCTGCCGGAGGCGGAGAATTAGGCGTGGCTGTGTGTGTATGACCTGCAGTAGTTGAACCGCTGCCGTTTCTTTTACACATGACATCGGCGTCAGAAGCCGTCACTTTGGCGCAGGAAGCGTCGGCAAGCGCCTGAATGAAATTCTTGCCTGCCTGGCCTTTGGCCGTTTTACACGAACCCAAAACGATTTCGGCATTCGGCGCCAGATAGGCCTTAATCGATTGGCCAAAGGACTGGGCACTGGTTTGATTCGTTCCGCCGCCGACACGCGTAGGTCCATTGACAGGTGTACCCTTGGGACCGACTCTGAAGCTGCCGGGACTGCCGTGTACGAACATAATCAGTTTTTTGACACGCTTGCAGGCGGCCTTTAGTCTGCGCAATTCGTTGACGAGTGAATTCTTGCCGTTAATGCCAAAGGTCTGTGAATTCGGAGCATTTGCCTTCGCCACCCGTTCTGCGTTTTTCTTATGCGTGGTTTTGCCGGGATCATCCTGGTAAACTACCAGCACAATATCGGTCCACGGTCCGTTTTTTGCTGAATCGTCGATTAAATTCTCTTCTGACCAGGGCTCCGTCTCACGCGGCGGTGTTTCGGTTTCTTTCTCTTTTTCCTTGCTCGAATCGTAGTCAACCAGCCCGTAGGCGCTTGAGATCGTTGCGTGCATTGAAGGCAGAGCGCCTACTGTTCCATCCTGAAATACGACAAAACCCGGCTCATCGATGTTGACGCCATAGACATAAAATCGATACTCTTCGCCGCCAAAAGTTCGCACATAAACCGATTGTTTCAGATCGGCGGCAACATCTTCTTCCGGTGGCGTATCCAAATTGATACTGCCCAGAAATTGATCAACAAATTGCGGGTCCTCGATCCATTGTAAATCGAGCGGGAGACCGTCGTCGGTATAAAACTGCAAGCTGAATGCCTGGATGTCTCCGGCGATCGCGTTAAAATCATCAAATGTGATTTCCTCTTCAAAGGACTGCGCTGAGGGGTTGTTTGGATTCGCTGGATCCGAGGCGGTAGGCGACGTTGTGCCGCTTTCGCTGCATGCAAACAGCAATGTTGCGCTGAAAACAAGGGCTAAGAATGATCGTAAATTCATAATGCAATGCTTCCCAAGTGGTTAATTAACAAAGAGTGTTTCTAGGGCATTGATTCCGGGTGTGTTTGTCTAAACTGCGAGCCGCACCGGCGCGGACGGCTCCGGCCAGATTCCGTCATCACTGCATGCCGATGCCGCACATCGAAGTATGTTTGTCGGCAGCATTCATTTATTTAACAACAGGCAGGTCCCCGGCGAGCTGAGACAAACCTCACCCTCTCCTCTTGACAGGCAGTGACGACGTCAATTGGCTCATGTCGAGTCTCAACCTTGAATTCGGCAAGAGCGGCTGAGGTCGATGATTGACGCAATGAAGCCCCATTTGCCGGATTCTGAGAAGACCAGATTCAGGATTTGATCAGTTGTGCTTAGTCCGAAAACTGCGTGAATCGGACAATTGGCACAGCGTTTCGGCGCATTCAATGGCAGTGTGAAATTGCTGGCGCCGTAAAGAATATGCGACTTTTCCAAAATACGCGCCGCACAAATAAACATGTAAGTCCGTAAAAAGCAACAGCGAATTTGTGATGCGACGTTTTTGAAATCGCTGATGTACGCCCAATGATACTTCCACCCTGCCGCTGTTGCAACTCCGATTTTCGCTGCCGGAATGCCAGATCCCCTGTCCGAAGTGAAGATCAAAAAGCCGGCGAACGCCTTGATTTTCTAAGGCGTTTGATCAGGCTGCCTGACCCCGAGCGGATGGAGTACCTCTGGCCTTTCCTATTTTGATTCTCGTTTTCAGTAAAGCCTTCATATCTTAGCACCACAACTGTCGGATTCAGGCCATTCAAAAATCGAATTCTATGAACTTGACGGCACAAATTGCGCGGCACTTCAGGGAAGTCCATTTCGGAGGCAACTGGACGACGTCCAACCTCAGAGATAGTCTGGCAAATGTAACCTGGCGACAGGCTACGGCGCAGGTGCACTCGTTTAACACAATTGCGACCCTTGTTTATCATACAAATTATTATGTCAGCGCGGTCGCGCGAGTATTGCGGGGCGAAGCGCTCGATGCAAGAGATAAAGACAGCTTCGACCAGCCGGCAATTTTATCGCAGGCGGACTGGGAAAAATTGCTGGAAAAAACCTGGGCCGATGCCGAAGATTTTGCGCGTCTGCTTGAACAATTGCCGGAACCTAAGCTATGGGAAGATTTTGCCGATAATAAATACGGAAACTACTACCGAAATTTGCATGGAATCATAGAACATCTTCATTACCACCTGGGACAGATTGTCCTGATCAAAAATATTATCAAACAGTCAGACGAGAATTGATCAAATCTTCGCATAATGTTTATTGGAAGTATTTTGAAGACAATTTCTTAAAGTCCCCCCTCTTTTTTTTGAAAGAGAGCTTTGGAGAGTTAAGAAGACCTCAAAGCTTCTAAGGTTTTGCCGTTCAGTGCTCAGTCCGCGTTTCACTCCTGCATCATTGCCCGAACGCGAGAGCGCAAAGCCAGGGCGACTACAGGAGTTTATTCAGCCGCAGGCTCAGAAATTTTGTTAAGTATCTGAGCCGTCGCCTGGAGCCAACCGTCTGATGTCGATGCTGTTAATTCGCGGGTCTAGCAGGGTCTTTGTCCTAACTCCGCCAAATCTAAAGGAGCGGCAAAGACAGCTACAGACAGGTGGCCATCGATTTCGAACCATTCATAGTGTCGGACTATTCGTCGCCGGGCCGGATAGCTAAAAGTGGATCTGCCATACTTTCAGATCGGTCACCGATTATTGCTTGCTCTTTCAATCAGCCCGGTGTCGTCTGGTGATTTTGTCTAAGCCGGCGAATTATTCGGTCGCGGTCCCGCCACGCACATGCCCTTTTTGCAGACCTCCTATTCGGCTTGTCCTTGTGACGATGCTCAGATTGTCAAAGCAGCATAGCGCTGAGTTTTCCGCGTGATGTGCTTTCCTGTGAATCCACCGTCAGAGCCTTTAATGCATGCGCTATTTCGCGCACACCGGCACGTTTGGTCAGATAAGCGTGAACTCCGGCAATTGTCAGAAGACCCTCGGGCCGCGAGCTGCGGCTGACTACAAGTATCTTGCTGTCGGGCAGGCAGTGGTGAACGCGGCGAATCTGGTCGAGACGCGGTCCGCCGAAAATTTCCAGTTCGAGAATCAGTATATCCACCTGCAAGGCCGGCAGTCGCAGCATAAGCTCGTCGGCGCTGTGCGCCACACCCACAATGCTGCATTCCAGTTCGCTTTGCAGCATCGGAACTAAACCGGCGATATACAATTCCTGATCATCGGCAATAAAAATGCGCAGTTTGGACATATCTGTTCCCAATCAGTCCTGTGTGATCTGTGTTTGAGTTGACAAAGGGAGGAATGGGCCCGGGCAAGCAGTGGCGTCAAAACTAGCTGAGACGATGTTTAATTCCAAACTATTTTCAGACGGAGCCTGTGGACAGAGCCTCTATCTGAGTTTGGTCGGCAACGGGCTGTCCACCGCCGGCCATCGCAGACAAACGAGCCGCGTTTTTTTAATTTTTAGCGCAGAGAATTTGAATGTCATTCCACCACAAATGAGCGCAAGATGCTGCCGTCGGCGTCATCCAGACGGAGCAGATACATTCCGCCCTGCCAGGAATGAAGCGGCAGGTGAACTCGCAGGTGTCCGTCCTCCGACGGAAGCCGACGCTCCAGCCGCAGGCGGCCGAGGAGATCATAGACTTGCAGCCGTGCCTGGGCGGAACGGACCGATGCTTCGACGACAAGCTCCCGCCCTGCCGGTTGTGGATATAGTTGCAGCGAGCGCGTATTAATGGTAGGCGGCTCGACAGAGACGGCCGTGACCACAAATACTTCGGACTCCACTTCACATGGCGCATTGCGTTCGATGGTTATCACGCTGTAGCTGCCGGGCTCTTGCACCACATACACGCTGTCGAAGGCTTCCGGAATTATCTTACCGTCGCGAAACCAGCGGAAATTGAGATACTCGCCATCGTCTTCAACGCCAAGCGTATTGCGGGCAACCATTCTGATGGTGGCTTGCTGTGCCCTGGACTCACCGATATGTACGTCGGCGGAAGTCCGGGTACAGCCGTCGCCGCCGACAACCTCCACCCAATACACGCCTGCTTCGCTAACTTTGATCGAGCTGCTGGTCGCTCCGGTGTTCCAACGAATATTTTTATGACCTCCAAGCAGGACGATTTCCGCCGTGTCGCCCGGACAGAGTTCATCGCTGTCATAAACGCGCGTCTGCAGCCAAACCCCAGGCGCGACCGTAAGGATAAAGGGTTGATCCGGATTCGACCAGGTACGCGACGGGCCGATCATTGGCGGCGATGTGGCGACGATGCGCAATTTGCGCTGCTCCCCCGGCGCCAGGTGGCAAGAGTGCCAACCAGTCAGCAAACCCTCTTCCACGTTGCCGACACTGGCAAGAATCGTCGGATCGGCGAATGATCCCATTGCGTCAGCCATCTCCAGGTGAAATTCATTATCATCGTTAAAACTTCCGGTGGTATAAAACCAGAATCGAACCCTTCTTAATCTATAATGAAAGTTCTCAATGATTATCGAAGTTTCGGTTTTGCGACTCAGCTCTACAATATGATCATCGTGAAGAGTATATATCCGCCCTTCCGGTTCCAGCGCAATGTCGCGGACCACGGATGTGAAGCGGCCCTGACTGCCTCCCGACAGGCGTTCAATAACTCTTTGCCCATCCGCGCTGAGCTTCAGAACGTGCAGCCTGCTCCCATCCTGGTCCAGGGGCATCGCGCTTCCCACCAGCAGTGAATGTTGCCATTCCTCCACTATCGGATGATTGTAGTAGGCGATGCACTCCGCGCCGACACGGTCCGGCCAGACGTACATGGGTTCGATCACATTCGAGTCCAGACAAAATTTTCGTTCCGCCGCGTCTAGTTGACTATTGTGGTCGTGGCCGCACTTGCCGATGACGGCTTCCCAGCCATAATTGCCGCCGGACTGCAGAATATTAACTTCATTATTGTGGCTGAAGCTGCTCTCGGGGGCGTAAATGCTGCCGTCTGGAGATTGAGCCAGCTCGGAGGCCCGCTCCAGGCCCCAGGCCCAGATAAGATTGCCCGGGGTCGGCGCTTCCGGCCAGGGATTGTCGTCCGGCGCCGAACCGTCGAGGTTCATTCGGAGCACCTTGCCGGCCATTGACGCCAGGTTTTGCGCCTGAGAGTTCCTAAAGTCGTCGCCAATGCTAAGATAGAGTTTCTGATCGCGGTCAAGGAATAAACCCAGCTCGGAATCCAGCTGCCCGATTTGCAGACAGTCAATCACGAGCTGCGCCTCTTGGAGCTGGCTGCCATCGTAGCGCGATCGCAGCAGCACGGCCCGCTTCTGGTCGCCTTGACAGAGCGCCCCGCTGCTGATTGCCGCGATGTAGACGAATGGTTCGCTGTCGAAATCAGGATGGAGCGCCATGGCGTAGCACGCCGGAGTTTCATCCGGCCACAGATTCTGGCTGATGTCAGTCTGCGAAAGGTTCGTCGGGTCGATCCTCACAACGCGTCCATTCGCTTCCAAAAGCCATAAATGACCGTCGTTTCCCCACAGAAGTTCTTTAGGTGACGCGAGATTGTCGGCTATTATCCGTTGCGCCAGCCGTGCTTCGAGATCGGCGACGATTACAAGCGCCATAGCGACGGCGATGACAAAAGCGCGCACTAAGGTCAGCAGCTTATTCTTTTGGTACTTCAAGGCTCCTAGTCCTCCTGAGATTTCGAGACTCAACTCGCAGACGCAGAACAAACATCTACCCGGTCTTCATCAGCCGCAGCACTTTTCGGTGCCTGATTTTCCCTCAAAAACTACGATCAACTTGACCTTGTTCGGAAATCCTCCCGAAGGTCGAGGACGAATTCCCGCCTGCTTCATATCGGCGTAAGCAGCCAGATGCTCCAGCCGCCGCGCGCAAGTGTCATCGATTGTTTGCTGGTGGGTCCTCACTGTGAACGCTGACACACCAGCAAGTAGGCGGCCACAAGTTGACGCCGTCGCCACGGACCCTTCGACAGCTATTCGCTAGGGCCATCCTTTATGTCGGCAGTATAGCAAAGGTACGCTTGTTCAAGGAGTTACATCGGGCGACGGCGAAATTTACCCGAAAAAATAGTTCAGCCAAATACGTGGCGCCAGTCGATTTCGGCGAAAGATCTGCCGGCGCGGATGGCGGGGATCCGCTGATCGAGGAAGGCGCGTTCGTCGTCGGCCCAACCTTCCGGCCCGCGTTTCTTAAACATCACGGAAAATATTATCAGATCGCGATAGTGCATGAATGCCGGTATCATAGTTTTCCAGGAGGAATCGAAGGGATGGGCTCGCACATAGCCGTCCAGGAAGTAACGCGCAAATTCGCTGCATTCGCGATCACGCACTGCTGCAGACGGCGGGCTGAACATCTGGACGCTGTGCAGGGTGATGGCAATGTCATAGGCCAGCCAATGCGGACCGCAGTCGTCGAAATCGAACAGCGTGATCCGTCCTTGATCGACAAAGTAATTGCCTCGATGAAAGTCAAGGTGCAGCATCCCGAAATGCGGTGCCTCCGTCGGCAGATTCTCCATCCAGCGCCGCATGTCCGCCAGGCGTTCCACGACAAAGTGATGTTCCTTCGGTATGTAGTCGGCCGCGCGCAGGAGCAGATCTTCTTCATACCAATGCGGACGCCGGATGCCTGCATCCGAAGGAGGACGATATGCGGAGGCCAGAGCATGGAGCTTGCCCATCACATGTCCCCAGTGGCGGATGAAATCGGGGCTTTTGAGCAACGGGTCATCATTGCGCAGGTGTGCGCCCGGTGCTTTGTGGAAACAGCTCAGCATAAAGGAACTCTCACCCGCCGCTACTTCCTCCACCAGACGGCCCTGTTGTGACGGCAGCGGCGCCGCGACTTCGATACCCATCTCCGCTACATAGTTCAGCCAGTGCAGTTCCGCTTCGACCTGTTGCCGGCTTCGGTGCGAGCTATGCGTCAGGCGAAATATCAGACTGCGGCCATCGCGTTCGAATTCGTAGACGAAATTTTCGAAAGCGCGCAGCAGCTTTAGGTCCGCGGCCCGCGTATTCCACAATCGCGCGGCGTCATCCAGCCGCTCCGCCGTCAGAAGTTCGCGAATGAATCCTTCCAATGCTCCGCTCTTTGCGAAATGAAGTGAGTATTTAAACTTTAGTGCGAAGGCTCGACGACAGCATCATTGCACGGTGTCTTCGACGAGAACTTCAACAGTCCGCGAATAGAATCGTCCGACGGGGTGGTTGTTGTCGTAGAGCAGAACCTTGCTCCCGACCGGTAAGAGAGTACGTCGATCGGCCGGTAGATCGAGCATATCCAGTACCAGTCGGGCGCGGCGCTCAGCCAATTGTGTATTATAGTCGCCCGTACCGGTACGGTCCGTATAACCATGAACGGTCACAATACTGGTCGGACGCGAAGCCAAATCGTCACGCAGTTGTAGAATTCCGTCCTTGTTGCGAGCGCCGAGATCTGCTCGATTATAATCGAAAATGACCAAAAAATAGCGCTCGATTCGTTTGTCGCGCTGCTGCTCGGCGCGTTTTTGCTGTACCGAAAGAAAGTCGAGCGCGATCGTCGTTGAAGCCGTTTCCTGCTTGTTATCGGCGTCCCTAACGCTGAAGTTGAAGCGCATTCCACGGGCAAACCTAGCGAGATCGCGTCCGCCGACACTCCAGACCAGGGCCGTATCGATAGTGCCGCTGCCTTCGAATCGCGCTAGCTCCACCGCTTGATGGCTGATAACAAGAGACCAATCGGCAACACCTTTTTCGGCTGCGGCTCGCAGGTGAATCCGAAGCCGGTCAAAAAGCGCGCGATATTCGAAATCCTGACTGCTGAAGTCGGCCAGCAACTGCGCCGAAGCTGTGGAAATTTCCACGCGGCGGTTCTCTTCCTGACCGTCGATAATACTGTTGTTGGAAGGGCGTTTTGGCAGGTTGCGCGCTTTCACGACAATACGATCCGCCGCGATTCCCCAGGTCTCGGTCAGATATTCTTGTACCGCTTCGGCTCGACTTCGGGAAAGGTCAAGGTTATTCCGCTCGGGACCGATGTCGCTATTACAGCCGGTTAGCTCAATACGCGAGTCCGGCGCGTCAAGCATGCGTCTGCCTAAAATATTGAGCAACTCGGGATAAATACCAAGCGGGTTGTCGGCGCTGAGCTTTGCTATACGCAGCAGTCGTGCCTCCTCCGGTGATATCAGGTTCTGACGTGATTCCCGCAGGTCGGCACTGTTTTCCTTAAAAAAAACGTAGGGCAGCAAGGGCAGGTTATCGCGAAATTCGATTTGTTCAACCTGGACATCATCGAGAGCCAGGGAACGTCCATCCGGCTTTACAAACTCCACATCGTCGATAACCGCCTGAATTGGCGGCGTGGGGACTTCGACCGCCAGGGGCAGCTCGCGAACATAGGATTCGACGAGCGTTGCGCGGTAGATCAGTGCATCGGGCGTCTGCAAGGTATCGCGTTCGACGTCCCGGCTGCGCAGGCGAATACGCTCCCTGCTAATTGATGCGTCCGCGAGGCTTGTCGTATCGCGCTGGTAAAGCGTGTCGCGGCGAATTGCGGGCGGCGCTTCTTCGGCATCGACCTGGAAGCGAAAGGAAGCGCCAAAGAGCAAATGCGAACTGGACCAGTCGGCGTCGGCGTGGATGTTGCTCAAGCCCGCCACGTAGCGCAGCTCAGGCGCAACTTGCAGAACCGAGCCAAGTTGAATGGCATACGAGATGCCGGCAACGGCCGAAAATTGCAGCGAGGAAGTCCCGTCCACCGAAGCGCTGCTTTGATTGCGCACGGCGCTGCCATCTTCAAAGGTAATATTCGCGGGCTCGACCAGCGTTTCCGAATAATCGTAGTCGACGCTAGGCAGCAATGTTGCGCGCAGGCCCCCGGCAATCCGTAGCCTGGATACGGGCTCGAAGGCCAGGGTCGGCTCAATAAAAATGCCGGGAATCTCGGTCGCCAGCTTGCGCTCGACCCGGGCAGGGACGACAACGGTATCCGGCGGGTTATTACGAATAACGAGGGTCGGACCGATGTCGAGCGGCTCGGTGAATTCAGCGCCGATATCGCTGAAGCCGGCGCGAGCTTCGAGCAGGAGACTCTGACTCAATGGAATACTGACAAAGGCGCCCAGGTACAGACTGCTGCCGGAGTTGTCGCTGAAATCTGGGCAGCAGTTGCCGATACCCGTGAGGTTCTGAGCGGCGAGATTATGCGAATGAAGCTGGTAACCGAAAAACCAGCCGCCCTGCATTCCCTCCCCTGAATCATCACCGGCCTCCGCTGTAAGTGGAGCGAAGCACGTTAATGTCGAAATCAGCATCAGGAAAAATAGCAAGGGGGAATTGCGGCAGACGCTAGCAATCAGCATTCGAAGCTTCACTTTTTGATGGACGAATTCGGCAGGCAAATGTACGAAAAAAGGCCAAATTGATTACGACCGGAGGAAAATTCCACTTGGGCGCTGAGTATCCGACCGTGGCGAATCCACTGTTTAGCGGCAGACATTATTGGATAGTAAAAAGAGAGCCGGACCCAAATCACAGGGTCCGGCTCGCTAAAATCTGCCAGGCACAGGCAGCGGCCTCAGCGCGCTATCGTGATCGGTTCGTTCAAGTTCAGGTTTTCTCCCGCGATACTGAGCAGATAAACGCCGTTTGCAATTCCCTGGGTCGGGATTGTCAGGCGCCGCTCGGAATTGAGCTCGGCCCGCGCTATAACCGTACCAAGGGCGGAATAGAGCACAACCTGCAAAGGCGCTGACGGCAAATACTCAACCTCAATCGTCAGATTGTCCACCACCGGATTGGGGTAGACATTGAGTCCGTTTCGGTCGGGCGTATCCTGATCGGCAACCGAGGTCGGGTGGGTATCGGGATCGTCTTCGATATCGTAAATGGCAAGATCGTCGATGGCAGCTTCCACCAGGCTGCCGCCATTACTCTGGGCACCAGACACCAAATTGTCGGCGGCAACGAAACGCAATTGTACGGTCGCGTTCGGTTCAACATAGTCGCTGACGCTGAAGGCAATCCGGCGCCAGCTCGCATCGGAGTTGCGCGTGCGTTCCACCGGAATCCAGGACGCGCCGTCATTGCTGATGTGAACTTCCCAGAAATCGTTATTTGGATTGATGCTCGCATCGTTGCTGTACCAGCGGTAGTATTCGATCGCCGGCGCGCGATAGTCGCTGAGGTCGAAAATCGGCGAGAACAGCGTTGTTTTGCCTGCATCGACGTCATTGGCGCCGGGTAGTTCGTTGGGCTGGCCCGTATTGCCCGTGAAGGCGCAGAAATTGCGCTCGGCCCGTTCATCGGGCGTGTTGTCCGCGCCCGGCTGCACCGGCTGAAAATTAAAGAAGGTGCCGTTGGGAGCATCGATTTCCCAGATGCCCGCCGTTGCGTTATCGTCGGGCGCGCCGATTTTCCAGTCCGAGAAATCGCCGGTTTCGAAATTTTCCGACACCTGCTGCTCCAGGCCGATCAGTCGAACGAATGGCGGGTTGGCCAACTCCGGTCCTTCGGCGGGATCGACACCCGACGGCAGCGCCCGCAGCCGATTGCCTATTTCATCCTGCGCCTCAAAAAAGTAGCTGAGGACCGTACCGGCGGGCATTGCCGGAACGAGCGCCCGATAGCGCACCGAGCCGTCTTCCGTCGTCGAGGCGCCCATGCGTTCGCTGGGTGCCCGCTTCCACTCTTCCGTCGGCCTCGTGCGATACATCAGAAAGATATCGCCCCGGACACGATCATTGAGGACGATCTCGGGAAAATCGGCCGTCACCTCGACTGCGATAGCTTTCTCGGCGGCTGCGCTTTCCTGCTCCGTATGAGACAGTTGTACATTGCGGATCGTGATGCCGTGCAGCGCGAATGCTTCGAGGATAGCAGCTGCATTGGGACCGCCATTGCTGAGGTCGCCGTCATCGTCATCGGCCAGCAAGGCATCGACCAGCACGTCGCTGTATACCGCGCCTTCGGTGCCCGAAGGTCCGTTGGCCAGGCCATGCAGGGTCTCGGCGAACAGATCGCCCATCTGCTCCAACGAGCCCAGAATCTGCGCCAGATCCCACCAGGCGCCGGCCAGAATTTCACCGTCGCGATGGACCTCATTGCGGATATCCTGCGGGTAGACCCGACGCCGGTTGTCATAGCGGCGAATAAAGGAATTGGGGCTGCTCTTGCGCGCGCCCTTGCCGAGAATGCCTTCGCCGGTCAGCAACATTCCCCAGACGTCGGAGTAGGCTTCGCCCAGCGCGCCGTTGCGGAACGGCTGTCCAAAGGAAGTGTAGAATTCCCATGAGATGGCGTGACCGTATTCGTGATAGACCACATCCCGCACTTCGGCGAAGGAGAAACAGTTACTGTTCTCATTGAAGAAGTTGATGGAGCTGCCGTCGTAGAAGGCGTTACAAGCGCCGTTGGGGCGATCGACCCTTACCACCAGAGGTTTGTCGAGGCCTTCGAAATCCGGCAGCTTCGACTTCATATAGGAATAAATGAGGTTCGTATGATAAAATGCCGACAGCTGACGCCGGTTGAAGGCCCCATCCAGCGATATCGTATTGTCGCCGGGTTCGAGCGTTACATTGAAATTCGGCGACTCGGCATTGTTGCCCTGGTTGCCCGACACGACTTTGGCATTGCCGTTTTCAAGAAAAATGCGGGCGTTGGTCGGCGTGGCGCCGGGATAGTTGAGGCGGCCGTTGGCATCGGTGAAATAGTCGCGTCCGCGGGCGCTTACTTTGACACCGGCCAGTGGAATGGGCTCGAAAGGTCCATCGTGCGGGTTGCTTAGCGAAACCGTGCCGGTGAGCGTGTAGGTGTCGACGCTGCACATTTGATTCTGCCGGTAGATAATCTGTCCCGTGTGCGCATCGACAAGCGTGTAGAGCCAGACAGGTCCTTCGCCATCGTCTTCCGCCCTGACTTCCATTTCATAGACCAGATGGTAGCGGTAGCTGTCCCCAGCCGGCACCGGCTGAATCTTCAGTTCGGGCGCTGCGCGAACGTACTGCCGCTCCCAGTCTTTCAGCTCGCTCAGACCGACCGTAATCGCATCGTCGACTGTCAGGGTCGGGACGGTGTTCAGCTCGATCGCGGGAAAAAGCTCGAGGCCGAACATCGCAACCCGCCAATCAGGAGTAAATCGCAGGCGCACGCGGCTGTTAAGTACGTCAAGGCCGGCGTGACGCTGCTGAAAATCGACATAGGTATATTTGGCTGTTGAATGCGCGTTGATCGGCACCAGATGATCGATGTCGGCGGTAAAATCTTCCAGCTCCGCATTCAGGAAAGTGATGGCGCTTGCGAAAGGATCCGTATCAGCGGCTACCGCGATCGGCCGGCCGAAAGCCCGGCGCGGCATGGCGCTCGTCTCATCAAACTCGACCTGCCAGCTTGTATGCCGCCGTGCAAATTGCTGCCAACGATCTTCAGCGGCGAAGGCCGCCTGCACCGCGGCATCCGGCAGCCGGCTTCGATCACTGATAAAGCTGATATCAGCCGGACCGTGATCATGCGCATGATCGTGGGTGCTTGCCTGCTCATGGGCCTGGTGAGCATACATCATACCGCAGGTCAGTACCAGCAAAGAAACGACAACACCTTTCATTTGTTTTCCCTTTCAGATAAGGCACATGGGATTCAATACGCGGATTAAGACAAATCGGGCTGGAAAGTCACATAGCAATGATTGTTTGTGCAACTGACGTCGTCCTAACAGCACTTATTGGCGGCAGGTTCCTTTAGCGCAAAACGTTTATTTTGCGAACAAAGCGCTGCGATCCGATCTGCAGCCGGCACACATAGCTGCCAGCAGCAAGGCCCGAGGCATCAAAGTGCAGGAACTGAGGGCCGGCGGGTCGTAATTCGGTGAACAGCGGGGTCGTCGGCTGGCCTCCCATTAGATCGCTGACTTCAATTCTGACTATCGCCGGCTCCTTGAGATCGACCCGGAAGCTGCCCCCTGCCGCAAGCGGATTGGGTGCACATTCTCCAACCCAATGGCCATCTTCATTGGTCTCCCCTGCGGAAGAAATCAGGTCGGGCCTATCGGCGTCACCGCCCCAAAAGACCAGGTACGAACTCATGTTGATGTTGGCCGGAAATCCGCCGGTCGAATTTGGATTGGGGCGCGGCTGATAATCATCGCCCTCAAAGAGCGACAGATAGCTTATGGTATTGCTACCGACCTGCATGTTCTCCGTGACGTCGACCACGTAAGGGCGGACATCCTGTCCGGGACACCAACCGGCCCGGCCGAGATGCCAGGTGCCGTACTGGTTTGGTACTACGCCATCCGCGACGGTGTTGAAACATCCCAGACGATCACCGGCAATGGCATGATCCTTCAGGTAGTCACCTTTGTCATTGACAAAGAAGAAGTGCTGGTGATTGCAGAATTCGGCGCAGTTGTCAAGTTCGGCGCCCCAGCCGTGACCGGTGATCAGGGCATAGAGTTCAACACGCTCGAAGTCTTCGAGGACTTCGATTTCGATTGGCGGGTGATTGGCGTTGTAGTCTTCCTTATACGCTCCGCCCGTCCATAGCGGGAGAATGCGTGTCGGCGCTGCCCCGCCGCTACTGGAAAAGTGTAGGTTGACGCTGATGATCCAGGGATCCTGCGCAAAAAACCGGAAGCGCTGCCGGCCGCCCTCGCGGAGGAAACCGAGCATCTGCGAAACATCCGTCAGCCAGTAGCCGATCCGATGGTAGCTCGTGATCCAGCGCGCCAGCTCGATGCCGCAGTCGTCGGAATCAGGATCGTCGCAAAGATAAAGGTGCGCCAGGCGATCCCACTCGGGGCAATTGGCGTCCGAACGACCCGGACAATCCATCTGCAGCTCCACTTCCAGCCGGTCGTACTGCGCCAGCGCTTCGGCGTCCGGAAGATGCACATCCACGGAAAAGCGATTCCCGGGACTTGCGTCCTCCTCGAATACCGGCACAATCAGTCGTTCATTGCTTTGGATGCGCTGCGTCACATCCCACTCGTAATTAAAGTACATCGCCTCATTGGCCAGGTAGCCCATCTGTTTGCCTTCCTGCAAGCCGAGCAACTCCATATTACCAACTTCGCGCAGGCGCTGGAAGCGGTCAATCGCAAATGCCGCAAAATTGCGCTTTGTCAGGACGTCGTTGAGCCAGCCCTGCAGGCGGTTGGCCGGCTGCGTGACATAATGGACGCGTTCGCGAAAGTGTTCGGCGCGTTCGCCTCCGATGGCTATCAAAGCATCGTCGACTGACGACTTCATAAACTGGATGTCTTGTAGCGCTTCTGCCTCATCACTCGCAAAGGAAAAGAAGATGTAGTGAACATTCAGCGGCGAATTGTCGATGAGCAGGCGGCGGTCGGACGTCCAGACGCCGTCCCAGCGTGGGTTACCGCGTGTTCGGCCAAGGAAGATGAAGGAGTCTTCACCTGTCCACAGATCGCGGAAGCTGCGTTCGCCATCCAGCGTGGGCAGATTGAAGTCGGGAGCGATAGTGAAAAAGTCGTCGCCGTACGGTCCATCCGAAAAATCCTGCGCCGGCAGCGCCATAGCCGACAGGATGAGAATAAAAGCGGAAAGTAGTGCGGATAAGCTGAAAAGGCGGGTACAGACGGGCATCATATCGATCTTTCCTGCACGGTAAGCAAAATTATGAGCCGGGGGCGGCAGCGGCCCTGATATCCGCGGAGCCGACGGCAATGAAACGTCAATTTACACAAGGACGCGAAACTTCCGACACTTCTCGCTGGAGCATTTTCCGGGGCGCGCTCAGCGTTGAGGCAATTGTAAGTTCGTCAGCAGGTAGACGCGCTGTTCCCGGCCGCCGTCCCGCACAAATTCGTAGTCCATCCTCACGATACCCGTGCCGCGCGCGAAGTACCGGGTCAATTGCGGGCCCGCTTCCCCTTTGGGCTGCTGCATGCTCAGTCGGAGCAGCGCGCAGCGGAAGCTGCCGGCCGGCGTTTCTACGGGCGTATCGACCGCGAGCCACTCCGCCGTCGCTATGCCGCCGTCGTCGCTCGTCATCCGAAAAACATTGCCCGGTTCGATATCGCCCGCTGGCAGGCTGTACCAATAAAAGCGGTCGAAGCTCAGAGCTCCGTCCGGCTGAAAGCCCGCCAGAAGACCGCGTTCGTCACCGTCATCATAGTAGGCGAGGTCCATTCCAAGCAGAGAATCCTCTTCGATAAAACTATAGCTAAAGCTCGTTCCCGCCGGCTGGTAAGCGCGATCCTCCTCGTTCCAGCGATTCAGGCGATCGGCCATCGCACCGCCGTATTGCAGCGTTTGGCGCAGGCTGCCCCGCGCTCCGCTTTCCCGTTCTTCCCAATCATAGCGCCACCAGTTGCCGATTGACAGCGGAATAAGCTGTTCCTGCAACGTCCGATGCGCGCGCTGCGCAATCCCGGTGGCATTGTCCCGACAGGCCGGTATCAGGAGCAGGATGACAAAAAATAGTGCGGCTTTCATACGCCCGGAATTGTTGAACACTTGCCAATCGAAGCTGCAATTTATAGCATAGCGTCGATTAGGCAAACCCCGGAAGGCGCATCGGCTGCATCAAGTCTGCCCGGAAGCAATACTTCGCCGAATACTGCCCTTTGCGTTGACCGGCAAACTACCTGCGTTTAATAACAACATCAGGACGTTCGCGGTATTCCGCTTGATCGCCGTCGGAGCAGGAGAGAAATTGTCTGTGAGGAGCCTTGCCACTATTTGACAAATGAGGGGCCGCTATCGAGCTTGTCAGGCCGGGTATGTCAGCAGCCGTCGTGAACTCACCGATTCGTTTCCCTGTAACTTAATTTAAAAATTATACGTAGCACTTCTATGTATGATTTTGTACATTGTCTACAGGATGAAAGCATGTCACAAGTTTCGAAAGTATTGATGGCCTTGTTCGTGGGAATCGCCGGCTCACTAATTCTGTGCGCCGGAACAGACGTCGGGATTGGCGATGCCGGCAAAATCGAGGCAAATGTTTTTGCCGCGCTCAATCCCGGCAATAGCAACAACGCCGTGCTTACTTTCATGCGCAGCGAATCGGCGACGCAAACGACCTTTCCGATCTACTTCAGCCACAATTTCGGCCAGACCTGGACGGAAGCGGCTTTCAGGCCGCTGCCACCCGACGAGGGAATTCTCCGTGCCGCCGCCGATCCGCAGCTTGTCTTCGATGCCGATGGCATGCTCTATATGCTCTGGTTTTACGCCTATTCCCTGCCTTCGCAGCCCCTCTTACCCGCAACCGGAATTTTCTGGGCATTTTCGAGCGACGGCGGACAAAACTGGCAACAAGAGGAGAATGCCGTCGCCATTGCGAGCGCTAATGCATTCACGGAGCTTTACGATGAGCAGTGGCCCGCGGTCGACAGAAGCGATTCACCCAAGCGCGGAACGCTGTACCTGGCGGCCAGCCATCGATCTGAAGGGCTCAACGGCGAGGCCTCACGTGTGGTGCTGCTCAGAAAAGCCGTCGCTGCAAAAGCATTCGAGTCAACGGTCGTGGAAGTATCGGACGAACGATTCAGTGTTGCTCGCCTGCCCAGCGTGGCTGTCGATCGCGCAGGAAAAGTGCACGTCACTTTTGTCGCGACTGAAGATGAGGCGGCGGACCATTGGTCCTTGTGGCACCGCGTTTCGGAGGACGGCGGGCTGAGCTTCCGGGAGGCTCGCAAAGTCAGCAACATCCATCTGCCGACCTGGTCGGCGGGGACGGAGCAGGACAATGTCACCGGCGTTGTCGTTCATCCAAGCGCCTATATCCAGGCGGACCATTCGACCGGGCGCCTCTACCTGGCCTGGTGCGCCGACGGTGTAAACCAAGCCGAAGAAAACGGTCTGGATATCTACTTTTCCTTTTCAGCGGACGATGGGACTCATTGGAGCACGCCGCTTATTGTCAATGACGATCCGGCCGGTCTCGGCCGGCACCAGTTTCATCCCAATGCAGCCATAGACGAAGCCGGCAACATCAGCCTTTGCTGGTACGACGGCCGTGCCGCCGCCGGGAATGCCGCCGTACACTTTTACTATTGCCATTCCTCCGATGGCGGCCTGGCGTTTTCTGCTAACAAAGCCTTGAGCAGCGCCGCAACGGATTTCGCGACCGTTGGTCTTAACAACAGCGGCTATGGCGTCGGTCGCTACGCCGGCCTGGTTGCAGCCGAGGGTAAGGCGCTCGCAGCTTGGACAGATGGGCGCGATGGCAGCGCTATCCTTAACATTTTCAGCGCTGAAACCTCGCTCAAGACGACAGCGAGCGGGATGGCGCCGACCGTAGACCGAAGCGCGATCTTTCAACTGGACGATGCAGCACCCAATCCCTGCCGGTCGCAAAGCAAACTGGGCTTTCGTCTGACGCGGTCCACCTGGGTGCGTCTCAGCCTGAGCAATGTCGTAGGCAATCATGTAGCGACATTGACCGAAAAGTTTTATCCCCCGGGCAGCTATTCATTCCTTGCGGCAACGGCGGGACTGGCTCCGGGCCTCTATACCTATACCCTGGCAACGAACTTCGGCGCCGCCTCTGCTGCTTTTGTGGTGCTGCCCTGAGCAGGATTGCGCTGCAATTCCGACGGTGCGAAAAGCGATCAGATATTAACATCTTTCGTCGCCGACTTTTCACTATGTTGCTGCTCAGTTTCCGGCAAACGCTTATACATTTGTCTGTTTACTATTGCGCGAGATATTTATGGATTCACAGGATACTACTCTAGCGAAGGATTTGGTCGCCGCCTCGGCCAAGCCCATTGTTCTGGCGATTCTCGCCGAGGGTGAAAACTATGGCTATGAGATTATCAAGCGCATCAACGAAGTCTCGGGTGGCGCGATGCAATGGAAAGACGGGATGCTCTATCCCCTGCTGCACAAGCTGGAAGCGCAGGGCTGCATTCAGTCGGAATGGCGTGCGGCGGCCAGCGGACGTAAACGCAAATATTACAAGCTGAAAGCTAATGGTAAACGCCAGTTAGCGAACGACAAACAACAATGGATGCTGGTTCATGCTACTCTGGAACGATTGTGGGGAGCGGAAGAATGTTTAACCTGAACACTGCTGTCGAAAGCTGGCGCGAGGATCTAGGCCGCGAAGAGGCAATGACGCGGGAGGTGCTTGAGGAACTCGAAGGGCATTTGCTCGACATCATAGATTCGCTTGCGGCTTCGAAGCTGAGTATTGAAGAACGCTTTCTCATAGCAACTCATCGGATTGGCCACGGCGATAAACTGCAGCGCGAATTCGCCAAAAGCAATCAAAGCGCTATCTGGAAGAAGCGTTTTCTGTGGATGTTGGGCGGCTTTCTGGTCGTGGCGGCAATCGACTCGGCTATCAGCCTCTTCAGCAATTCAATGCTCATGGTCGGCTCGTATGCCGGCTTGCAGCTTGCGCACTTCACAATCGTCGCACTGCTGCTCAAACTGGCGCCGGTCGTCTTCGGCGCCTATCTTTTACTGGCACAACGCGCTTCTATCAAACAAAGACTTTTCGCCTTTCTTGCCGGAAGCATGGCAACGATTCGTTCGCATTACATCATTGCCGCGATGCTCTGGCTGCTGCTCTATCTTGCGGGCAATGTTTCCGTGGGCCTTGTCAGAGAGTACAGCGATACGGCTGCCTATTCAGCCCTGGCCTCTGCGGAGATCGTCTTCAAGATGGCCATGGTCATCGCAATTCCTTCCGCGCTTGTTGCCTTGTATTCACGAAGGAAATCGGCGCATTCTTAAACATTCCATCCGATAAATTTTTTGCTCGAGAAATCCCCGGTCATTCGTGCAGCGCTGAATCGTCTGAAGTTTTCGAGCACGTTCTCAATTGAACTCCTGCAGCATTCGCGCTTTATAGTCCGGATTGTCGATCCGTCCCAGCAATAGTACGGCCAGTTGCTTGATACGCCCGGCCTCGCGAAGATTGGCTTCCGAGCTGTATTCATCATATAAAATTTTGAAGAGCTTCAGATAATTGAGGTTCTGGTAGTCGATATTACCCTGATTGCGATCATGCGTGAAACGTTGTGTAAGATAGTCCAGCAGAAAATATTCCTTAAACAGGGACTTATTGAACTCTATTAACGACTTGTCGGGCCCCGCAAATCTGAATGCCAGGCCCGAGACTGTCATGCGGTCGGCAAATTGCCGGTAGAGGCGCTTGTTAATTGTCATGCCGAGGTATAAAGGACGGTCATGATTGTAGTGAGAAAGTATGTGCATCACCATAGATTCCCAGTTGCGATGATAATCATCGACACTCTGCACGTCCAGCGCTCGGGAGGGGATCTTGAGTAGGTCAAGACAATAATTGCGATAGTGTCCGAGCAGCAGGAAATCGATGTTGATAACGGTGACGTCGGCGCGAATGTCGAGCGCATCCTGCAGCATCCAGATCGGATAAGTATCGTTGTCGTGCTGCGTCAAAAGCAGGGCATTCTCCCCTAACGACGACAAAACATTATAAGCATAAGTCAGCAATTGCGGTGAAATCTCATTGCTGCGAAACCATTCAGCGTTAACTCGCTGTCGCAACTCCGGATTCAGGCTGCTTTCGGCATAGGATATTACACTGGATCGAATGCCCTCGAAGTCAGGATTCATCTGGTAGGCCAGCAGGAGATTCGGTCCCATTTCAGTGCCGATCCCCTCGTTCAGATACGAAAGATAATAGTAAGTGAAGCTTGTGGGAATGTTGCGCTGCATCAGTTGCACGATGTCAGCGCCCCGACGAAGAAAAGGCGACTCGTCGACAAAATCCGTCCGCCAGTCGGCGGTCCCATGAGCATTGCGACAGGCTCTGAAGTAGTTGTACCAGTTGGATTCGGAACGCCGGTCCTTCTCCAGCTCGCGCCACCACAGCTCGGCTTGTTGCACATAATAACTATGCGGCCGCGACTCGCGGGCAAAGGAAATTTGCTGTTCTGCCTCCTGTGCGGGCAGAACCGCTGGCATGCATGTCAGCAATGTGTATAGTAGTAGCAAGCTGCGATTCAAACTCATTTGTCGTCACCTGTTCTGAATGTGTCTGAACCTAAAGAGTTCGACTGCCTGTTCCGGGATAGTTTCAGGGCGGCCGAGTTAAGGGAATTGGAATCGAGCTGAAAAAATAATGTTGATCAAGATGTTAACCTGCTCCCGGGCGAACGGCAGATCCCTGGATAGTTGTCATACCTGTCTCTGTCGAGTAATAAGAGAACTTGTGTCGTGGGTACACCCTTGCGAATGGTAAGTTCAGGTGGATTGCGTCTATCTGATCAGAAATCTGCAGGGGCGGCCAGGCTGATTGCCCTGCTCCGGACCAGGCGGACTCAATATGATCGGGCGGAGCGATTATCTCCGGCCTGCGGCCAAAATTCTTTAATGCCGTATTTTATCCATCGATGGTATGCCTTCGCGGCCGCACCCGGCGCAAACTGCAATAGGCGCAGGAAGAAGCTGTTAATCAGTCAATTCCATGTGGTGAACTCTCTTGTCCAAGCGAAGCAACATTCGGTGGTAGCAGAGCAAAAGATTGATGGACTCTCCTCTACCTTTCAAGCTACCGAGCATTGGCATCATCAGGTCTTTTTTGGTCTGCGACGCTGTCGACCCGGAGTGGCCTATGTGGTATGCCGGGCGTGAACGGGAACGACTCGATGAAATTCCGATTTAATTGCCGAGCTGTGCGAAAAGAGCGCTCCTTAAAGATTGCCGCACCATATTGACTCCCGCTCGGACGCAGGCATCAAGCCGGGCGATCATTCACTCGTTAGGGACAGTTCCGCCGTTATCTGCTGCACCACATCTCTCGCCGTCCTTCCGACGCCGACCAGTGTCGCCGACGCGAATCCCGTCCAGCCGCCATAACCCAGCAGCCAAAGTCGCGGCTCTTTAACCGAGCGCCGTTGTCGCAGCTCGATGCGACCCCTCGCGTCGATGACGTTCAAAGTCCGCAGGTGGTCCAGCGCGGCTTTGAAGCCGGTGCACCAGATGACGCTGTCGAAGTATTTAGGACTGCCATCGGGCCAGATGGCCCCGTTGCTTGTGAAAACATCGGGCGGACGCAGAGCCTGCAGGTAACCGCGTTCGCGCGCCTCGCGAAGCGAAGGCAGCATAACAATATTGCCCAGGGGGTTGCCTGAGCGTTCGATGAGTCCCTTCATGCGTCCGCGATAGGCGGCACTGGCCATATCGAAGAGCACGCGGCCGTCGATGTCGTCCGGAAGAAATTGCGGTTCGCTGAGCGTTACCCAGGTACAGTCGGCAATCGGCGCGAGCTCAGCCAGTATCTGGGCGCCGGAGTTACCGCCGCCGACAATCAAAACGGCAGTTCCGGCGAAGGCTAGTGGCGAGCGATACTGCGCCGAATGCAGTGACTCGCCGGTAAAGTCTTCGAAGCCGGGGTAGCTCGGAATAAACGGTTTGCGCCAGGTGCCGGTAGCGCTTATCAACGCGCGACAGCGAAAGACTCCTCTGTCGCTTGTCAGAATGAAATGGCCAGCCTCGCGTTGAACGGTCTGCACCCAGACGGGGCGCTCGATCGCAAGATCATAGCGTTTTTCATAGTCGGCCAGGTAGGCGATTGTTTCATTGCGATCCGGGTAGTAATCCGCGCCGCCGGGCATCAGCCGTCCGGGCAGGGAACTCCAGCGTGCCGGAGAAAAGAGGCGCAGCGTGTCCCAGGTATGAAGCCAGGCGCCGCCCGCCTCCTCCTGCTCGTCCAGTATCAGAAAACGCAGGTCGCTGCGCCGCAGGTAGTAGCCCGCCGCCAGACCGGCCTGTCCGCCGCCGATGACTATCACGTCAAAATAATTGTGACCCATAAGACTCGTTAAATCCCGATATTGAGCTGCAGGAATGCTGTCCGCGTGCTGGATCGCCGGATGACGATCGGACCTGCCTCTTAAACGGCTGGGCTTTACCGACAGTAGACGTCAACCCGGCAACGTGGATGCTTGCCAATATCGACTGATGTCGATTAATCTTGCCTGGTATTCAGCTATGAACAATTCGCAGACCATTATCCGCATCTGGCATGGACCCAGCGAAACCCTGATCGCCGAAGGTCCAAAAGGCTGGGGGCATTATGCCCTTTGAAGGCAACTTTTACATCAGCCGCAGGTACCTGCGGACCGCAGGCTTCAAAACTAATTATATTCCCGGTATCTGTTTCTACAAGTTTATCTACGTCTGGCTCAACCTGCATCTGCCCGACGGCGGCGTGAGCAGGGATCTGGGCTGGTATTATTGGCTGCCCAATCCGCTTTTCCCCTTCATTGCTTTTCGGGTCGCTGTTCCGGGCGCACATCCAGAATTGCGCGTTGAGCTTTTGCAGGAAGGCGGTCCCTCTACGCGTCCGGACATTGTCGGGAGTTGACGATCCCGCCCGTCTGCGCAGCTGCACTTTTCTCGTCCGGCACTCAGCAGCGTTACTTGCGACTGCCTAATCACTTAAGAATAGCTTAGCGGAATTTTTTCATTGCGTCTGCCCACTGCTTCGGCGTATATTTACACCGTCTTAGATCAGACACCGCAGTTTATCCTTCCCCCGACCAAATCTTTCACAGTCTTCCCAATTTCGAGAAGCAGATGAGAATGCTTTTTATCGGGCTGTTGCTCGCTGCATTGATGCGGCTGCCCTGTCCGGCGCAATACCAACCAAACCCAGACATTTTCAACAAGCAGCAAGACAGTCTGAATCTGGAAGCGTTTGCATTAGGAGTCCTTGTATTCGCACCCATGGATGAGCTGCGCGCGGGATCCGCACGCGAGAGCTTTTTCGGGATCACGAAGGACGGCTACGCAGTCGACAATATCGGCTTCGGATTCAAGACTTCGCTGCGATTTAGGATTAACGAGTTAAAGGCTCTGAATTTTTTTCTGGAGTCTGCCTATGTGCATGCAGCACGCGATAGCGCGGATAATTTTACCGTTGTTGCATCCGCGCTGATTTTAAGCCTGGGCCTGGAGTATCGAATAGATTGCAGCGATTTTGCCGATCCCTTCTTCCGTGGCGACTTCAGCTCAAACTTTCTGAATATCAAGGGTGAAAGTGCGGCTCCGCCCGACGGTGCCCTTGAAGATTACCGGATCGCGCCGGCCCTGCGTTTCGGCGTTGCTCTAGGCGCCGGCATCCGTTTCGGTGAAGAGCGGTCCGATATCTATGTCGACGCAACACTGCTCTATCGCTGGTTGAATCCTTTAAACCGTTCTTACGAGGAAATAAGCTTCTATCGCGGTCGGGTCCGGCATCTTAACGACGGTCAAGATTCGACCGGCAAAAGCCGATCTTTAAACTGGATGAGTCTGAACATAATGCTTGGATTTAATATATGACTGCAACTGACATGCTAAGGCGAAGGATGTTGGTGTTGCACGCAGCGCTTTGCTGTGTTTCGGTGTTTCAGCTTGGTTGTTGTTATCCTCCCCCGTCCCCTATCCAGCCGATGTTAATCGCTCCGGTAAACGACAGTGTGATTAACGCTGATTTAATTGAGTTCGAGTTTGAAGTTTTTGATGACTACCCGATCATTCAAATCGCGCTCGATTCGAACTTCAGCAGCAAATTGGTTGAAGTGCCGGTCGATAATGACCGCTACGTCCTTGCCCGCGACCAGTTGGTCGCCGGCCGCCGATATTACTGGCGGCTCGGAATTGTCGTGAATGGCGGTAAGGCATGCGAGGACATCCGTTTCTACGAAGTGCGACGATTCAGTCTGCCCTGAATTCCACTGCAGCGGGATGCTATGAGAATGTAAGCCTGATGCCCGGGCGCGCAGCTGAGAAGCGCCGCGGGACTTTTGCCGAAGGCCGGATCGCAGGTAGGAAATGAGCACCACGTGACACAGCCAGCAGATCCGGCTGGATGTTTCGATGTTCCGGCATCCGGAACGATGGGACCCGCGATATGGTTTGGAATTGCTTAGCAGCATTTCAACATTTTCGGCTGCGTTAGTGGCTCCGAATTCCTTCAGTTTATCCGCTGGAACAACTCATGCAAATCAAATATCTCTGGTTTCTCTCCCTGACGATTTCGGCGTCCCTGGTCGTCAGTTTAGTCCTCGCCGATGGCCTTGAGCAGGATTACTCGCTGCGTCAGGCCCGAATGACGCTCGACAGGCTCGGAGGCATTATCAAAGCCGAAGCCGATACGAGCATGCGAAACAACAATTTTTGGCTTTTCACGAAAGGCGATGTACAGCTCATGTGTGTCTGTGACGTCAAGAGCAATCGTATGCGTATTGTCGCTCCGATTAGCGCCGCCGCCGAGCTGAGTGCCGAACAAAAAGATCACATGCTGCTTGCTAATTTCCACTCGGCGCTGGACGCGCGCTATGCCGTGAGCGATGGCGTCGTCTATGCCGCATTCATACACCCGCTTGCGGAATTATCAGACTCTGAGGTCCGTTCGGCCATACGGCAGGTTCGCGAGTGCGTACGCACGTTTGGAGGCACTTATTCCAGTGGCGAGCTTATTTTTGGCGGCGATCGCAACAGCGCTCAGGACGGCAAGTGAAACGCGGGAAAAATTTTCATCGAATTTGGAAAAAAAAAGTATTTTGACACCCTCCAGGGCAGCACTGGAGGCTTGGTAAAGACGAATCGATAGCCGGCGGTCCCTTGGATGAAAACCTTTGCCTTGCGTCTTGCTCCGGAAAGCGACATGCAGCAGGAGTTGATCGGATTTGCTCGACGGCATAATATCGGCGCCGCTTGTATCCTGACCTGTGTCGGCAGCCTGCGAAGAGCGGCATTGCGTTTCGCAGGCCGCAGTGAAGTGGCGATAATGGAGCAGGACTTTGAAATCCTGGCGCTCTCGGGGACTCTGTCGGACTCCGGCTCGCATTTGCATCTGATGCTCGCGGACAAGCACGGTGTAACGATCGGCGGGCATGTCAAAGCGGGATGTATTGTGCGGACAACCGCCGAACTTGTCATTGCATCCATTCCCGGTTTGCATTTCACTCGCGAGTTCGACAGCCGGACCGGTTTTGAGGAGCTAACGGTACGAGAAAAATAGAAACTGCGAATCAGCTATTGTCAATCAGGAGGAGGAATAAATATGGTAGCTCAGGTTGCACCCCAGGACAGCGACAGCATATTTGAGGACCGCGATCTTTTCACACGCTATCCGCTGCGAGTCCTGCTGGCTGAAGATGACCTCGTCAACCAGCGAATCACGGCCCTGCTGTTGTATCAATTCGGTTATAACGTCGATTATGCCAACAATGGCGAAGAAGTACTGCACGCCCTGGAGCGCAAGGAATACGACCTGATCCTGATGGACGACCATATGCCGATCCTCGACGGCATCGAGACCAGCAAGATTATCCGCCGGGATCGTGAAGGCGAGTTGCCCGTGATTGTGGCGATGACGCTCATGAATGCTCAGCAGGAGCGGGAACGCTTCCAAGCCGCAGGAATGAATGACGGCATCGTCAAACCGTTGCGCGTCGCCGAACTGCGCGAATTGCTGGAACGCTGGGGTAGCAAGCTGATCGATGGATCGGATTCCTGAGGCCGATCCCTGTGGTATGAAGCGCGGGCGCCGCCGCCGCTAGTTTGCCCGCCACATCGTACAATCACCTGCTTACCCTGGATTACGAGTGTGAAAACAGCACTTCTTTGCCTGCTAGTGTAAGCACCTTCGACGCGGCACAAGACAATGTCCCTTTGCACACCAGCAGTTCCATCTTATTGCTTCGAAAATATCAATCGGACTGTGAGCCGCTTCAGATCTTCCCTCCGAACTCTCTCCGCCCTGCCCCCTAAGGAATTCACCTAGATCCAAATCAGGGAATTTCTTAGTTCAATATCAGGATTTTACCTATGGACTTTAGCGGCCCCTCGGAGTAATTTATAATTGCTGCCAAATTGATCATTCAGCCGCTAAGTCTCCGCGCGTATCAATTCCTTCGTCAGCTGCCCGGCTGGAAATTCAGGTTCGGCGACATTGTAGCTTCATTGTCTATTGAGCGGCTCCGGCAATGTTTGTCCGAATCGATGAGAATTTGATTTCTCAACTTCCTTGTAAACTCAACCACTGCCAATGCCTGTTCCGGCAATAATTCTGCGGCACCGACAGATTAACCTGGGAATGCCGCCTTCCGAGATTTAAAGCACAAATTGCGAGACGAATCATGCAAAACTTTCGACTACTTTTGACCGTCACCGTGGTGATGCTTTCATTCTTGTCCGGTCTGCATCAAACAAACGCCGCCGGCGAATGTAATTGCGAAGAGGGAGTATTTTGCAATGACAGCGACTGCGCCATTTTTATTCGGGTATTTGCAACTTGCGGCGTGGATGATTACATCCTCGGCCCCGGCGAGAAAAAGACCGTGCCGATTCCGTCCGGTGTGACCTGCTGCATCAATTCTGTAATCATCAGACCTTATCTTTGTGCAACGCAATCATTTAATATTTTGGCCAACTCCTGTGAAGAAGTCGATCTGCCCGCGCCCTATGGCGTCGCCATTGTTGAGAAGTGCGGCGTGACGATTACGGCCGAGTAGATTGTGGTCATCGGCTGCCTTCAGTCCAAGAAAAAACAGGGTGAGAGCTGTAATTGCTTTCAGTTAATGATGAGGTAGGTTAAGTATCTCAGGATCACGCTTCGGCTGCGCTCAGCGTTCGGTGTGTTGGCAGCTTGGAGATGTTAATAGAGTTGGCTGGATTGGGCTGCGCTCAGCGTTCGGTGTGTTGACAGCTTTGAGATGTTAAAGGAGAGTTGGCTGCATTGGGCTGTGCTCAGCGTTCGGGGTTGCTTCAACTGGCTGTGCTGATAGCTACGAATTGAATACCGTAAGATTTAAACCATGAAGTGGGCTGAGCGCAGCCGAAGCCCACGCAACTATTGTCCATGCAATAAAAACTAACCTACCGCGAAAGCTGAGCGCAGCCGAAGTCAAGCGGCTGTCCCGACCAGATCCCGATTTCAATAGTGATTATTACGCTAAGGGCCGGACCTTGAAACAATTCGAGGTCACTGCCATTTCAGTGGCAAATACTTGCATTTCTTTTAGGATATTGAAAAAATCTTCTCTATCGGTCCTGAGACAAAGCTGCAGTGCACCTTGCTTTACCGGATTCAATGTTAGTGGTTGTACGATAATCTGAAATGACCGGTCAGAGTTCAAAGAGTCTAATTCCCTTTTTTTAAGGAATCATACAGTATGGCTAACTTCAGCGCTTTTCTCCCGGTTTTACTCCGACACGAAGGCGGATTCGTCGACCACCCGAATGATCCCGGCGGTGCCACGAATAAGGGGATTACCATGGGCACCTTCAGAAAGTATGCTCAGTCGCTGTTGGGAATCGAGCCCACACTGGCAAACCTGAAAGCCCTCAGCGACGAGCAGGCCGGCATCATTTACAAAGAGAGATATTGGGATCGAATCTACGCTGACTACTTCGATAGCCAGGAGCTGGCGAACTTCACCTTCGATTTTTATGTCAATGCCGGCGCCAATGCAATCAAGACGCTTCAGCGCGTACTCAATGACCTGTCCGACAGCGAAACGCCACTGGCTGTCGATGGCGGTATGGGACCAAAAACACTCAAAGTAGTTAATGCCAGTCCGCCCGCTCGTTTGTTTAACGCTTATAAGCAGGCACGCAAGGGATATTACGAGCGAATTGCCGACCGCAATCCGAAATTGAAAGTCTTTTTGCGGGGCTGGATGAACCGCGTCAATTCCTTTCCCGATATGCCGGAAGAGATTGTCTGAATTCAAGAATTCCAGTTACTGTTTTGTGGAATGAATATCAGGCCCGACGGAAAAATGAATTTCAGAGTCGTCGTTGCTATGACCGATGGGACTTGTGTCCTTTGCATCAGGCTGACAAAAATCGCAACCCGCAGGACATTCAAATTTTCTGTACAAGAATTAACAGCGAGCTTAAGAGTTGTGCAGCAGCAGACTCAACTGCTCCTCCGATCGGATTTCATGAAATTCGGGCCTTGCTTGAATCGAAAATCAGCGGTGACAAACTTGCGCTGCTGCTGAAACGGAAAATCGAAGGCGACCGGGGCAGTGAAGATATGGAGCCGGTTCTTGAACAGTGCAGCAGGGATGTTCCTGTGTTTTTTAGAATGAAAGCACAGAAGTGAATTCCCTGGCAAAAAACACAACAGACAGGATCCACGGTAAGGCAAGGTTCCAATGCTGCCCAGAATCCTCAGCAAAGTGTCACTAACAGCACAAACTTAACAATGCCGTGCATCCTGTCTGTCGAATACTCTCCACGCCGACGAGCTGAGCTTAATCATAAATCCAGCTTCACTCCAAAATGCCCCCAGAAAGAATAAAACTCGCGCTGGATCGGACGGCTCTCGTCGCCGACAAAAAAGCGCAGCGGTTCGTCGGTCAGATTAAGCAGCTCGGCAAAAACACGCAGACCCTTGCGGAACTCGTAGTTCGCTGAAAAATCGAGTTGAATGTGGTCGTCATAATAGACATCTTCGTCGGCCTTGTCACCGACTGCGTCTACATAGGAGCCGTGGAAGTTAAGCGCGATTCGTCCCGAAAATCCGTGTTTTTCATAGGATAGGGCAAGATTGGCAATATGTTCGCTCTGACCGGGAATTGTCAGCTCGCGCGTGGCGCCGTCGCCCAGGTCGATATCGGTTTTCGAATCCGTATAGGTATAGTTGGCATAGATGCCCAGACCATTGAGGGCACCGGGCAGAAAGGTCAACTGCTGCTGCCAGGCCACTTCTACGCCGAACAGAGTTGCCGTCTTACCGTTAACCGGCGTCAGGACGTCAAAGTCGGCAAATTGCGGCTCGCCGTCGATGCCTTTGCGTGTCTGCGCAAAGATGATATTGTCCAGGTCCTTGTAGAAAGCACCCAGCGAAAGAATGCCCAGCGATTCGAGGTAATGCTCAAAGAAAAGATCGACGTTCATCGATTCCGTCGGTTCCAGCGTTGTATTACCGCGCTCGATTTCTTCATCTTCGCGATTGACAAGTCGGAAGGGCGCAAGGTCATAGTAGTTGGGCCGCGCGATGGTATTGGTCCAGGCTGCCCGCAGGTTGGTCGCATCGTCCAGATGATATTTCAGATGCAGCATGGGCAGGATATTGTTATAGTCATCGTCGCCGGTGACGGCGGCCGTCGAGGCATAGTCGCCTTCGGCGTTGACTTCAACGACATTGCCGGTGTATTCCAGGTTTGTCATTTCCAGGCGGGCGCCCGGCAGAATCATCAGGTCGCCGACATTCAGCGTGGTCATCAGGTAAGCGGCTATGATATTTTCCGTCGCCTCGTAATTGGCCGGATCAGTATCCAGTCGAGAGTCGTCGGTGTTTAACTCGAAATCGTTCAGGTTATTGTCGACCAGGTTTTCAACTTTGTCCGGGTCCGGCGCCAGGCCGATCGCGTACTCGTTTTCCAGAAACTCGTCATCCTCGAAGTCGCCGACCACATCGGCCAGACTCAGATCGCCGTCGTTGATAGTGCCGGCATAAGCGTCGTACACCTTAACGTCATTGATGCGCTCTTTGTTTTTAGCCCGGAATTTGAGTCCAAACTTAAGTGTACCCAGGTTTTCACTCAGGCTGTAGGGAATTGTCAGATTAGCGCCGGCGGTGAAGTCTTCATCGCTGGTCTTATTGTTTTCGATCACAAGGTCGGAGAATTCAAAGGCTGAGGCGTCATTAAAGCCGTTGCCCGTAAACCGCGGCAAATCCGGATTCGAGATGTCGTAGGTCATGTCGATATCCTTTAGCTCGAAGGTAATGTCGCGCCGGTTCGGCTCGTCTTCGTCGGCGTGCGAAAAGGAAAAATTGTAGTCCAGGGTCATATCGCCGAGCAGCGAGTTTCCTCCGGCCGAGACACTCCAGATTGTCTGCTCCTCGAAACGATCTTTCAATTCGCGCTCGAAGTTGCCTTCACTGATACTGCCGCCGTTTGCGCTAACGGCTGTATAATCGCCTTTATCGAATCGCACCCGACCGCGCCGGCGGTGTTCATCATCGCTAAACCTGTTGAACAATCCCCGTACGTACAGCGTCGAGCTTTCCGACAAACGAAAATCCACGGTTGTGCTGATGCCCAGGCGCTCGCGGGTGATGACGTAATCGCGAAGCTGCAGGTCGCCGATCACATTCGTGGCGGCGGGTACGGTGATGCCGAAGTCATCGGGGAAGTCATCCAGGTCGCTTCTGCTTAACCATTCCATTTCATTGTTGTCGGAGCCGCGATCAGTTTTGAAGTAGGAGGCCGAGACCAGAATTCCGATGTTGTTTTCGTCGCCCAGCTGGCGGCCCAAGGTGCCGGCAACCTGAAAGTTGGGATCGCCGACGATATCGTTGTAGCCGCCTGCCAGCGTCAGTTTGTAGATGGGTTTGTCGAAGTCGAAGGCGCTCTTGGTCGTCAGGTTGATCGCGCCGCCGATAGCGTCGCCGTCCATGTCGGGGGTGATGGCTTTGCTGACCTCGATCGAGGCGAGGACATCGGAAGGTATGACGTCGAGGGCCACCTGCCGGACATCCCCTTCCGGCGAGGGAATCCGCTCGCCATTGATCATCACCGAATTGAGGCGCGCTTCCGTGCCGCGTATGAGGACATAGCGCCCTTCACCCTGATCGCGTTGGATTGAAAGCGAGGGAATCCGCTGCAGCGCTTCTGCGCTGTTGAGGTCTGGAAAGCGGCCGATAGCATCGGCGGCGACGACGTTAACAATATTGGGCGCCGTTTTCTGACGATTGAGCGCGCGTACCTGTCCCTGACGCAGTCCTTCGACAACAACACCATCGGACTCAAGAATACTCGACTCCATCTCAAATTCCAGGCTGAGGGTTTTGTTCGCCTCCACGACAATCGAACGTGTGATGGTTTCATAGCCGAGGTAGCTGACGGCGATAGTCTGCTCCCCCATCGGTACATTTTTTATCGTAAAGCTGCCGAAACGATCACTGACAGCCCCCAGCTTGCTGTTTTGTACGCTGATACCGGCTCCGGCCAGTATTCGTTTGGTTTCTTTGTCCTTAACAATACCGCTAATCGTTCCGGTATTATCCGCAAACAAACCCGCGCTGCTGATTGTCGACAGTACGAAGAACCACAAGGTGAATCGTAGCAAACTTAACATAGTATACAACTCCAATGATACTGACAGCACATGGAAAAATTGTCACATCCACAAGCGTGATATGTTAATTTCGATCGTTTCGGAAGAGGGACGGTCACGGCTTGAATGCTGCGTCCGGGAAGCTGGATAGCAAGTCGATACCAAGCAAACTCGCGCTTGTTCAGACCATAGGAGCTTGCTTGCCCCCTAGCATCCCGTACTATATATCCTTGCAGGTTCTCAAATCGGAACCGCTAGCTGGAAGCGCAATATAGACCGGCTGTGTTAAGCAATGATTCTCTGAGAATTAGCATTTTGTTAAGCTCTCACAACAGCCATGTCGCTAATTCAACATTCTTTGCGTACTTTTGTCATGTGAGCCTCGAACAGCCGGATAGCAACCAGACGCCGGGCGATTCCTTCGAATCGCTCCGCTCGCTTGTGTCGTCGCTGGGTCGTCTCGTCCGCACTCGCCTCTGGCTGCAAATCGTCATCGGTTTGCTGCTCGGCATCGGACTGGGCCTGTTGTTGTCGCCGAAAGGGGCGGCTCTGATCAGCGAAGGCGCCGCTCATGAGCTATCGGTGTGGCTGGCACTGCCGGGACATATTTTTCTTGCACTGATCCAGATGATGGTCGTGCCCCTTGTCATGGCGTCGATCGTCCTGGGGATCACCGGCACCGGCGATGTCAGGCAACTGCGGCAAGTCGGTATGCGTATCCTGCCCTACTTTATCGCGACGACACTGGTCGCCGTCCTCATCGGCTCTTTCGTCGCGACGGCGATCGAACCGGGGCGCTTTATCGACCCCTCCTTTGTTGAGGCGGCGCTTGCGGAAGCGCATAACAGTGCCGCCGGCGAGTTTGCCGCCCCTGCCCCCTCCGACATGTCGCTGCCCGAGCGAATTGTCGATCTGATTCCCACCAACCCGCTCGATGCAGCGCTTGAACAGAGTATGTTGCAGATAATAGTTTTCGCAATTCTGATCGGTATAGCCTTGGCGCTGATTGCCGGTCCGCAAGCCCGGCCGCTGATCGATCTTGCCGGATCGGTGCAGGAGGTGTCTATGAAAGTCGTCAGCTGGGCTATGCTGATAGCGCCTCTCGCTGTATTCGGCCTGCTGGCGCAGATAACGATCAAGGTTGGTCTCAATGCCCTGGTTTCAATGTCGGCCTATGTAGGCAGCGTGCTCCTCGGGCTACTGCTGCTGCTGGTTTTTTATCTGCTGATTGTCGCGCTATGGGCGCGCCGGTCGCCCCTGCGATTTCTGGCGCAGGTCCGCAATGTGCAGTTGCTGGCATTTTCCACATCTTCATCCGCCGCTGTCATGCCCGTCTCGCTTAAAGTCGCTGAAGATACCCTGGGCGTCGATCCGGCGGTAGCGCGTTTTGTTGTTCCCATCGGCGCCACCATCAATATGGACGGAACAGCGCTCTACCAAATCGTTGCCGCCATATTTTTGACGCAGGTATTCGGAATAGATCTGACAATGGGCGGTCTGATCCTGCTGATCGCGACAACGGTCGGCGCTTCCATCGGCTCGCCGAGTACGCCCGGCGTGGGTATCGTGATTCTGGCCACGGTTCTGGCGGGAATTGGAGTGCCGGGAGCAGGCATCGCACTCATCCTTGGCGTCGACCGCATCCTAGATATGGCACGCACGGCCGTCAATGTTACGGGTGATCTCACGGCCTGCGTTGTTATGGACAAATCGTTGAAAACACTGGACTAATCCGGGCTTTCGCCAGCTTTTTTTGCTCAGATAGTGAAATGGTGGTATCTTTTGGCGCTTTTTTGTGCTGCCGCAAATATGGAGTCCACCGGCGGCACTCCGCACGAATCGGACACTCGCCAGACGTCCGTTCAGTGTAGTCCTAAGCCTTTCTTTCTTGTGATTGAGCGCTCGATCAGCTTAAGTCAATGTGTTGGCGGGCTTGATCGAAGAGAGATATGTTTTGAATCCGGGTACTTTTGCCTGCGAGCGTCCCTGCTGTTCGAGCGTTCCAACAGTACATTGATTCGGTCCGGGTGCTGGTGACGCCGGAGAATTTCGTCAGTCGGCGGCCTTAATGGATCCCCTTCTTGCACCAGTAATTGCCCGGAACTACGTCCCGTTTCTCAATGCAAATTTCAAATGGTAGTCTTCAATAAGAGCGAGTCCCTACAATGAAATCGATCAAGATTCTGCTTTTCTGTCTCGTTATGGCGCTGATTGCTCCGAGCTTTTCCGTTAGCAGCTACGCGGCGGATGTATTTTGGCAGGATGCCGTCAACGGCGACTGGAGCGACGGCAGCAAATGGAGCAGCGGTTCAGCTCCCGGCAGCAACGACGATGTTTTCATAACCGTCGGCGGCAGCTACACCGTTACGCTTAATGTTCCGGGAACGATCCGCAGCCTTACGGTCGGCGGCACGACCGGCACGCAGAAACTGAAAGCAAATCTCAACGCCTTTAATATTAGCGCCGACAGCGAGATCCGGAGCAATGGCATCCTGGTTCTCAAAAACACCAGCTTCTCCGGTGCGGCGACGCTGACCAATAATGGCTCGATCAAGCAGATCAGCGCCAATATTGCCGCCGACCTGACGAACAATGCCAGTATAACGGTGGAGGAAATCGGCGCGGATTCCGAATACAATGGCGAAGTGCATAATTCGACAACCGGCCAGATCCTGCTGCGCGGCACCGCCTCGAAGATCAGCACGCTGGAGACACACAAGTTCTTTTTTAATGAGGGGCTGATTACCCTTAGCAGCAGCAGCGCGACCTTCGGACCGAGCCTCGTCATAGCAAACGGACGGCTGGTCAACGCCACTGACGCGACGATCGAAACGGTGCCGGGCAGCGGTGCGGCGCGTACGATAACTGTACAGACAGGCGCCGGCTTCCTGAATAACGGCGACCTCGACATTCAACAGGACGCGACAATTTTTAATAACAGCCAGGTGACCAATTGCGGTGTCGTCATTGCCACGACGGCGAACCTGTCGGTATTCCACGGCGTGGCTAGCCACGTTTTTCGCAATAAAGGTACGCTGTTGACCTCAACCGGCAGTCAGATGAACTTCGTTGAAGGAACTTTTTTCGTTACGACCGGGACAATTAGCGGGGACGGTACATTTAGTTTTTCCAAACTGGAGATCGCCGACGGCGTGTTGGAAATCGCCTGTACGAAGGTTGTATTTGAAGGCAACGTGAATGTTGAAAACAACGCCGGCATTAACAATAATGGCAAAATGGTTACGCAGAAGAAAAATAA
Organism: Candidatus Kapaibacterium sp.; assembly: GCA_028284775.1. GTDB lineage: Bacteria > Bacteroidota > Ignavibacteria > Kapaibacteriales > UBA7675 > JANQRB01. The sequence continues at coordinate 46,339 of JANQRB010000105.1, read as the reverse complement.
CATCTTCGGCAGTTTTATGAACGGCACGACCGCCACGCTGGACATCAATGCCGTGGGGACCGATTTTGACGCCGAGCTTCAGTTTTTCAATGGCGGCGTCAATAACGGCACGATCAGCATGAACAGCAAATCATTGAGTTCCTTTACCAGCATCGGAATAAACAATTCAGGCGGTACATTTGTGAACAATGGCAACCTGAATGCCAAAAACGGACCCAATGATCTGCACTCGAGTCGCAATGTCAATAATTCGCTCGGCACTTTTAATAACAACGGAAACATCAACTCATTTACCTCGGCCAATTTGAGTATTTTTAATACTGATGGAAACTTTAACAGCGGGCCGGGCAATATCAATGCCTTTACGTCTTCATTCGTGAGTGTTATCGGTGAATTCTCCATGCTGCCGACACCGCGGCCGATTACGACCGGCAATCTGAATATAGCTACGACAGCTCTCATTTCCTTCAGCTCCTTCGGCGGCGGCGATTTTAACATCGGTTCGCCGATCACTTCTGCGACAATGCACAACAACGGCCAGGCTTTTTTCGACGGCGGCAATATATTCACTTCTACAACGGCCAGCTTCTTAGGCAACGGCACCTACAATTTCGAGCGGACAAATATTAATGGCAACCTGAATTTCCCTATTACGTCGAGCACCGTAAGGATTGTGGACAGCCATTCGATCACCTCCGCCAATATCGGATTCAGCGGCAGCTCGCAACTGGCAGGCTGCAATACCTTTGATGGCCCGGTTGAGATTCGAACAACGGCCTCGCTTTTTATTAGTGATCCACAATTTCAAACCGGACCGATTAGCAAACCATACGAAAATCACTTTAACAACTCCGTTATTAACAACGGCTCCCTCTATTTTAATCATACCAGAACGACGGCCACGCTTTTCATCAGCTCCGCGACATTCCATAATTTCGGCAGTGTCACATTCGCTTCGGTCAGCACAAGCGCCAACATTTGCCTGGGTAATGGCTCAAGCTTCATCAACGCTACCACAGCCAGCATCTTCGGCGCGAACAATACAAAGCCGATCAGTTTTCTGCAAAAGGGCGACAGCAATTTTCAGAATTGCGGCAAGCTGGTATTCGTGTCGCCGTTCTCAAGCGCAACGATCAGGGTGGATGCAGAAGGCAACAGCGTTTTCTCTAATAAAGGCCAGATGAAATTCAGGAATTTTGCGACGACGGCAAGTATCGTCACATTCTCCGGCAACTCGCGTTACGTTAACGACGGCCTGCTCGATTTTTCCGACTTCGGCAACAAAGCCGGCAGCGAAGTCAATGTCCGCGACAACGCTAAGCTGGAAAACAACGGACAGATTAACTTCTCGAATTTCAAAACGACTGCCAGCATCGCTGTGTTCAATTCCGGCTGTGCCAACAATAACGGCTCGATGAACTTCAACCGTGTTATCACGACGGCAAGCATCTCTATGAGCAGTATGAGCGTGTTTAACAATGCCACGACGGCGAGTATATCGTTCACGGAAAATGGCGGGTCGATCGTTGATATGAGCGATCAGAGTACTTTCAACAACAACGGCAGTTTTCGCTTCCGCAATTTTGCTACGACCGCAACGATATTCGTGCAGGACGATTCGAAATACATCAATAACGGTCGCTTTGAAGCGCGGGACGGCTTTACAACTGCCAATATCTGCCCCGATGGAAACGGCCGTTTTCTGCAAAACGGGAATATGGTCTTTACGACCGCCTCGATTGCAGTCGATTTCAAGAGCAGCACATCCATCAATAGCTTTACGATGATCTCATCCAGCAGTCTGTTTCTCAGCACAACGGCAAGCTTTATCCTGCGTTCCGGCACTACGGCGCCGAATGGGGCGGTCAACGGTCAGGGTACCTTTCTGTACGAGCAGATGAGTGTGCTGGGCAACGGCCCGAACTTTTCGCCGGATACAAAGGTGAAGGTCAAAAATTCCAACTTCCCCATAACGAGCGCAAGCGTCTTTTTGCCGGGCTGCGCCGATTTTATCGGCAGCAATGAATTCACCACCTCCTTTTCCAATGCAACGACAATCAGCATGAGCCCGAATTCAAGCGGAGATGCATTTACAAACGAATTCAATAATGATGTTAATAACGACGGAAACTGGCAGGCGAAAAATATTACCACCACCGCCAATATTGTCATTGGTCCGAACAAGAGCTTCAATAACAACGGCTCGATGGACTTCAGCAAACTCGGCACATCGGCTAACCTGTTCCTTTCGTCCGGCAGCGTTTTCAATCATCGCGGCCGCCTCAATGTGAGCAGCGCAACGATCAACATTATTCGCTCCACCAGCGCCGTCATTCTTTTCGGTTCCAATGGAACGATCAACCTGAATCAGGGACGAGTTAACTTTGTACCCCAGACAACAGCCAGTATCGCCCTCCCGACCGGCGCAAGTCTGAGCGGCAGCGGTGTCTATAACATGGGCAACATAGTCAACAATGGCCGAATCGGTCCGGGCAGTTCGCCCGGCTGCCTCATCCTGCTCGATGATTTGATTCAGACAGCATCGTCGAGCATGGATATCGAGCTTGGTGGTACAAGCGCCTGCATTGATTTCGACAGACTGAGTGTCGATGATCTGACGCTGGACGGCGCGCTTAATGTGAGCCTGATCGACGGCTTCATCCCCGCAGACGGCGATCGATTCCGCTTCCTGGAATACAACTCCGTCACAGGCGCTTTTGCAAGTATAAATCTCGACACGCCCGGTTTTGACTTCACCCTCGAGTTCGGCACGCAGGCGGCGGTATTGATTGCCTCGGAGGCCGCAGCCGTCACCGTGAACCTGGACGTCTACCTCCACGGTTACTGGACCGGTGACTTTCACAAGCGCACGCCGCTTATGCTGGAGCTACGGACAGGCGCGACCCTCATCGCCTCGACACTCGTACAGCGGCAGTCGGCTCTTCAGAGCAGTACGGCACGCGCGGTCTTCAGTTTTGATGAGTTGCCCGAAGGCGACTACTGGCTGGTACTGCGTCACGGCGGACACCTTCCCATCGGTTCAGCCGCGCCCATCAACATTGCGCCCGGTGCAACGCTGGATGTCGACTTCACCGACCCCGACAATGTGTTCAACGGCGCAACCTGGCTACCGGAGGAAACGATCAATAACCAGACATTCAATGTAATGCGAACGGGCGATTTGAACGCCAATCGCGATATCGGCGCCGATGACTTCATTGAGTTCTTTGTGCCTAATTTCGGTCTGAGCAATCCGGGGCAGGTTCCTTTGCTCGATGACTGAAACTGACGACGGGTTATTTACCGGGTCCGACGGTGCAAAGCTCGCCGGACCCGGTGTAGATTTCCTGATATTTACAATGCCGCCTGCCGCGGCCTTCGCCAAAATCTTCGTTTGTGATAGTATGGCTGTCCGTTTTCTCCACCGACTCAGTGGCATTCTTGCATATCCAACTACAGGCTTGGAAGCCAAAATGAGCTGATATCCCGCAGAAAACACCGTTTTAATCCTGCCGCCGCGCAGAAGCGCCGCTGATTGCCCGGGCATGTAGCAAATACGAATGTGTTACAATTTTGTGCCGGGCGCTATCGCCGATGTTGGTTCGCGCTGGTTTTCTTATTAATTTCTCGGCCTGCGATTGTCAGTGTACAATCCTGGCGCCTTCTACCGATCTGCATTTCAGTCCGGCGACCTGCGATGAGGACGCAAGATGATCATCGGACAGCGGAAATAGCGGAAAACCCATACGCAGTCACAAGCCTTAACTATATACAAATTCTACGTTTACTATGTACTACCGAAAGTGTCGTCAGCTTCTGTTGTTGGCAGTCATCGCTGCATGTGTTGTTGGAACTCAGTCGCGGGATGCCCTGGGCGCCGATGTTTTTTGGCAGTCCTCGGTCAGTGGCAATTGGAATGATCCCTCGAAATGGAGCGGCGGCAATGTACCGGGTGTCAATGATGATGTCTTTATCACGACGTCAGGCACCTTCATCGTTACGGTCAACCAGGTGGTCAACGTGCAAAGCATCACGCTCGGGGCTAGCTCGGGCACGCAGACCCTGCAATCGAACGGCTTCGATATCCAGGTAGCGGCGCCCTGCCTCATCGGAACGCAGGGCTCGTTGCAGCTGTCAAGCACAGCGCTTGACGGCGGGGCGACCTCCATTCTGAGTTTCGGCAGCATTTTGATGCAAAGTGCCACGCTCAATATTGAGTTGATCAATCAAGGTGCTCTGACAGCGGAAGAAAACGGTACCGGCCTGAATGTCTTCGATCAGAGTTTCACAAATACCTCCTCGGGCTCGATAACACTGCAAGGCACGCTCGGCAACAATGCCGGCCTGCGCATTAACAATGGCGGTAACAATGAAGGTCTGATCGAACTGACGAGTAACGATCCCGGCTCCGATGCCGGCCTGGAGATGCAGGTAGGCCTTTTCACCAATGTTACGGGCGCTGTAATCCGCGCCCTTGCCGGCAGTGGCGGCGGCCGGACGATCGTCTGCGGAGCAGCGGCCCAGTTCGTAAACAACGGCACCGTTGATATTCGGCAGGATCTGCAATTGGATAATGACGCCAGCGTCGAAAACAGCGGTCTGTTTCTTGCTACCGGCGCCACGCTCAATATAGTCAACAGTTCCGCATTCATTCAGTTTACTAATCGCGGCAGCCTCCTTACGACCTCGGCCGGCATCATTGCTATCAATGGCGGCTCCTTTGTCGCCAGCAGCGGCACCCTCAGCGGCGACGGATTCTTCGGCCTTTCGAACCTGGTTATCGAAGGAGGCGTGTTACGTGTAGACCAAACCGTCCTTCAGCTCAACAGCTGTACTCTCGAGTTTACCGCCGAGCTTTCCAATAGCGGCGTGGTGGAATGCATTAACAATAACAACTTTTTCGGTCCCTCGCTCGTTGCTACCAGCGCCGTTCTCAGGGTCTTTCAGCCTCCATCCGGAACCGCACAGCTTCAATTGTTCGGACAATGTGTCAACAATGGTATAGTCGAATTGACCAGCGTTACGACCGCGCTGATCAGTTCATCAAAGATTATTATCCAGAATTCGACCTTTGTTAATAACGGCGACCTTCTTGTGACGGCCCCGTCCGCGCCGCTGCAGGCCGATCGCATTATCGAACTGAAGGAGAGCCGTTTTATCGGCAGTGGCTCACTTATCGTCAGTACAAACTCAACGATGCTGATCGACAGTGAGGATTCACTCTTTGATATCTCCGATGGCTCGATCAGGGTATTCAGCAACGCCAGATTGGTCTTCGACGATTCCATCAAAACCCTGACTTCGCCGCCCTCGGTCACAGTGGGCAGCATTTCAATTTTCTCCACAAGCGCCCAGGTGCATTTCGGCAACAGCAGCAGTGCCACGCTTTTTAAACTCGGTGAAACTCCTACGACTTCGTTGATTCACGTCGAAGGTGAGCTGCATATCAGCGGCGGCGAGCTCACTGTTCATCCGAGCGCGATTGTTCAGGGGCCTGGCGATCATTTCTTTCGTAATTTGCGCCTGCGAAACAACATGACCTTGCAGTCGACAAACGGAAATTTTGTCTTTTCGGACTGCCATCTGTTAACAACAGCCTCGCTGACGATGCACGGCAATGTCTTTCTGGAGAGCTGCAATGTCTTTGACGGCCAACTGCTTCTTGCGACCTCTTGCGTCACCACTATTCGCAACCCTCTGCCTCTGCCGCCCGACATTGGAGCGATTAAACCTTTTCAATTGCTGAGCTCGCAGAGCTTTGTGAATAATGGCACATTTATCTTCAATCAAACAATAGCGCCGGCCTCGGTCTTTGTATCCTCCGGCCTTCTGCAAAACAACGGCACAATACGCATTGCGACGATTGCTTCCAGATCTGTCATATTCGTAACCTCCAACGTGCTCTTTGTGAATTCCACCGGCGCGTTTATCAGCGCCAGCAGCAACACACAGCCGATCCGCATCGTTGCCACCAACGCGATTTTTCGCAACCACGGTCAGGTTGTTTTTGCGAATTCGCAACTTACGGCGTCTAGCAAATTGATTTTTCTGCAAAGCTCAACCTTTGCGAATTCCGGCATTGTCCGTTTCCGCAATTTCGCCACAACGTCGACAATCCTTCTGGGCAACAATACCCGATTTGTCAATACGGGGACCGTAGAATTCGATCAAAACAGAACCGGAGCCCACGGCGCTCTTGTTTTCCGGAACCCGCTTGAACTCTGTAATGACGGGACGCTGGAATACAGAAACTATGCTACGAGCGCCTCGCTGCTTCTTAGCAATGCAACTCATTTCAAAAATGGCGGTAACCTGCTGTTTCGAAATTTTGTGACCTCGGCTTCTCTTACACTGAGCAGTAATGCGCTCTTCACCAATAACGGGCGCGTGCAGTTTTGCAGCTTTGCCACGACGGCCTCGATTATTCTTGGCGACAACTCGCGCTGGAACAACAATACGAACTCTGCGATCGAAATTTTGACGACGGCAACCGCCCTGTTGCGCTTAACCAGCTCGCATGTATTCGTCAATTCGGGACGTATTCTCGTGCAGAACGCGACAAATGCCATCTTCCATTGCGGCAGCTCCTCGGTGTTTACCAACAACGCTAATGGTGTGCTCGATATTCGCGGTGCGCGCAAAACAGGCACGCTGCGCCTCTTTAACAGTTCTCAGATGATTAACCGGGGCACCTTCCGCTTTCGCAACTTCGCAACGACGGCGACGATCTTCCTCGGCGACAACACGCGCTGGACGAATCACACCGGCAGCACGCTCAAAGTGCAGACGACGGCGGGCATTTTTCTGCGTCTGACGAATTCGCATGTATTCGTGAATTCAGGTGAGATTGCCTTGCAACGAGCGACGAATGCAATCATGTTTCACGGCAATTCCTCGGTGTTTGACAACAAGGCCACCGGCGTGCTCGATATCCGCCGTGTTCACACGACAGGCACGCTGCGCCTTTTCGACAGTTCTCAGATGATAAACCGCGGTGTCCTCCGCTTTCGCAATTTCGCGACGACGGCAAGGATCTTCCTCGGCGACAACACGCGCTGGACGAATCATACGGGCAGCGTACTCAGAATCCAAACGACGGCGGGAATCTTTCTCCGTCTGACCAATGCTCATACTTTCGTGAATTCGGGCGATCTCCTGATCGAGAACGCGACCAATGCCATTTTCCGCGGCGGGAATAGCGCAGCGTTTAACAACGGCGCTACGGGAACGATAGACATCCGCGGGGCTCGCGACACGGGCGGACTGCGCCTCTTCGATAGCTCCGAAATCGACAACCGAGGCACCTTCCGCTTTCGCAATTTCGCGACGACGGCGACGATCTTCCTGGGTGACGCGACGCGCTGGACGAATCATACCGGCAGTGTGCTCAGCGCTCAAACGACGGCGGGCATTTTTCTGCGCCTGACGAGCTCGCATGTGTTCGTAAATTCGGGGCAGATCCTTTTGCAGAACGCGACGAATGCCATTTTCCACTGCGGCAGCTCCTCGGTGTTTACCAACGGCGCTAATGGCGAGCTCGACATCCGCGGGGCGAGCAAAACAGGCACGCTGCGCCTCTTCGATAACTCCGAAATTGACAACCGCGGCACTTTCCGCTTTCGCAATTTCGCGACGACGGCGACGATCTTCCTTGGCGACGCGACGCGCTGGACGAATCATACGGGCAGCGCGCTTCGTGTTCAAACAACGGCGGGAATCTTTCTGGGGCTGACCAATTCGCACGTTATGGTTAACGACGGCACGATTCTCCTGCGGAATTCAAGCAATTCAAACATCCGACTTGAAAACAACTCATTGTTCATCATCTCTACAGGCGGTCAGGTCGATTTGACGGACAGCCGTGGTTCCGGCTCCTTGCGTTTATCCAGCAACGCACAAATCACGAACTCCGGAACATTCCGTTTCCGCAATTTTGCTACAACTGCAACGATCTTTTTAGGCGATGCAGCGCGCTGGCATAATAATGTTAACGGCATCGTGGAATTCGACAGCACGGGCGGAAAAGGCGGCATTGACCTGCGAGGCCAGTCGACCTTTGACAACGACGGTACCTTCCGCTTCCGCAACTTCGCGACGACCGCGACGATCTTCCTCGGTGATGTAGCGCGCTGGAACAACAATACGAATGCCACGACGATTTTCGACGGCACGCGGCGGACCATGAAGCTTCAGATGGCGAGCAATGCGATTATCAACAACAGTGGTACCTTCCGCTTCCGGAATTTTGCGACGACGGCGACGATCTTCCTCGGCGATGCGACGCGCTGGAATAATAAAAGCGGCGGTCTGGTAGAATTCGACAGTACCGGCGGCCGCAGCGCAATCGACCTATTCGGTCAGTCGATTGTCGACAACAGCGGTACCTTCCGCTTCCGCAATTTCGCGACGACGGCGACAATCTTTCTCGGCGATGCAACGCGCTGGGAAAATAAAAGCGGCGGTCTGGTAGAATACGACAGTACCGGCCGCCGTAGCGCAATCGAACTATTCGGCCAGTCGATCGTCGACAACGACGGTACCTTCCGCTTCCGGAATTTTGCGACGACGGCGACGATCTTCCTCGGCGATGCGGCGCGCTGGAATAATAACACCAATGCGACGACAATTTTCGACAGTACGCAGCGCAGAATGAGCTTGAAACTTGCCAGCAATGCGACATTTAACAATTCCGGCACCTTCCGCTTCCGGAACTTCGCTACGACGGCGACGATTTTCCTCGGCGATGCAACGCGCTGGCAGAATAATGCAAATGGAAAAGTAGAATTCGACAGTACCGGCGGCAAGAGCCGAATTGAACTTCGCAATCAATCGACCTTCGACAACAAGGGCTCCTGTCAATTCAAACACTTTGCCTCGACGGCGACAATCTTCCTGGGCGAAGCGACGCGCTGGAACAACAATGCCAATAGCGAGCTGAAATTCGACAGTACGGGCGGGAAATCACGAATTGAACTACGCAATCAGTCGACCTTCGACAACAAAGGCTCGTGCCAGTTCAAACATTTTGCCTCGACGGCGACGATTTTCCTGGGCGAAGCGACGCGTTGGATCAACAGTACAAGTGCAACGACAGTGTTCGACAGCACACAGCGCAGCATGCGCTTGCAACTTGCCAGTAATGCGACATTTAACAATTCCGGCACCTTCCGCTTCCGGAACGTTGCGACAAAAGCGACAATTGAGTTAAAGGACGATTCACAACTGACAAACAGTACCGGCGCCATAATCAGTTTTACGACAATTGCCGGGGTGGCCTGTATCAATTCATCGGGTCGGGCCATTGCCGTTAATTTTGGCAAAATTCAGTTTCGCAGTTTAATGTCGAGCGCCGCCTTTGTCCAGAGCGATTTCAGTCAATGGCGGTTTATGACCAACTCGACCTTTGAATTCGACAGTACCGGTTCTCACACTGCCCTGCGTTTATTTGATTCCAGCCAGCTGCTTAATTCCGGCAGCCTCTTGTATCGGCAGTCGTTTACGAGCTGTGTAATTCGCCTCGATGACCAATCCTGTTTCAATAACGAGGACGGCGGCAACATTTTCTGCGATACGCTGCCCTGCCCTTTTAAATGGGCTCAGCGCGGCCGCAGCAAGTTTTGCAACGACGGCATGATGCGCTTCAACCGGCCGGACTCCCTCATCACCTTCGAGATCGGCGATACAGCCGCTTTTGCGAACAAGAGCCGAATGCAGTTTCGCCATACCGACACAAGAGCCACTGTGAACTTCTGCCCCATCAGAAACGGACTGTGCCGCAATGAGGGGGCGATCGATGCTTTAACGGTGCGCCTGATTGTGCTTGCAAAAAACAATGAGTCCAAGAAGCCTGAAACACAGGGCTTTGTGTCTTCGACGACGGCTATCTATCGGACGGATGCGGACGGTCAGGTGATCTTTCAGGATGGCTTCATTCAACCGAACGGTACCTATGTCAGCACGGGCGGTACACTGCGATTGCGGAACAACACTGTCACGAACGCCCTTATTAAGCTTGATTTTGACAACAATGACGGTAAAGTAGAAGTTGAAGAGACGGCATTTGTCGGTGAGGAATTGGAGGAATTTAGTGCTCCCGGCAGGCCCTTTATTGTGCCGGTGCGCCGGACAATGAAGGTACCGGTCTGCCTGGATCTGATTGGGCGCAGCACGATCGCCACACAGTTTACGAATTCGAATGTGGTTGTCTTTAAGCCCAATACCTCCGGAATCATCGATACGCGTTTCCTGCAGAAGTCCACTAATGCCAATATCTGGAAATTCAATGTTCAGGGGACACAGATAACCGTGTCATTACCCGAGAATGATTGTTTTAACAATCTTGGCAAAATTTTCGTCGATAGTCCGGTTACAAGCGTGACATTCAAGGTCGGCACCAACGGTCAGTTTTTCCAAAAGAATCTGCTCGTTATAACCTCGGCTGTCTGTAATGTGTTTCGCATGCCGAATGCGCGCTTCGATTTGAGTACGACATCGATCCTCGAATTAGACAACGGCGAACTTAATCTCTTGCCCTTCAGTCGCGAGCCCTACATCGTGACGACGCACGCGCTGATACGCGGCAGCGGTACGCTGAACCTGGGCAACGTGCGCAACAACGGGCGCATCAGCCCGGGCAGTTCGGCCGGCCTGCTGGTATTGCCGGGCGACCTGGAGCAGTCGTCCGATGCCTCGCTGGACATCGAAATCGGCGGCACAAGCGCCGGACTGACTTTCGACAAAATCGTCGCCGACGACGTCACGCTCGGCGGCGCCTTGAATGTAAGCCTGATCGACGGTTTTGTGCCTGAAATCGGCGATCGCTTTGTCTTTATGGAATACAATTCGGTTCGCGGCACCTTTGCGACGGTTAACTACATTAATGTCAGCAATGCTAATCTCGTTCTCGAGGTGGGCAGTACATCCGCCGCCCTGGTCGCCGTTTCCACCCAGGCATCGGTCCTTGACCTCAGCGTTTATCTGCAGGGTTACTGGACGGGCAGCTTCCACAGGCAGACTCCGATAATGCTTGAACTTCGCACCGGCGCGACCCTGATCGCCTCGACGCTGCACAACCGCTCGACCGTCCTGCTCACGACACATGCCACGGCTTCGCTGACTCTCGACAACGTAGCGGAAGGCGACTACTGGCTTGTGCTGCGTCACGGCGGTCACCTCGCAATCGGTTCGGCCTCGACTTTTCACGTTGCACCCGGGACAACAACGGCGGTTGATTTTACCCAGCAGGCCAATGTGTTTAACGGGGTGGTCTCGCTGCCGACGATCACGATCGGCGGTCAGAATTTCAACGTCGTGCGCACCGGCGACTTCAACGCCAACGGTGATGTCGGCGCTGATGATTTCATCAAATTCTTTGTGCCGAATTTCGGCATTTCGAATCCCGGCCAGGTGCCCCTATTGGATTGATCGCGGAGAACGGCCGAGGCGCGTCAGGATCACGTTAAGCTTCTATCGGGCATCATTCCGACTGGCTCGAATGTCCGTGCTCTATCTCCGCCCCGACCTTTCATGTAGCCGGTACCAAACTTGCCTGAAACCGGTACAAACAAAGCTCTCGGCCACGAGGGAGCGAGGAGAATAGCTCAATGGAAGTAAATACCCTTGCAAAAATAATTGAACACAATAACTGGGCGAACCTTCGGATCTTAGGAGTTTGCTCAGCCCTGAGTGATGAGCAACTCGATGCGCAGCCCCACACCCTTAAGCAATGGAGCATCCGTCAAAACCTCATTCATCTGGTGGAGTCGCAACAGGGTTACCTGTCACTTTTGACGCTGCCTCTTGAAGCAAGGGGCCATAAGCCTCTCCCATTTGCCGAGCTGGAAGAATCTGTCCGGAAAAGCGGAGAAGGCTTGTTGGCTCAGACACAGGGCGAAATTGAGAGGCAACAGAATGAATTGCTCCAGACAATGGACGGCTATCGCGTTGAGCCCTGGGTCGTTATGGTGCAGGCCATAAACCATGCGACCGAACACCGCAAGCAGGTAGCTGGTCTGCTGAGAACTCTTGGAATTGATCCTCCAAGACTGGACGCTTGGGCATTCGGCGAGGCGACGAAAGCGCTTACTCGGCAATCTACGTGATCCGGCTTTCTGTGAAGGCCACGGTCGGTGCATTTACTCTGAACTGCGCTGTCCGTAAGAAAAATCTTGGCGCTTGTGCTCCGGCAGAGCGAATACCTGATTTGCCCGTGCAGCTAATGTGTAAACTCTATTGCATCGCCTGAATTATCTCGCTTGAAAAATTGATCACACACATGTGGCGAAAGCGCTGGTGCGGCCCGAAAGCAACGCCGACACTTTGCAAACTGGTTTTAAAGAGCAGGACCCGGTGAATGCGGCTGGCCACGCCGTCGTCGATGAGCAGGCCGGCTACGATGCCTCGCGCGGTATAGGGACCGTAACTGATACACTCGCCCGCCGATACCTGGGGCTTGACATAACGCTGCACCCGCTCAAAAACTTCGCTGCCGTCCGAGCCTTTGTGACCGAGCAGGCCCCTGACGCCGCTGTCCTCAACGTGGTCCCGGGCAGCAAGTGAGAGACAGGCGGCGTGCTTCAGCGTATCACAGGGCGCGACCGTCAGCAGATAGCGGATCGCTTCATCCACCGCCGCTACGCCCTCACGCGTTTCCACTCCGGCGGCGGCCCCCGGTCGATAGTAAATGTTGCCCTTATAGTCCGCCTTGATCTCGGTTAAAATCGCTGCATAGACTTGTGGTCGGCTGCGCGCCAGATTGATTTCCGCTATCACCTGCCGCTCAAGCGTCGTCAGGCTGTCTACCTGCGCCGTGCAGCGCGGCAATTCCTGCTGTGAAAAGAGAGCGACCGCGCCGGACAACGAGTACAGGAGTGCATAGAGTGTAATTGTCGCCATCAGGACGATGCCTGGCGAATATTTGCTGTATTGCTTCATAAGTGCTAATTTAGGAATCAAATCAACACAAACGTCGCCCAACGTGTCCGGCTTCCAACACAAGCAATGAAAGGACGCGCGCTATTACTGTATTTTTTTCCATTACTTGCAGTAGAATCCTATGCAGTTATTGCCGATTGGAGTATGCGGTGGCCGCAGGCTACTCGTTCGCTTTGTGTGTTTGCTTGCGCTAAGCCAGACATCTTTTAGCGCTGAAGTATTCTGGATCAATACCGCGGGCGGAAGCTGGAGCGAAACAGCGAACTGGGATACCGGAACGCTGCCCGGTCCCAACGACGACGTTATGATCGTCTCCAGCGGAACATATAGTATTGTAATGGATATCTCGCCGACAATTCGCAGCCTGACTTTCGGCAGCAGCACCGGCAGCCAGACGCTCTGCGCAACCAGCCAGACCTTGACATGCAGCAGTCCGTCGTCCATTACCACCAGCGCTATCATGAAGCTGGACCGGACGATATTCAACGGCAGTACGACGAATCTCGCCAACGCGGGTGTCATTGAACTGCTCGGCGGTCAGCTGAATACGGATCTCGATAACAGCGGCGAAATAATGGCCACGAATGCCGGGCTGACCGGCAGCCAGATTAACGGCTCTCTGCACAATCATACCGCCGCTACGCTTATACTGGGAGCTGAAGGTGCCAGCCTGTGCATCAACCACGGCGCGGGCGACGCGGCCCGCAATTTCGGCGAGTTCTGTATTGCGACCCGCTCCGAACTGCGAATTAAGGGCGGGCATCTCATTACTACGAGCTGCAGCTTCAAGGGGCCGGGACGCCTGGTGCTGCGTGACATTATCGTCAGCGGCGGCACGGTGGAACTCTGTACTTCCGCCCTTCTGATCTGTGAGCAGAATGTCAGCTTCCATACCAGTGCCAGCTTTATCAATCGCGGACACTGCGGATTCCGGGGCAGCTGTCGCTTTTTCGGGCCTTTGCTCAATGCTACCGGCGGCCAGATCGAGGTTGTTCACAGCAGTACTTTCGGCAACGCGACCCTCATCTGCAATGCCCCCTTTACTAACTGCGGCGTCGTGGTGCTGACGAGCAATTCGGTCTTTCCCAATGGAGCGGCGCGGCTGGAAGTGCACAGGAGTTGTTTCCTCAATTGCGGCGTCATTCGTTGCGGCCAGGGCGGCAATACCAGCTTCGCGCATCGATCGATCCTCGTCAACAACACACGCTGTCCCTTTGAAAATCGCGGGCGCATCGTCAACAATCGCTGTTTCTTTCAGATCGAAACACGCGACTGCCCTTTTCAAAGCGGCAGCGGTCGCTTTGAACTTGGACCGAATGCTTTCTGTGGCGCTTTTGCGACTCGCAACCTGCGAACTCAGCCCTACTCCATCACCTGCGGTACGATCATCAGCCGGCATACGACATCGGGACTGAGCTTCGCGATGAACGGCGAAGGCGAGCTGCGATTTGGCCGCAGATCTATCGGCCTGGCAGCACTGCCAACTGCAAACAGTCAGCCGGCCACAACCGCCACAATACTGGTCAACGGACAAATGTTCCTGCAGGGCGGACGTTTTATGCCTGCTGCGGCCGAATTCAGGGGCAGCGGCGAATATCGTCTGCAACGGACGGAACTGGGCGAAGGCTTCAGACCGGCCAAAACCTCGGTAATCTCATTCTTCGATTCATCCGTGCGGACAACAGCCACTCTTTTTCTGCCGGGCACGAGTCACTTCGAAGCGAAGAATGTCTATGACGGCCCGGTCGAGTTTGCCACAACCGCAACAATTTTTATTAATTCGCCGCGCTTCGGGCAAAGTTCAACAAATAACAATGTGACCATCTTCAATGATGACGTACTCAATAACGGCACGATCGCTACGGGCCGATCGGTGACGACAAATATTGTCTTTCTCGGCACAGACGTCACGCTGCTCAACAATGGCATCATTACCAATGGTCATGTGACTCGCTCCACCAACGGCCAGAGCACAACCAGCATCGTTTTTCTCGGCTCCGACATCTCTTTCACCAATAACGGTACGATTACCACCGGTCAGCTGCGTCCCACCACGACTGCCGCATTTACAACCGCCACGACTGCCTTCTTGACAACAAACACCTTGTGGCTAGCGGAAAGCAGCGCTGCGATCATCAACAACGGCACCTTCCATGTAGTTAAGACCGGAACGACGGGCTCGGGCATCGTATTAAACTGCGGCAGCACATTAAAAAATCATGGCCACATGACCTGGGAAGAATCGCTGGCCCGCATACGGGCAGCCAGTAATATGACCTTCGCGGACGGACCCGGGCCATTCGGCGGTTTTAAAATTCTTAAGGGCTCGCGCGTCGATAATTGCGGCGACTGGACCTTGCTGACCGATCGCCGCAAGGGTGGTATAGAGCTCGACAGTAGTACAATTGTCAACCTCGGGCGATTTCGGGTCCGGCCCAATGATTCGACCAATGTTTTTAAACCATTTGTAACGACGGCCAGTTTGATTTTTGTAAACCATTCACTCTTCACTAATGATTCCACGGGTAATTTCAATCATACGCGATCGGCCGGCGGAATCGCGGCGCGTGGAAGCCGAATTCAAAACTTCGGCGACTGGAGTTTTACTCAGAGAGCTCCTTTTGTTTTCAATCCTCTTACGACAACCGCCACACTCTTTCTGGGCAGCGATGCCTTTTTCGAAAATCTCGGGCGCGTTGAAGTGGATTCGCTCGGTGGCGGTCGGCTCGTGACAGCAACAAGCGGCAGTCGTGTGATCAACTCCGGCGCATTTAACATAATCAGTATGCGTACGACCGCCACATTCTCCTTTTCCAGTTCGTCCAGCTTTGTTAATCACGGTACATTCGAGTTTAGAAATTTCGCGACGACAGCTACCATTTTCTTCAGTCCGCTCGGCAGTTTCGTCAACAATGGCAGCCTGCTTCTCGACAGTACTGGAATGAAGACGAGGGGCGGAAGCTTCGTTAACAACACGGGCGCCGGATTGCGTCTTCTGCGTTCCTCCCGGCTGCAATTCTTGCGCAGCTCCTTCGCCAACTTCGATCCCGCGCCCTTTCTCTTCGGCAACAACTCATTTTTGTGTTTTGATTCTACGGGATTGGGCGGCAATCCCCGGCTGGAGAGAAAAGACAGTACGAAAGGCGGTCGGATTGAATTTCGCAATGGCCATATCTACAATGGTGAACTTTCCATCGGCCCTGGCATCGAGGTGGATATGCGGGAGACCGAATTGAGTACGGTCGCCGGAATCAGTAACGATGGAGATATTAATCTCTTTGGGCGCAACACATTTAACGGCCTGATTCATGTCGGCTCTACGGGGACAATCGGCGGGCAATGTTCGGTCTTTGCGCAGCGCGGTATTGCGGCAAAGGAAATCGATTTTCGCGCGGCGCAGGTCGTTAATAGCGGACGGATGAACTTCAGCGCCTGTGATTCGACCTTTCGGGTCGCGACCAGTGTTCCGCCCCAGTACTTCGGCAGCTTCTTCAGCAACGAAGGGGCCCTAAACTTTCGCGATCTGAATACCACGGCGACAATCGACATCACGGAACTCTCGGAATTCAGCAACGACGGCGCCATCAATATTACCAGGGCAGTTCTTGAAGTGCGCCTGGCCGACGACGCTATCTTTCGTCAGGAGTCGAGCGCCAGCATCGATCTTGACAAGGGCGAATTCCGGCTGCTGGCCGATCGCTTCGTTAATCCTACCACGGCCACCCTGCGTGGGGACGGCAAGCTGGCCCTGGGTGATAGAACGCGCAACAACGGGGCTATCTTTCCCGGTCGATCGCCCGGCAGTCTGACTATTGATAACGATCTGGAACAAAGCAGCACGGCCTCTCTGGGGATCGAGATCGGCGGCACGCGCGCCGGACTGGATTACGATGAATTGATCGTCAATGGCGCATTGACCCTCGATGGCAGCCTCGACATCCAGCTCATTGATGATTTCATTCCAGAAGACGGCGATGAATTTACGATTCTGCGCTACAGCTCGGTGACGGGCGCTTTTGCTGAGGTGACCGGCACTGCACCCGGCAATGGCATCAGCTTCAGCCTGGAGCTCATGGCCACTCATGCCGTTCTGCGCGCCGCCGCGGTATCGTCTTCAACGGTCGACCTCGAAGTCTATCTTCAGGGATACTGGGACGGCATGCGTCATCGCCGGACACCGGCGATGCTGGAGCTGCGCAGCGGCGCCACGCTCATTTCCTCGATCCTGACCGCGCGTGGAACGGCGCTTGTATCCAGCAGCGGCAGCCTCAGTGTCAGCTTCGACAATGTTCCCGACGGCAGCTATTGGCTGGTACTGCGTCACGGCGGTCATCTGCCCGTCGGCTCGGTCTCCACTCACACGATTACTCAAGGCGCAACAACGATAGTCGACTTTAGCGATCCGGACAATGTGGTGAATCCCGCCACCGCGCTTCCCTCCGTTACGCTGGGAGGAGTTGAATTCCGCGTAGTGCGCGCCGGAGATTTTAATGCGAATCAGGACATCGGCGCCGATGATTTCCTGCAGTACTTTTTGCCGAACTTCGGCCTGTCCAATCCGGGGCGGGTGCCGGTCGAATAGGACTGCTTCTGAGAGCACACTAATGAAGCCGCCGGGGTGAAAACAAAGAAACTCCGGCGGCAATTTTTTTGGCAAAATCTGAATCGGTATTGGCCGCCGGAGTTTTGTCTGTCGAACACTCAGTTCTTTTTTTACACTCCACTACAAGTAAGGCAGAATTGAGTTAAGCCGGGCCGGAAAAGTGCCCGAAGCGTCTATATAGCGATTGAAGCGACAATTTCGCCGTCTGAAAATTATCTGCCGGCGCATCAACACTTTTTGGCGCTTTCGACCGTATCTTGTCAGCGAATCTTCGTAGAGGCTAAGGTATGTCCAGGGTCACGACAGCAATCGTTCCCGCTGCCCTGTTGGCGGCCATCATCACCAATTTTGCTGCCTGCGATTTCGCCGGCGGCCCCAATGAACCCGTCGCAAACTTCGAATACCTCTGGCAGCGCTTCGACAGCAACTATGGCCTCTTTGACTACAAGAATGTCGATTGGGACGCTCTGCATGATGTCTATCGACCGCGAGTGCACTCCCGCTTGAGTGACGACTCCCTGCTGCTGGTTATGGTTGACCTCCTGGGGCATCTCAATGACGGGCATGTGACTTTGAGCACCGATGGCTCTACATTTCAGTCGGGAATTAACAGCCGTCGGCGGCGGAATGATTTCTCCTTGTCACTTGTAAGAGATGAGTACCTTCGCTCCGGCACGACGCGGACGGCCCTGAAGGAGATGTTTCTCTATGGCTGGCTTAACGATTCGGTCGGCTATCTGTACATCGAACGAATGCGCCATGTGCATCGAAGCCCCGATACGCTGGATGCGATCCTGGCACAATTTACTTCGGCCAGCGCCTTGGTTGTCGACGTCCGTAACAACAACGGCGGCACAGCCAACGTGGTACAGGAGCTGATAGGGCGTTTTGCCGATCGTCGAAGACTATTTCTGATCGATCGGGTGCGCAACGGGCCGGGGCCGGTTGATTTCAGCGAGCCGCAGTACTGGCACTTAAGGCCGAAGGGGCCCCGGCAGTTTACTCGGCCAATCATCCTGTTGACTAACCGATTTTCGGCCAGCGGCGCCGAGTGGTTTACCGCCGCCTTGCGCACCCTGCCGCAGGTTCGGATTGTTGGCGATGTCACTGCGGGCGCAATGGGTGAAGTTATTGAAGACACCTTGCCCAATGGCTGGCGCGTCGGCATCACGCGCGGCTACGTTACCGACCATCGCGGTCGCTGTTGGGAAGGTGTCGGAATTCCGCCGGATTTTTACCAGACCAGCACAAAATCCGACATTGACGACGGCCGCGACCGTCCGCTCGATCTGGCCCTCGATTTGTTGGCGACGGGCAATCTGAAGCCGCGTGTCGACAGCGCCAGTATCAAGGGTGTGCGACAGTCCTTTGTCGATGTAGTCGCAGCGCTGCGGGCCACCCTGCCCATGGAGCAAGCGATAGCTGCCTTCGAGCGGCAGCACGATTCATTGCCCGAGCTTTTTGTTGTTAATGAACTCGCCATCAACAGTTTCGGCTATCAACTTCTGTATGACGAGGAGGATGTCGATGGCGCCTTACTGGTATTCGGATACAACAAAGGCCGTTTTCCCGAATCGTGGAACGTCTATGACAGCTATGCGGAAGCCTGCAGCGTCCGTGGCGACACCAACGCCGCAATCGAAAATTACCGACGGGCGCTCGATCTGAATCCCCGTCAGGCGGCCTGGGAAAAGGAAGGCTATCGCAATGGCCGCCGTCAACTGGAAAAGTTAGGAGTCGTTTTCTAGCGCAGGATCATTGTCCAATCTTTTCCAGATTCCGTAATTTCCCCTATCTTTCGAGTTTTCGCGAGCAAAATTGTCTGCGAGTAGCCAAATCCGCATTGCCAATATTCTCAGGGAGCCATGGGGCATGAATTTGATTGTGCTGGACAGTAAGTTCCTCTATGTAGTCCGACAAGGCTGTTTGCTTGCCGTAGTCCTCGGCTGCGCGGCGGCGATATTCAGCGCCTGCAGCTCTGATCAGCAGGTGGTTGATGACCACAACGCGATTCCACCGACCTCAAAGCTGCTGGACCCGCAAAGCCGCGATCAGGACGATATGTGCCTGTGGGTTCACCCCGAAGATCCCGCTCTCTCCCTTATTATCAGTTCGGACAAAGTGGCTAATAAGTTATTTGTTTATGATCTCGACGGACAGACGGTACAGACGCTGGATGTGCCCCGGCCTGGCAACGTCGACCTTCGTTATGACTTTCCATTTGGCGATGGGCAGGTCGATATCGTCGCGCTCAATCAGCGTGATCAGGGCTTTCGCATTCGTGTGTATGCCGTGGACCACATGACGCGTCAACTCAGCCGCATCGACGACAATTCCATCGAAACGGGCGACTCGCACGGCGGCACGCTCTTTCGCAGCCCCGTGACCCGCAAAATGTACTTTATCAAGACTTCTTCGGATTACGGGTTGGTGGAGCAATTTGAGCTTTTCGATGGCGGCGACGGCAGCGTGAAGGGCCGCAAAATTCGCGAATGGACCATCGGAGGCTGTGAAGCGGCGGTTGCCGACGACCGCTCCGGCAAAGTGTTTATCGCCGATGAAGAAAATGGCATTTACGCCGTCGACGGCGATCCGGAAGGCAGCGTTCCCGGCGAGTTGATCATCAAAGTCGGCGAAAACGGCCTGCAGGCAGATGTGGAAGGACTTGCCATTTACACGCGTCGGGAAGGCGGCGGCTATCTGATCGCTTCGAACCAATCGCAGAATTCATTCAGCCTGTACAAACGACGCGGCAAGCATGAGTTTGTCGGCAGTTTCAGCATTAAAGGCGCTCGTCACAGCGACGGCATAGACGTCTGTTCGGGTCGATTGAACGATGCCTTCCCCTATGGTTTGTTCATCTGCCACAGCGACCCTGACGGCAGCGAAAACGAGGCTCCCTGCCCGCTGCTGGTGACAGCCTGGCAAGACATCGCGGACGTACACAATTTCAGTGTGGATAACACCTGGAATCCGCGGCAGTAAGGGCGGAGGCGGATGCTGTCCGAGTTCTTCGGTTTTCCCGGGCTTCAGCGGCTGTCGCAGCCAGAGCTTGCTTGCTAAAACCGGATCTACGACAATGCCGGCCCGACTTCCGCTAAGGTCGCTACGCACAGTACATCTCTCATCATCGACGTTTTTGGTTCAGATCACCGAGTCGGCCGGCCGCGGGCCGATTGCAGTTCTACAATCCGGATGGGCGGGAATTGCGAAGGATGTTTATTTAACAGTGCATACAAATTGTCTTGAGATGTTTTATCATTGAATTCAACACAAACCAGTGACTTGTCAAAAAAAATACTTATAGTTGCACCTCCCCTTAAGTTAAGGGGAGGTTGGGAGGGGTTATGAGTATTGAAGGATTTCATAACTCCCCTGGCCCTTCTATCAACACAGAGGGGGATTTAAAGATAACTAATCTGACAGAGTACTAGGCCTGTTAAGTCAGCCGGCGCCAGCCATTTCGAGAGCACAATAAAATAGTGGCTCAATGTCGTTTCGAGTACGAAGGCACACTTACTTCGCCATCAACTACCGTGCCTGCTACCTGTCTCAGCTGGTCTTCGTCAAGTCAGGCTCGTGTAATCTCGCCAAATCTTCACAGCCCTGTAACCTATTCAACCAGCAACGTTTCTAAAGCTCGGGAACGCCCGTAAACGCTGTTCCCGAAAGTGCCACCAACGTTTTTGCTTAATCGCGGCCTTAGAACGCATAAGTACCTATCCGCTGTTGCGGACGGTTTCATACTTCTTCAGTGCTAATAAAACGATGTTTGTCGGGAGGATTCACGATGCTCATATTCAGATCCATACGCCAAAATTTATTAACATTTTTGTTCTGCGTTTTTCTTCAGCCGCTGGCGGCACAGGAAATATTCTGGCAGCATATTGAAAGTCCCGATGGGGCCAATATTCGTTCACTGGCTGTGCATGACGACGGTAGAGCTATTGCGACAACAAAAAGCGGCAAGTTCTATCACTCTATCGACAACGGCCGGTCCTGGAGCGTGCTTCCGATATTGTCACCAGGGGGCCAGCAATTTAATTCAGAGATTAAACATTCTATTGTTGCTGAGAATGGACAGATTTTTGTTATTGGGCTTGCAGGCATTTTCGTCTCGCAGGATGATGGCCAAAGCTGGCCAACAAGAGTTCCTCTGGCGGTGAACACCATAGATTACGGCGGCCCTGAACAACCCTACCTTTTGTTGACCAGTGCCACATTTGAGGGGGGAGTTGCCATCTACTATAGCGAGAGCAACTTTCTTCAGCCCTATAGTGAGGGACTAGATCTCGGGCAACAACGGCTGGGCGCTGTGGCGATCGCTTCCGACGGCGACCACTATCTTGTGGTCGATCATAAAGAACTTTGGTGTCGTAACAACAGTCGCGGTTTAATCTGGCGGATGCGGCTCAAGACGGACTACATAATCTATAGGATCATCATCAGCCGTCAGGATCGTATCGTTCTCGCCACGTCCGGAGGAATATTCGAATACCTGCCTCAGCTTAACCGATTGGATTTGTTGACCAATGAAGCGGGCATCAATATTAAAATACGTCATGCAACAACACCTGCCGACGGCTCTATTCTTGCCGTTACCGCCAGTGGACGCTTCTGGCATCTGGCGCTCGACAGCCGGCAGTGGACCGAGCATGCTGTTTATGACAATTCGGCAATTGCGGCGCTTCAGCAAAGCGCCGACGGCACGATCCTGATCGGCACTTCACGCGGCGTTTTGGCAAAGAGGAGCAGCGAACAGAATTTCGCAGAGTGGTCGCATGGTATGCAAGAAAATAGCCGGCGTGACCTGGCTGTAAGTGCATGCGGAGACCTGTATTTACGGACTGAACACTCGCTCTACCTTTCGGAGAATCAAGGCCTGAGTTGGCGCAATACCTGGCATCCGAGCCCTGTTTTCGGATTCGGGAATCGGTCCCTGACTGTCGATGACAATGAGGTGGTTTATCTGGCCGATGCGGACAGGCTCTATTATTCACGCGACAAAGGCGGCAGCTGGCAAAACCTTGGTTCCATGGGCGATGATATTGAACAGGTCTATTTTCGGGAGCCTGGTCTTTTTGTTGTGACATCAGCAGGCGATATCGTGCATTTGGAAGAATTTGAACGCGCAGGAATCTATCGGGCGCCAAAGAAGATTAACCATCTGCATTTTGCTCCGGGCGGCGATATCTGGGCGCTGACATATGGCGGGATGTATATTTCCAGCGATAAGGGCAGTACCTGGCATTTCAGCGGCATAACGCGGGATACCCTATATACAATTGTTGAGGCCGGTGACTCGCAATGGCTGCTAAGCGGCAAGAACGGAACCTGGATGCTGAGCAATGGCGGAAAGACCTGGAACTTGCTGACTTCGAACGGCCTGCGTGCACATAGTCGGTTTAAAGGCAACTTCCTGGCGCTTTCGCAAGACCGATTGTTGTTGTCAGCGGATGGACTGACATGGAACATTTTGGATGAAGCCGGCCAAGGTGACCCCGTGTATCGCATTTTTGGACAAGAAGATTGTCTGTATGCCTTCAGGCGCAGCGGATTATACAGGATTCTCGGCATTAAAACATTTGTTAACGAGTCACAGCAAAGCTCAAGACTAGCTGATAAGTCAGACTTCGCGGCATTTCCACTTGTCGCTGACGGCCAGGTCTCCTTTACGCTTAAAACGACAGGCCCACTATCGCTTTCGATGTATACTATGACCGGTAGTCTCGTCGCCGAATTCAATTTTCCGTTTATGAACGCCGGCCGACATTCAATTCCGGTCGATCCTGCTGCTCTTACCGCTCGCCTCTACTTATTGAAGTTTGATTCTGCTGACGAAAGCTTTTCAACGCTCGCTATCAAATCCAGGTAAGGAGAAGTAAAAAATATTCAGTGACAAGACTAAGGCCTTAATAGCATCCGCAGAGTAAAGCCGGCGCGCATGCCGTCCAGTTCAGGCGAAGAGAATTGTTTGCTTTACCTATACGGGATTGCAATTGCTCATCAATGATTAAGCCTATCCGAATAGTCGTTAAGCTCGACTACTGTGCCGGTGTTTGAAAAACTTAGCTACTAAAGCTTGAATGGACTAAGGGTCGCCACTCTGGCTCCTCTGAAAGTCAGAAGCGGAAAGTCCATATTGAGAGTGTGGAGCCATCGGCAAGTTCAGAGAGACATTATGATCCTGGATTCCAATCTGCCATTTACGGTCGATGCTTTCCGACGTCTTTCCTGCCGTGCCGGCAATGTTTGATTGCATGCGGCAATCATATCGGCCGCGAAATTCTCGATGCGGGTAACCAAATGCAGCCCTGACGTTTCCTCCCTGCTGGCGCGTGAATTCAGCGCGATTGTTTCCTGAAGCAGCCTTCTGCCTCGCTGAACGCCGCTTGATCTTTATTCGCTATGGCGGCTGTTCAAGCGGCTCTCGCACAGAAGCGACCCTTGCCCGAGACTAGTAGCAAATCCAAGTTATTGAGGTTTTGACATGACTCGGCAAAACAATGCGTGGCGGATTGCGCTCCCGCTCTTCCTGATCGTCTTTACGCAGTCGCTTGCGGCGCAGGAATTTATCTGGCAGCATGTGGGCAGTCCGAGCGGCGCGGTGATTCAGTCACTCTCCACGAACAGCGAGGGGCGCTCGCTTGCTGCCTCAAGAAATGATAATCTCTATCTGTCAAGCGGCAGCGACAAATCCTGGCGTTTGCTGCCGGTTCAGATTAGCCGGGTTGCGCGTGTTGTACTAAGCGACGATGATCTCATATTTGCCACGGGAAGCGGAGGCCTGTACTTTTCGGATGATGATGGCTTAAGCTGGACTAAGGTTATCGACTTAGATGTGCGTGCTATGGCCTTTGGCGGAAAGCCGGAACCCTATCTGCTGTTTTCCAACAATCTGGTCGAGCAGGGTGTCAGGATATTTGACGTGAAAACACAAGCCGACCGGCCGTCCAGCGCGGGACTCGATCTTGTCCAAACAAGATTCCTGGGTGACCTGGCCTTTTCATCGACCGAAGCGCAATACCTGGTTGTTGACCGGCGCTCAGTGTGGCGACGTGATAATGAGCACTCGAACTGGCGGCTGCAGATCCCGACCGGTCATATCATTAGCCGGATTCTTGTCAGCCCCCGCGATCGCATCATACTTGCCACATCCAACGGGATGTTCGAATACAAGCCATCGTCGGATCGCCTGCTTCCCATTTTTGACAATGACGATACCGCCATCGTAGCCGAACACGCGACCGCCGCCGCGGATGGGTCATTTCTGGTCAGCACCGAGTTCGGCGAACTCTTCCGTCTGGCGCCCGACAGCGATCGCTGGACGGATCACAGCAACTACTGGACATCGTCTATCAGGGCTCTGCAGCAGGCGCCGGACGGAACGATTCTGCTCGGTACTTCGAGCGGCGTGCTGACGGCTGAGGACATCCGGGGGGACGTTAATGAATACTCGCTCGGGATGCGGGAGCTTCGGTATATCGATTTCACTCGCGGCAGCGACGGTGACTTTTATGTGTTGTCGGACTATGCGCTCTATCACTCCGAGGATCGGGGCCGCAGCTGGCGCAATACATGGCATCCCGGCCGTAGTTTCACCGAGGGCAATCGATCCTTGAGCGTTGATCACAACGATGTGCTCTACCTGGCCGAAGGAAGTAAGCTGTACTACTCCAAGGACAAAGGCAGCGACTGGCATTCTTTAGGCAATATGGGCGGCGACGTAACGCAAACCCTCGTCGTCGGCAGTGATCTGTATGTTGCTACTTCGCTCGGCGATATCATCCATTTTCATGATTTTGAGCATCTCGCAAGTTATGACCTTGCGCAAAAAATTAACAAGCTTGTTATTCATCCCGACGGTGAACTCTGGGCTTTAACGGAGGGCGGCATGTATACATCACAGGACAATGGCTCTAACTGGCTTCTAAGCGGTCTGGCCGGGGAAGCATTATACGACATCGTGGAATCGCGGGACTCGCAGTGGCTTGTCGGAGGAAAGTCGGGACTGTGGCGAGTCGGCAGCCGAGGCGAGACCTGGAATTATCTCTCGGTTCGCGAAATAAGCGCATTGCATCCGATCTATGGCGGCTTCGTTGCGCTCTCCAGGGGCAATATATTGTTTTCACAGGATGGACTGACCTGGCAAGAAGTAACTGTAGCGGATCCAGTGGAGAAAGTCAGCCGATTACATGCAATCGACGGCAAGCTCTATGCCCTCGCGAGAGACGAGGGAGTGTATGAGTCCAGCGGCCGAGCAACTTTTGTTAATGAAGCGCTACCGCGCAAATCCCTTCCCGCCAGGGTCGGCCTTGCCTCCAATCCCATTACTTCGTCCGGCGTCGTGCAGGTTGAGCTCGGTGAGCCCGGCCCGCTTACGATTGCTGTGTATTCACTTTCAGGCGAGCTCGTACTGCAGCGCAAGCTTCCGGCTCTACCGGCCGGCCGGCATTCTCTGCCTCTCGCGTGGAGCGTTCTTGCTCCCGCCGCCTATATCCTGCAGCTGAAGGCGCGCGCTGATTGTCATTCCCGGGTGATTCTTAAGACCAGGTAAACATCTCCCCTTGCGTTGTTCGGCGAATCCAGGCTGCGCTTCCGCCCTGTTGTTAATCTTGGTCTATCATATCTAATTGGAGATTGAAGGAGCGCGCCGGCGCGCAGTATCACAACTAAAGATATTGGACCTCCCAAAGGGCAATCATAGGTACCGACTTCCTTGTGGCAAAATGATTTACTTGCGAATTACAATCGGCTGCGATACCTGTACACCATTGCTGTGAACGACGACAAAATACAATCCTGCAGCAAGTAGATCAATCGGCACATCAATTGTTAGATCTTTATGAGATTGCTCAATGGGAATTGTCTTCGCCGCCAAGCGGCCAAATATGTCAACAATGTCCAGTTGCAAGTGACTGTTTGCATCGTTGCGAATTCTTATGCGGGCTCCTTCCCCTTGCAGCGGATGAGGATTCACATCGATCGTCACCAACTCAGACATAGGTGGCTGTGATTGCAGGCCAAAGCCGGTGCTGGTTGGCTCCCAGGAATAGACACCCGAGGAAGAGACAATCCAAATGCTGCCGTCCTGCTTAAACAGCGTGGAGCTTATCGTAGTGCCGCTGAAGCCCGGAATCGCAAGGAATTGCGCATAGTCATCTAAGCGCCGGATAGTGTTGTTTTGACTGAACCAGATGGAGCCGTCGAGACCATGCGCCAGGGAATTCGCTCTCAGATAGTCGCTGTTGTCCACATTTTCGTAAATAAACCATTGATTATTACCATCGAATCGCGCAACGATCTGATTTACGATAATCACGGGTCGATTTTGTTCGTCGAAAGTAATCTGCCGGCCATACAAGGGCGCTTCCGTTTCCTGATTTAGTAAAGAGATTTCAGTCCATTCCTTCCCATCGAATCGCAGGAGCCCTCCGGTAAAAACATGGCGATCTCTGTCGGGAACCTGGCCGGCTGTCGCCCATACAACTCCATTCCTGTCAATCGCAATGTGCTCAACCCGATATTGCCTATCAGAGCTCGGTACAAAGCTTTGCCAACTGCTGCCGTCAAAACTGTTAATTGTCATATCCCTTCCCAAAGACGAGAAGGACGATAGCCACAGCGTTTGTGAAGAATCGATAGCCAGAGCTTCACAAGTTCGTGGTGATTGTGTATCGCCGTTGATATATACGCGTCGCCATGAATCGCCATCGAAACGATTTAAACCTCCTTTGGCGGTCATCCAAACAACGTTGTTGTTGTCCACCGCCACTTGCATGACGGTATCAAAAACATCGTGCTGGTTGCTGGCGATGAGTTCCCATTTCTTTCCATCAAAATTCCCCAGACCGCAGCTGGTGCCGTGCAGACTCGTATTAATGTTGCAGCCGTAGGCGAACCACATTTTCCCGACCTTGTCGATAGCAATATCAAGTACGAGATTACTGTGAATCGTATTCGGAGTACGTAGCTGCCGTCGGTCATCATCGACCAGAATCTCGGGAACGCCGTCAATGATGGTCAAAACTTCGATATCGGTTGCCACAACATCCGATACATTTCCCTCGGCGCGCAATTCCCAAACCCCATTGTCGAATCGGTGCAGCCCTTTGTCCGTCGCCGCCCATACTTCGCCCGTGGGAGAGCTTGTCAGTTTGCTGATCCAGGTTTCGAACAGCAAGCCATCATCGGCAGTAAAATTTTGCCAGGAATTGCCGTCATAGCGACTGATGCCTTTTTCGCCCCGCACCCAGATTGTTTCATCTTCTCCCACTAAAAGCTGCAGAGGCTTGCGCGAGTGCATTCCTGCCAGCGCTGGATTGTACTGTGTTTGCCACGAATGCCAACGCTGACCATCGAAAAGCGCTACACCGGCAAAGCCACAGATCCAATTCCTACCTTGAGGGTCTGCTACAATGTCGCGCAGTGTCGATTTGCCGTTCAGAGCCGGTAGACCATCGCGCGCTCGAAAGCTACGAACCCGGCCGCTCGCATCGATACGTATGACGATTCCATCAGATGTATTGTCCAGTTCCCTGGCAATCGCCCAGGTAGCTCCATTCGCGTCGACCGCCAAGCCCGTTAAATCGTGGTAAATCTGGTCGAATCCATTTAACTCGTCATAGATCTGCCAGTCATCGTTTTCGTAGCGTGCAATCATACGTGTGGCTGCGATCGAGGGATTGCCGATATTGTCGAAAGCAATGGCAGTCACTGCAAGCTGCAAAGCGCCGCTGTTCGAACGGAATTCGAAGTCCCGCCATTCAGTTCCATCCCAATTCAAGAGCTTGCTTTGGCGGGCGGCAGTCCAGATTTGGCCGTCAGGCGATTTTACCAGTGGGGCATGCGGCAATGAGGGCAATCCGTTAATCGGCGAAATGAAAGTAGGGCTGAGGTCCGCCTTGCTATATCGTACTAAGCCACTGCCCGCGATGCAGTAGAAAAAGCCATCATCATCGAGTAGTGCGTAGGCATTATCATAACTGATATGTTCGCGCCAGAGCCCTTGCTGAGCCATAACAGGTACTGTAGAGACAATGACGGCAGGGAGAAGCAGCAAACGGATTGCCTTCAGCGAAGTGACTGCGAACCACGGACAAAAAGCCTTAGTGCTGAGCATGTTGAACAATTCTCCACGATGGAAATGCTCAAAATCAAACTGCGTTGTATAGTGCTAATCCGGTGACAGGTTTAATGTACAGAGTCTCAAATTAAATCAATTCGGCAATCTTCATAACGAAAATCACACGAGCTGCAAAATTTGCAAACAGGAATACCGCACGGATACCGTATTGCCGCTGAAGAACAGCCATTTGTTATTGCCGGGCAACCGGTATCCGTGATTGGATATATATGTCAGGAAATTGCTGCTCTTCAGCAGCCGTCATCACATGCTTTCGTAAAACTTCCCTGATCCGTGCAGGTATTGAGTGATTCGCGTGTCATACTTTCTACTTTGATAATATCACGCGATGTAAAAAAGTCTACTTCTTTACATATCGAATATGTTCGGCGGCAGCAGGTGCGTCCGCATGCAAACCACGACCATTTGTTTACCTTAAGATTGGGCGGAATCTCCGGCTGTGGGTCGGTATCGCAGCTTGGCGCGGTGTTTTCAATATCCCAGGTGCATTTTTGCCACACCCAGCAGTTTGCCGAGTAAAATTGCACAACCACCTGCGGCACATGCGGTGTCTCACAATCAGGTACACCGTCGATGAAATTATAAATCGTTGCATTGTTCTGAATAATTGCCAGTTGCGCCATTTCAACAAAAGTGGACAATGACCAGCCTTGGTGCAAGAGCTCCGTGAATCCCTGGCAATCTGGCCCAGGGAGATCAAAAGATGTAAATCGTATCTGGTAGCTGCCGTCATCGCAGGCCCGCAGTTGATAATTTGCTGTAATTTCACAGTCCGGTGATAGTGAGCGAGTAAACTGAAAATGATTTGTCCATCCTTCAGTACTGGCACACTCTTCGCTGGGCGGGGGGCAGTCAGCGTCGGCGGTTTGCGCCACCAAGCAGGTGCTTCCCAGCAACATGCTTGTAAAAATTAATGTCAGTATTGTTTGAACTTTCATAATATATGCTCCATTCATAGTTACATGCTTTGCGAAATAGAAACAAAAAAAATTGAGAATGTGTCAGTATCCAATCAATATTTTGCGGTAGCTGACGCTGCCCTCGGCCGTTAAACGGACATAATAGATACCCGGTTCAATCGAGCGAGTATCCACAGCAATACGATGATCGCCAACTGCCGTTTGCTCGCTGTTAACAAGCGGAAGAATCTCTGTTCCCTGGAGGGCGTGAATGGCTATATGCACCGAGGTCGGGTCTGACACGTGATAATGAATAATCGTGTAATTACGACTGGGCTGCGGGAAAATTTTGATGATGGTAGCTTTGCCGAATGTTCCCGCGCTGATGACTTTGTCAATGTCGTCTGGAGCAGGCTGAGCCAACTGCGAATTATTGCGAGATGCTGAACTGCCGGATCCGAACGACTCCCAGGTCGCTCCGCCATCCCGACTGATTCTGCGGCTGCCGTCAATTTTCGTATACAGCAGAAATGATTCGACCTTGTGTTTAATTGCCGGTTCCCAGGCCTCGTAGTTAGCGCTCTTTGATTTAATGGTCCATGTTTTACCGCCATTATAGGAACGATAGACCGAGCCATCCTCCCGTTTGTATTCAATGATAGCTTGCTCGACGCTCGTTGTTGTGAGCTGTTGAGAAGCTCCGACTTTGACGTCGTCGCGACTCGCGCGCAGCGAAGCATCTGCGTCATGAAACATTGTCTGCCCGCTCGACGGTACAGCGGCGACCAGCAAAACTGTCAATAGCGCAAAAAGTGAATTTCTCATCTTGTTGGTTTCCAGTATTAGATAGATTGTTGTAATAAACTATGATTATCTGATTGTCTCATCAACAGCCATCGGAACAGGCTTTCTGGAAGTTGTCCTTGAGTGTACAATCGGAAATTTTCTGAACAGTCATACCGCGTATTTCGATGGTTTGGGGGCCGTTGCCTTCCACGGGTAGAGGATTACGACAGACTTCGTATGTGCGTTTGCAGCAGGTACGGCCGCAGTCGTGCCACTTCCAGATATCGATTTTGTTAGTCGGCGGCACCTGTGGCTGAGGCGGTGTGTCGCATACCGGCGTTGCACCCGTTATGTCATAGCTACACTTCTGCCACACCCAGCAATTGGCTGAGTAGAATTGAACAACCGTTGCTGTTGCATCACAATCTGCCATTTGTCCGGCCCATGGTTCGCCAGTTTGTACAAGCTGTTGAATTATCGCCAGTTGGGCAATTTCGATGAATGTGTTCAGTGAAAGGCCGTCGATTTCCAGCGAGCTAAAACCGCTACAGCCGTCGATTGCCGTAATACCAATTAACACCAGCTGAAACGATCCATCATTACAATTCTTTCTGGTGTATTCAGCTTCGAAAGTGCAATGTGGCGTATACATTTCAAAGGTTCGTGTTTCGGTTACTTCGATTCCATCACACTCGGCGCCATGGGGTGGACAGTCATTGTCGGCTGTTTGACCACGTGCCGGTATGACGATGACAATTAGTATAGCGAATGCCATTAAAATAGCTGTTCGAATTAACATTCGGGGTTCCTCCGAAAAATGATTGTTGCTAAAAAGTGTTGCGATAGTATCCGGCCTTATTCAGGCCGCAGCATGCCCTGTTTACCGTCCGGCCTGCTATTTTCCTCAGAATCGGTAATGCCCGCTGCAAGCATGGAGCTCAAAGTGGGTACAAACTTGCTTGACGATGCGATGGATACGATTCCGGCCTTAAAGCCTGCTGACAAACCAACGAGTTTGGCCTGGATTGTCGCCGTTCCGCCAGGTAAGAGCGGATTGCCGTCGAAAGTCGCAAACTCCACAGTCAGTCCCTCGATTGCTGCTACCGGCTGTTGCAGATAGATCGTATCCTGGCCCGTATTGTGAATCATGATCGAGCTTGTCGCTTCGGCTCCAGGCATCAGATTGAGCTTTGTGGGAAAGTTGCGCGGACTAACGGTCAAATCGCGGACTACCAAAGCCACAAAGTCCAGCTTTACAGCCTTTGTTGAATCGCGGTTTGTTTTAATATTAACATATTGCTCGGTTGGACCGTCCTTTTTACGAAGGTCGATCGATACGCTGAGTGTCGCGGTATCCCCCATCGGAATTTCTTCCCTGTCGATCGGCGCCAGCGTACATCCGCAGGAACTGCTTATTTCAAGTATCCTGAGGGTGTCCCGACCAAGATTGACAATCTTAACCTCACGCTCCAGCTTTGTCGGTCCGACTTCACCGAAGAAGCAGCGACTCCCGCCAACAATCTTGATGTCGGGAATCTCGCCATCCGCCATACAGTCCTGTAGATGGATAAAGCCGGCAGCGATGATAAACATGGAATACATCCAGAATCGTCTAAGGACTGACACGTCCCTTATGAATAGGGGCATAACTCACCCTCCCGCTGTTTTAGCATTATGGTTAAATTCGTTTGTTGTAGATAGCACAGAATGATCTATTGCCCTTTCAGGCACAAGGATGCTTGATAGCAGGCATTATCTTTGAATGGGGCGCGCAAAACCTTGCGATCACTTACATGTTTAGAGACAGGAAGTGATCAGCCGAGCCGGGCAAGTGGGTATGTGGTCAATACTAAGGTGACAAAAAAGCACCCAAGTGATAAAATCACTCGAGCCCGCCCTGCAACATCTCTCATCAGTGCGACGGAACACTTAAGGGTGGAATGCCCGTCCTGCGCTCATGAACTTGCTGCAAGCGACTGCAAAACTAATAAACACATGCAAGTTCGACATTTCTTATCAGGGGCCGGAGCTCGTCCTTGGTTTCGATCCTGCCGATGACTTAACATTCATTGCAGAGATTAAAAGCAAGCAGCTTGTTATCCAGCGCCCGATTAAATTGATTGTCGAAACATTAAACAAATGCCTGTGCTAAGATTGGAATTATCTCTTTGTCGTTCGAACAATAATAATCGATCAACAAAGGATAAATATATCCCAATTGAGGTAAGGGTTAGATAAGAGCAGTTTAAATTAAGTAGCAATAACAAATGGCGGACGAATATAATCATTTCGCTCTGTTTTGTCAATAGAATTATGCGAATTCGCTGGCAATTTTTGCAAGTGATCCGTTAAGAGCGGTTGTTTATGCCTCGTCAAAATCTAACCGCTATTCGAGGGCCAAATTCCCTATGTTTTTTAATTCGACGCGACAAATCAACATAGAGGATCCAACTCCCTGTTATGGGCTTGCGGCCATTCATTGCGGTTGATTAGGCTCTTGCTGGATTTGGCAATTCCTGCGCGTCTGTGCAATTTTGGCCGGCCTAGTGAATGCACGGATTTTTGGACGGAAGATCAAAAGGTGCCTTATCGAATTTTTCCTTGCGGCTGCAATTTTCATCGCCCTGGCTTTCGTATTGAGCTTTCGTCGGAAAGGAGCTCGTCGGCGTACTGTCTCACAGCCCTTTCCGGATGCCTGGCGTCGCATTCTCCATGACAAGGTGCAGTTTTTCCGCAATCTTAACGAAGCGGACAAGGAGCGCTTTGAAGGCAATGTGCAATGGTTTCTCGCCGACACGCGCATCACGGGCATCAAGACCGAAGTGACGGACAGCGATCGTTTGCTGGTGGCCGCCAGCGCCGTGATTCCCATTTTCGGTTTCGATGAATGGGATTACGATAATCTGAATGAAGTCCTGCTCTATCCTTCCAGCTTCAGTATGGATTTCGGGCTGGAAGGCGAAGGATGCAATGTGCTGGGAATGGTGGGCACGGGCGTGATGAATAATGTCATGATCCTTTCCAAACCAGCGCTGCATCAGGGTTTCAGCAACGCGCGGGACAAAAAGAATGTCGGAATCCACGAATTCGTTCATCTGCTGGACAAGGCCGACGGCAGTATCGACGGAATACCGGCGGCCTTCATCGATAATCCGGCCGCCCTGCCCTGGCTTGACATGATTCAGCGCAAAACGGCGGACATTTTAGCTCGCAAATCGGATATTAACTCCTACGGCGCAACAAACCGGCAGGAATTTTTTGCCGTAGCCAGCGAGTACTTTTTCGAACGGCCGAAGCTGCTGAAGCAAAAACATCCTGAGCTGTATAAGGCACTGTCTAAGGTCTTCAAGCAGGATATGGCGGAGCGCTTTCGCAAACTGCTGGGCCGCAGGAAGGGTGTAGGTCGCAACGCCCCCTGCCCTTGCGGCAGCGGTGAAAAATACAAGCGCTGTTGTCTGCGCTAAAGCGGATTCGCCGCCAGACGCTGCCGACGATCCGCGGCGCTCCTGACATCATCTCGCAGCGGCGGCGCGATCGGCGATCACCGGCTCAATGATGATGATCATTGCTTCCGAAAGCCCTTTGCCTGTATATTGATTATCGCGCAAGACGGCTTCGTCACCGCTACAACTGCTAACATTCACGAGGAGGATTCTGTGATAGTTCGAATTGGATTTTTGCTCGCCTTAATTCTCGCCGGACCAGCCGTGCTGCGCGGCGATGTGCTGGAAATGTACGACGGCGAGCGAATCGAAGGTCAGTTTATCGGCGGCTCACAGCATGCCATCCGTTTTGAACACGAAGGCCGCATCAGAGTGTATCTCACCGAGAAGGTTCGCGCCATCCATTTTGGCGAAGCGCCCCTTCGCAACAGCGATCCGGAAGAAGTCGGCGATGCTACGTCCGTCATAATCCCGGCCGGCAGCTTTGTCACCCTGCGTCTGCAGACGGAGGTCGGCACCGATCGTAGTCGCAGCGGCGACGAGTTTCGCGCCGTCCTGGCTTCCTCCCTGCAGACAAGTTCGGGCTTCCTTATTGCTCCGGCGGGCGCGGCTGTCAGTGGCCGGTTGGTGCAGGTGCAATCAGGGACCGCCTTTCAATCGGCGCGCCTGCGGATGGAGCTGCGCACGCTGGAAGTCGGAGGCCGAGAATTCCCCATCTACAGCGGCGCTTTTCGTCTGAGTGACAATAACAACACACTGGGCAATGTCGTGGTAGGCGCCATCATCGGCGGGCTTCTCGCGGAAGAAACGCTGGAAGGAATGGCGCGCGGTGCCGCGGTCGGATTGGGCGTTTCACTAATAACCGAAGGCGAGGAGATTCGCCTGCCGCGAGGCACGATGCTGGACTTCCAGCTCAGTCGCTCGGTGAGGGTGCAGGTGCCCTAGCCATTCGGCAAACAGCAATGACGTCAGGCCGCCCGGATTCGTCCCGGGACGCCGGATGCAACGAAAGCGCTCGTCGTCCGTATTCAGGCCCAAATTGTCAAAATAGAGGTAGATGTCATCATGCCACAGACTATGACAGGCGACGGCGGAACAGGCAAATCCACTGCTTTGAACAAGCTGAGCTCTATGAACCTCCATCGCGCCCTCGATACGGCGGTGATCGAAATTGCCGCCGCACTCGCCCCCAAGTTTTTTCGCGGCAGCGTCGATTCGCCCTCGCTGCGCGAACATCTGAATGCCGTATCGATCCACATGCCCGAGCTGCGCCCGGCGCGTCTGCTGGAACCGCGCACTCATTCGCTGATCGGCGAGCTGCGACCGGCCTTCAAAATCGTTCAGTGGAAGAGTGAGAGCGTTCCGACGATTATCTATCATCACGGCATGCTCGAAATTCCCTTTGATGCGCTCTTTCGTCAGATAATTCCCTATCGCCGGCAGAATTTTCCGCTTAATCTGATCGCCGTGCGAGCGCCCTACCACCGGTCGGTCGGTGAATTCTTTCGCAACAATGACACCCTTAGTAAATGGATCGCCATGCTGGCGAGCTCCGTGGCCCTGATTGACGAGCTGGTGCTGCGAAGCAAAGTGCGTAACAGTGCGCGGGTCATGGTTGCGGGCATGAGCCTCGGCGGCTATATCGCCAACCTGCATTGTATCCAGCGCGGCTCGGCCGACGTGTATGCCCCCCTGCTCGCCGGAACGCGCCTTGGCGATGAATTCTTCGATACCCTGCACCGCAAAGCGCTGTCCGATCTGGCACTGAGCAATGAAGGACTCATAAAAGAACGGCTAAATGCGGTTTTTCCGGACGTCGGATCGCTCCGGACTAAACTCTTTCCCCTGCTTGCCAGCCACGACGCTCTGATGCGTTTTGACACGCAACGCTCCTGTTACGAAGACATCGATGTTAAAACCGTCAACCGGGCGCACTATTCCGGGACATTCTCATTTGCGATGATGCGCGAGCATCTGCTTGAAAGTCTCTTCCGTGTGCATCAGTCTGGCGCCTGAGCGCCCGGGCGCAGCTTAGTCCCTCCGACGTTCGACCTGATCGAATTCTTTGCTTCATCGCAGACAATGAAGTTTTTTGCGTAGGAGCCAGGGTACAATTTACTATTTTGCCTCTCGAGCCGAGAGGCCTTGTCCCAGGACGTTCATCGCCGAAGAAACTACCGTTGACATTTTCGATATCGTCCTGGGTCGCTTGCTCTGAATTAACTTTTTGATTCTTCCCCGTGCCGCCATCAATTTTTGCGGGGAGTTCATTGCACGACTAGCAAAGGAGAATCAAGTGAATAGCTCAAAAGATTCCTTGCATTTAATCGGACGTCACTACGCAATCAGTGATGTTAAGCCGCTCAGTCCGCAAACATTTAACAACCTGGTAAAACGCCGGGCGCTCAAAGTTCTGGATGAGGGCTTCGACGGTAATCGCCTGGACGGCAACGAAGACGCGCGGCGCGCGGCGGAAGTTGAGATACGCCAATTCTACGAAAAAATTCATGCGGGCAACAATCTTTTGCCGGTCGGCTTTCTTTACGAGGGTGCACAGCGCGCCCGGGCCGTCTGCAGGATCGTTACCAGCAGCTCCTATGGAACGGGATTCCTGGTCGGCAGAGGTTTCCTGATGACCAACAATCACGTTGTCGAAACAATCGATGAAGCGCGTACGAGTTTCGCTGAATTCGATTATGAGGAGGGCAAGGAACGTATCAGCGTGGCTCTGCGTCCCGATCGTCTTTTTGTCACGCAGGAAGATCTCGACTTCAGCATTATCGGCTGTGATACGAGCGGAATCGAAGACATCGCACCGATACCGCTGCTCAGGAATCCCGCCACCATAACCCGCAGCGAGCCGGTTAACATCATTCAGCATCCGCATGGTCGCCCGAAGGAGATTGCGATTCAGGACAACGACGTCCTGTATGTCTATGACAAGGTGCTGCGCTACCGTACCGATACGGAGCCCGGATCATCCGGTTCGAGCGTTTTTAACAATCAATGGGAGTTGGTGGCGCTGCATCATGCCGGCTGGTACGAAAAGGCCAGCTCCACGAATGCGATTAACGAAGGTATCCGGATCTCCGCCATCGTCAATCGCTTGCTGAAATTGTCGCGCTCAAACAACGAGCAGCGCGAGTCGGCCGGCCGCGCGCTTGCCTCGGTCTCTGATACTTCGCCTTACCTCGGCTTTTTTGATGTGTATGGCCTGCTCGACTCCGATGCCGACTTGCGGGAAGTTGAGTTGCCTGCGTACGCCGGTACGAAACAATTCGCCGATATCGGATTCTGGAATATCGAACACTTCAACAACCGTGTGGATGACAAACGGCTTAACGATGTCGCCGAGGTCCTGGCCGGCCTCTCAATGGACGTGATGGGACTGGTGGAAGTGGAGGCCGCGGCGCTCGAAAGACTCAAACCGGCGCTGCGCAATCGCGGACAAAACATGGACTTTGTCTATCTGGATGCCGAAGGCAGCCAGGACCTGGCGATTCTTTATGATGTCGAAACCGCCGATGTACGTGTTCGCAGCGACATTAACAGGAAGTACGCATCGATCCTGGCAATGCGCACAGCTTCCGGCAAATCGGCCTTTCCCGCCGGCCGCGAGCCTCTTTTTGCCGATTGTCTCGTTAAGGAAGAAGGCAAGGATATCGAGTTTTTAATGATCGTGGTACACCTGAAGGCCTTTGGCGACGAGCAAAGTCGCGAACGGCGCCGGATGGCCGCAAACATCTTATCGGCAATCATCGAAGAACTGCAGGAACTGGAGCGGAAACCGGTGATTCTCGGCGGCGATTTCAATCAACAGCTGGACGGCAATGTTCTGGCGGACCTGACTACCGCGCCCGACCTCTTCACATTGACGGCCGATGATGCGGCCGGCGACGCTATTTCTTATATCGGCGCGCGCTATCGCTCGCTTATCGATCATATCATCGTCAGCAAAGACACGCAGCTGGGCATGATTGCCGATGATGATGCCGCGATTATCAGGCTCGACCGCTCCCTCCGTGGTTTTGCGCGTGACATCTCCGATCATGTGCCGATCGTGACCCGCCTGATCTATCGCGAGTCGCCGCTGAATTCATCCCCTGCCGTCGGCGCGACTTGCCCTTGCGATTGCAATCCCGGCACATCCGACGCCGACTTGCGCGACAAGGCGCTCGTGAAGCTTAAAATTAAGGACAAGTCCGATGAACCGGACAAAAACTATTATGACGCCGAGCTGGATGCCGCGGCGGTCGCCGAGTATTATGCGGGTATTGCAATGGAGACAGATGACGGTCAGGCACTATTTCGCGCGCTCAGCTCCCTGCTTGCCGCCAGCCATCGCAACCAGCTCAGCTATAAAACAGCGCGACTCACGCATCTCTATCCCTGGGTGGATCTGCAGCCCGACGGTAATTTAAAGAGCGTGTACGACGGCGCTGCGATGGATCCTGCCGAAGTTATCCGGCGCGAGTATGAACTTGAACGTCGCCGCGAAGAGGCGATTCGGCGACTGTTAAACGAGGAAGCCTGGCTGAGCGATGATGCCCGCCGCGCCGCGCTGGAGGCAATCGAAGCCGATACGATGTTTAACTGCGAGCACGTGGTTCCGCAGTCCTGGTTCAGCAAGGCCAATCCCATGAAAAGCGACCTGCACCATTTGTTTAGCTGCGAGCCGCGCTGTAATTCATCGCGCTCGAACTATCCCTATTTCGATTTCAGCGATTACCGGCCCGAGCATGAAGACTTCGAAGCCGTCCGCGACGATTGCGGCAAGTATGAAAACCGACGATTTGAACCCGAAGCGGGTAAGGGCCTTGTCGCGCGCGCTACACTCTACTTCCTGCTGCGCTATCCGCGTCAGATCGATGACTACGACACGACCGGACTCAATCTCTTGCTGAGCTGGCACCGTCGCTTTCCGATATCGCTGTATGAGCAGCATCGCAATCAGGCAATTTTTACGGTCCAGGGTAATCGCAATCCGCTGATCGATTTTCCCGATCTGGCGGGCGGTATCGCTTTTCAGCTGGGACTGGCGTGACATCCGCCGGCAAGTCAATCGTTCTGCGCCTCAGATGCGCCTGATCGAATCATTCCCTAGTCCCGGCTGGCCTGCGCAATCCTGGCGAGCAGCGCTTCCGCCCGCTCTTCCAGATTCTTGCGGCGGAGATCCTCAACAATGTGCCGGAGGCCGGCGAGAATGTCATCGGCGGGCTGCTTGCTTTGGTGGTAGATGCTTAAGGCCTTGTGAATACTTGCGCTAAAGCGCTCCATTTGTTCCAGCTCAAGCGCTGTTTTAGCAATCCAGATATTGGTGTACGCCAGATAGGGATGCTCGGGCCCGAAAATCTCGGCCTCGTGGCCGAGAGCCTGTGTGAATGCATCGATCGCGATATCGAACTTGCCGGTCTGGTAAAAGATTTGTCCTTGAAGGTTTAGAGACTTCGGAATACGTTCATCGCCATCCGGAAAGAGAATCGATTCGAAGACCGCTTCGTCCGCCAGGAATTCGGCATCGCGCAACTGACCCGCCTTAAAGGCGGCCATCGCGAGGTCGACGTATTTCTGCCATCTGGACTGCTTGACAATCGTGAATCCGGCGATGGCCTGAGCTTCGACATGACCATTGTGGTGAAAATCCATGAAAACAGCGACGCGGAAGCCGCCGGAATCCAGCGGGCAATCGATCAAAAAATGATCGAGAGGCGTCCCGTAGGGTCCATGCCCGGCTTCGCCGATGCGGCGAAAGGTAGGGACGCTGCCGTCGGGACAACGCAGACGCGCCAGGTAGTCCTTTCCGCCCGCAACGCCGTTACAGCGGACAGGATTCTCCCGGCTGCCCAGCGGATGCCGCGCAATCGCCGCCGAGTCCCGCAGGTCTGGAGCGAAGGACTGCGGCAAGGACGCGATCCCGACTGTCGGAAAGGATTCCAGGGGATAAGTCCTAGACTCCGGCAGTTGGGCCGGAGCTGCCCAGGAATTGAGGGACATGCAACCGCAGACAGCGAAGAGCACTGTTGCGAGCAATGTGCTTGATAGCAAAGCGCCAGAGAGCACCGTGCTGCGAACGAAGGAAGCGAATGATGCGCCGGGTGAACACATGAGCTGGATCTGAATGTTTTTGCCCCTGCCTGTGAGTGAAAGAATTAGGCCCAGCCTCTCTCCCATTCGCTGGCTCCCGGAATGGAGAAACGACGAAGCGCCATTCTACACCTGCCGGATAATCAGTTCGCCATGAACTGATTTCACTTATCACTACAAGGTCCGGGAGAATTAGCCGGAAGCCAATTTCCCCAATCGTAAGGCGATATGCAAGCAAGCGGTAGAAAAAGGCCGGGAAATCGTCGGCTTCAGGCTGACGGCGAAGGCAGAATTTAGCACCGCCAGGATTCCGGAATTCAGAACCTGCTCCGCGCTGTGGAGAACCCGGGTCTTATTCTGCTCCTCTATCAGCTAAGCAAGAGTCGGTAGATAAGGACGACGCCGGAAAACGCACCGCAGTCAAAGGCGACCGCAGATTTTGGAGACAGGAGTTTTGTGAATGAGCGCGACTCGCTCATAGTCTCGAGATAGTCGATCGTCTTGCTGCGGAGGGATCGGTCGATAATATATCAACGTCAAATCAATTAGTCTCTACTAAGACTGATGTTGATAATTTGATTAAAACAATTCGGCCGATCGCAATTATTATCTACAGTTTAGGCCGGACATAACCCGCAGGCGAACCGGGTTGCTGATTACCGGATCGATGACGCAGGAAGGTTTTCAGACAGGACGATAATCGCATTTTTCTGATATATTCTTGTCCGCAGTTCCATCAGCAAATTTTTTCTTGAAGTACCCATATTTCAGCTGTGTTGTCTGCTGCCAGAGTGCTATATTAGAATACTGATAAGCAACTAAGTAATAGATTTGATTAACTCTGGGAAAATCCGAATGAAATCTGCTGCTGTTCTAGTCCATATGTTTATTGTATGTAACAATGTCGAAGAAATGCGCTCTTTCTACATAGATTTACTGGGAATGGAAGAATCACACTATGAAGCCGGTCAGTTCCTCGATGTTAAAAGCGCCGGAATTGAGCTCTTGTTTATCAAACACGAAACAGAAGTCCAGGTGCCCTCCGGTTGGGCCTGGCAACCGGGCTGGCGGGGAGGCACTTCAACACAATCCTCTTTCTCGGTCCGGGTTCCGGAAGAAGAATTCTCGGCCCTCGTAGATCGGATTCGTCAATCAAACATTCCCCGTTTCAATGAGTACCCGGAATGGCGCAACGACGGCTATTGGGGCTACACTATCAAGGATCCAATGGGTGTGACGCTTGAGCTCTTTGTCGAACCCTCAGTTCGGCCGCAGAAGACCGTCTGGCCGCTCGACTGAATCCTGGCTTTAACCGAACAAAAAATTGTTAAGTCTTCAAACACTCAAAATCCTTCCGTCTTCGGCGCTCAGTCCGTGCCTCACCCCCTGGCTTAAGTCGGCCCGCAACCCGCGCAAGCAAGTGCCAATGCGATCATCGCGTAACAATGACCGGCAGCTCCCGGCTGCTGCGTTCTGTTCGCAGCAGAAAGCTATAACGGCCCGGCGCCAGCGTTCGTACGTCGAGAGGGATAGAATAGTCGCCGCCTTCATAATAGTCATCGACAAGTGTGAGAACCGTCTCGCCGTGTAGGTTGTATAAGGTCAGCTTCACCTGTGCCGGGCGCCGCAAGCCGAACTGTAAGGAAGCGAAATCCGACAGCGGCGAAGGAACAATCAAAGCAGTGATCAAATCGCCTGTGAGCGAATATTCCGCGACGTCTACCGTGATGCTTTCGATTGCCGATTCAGTACTATACAAACGTAAGTTGGGC
Organism: Candidatus Kapaibacterium sp.; assembly: GCA_028284775.1. Classification (GTDB taxonomy): domain Bacteria; phylum Bacteroidota; class Ignavibacteria; order Kapaibacteriales; family UBA7675; genus JANQRB01. The sequence goes on along the minus strand of JANQRB010000105.1, from coordinate 4,673 downwards.
AGCAGTGGATTCGTAACTTTGCAGCGATACTTTCCATTGCGAACTGGCTTAAATTCCTTTTCAACGGCGGCGGGCACGCTTTCCCATCGCTTGTTTTCAAGGCGTTCCCATTGGTATTCATTGCCGTCGCTGGCCACCCCGCCCAGGACGAACACTGTGTCGCCGGCAAGCTCAAGGGCAGCGACGGGCAGAAGTGTATCCTGCGAGTGATAGTTGAAGGCCTGAATGTCGGTGTAGCGCTCCAGGTGCTTAAAGACGAGTTTATTATTGTGCATGCTGAGGCTGCGCAAACTCGCAGCATAGCTTTCCAACAGACTGCCGCTTAGTTGGTTGTCATTCAACGACAGGCGATTCAGATTGGGACAGTCAAACTGCGGAATGTCGCCGACCAGAAGATTATTATTCAGATTGAGACGTTCGAGTAGAGGGAACGAAAATGCCGGAATACTGCCGGAAAGCCAGTTGTGGTCTAAATCCAGCACTGTGAGCTCAGGAAAATCGAAATGAGGAATCGCGCCGCTTAGCTGATTAGAACTCAGCAACAGGCCCTGCAGGCGGGGCATTTTAAAGTTAGGGATCGGACCTTCGAGATCGCCACCCGTTATGGCAAGCGTTCTCAGATTCGGCAGATTGAAGTCCGGGATTGTACCCCTCAGCGGATTATGGTTCAACACGAGCGTTTCCAGTTCCGGCAAATTAAATGCCGGAATTGTACCGTCGAATTTATTGCCGGACAAGGAAAGGAATTTCAGCCGCGGCAGATTGAAGTTGGGAATGTCGCCGGTCAGCCGCATAAAGGTCAACTCAAGGCGCTCCAGATTCGGCAGATTCAGATCGGGAAGCGTGCCGCCCGCGTCGCTGGAGCTGTTGTGTAGCTCAACCACGACTTTGAGCGTGTCGCCCTCGTTAACAATCAAAGCCGTCTTGACACCAAACCATTGCTCGATCGGCGCCTCCGACAGCCAGCCGGCATTGAAACGCCAGCCGGGACCATTAGTGTGCTCGTAGAGTTCGAGCAGGGCCAGTGAATCGGAAGCGCGTGTCGTTACTTTGGCGGCGCTTGAGACAGGGCTCAGCACAGTAGAGGCAAATACCAGCAGACCGAGAATGAAAATTCGCATAGCTTCTTTCTTGTAGTCGTATGTCCCAAAGAAGGCTTTGAGTATATTTCTTGCCTAAAATACGATGGACATGCATCGAGACAAAAGTGCTGCAATGCCTGCATCCAATCTCTATAGATTCATTCTGGCCGGAATTCCTCGCAATTGTTCCGCAGTGGCGGTTTTTTGTGAGCGAAATTAAATAACAAAGAGCGGACGTCACGATTGTGACGCCCGCTCTGCAGGGTTCTCTGACGACCAGAGATCGGAGATGCTTCTCAAGCTTACGCTTGTTAATAATGACCGCAATTGAACACTTGAATGTTGCCTCGATTTCTGACCGCATGGGTCAGTTATCGGGGGTACTTCTCAATCGATGGATCTGAGATCCATCAAAGGATTCTCTGTTTTGAGTGTTTCTGGGGTATTCATTATCTCGTTTGCGCAGAGTTCCTCGATCGATATGGAAGAACTTCTTAACGAAATCCATCGTTCTCAATTCGGCTAACTGTTTATTTGGAATTGTTACATTATCACCATATTTGACCACAGTAAAAGGCCATCCGGGTGCAGGAATCGTCGGGGTTAGCAACCTTATGGTGACTGTCCCTCTGCTATTCTCCAGTACTATTCCCACAGATCTCAAGACATCATCGACCACGTCACCGCAGTTATGCGTGCATGAATCATATTCTTCAGCAATGGATTCTCTGCCTGCTTGTTTAGCAACTGCATCCTGTTCGGGAGTAGTTTCGATTGCTACTCCTATCTGCCACCAGCTGGAATATTTAGAAGACTCCAGGAATTCTTCAAGAGTCGCGAATTCATTGATTATGTCGCGGTCATCACGCGTCAATAAGTTCTCACCATACGCATCAAACATTACCCATCCGTCATTGTCATTTCCTACCATTACACCTGCATGGCCATATCCATTTGCTCCGCCTGGCCTGATCAGGAAGATAACATCAAGACCATTCCCATCTTTTGCATTCATCACGGAATTGGCGGCGTAGTGATAGGGCGTCAGACTTCGATATTTCTCCCACATTGCATCTCCGCTCAGGAAGCGTCCTCGCTCAAAGTCATAGTTCCTGACGCCGAAGTTTCCATAACCCGTCTCAGCGTCCCGCTCTTTGCCGATCCAGCCGAGACGCGGCATCAGGCCCAGACCGACGTAGTCGGTCACGACTTCGCCGAAGGGCTCATATTCGATGCTGTTGACCAGCATGCCGCTTGCCCGAATAGCCAGGCGTACGGAACCCGTATGATCATGGATATAGAAAGTCTTGCCATTGCTTGGATTGTCGGCGATCGAAGCTATGTTCGACAGGCCGTAGCTGAGATATTCGGCCGGATACATCCAGACGTTTCGCTCCAGCAGACCCGTGAAGTTGCATTCCTCGGTTTTGCGCTGGACGCCATGCCAGACGGCGTGCTGTCGCGTATTGGCCACCTGGTAATAAGTCCAGAAATAATTGTGCTCGGTTTCGACGGTACCGTCGATATACCACTGGCGCTTCTGCTCGCGTTCACCGGAAGGCGCCGTGCGGTAATGCCACACTTCGCTCGGTTCGAAGGTCATGCCGTTCAGACGTCCGCCCTCGAAACGGATCGGCAGGCCGTTCATGTCGTAGTTAAAATGCTGCTCGATCGGCGCGGGCCCCAGCGATCCGCCCTGCCATGTTTTGCGTACCCTGTTCGTGGCGCCGTTGGCATTATACCAGAAGGCGATATTCCAGTCGTTTTCGTTGACCGTCGAAAGCTGGTTGGGATGATTCGGATCGCTGAAATTGTAGCTGTGCTGGTCGCCGGGGTGAGTTGCGCTCTGCCGATTGCCCACCTGGTCATAGGTCCAGGAGTTTAACTCGGAAGTTAAATCATAGTTGTGCGTCCAGGACGTTATGCGCCGCAGAGGGTCGTAGGCGAACTGATGAATGTGGCTTAGCGCCCCGTTAAAGTGCGAATTCGTCTGCTGCGTAATCCGCCCGGCCGGATCGAAAGTCAGTTGTTCGCTGAAGCCGTCCGTTGGCCCAGGCCCAAGTGCGCTGATATCGGTGATGCGGCCGCGATTATCATAGCTGTAATCTACCGTCCAGTTGATCCCGTCGTAGCTCTTCCGGCTGATCTGATTGCGATTCGTGTAGCTGAAGCTCAGATCCGTGTTGGCGGGTTTCACCAGCGCTTCAGGGTGGGCGGGGTTTGTAATTCCGCTGCCGCTGCCAAGGGCGCCCAGCTCGGTCCAGACTTCATTGAGGCGGCCGTTATGGTCGGTGCCGTAGTAGGCGGCATGCTGGCGCAGGCCGTCGACGTTGCGAACGGCGATGACCTGGTTCATTGCATTGTATTCATAGTAGGTAGCGTCAAAGCCGATGTTTTCGGTGTAGCGTATCAATGCTTCGACGCGTCCGCGTTCGTCGTAACTCATCACATGATAGTGGAAGGCTTCATCGGCGCCATTGCGATAGGCCACCGCTGCCTCACGACCCTTGAGGTTTCGTACGGTGCCCGTGGGCGCCATCCTGTTCCAGTCGGCGTGCGCGGGAAACCACATAAAGACCACGCCTTCCTGCGGCGGCAGCTCATCATAGTGGATCACCGTGCGGACAAACTGCGGAAAGAGACTGGCATCCTCGAAGTTATAGAGTTCGGGCTGCTGGAGCAGCGCCTGTGTGGTCGGGTAGAGTGCCTTGTGCATCAGGAAGGGACCGACGGCCGGCGCATCGGCGCGCTGGTAACCTGAATACGCCGCGCCTGGCATACAGTCGGTGCTCTGGACAGCGTGTATCTGCGGCGGCCACTGCGTCAGATTGCCGTAAAGCGACTTGTTAACCGTCGCGGTGGTCACATCATCCCAGTTGTTGTTAATCTTGTTCGGATCGGCTAGATCGGTAAAGCGGCCGAGGTTGGTCAGGGTAATCGCGGAGAGCTGATCGCTGCTGCCTTTGCGCCGCGCCGCCGGCTCCTGCTGCCCGCCGCCGGAGGAATCCGCGCCGCTCAGGACGGCCTCGCCGATGGCCGTGATACGCCCAAGGTCGTCGTACTGATAAAATCCCATCAGAGCCTTGTCGCTCTGGAGCTGAGACTGCACAAAACGCATGCGGCCCAGTTTGTCATAGCGGTAGCTGATCGTGCCGAGGTCGGGCTGCGTTTTATAGCGGATGCGCCCGAACTCGTCATAAACATAGTCGGTGACGTCGCCGGCCGGACTGATGACCTGGATCATTCGGTCTTCAACATCGTACTCGTATTGGGTTGTGATATTCAGTCCGTTCCAATCCTGCACTTCGCGGCGCAGGCGGCCGAGGGCGTCGCTGAAGCTGGCCGAAGTCACGCCGACCTCGTCCGTCACAAAGGTGGCAAGGCACGCGCCCTGAAAGGATTGACCGCTGATGCCGTAATCGCTCTGTTCGCCCACCTCATAGCGGTATGTTACCGTGCTGCCGTCCGCTGCGGTTACAGTCAGCGGACGACCGAAATCGTCATAGCTCGTGCTGGTCGTATTGTTGTCCGCGTCGGTGCTGCTGAGCGCCAGTCCTTGGCCGCTGTACACCGTCGAGCTTTCGTCGATAC
>JANQRB010000101.1 GCA_028284775.1 Candidatus Kapaibacterium sp. | reverse complement strand
GAGGGGGTCGATATTCGTGACTGCGGCGCCGCATCCCTTGCTTTTGCCTCGACGTCTATCCTGGCTGCCGGCCGTGACGCATTAAACATCCAGTCCAGCGCCGGCACGTCGATCACCTTTGCCTCAACGTCCATCATGGCCGCCGGTCGCGACGGCATAAACATTCAGTCCAGCGCTGGCGCCTGGATCACATTCGCTTCTCTGTCGATAACGACGGCGAATGGTCGGGGAATTGTCGCAAATGACGGTGGTTCGCTTTGTGTCGGAGCTTCAAACAACAGCATCATTGCAATCGGAGGTGCCGCTATAGATCTTAGCGGGACGAACATCGTCTGCACCCTCGCAACTCTGTCCTCGCTGAACAGCAGCGGCGAGGGCTCCCGTTTCTCCAATTCGGGCGGCATCTTTTGCGCCCGCGGCGGTTCGATCGTTAATGCGGCAGGAACGGCCTTTAACGTTCTTCAGGGAAACGGAATTCTTGAGTTTGGCGGCAGCATTAACAATGGCAGTGGTCGTGCTGTCAGCATAACGAACCGCAGCGGCGGCAGCGTTACCCTCAGCGGCAGCGTCACCGATAATGGCCCTGGCAACACCGGGATATTAATCCAGAACAACAACAGCGGCAATCCATCAATAACATTGAGCGGCGAAATAGACATTGTTAACTCGGCCGGCACCGCCATTACCCTCAGCAACAACAGCGGCGCGGATCTGCGATTGCATTCGCCCGGCATTGATAATGCCGTCAGCAATCAGGCCGGCATCGTTGCCAGCGGCGGCGGTACCCTGACGACGACCGGCGGCAGTATCACGACCGGTACGGCGAGCGCCATCGATATCGACGGCATGGCGCTTAACGTCACTCTTCAAAGCGTTTCTTCCGTCGGCGGCAGCAGTGTCGGTATTGATCTCACAAACAATACCGGCAGTTTCAGTGTGAACGGCGACGGCGCATCCGCAAATAACGGCTCGGGAGGCATCGTGGCAAACAAGTCCGGCAATGGTGTCGTGCTGAGCAATTCTTCGAATGTAGCTTTTAGGTACATGAATATCGACAACTGCTCGCTGAACGGCATTAGCGGCAGTGGAGTTAACGGATTCATTCTTCATCGCTGTAACGTGCGTAATCATGGCAATAGCAGCAGCACGGCACCACTGCTGTTTTCGAATTTAAGCGGGACCGTTTCCACCGGCGCTAATCCGACGGTATGGTCCGACAACATCATCTTTGGTGGCGACGAAGACAATGTGCAAATCAAAAACGACAGCGGTACACTTGCTGAACTGCTGGTGACGAGTTGTACGATTGGCAGCATGTCGAATTTCAATGACAATGACGGTATTAACATCGAAGGTCTGAGTTCGGGCCCGGCAAATGCCGATATCGCGCTTGTTGTCAGCGACTGTACCTTCCTCGGCAACGGAGGTGATCATATCGGGCCTTTCCACAATGGCGCGAATGGCAGGCTTGACGTTGTGATCAGAAACAACTCGATGAGCGGCAGCAGCGGCAATCCACAGGGTGTCGGCGGAGGTATCACGATTGCCGCCAACAACGGCGCCGACTGCAGCTACGAAGTTGAGGGCAACACAATCACAGGAGTCGTGCTGGTCGGCATTGACGCCAACCTGGGAATCTCGGCGGCCGCAACGGAAATGACAGGTACGATCAATGATAATACGATCGGAACGGCCGGCGTCGGCGGCTCGGGCAGCTCGCAGGGCGTCTGTATCAGAGTACGCGGCAACCGCGCCGGCACCCACACCACGGCGATCACGAACAATACAATGCGGCAATGGAGCAATGGCGGCGGCATTACCGCCCAATGGCGCGACGGCTCGCCCGGCGGAACACTGAACGTGACGATTACGGGTAACAGTCAAAGCGATCCCGGCGCCTTCGGCTATGGTCTGCATCTGGAAGCGGGCGCCGCGGCCGGCGACGATGGTACGATCTGTGCCGTCGTTGGCGGCGCGGGCGCCCTGCAAAACACCTTCGCTACTAATGCCGGCGCATTTTCGGAAGACATCCAGATTCATCAGAATTTTAACACGACTTTTAACCTGCCCGGCTATACCGGCGCTGCCACGAATCCGCAGGCGCGTACCGACCTTGCAAGCTATTTCGCGGGTCGCAATGTCGGCACACCGACAGTTTGTTCCGATCCATCGCATGGGCCCTACTTCTGCGGAGACATTAATGTAGGGATTACGGGCCTTGTCTGTCAGTAAGCGACCACGGATTCAGCCTGTTTTCGGATACCCGGATTCAGCTACTCCAGCTAACGCAATGTAGAGAGAGTTGGCGAAATCAAATCCATAAAGACCTTCTAAAGCCTGCCGCAGGCCCAGTCTGCCGGCCCTGCTTCCCGCGTCTCTGTCCGCTGCGCCGAAGGCCATTCCGTGAACTGCGGGTCGCCACTCTGATTACAGTAGTACTGCCGGTTGGCGCTGCGCCGAATCTTGTCCAATGGGCTTGCTTGTTTTCCGGCGCATTTCACAGCCCTTCCTGCGAAATGTTTATATTGGCGGAAAATTTTACGCGTGAATTTTGGTCGCGTATCCGACTATGCCGACGGGCGATGCACTAAGCGAACATAACGATCCCGGTCAGTTAAACAAAAAGGCGCGGGCACTACGAGACGATAATCCCGAGCGTGCGCTTGATCTCGCATGCCGCGCCTCAAGTCTTGCGGAGGAATTGGGCGATCGGGAGCAACTGGCGCATGCCTGGTTCAGTAAGGCGGTTTGCTACCGTCAGCTCGGCAGACTGGACGAAGGTGTGAGAGCATTATACGAGGCGCAGGAACAGTACCAGGGGCTCCAGAAGTCGGAATCTCTGGGTTATGTGTATCATGAACTCTCCTCTTTCGCGCAGTTGCATGAGGATGTCGGGCAGGCGCGGCAGTTCGAAGAACAGGCTCTCCGCATCGCTGAAAAAGGCGGATATAACGAACTGCGGGCTCTGGCTTTGAAGGGATTGGGCATGATCGTCTTCAAGCGGGGTGATGGCAAAGGAGCGATCGAGTATTTTTTTCAGGCGCTGGCCGTATTGCGCGGCAGCGGTCAGGAAGCCCAGCGCGCCTCGGTAATGCACAGCCTGGCGCGGGCCTACGAGCATATCGGCCTGTTGCAAAAAGCACTCGATACCCTGCAAGAGGCGGAAAAGATATATGCCCGGGAAGGTCCGCAATATTGTCTCGCTGCCATCCTGAACGGTCTGGGCAGTGTCAATGCGCGCATGGGACACCATTCGCTCGGCCTGGAATTCCATTTGCAATCACTAAAGATTTTTCGTGCCATCGGCCACATCGAAGGGCAGTTGACGCTATTATACTGTATTGGCATGCTGGCAGCCAGTGAAGGACAGATGGAACGCGCCTTGGGTTTTCTGGAAGAGTCGGTGGCCCTGAGCAGCCGTTCGGGCAGCAAACGCGTGCTGGCCCTGGCACTCAGTGAAATGGCGGAGATCCAATGCAGACGGGAGGATTTCGCCGCCGCCGAATCGCTGCTGTCAGAATGCCTCCGTGTCTGTGATCAAGTCGAAGACGTCAGCGTCATCGGACAGATCAAACGGGTCCTTGCGGTCTACCACTACAGCTGTTCCGATGCCGCAACCGCGATGGAGTATTTTCGCGAGGCATTGCGCTACAACGAGTCCGTTTCGGACACGCAGGGCGTAATCACTTTGCATGTGGAATATGCCCTGCGAATCGGCAGCAGGGGCGGCAGATCACGCGCCATTCGTGAGCTGGAAAAGGCACTGCGTCTCGCGGAGAAGGGCGAATATCACGCTGAACGGATCGACATTCACCAGAGGCTGCACCGATTATTCCTTGCCGGTGGCAATTCCGACCGCGCCGCATTCCATCTGCAGGCTGCCTTCGAATGCCAGAATGCGGTGGTGGCTCTGGAGCGGGGCGCGCAGTTAGAGCAGGCCGCTCTTGTACAGGAAATCGAACTTTTGGAGCAACGCTACCTGTCACCGGCCGCCAACGGCTGGCAATCCAATGAAGAAAGACTGCGCGCCTTGCTGCAGTCGCGTTATCCGGGCCTGACAGCGACCGAAGAAAAAATCTGTGTCATGATCTACTTCAATATGCAGTCGAAGGAAATGGCATCTGCTCTCAATAGCTCGCACCACACAATCAACTGGCATCGTTACAACATTCGCAAAAAAGTCGGCCTGGACAAGGGCGCCTCGATTCGCGCGCTGCTGGCCAGACTCTTCACCGGCGATTCTCCCGCTCCCTCCACTAAATAAGCCCTAAGTGTTCGAGCAGATGCCCCGCTCTAAATTGCCGCGTATTTATGGTTTGCCGTCGCCGCGAGACTCTTTTGCTTGCGTCGACTGCTTTTTGCAATTGACAATGCCGCTGCCGCACTCTGCCAGGTCGTAGTTCCCCGGCGGAACAAAAGAGTGGGGCGCCGTCCCGGTCCACTAAATGCGGCTCATAATGATCCCCCTAACAATTCACACTCGGAAACTTGCGATGAATGCGCGTGCTCCGCTGGAACTTGCTTGTCAGGCTCTTTCACAATGCCTCCCTGCTTTGCTTAGTTTTGTTCTACTATTGTCGGGCTTCGTGCAGCAGGCAGAGGCACAGGTTAGCGTTAACAGCATCGAATTCCATCAGGTGACGAGCGGCACTGCTTTTTGCGGGGGCGGGACGGTAGCGGAAGCGCAGGTCATTCTGCGCGGCAGCACGAATCTGCCCGGCGATGCGCTCGACTGGACGATTCGCCGCTTTAACATTACACGCAATGCCGGGCCGTTCGACATTGTCCTGGCCAACACCGGCGCTGATCTGGCGATGCCGCTGCCCGTCATTATTACAACGGGCGGAATCTCGGTGCTTAACAGCGGCGATGTTATCGAGGTCTTTGCATTCTGGAATGGCGACCCCACGGTGGAGTCGCCGCACCTGTTTTTCAACTGCTCGGCGGTCGGCGCTGTGCGGGCAGGCGGGCGGCTGAGCGATGCTCTCTCCAACGACGTCAATACCAACAGCCTGCCGGATGCGGGCGATGAGATCGAGCTCAGGGCTGAGATTTACGACAGCGGTGGCGCAACGCTCAGCAATGCTACTGTACAGATAGCGCTCGATCCGGATGTGACTCTTATCGCCTCTTCGATTCGCACGACGCCCATTGCCCGTGACGATGCATTCGACGCCATAGGTCACGTGCGGCTCGCCGTTCCGGCACCAGGGGTGCTTGCCAACGACAACGATCCGGATGGACGCCCGGGCCTGCAGGCCGCCATTTTGTCCGGCAGCGCCAGTCTGAAGGGTGGCAGCGTCAATGTCAACGCTGACGGTAGCTTCAGCTATGAATCGCCGCTGGGCTATCGTGGTGCGGATTCCTTTGTGTACACAATTGTCGACAGCGAGGGCAATCGCGATCAGGCGACCGTTAGCATACAGGTCGCAGATCTTGTCTGGTTTGTCGATAACACAGCGCCCGGCGGCGGCGACGGCCGGGAAAGCAGTCCCTTCAATTCCGTAGCGGCATTTAACCTGGTGCAGGGCGGCGGCGCCTCGGCTCCCGGGGCGGGCGATGTCATCTTTGTCCACGAAGGCAGCGGCAGCTATTCGGGCGGCATCAGCCTGCTCAACGGACAACAGCTTATCGGTCAGGGAGTCGACCTCGTGGTTCAGGGGCAGACGATCACGACTGCAAGCACTCAGCCGCTCTTAAACAACGGCAGTGGCGCCGGCCTAAACCTGGCGCAAGACAATGTCATACGCGGACTTAACATCAGCGCAACGGGCGGCGCGGGCATCAGCGGCACGTCCTTCGGCGTCTGCACGATCAATTCAGTGGGCGTCAGCGCCACGGGACACCCGGCGCTCAATCTGCAGAGCGGCAGTCTGAATGCGACCTTCGGCAGCGTCAGCTCGGCCAACAGCGGCACAACGGGACTAAACCTGATAAACCTCGGCGGCAGCATGGCAGTGGCTGGCGGCCAGATCAGCGCGGCGGCCGGCACGGCGGTCAATATCGACCAGGGTGACGGCGCTATCGACTATGGCGGGGACATCACGAATGATGCCGGGCGGGTCTTGTCAATAAGCAACCGCAGCGGCGGCAGTGTCGTGCTTGGCGGTACGCTCAACGACGACGACCCCGACGGATCGTTGAACAGCGGCATCCTGCTGCAAAACAACAACTCCGGCAATCCGCTGATTCGCTTTAGCGGCGAAGTTAATATCGTCAATTCCAGCGGTACTGCATTGACGCTGAGCGGCAATAGCGGCGCCACGATCGATGTGGGAGATTGCGACATTACAAATACCGGAACCAATCAGAAAGGTATCGTCGCCAGCGGCGGCGGCACGCTGCAATCCAGTACGGGCTCGCTCAACACGGGCAGCGCTACGGCACTCGACTTGAATGGCATGACGCTCGGAATGACTCTGCGATCCGTGTCGGTAAATGGCGCTTCCGAAGGCATCGTGTTCAACAATACGGGCGGCAGCTTCGAGGTGACCGGCACGGGGAGCACCGATGGATCGGGCGGCACGATCCAGAACATCTCGAACAGCGGCATATCGCTGACGCAGGTCACAAACACGACATTCCGCAACATGGATCTTAACAATGCCAATACCAGCGGCGGCTGCGGTCTGGAAGTGTACGATGAAAACGGCAACATAAACTGTAAAGCGGCGGTCAATCTCAACAATGTCGATGGTGTCCGGCTGGAAAATGTGGACATTACCGGCACGACGGAACATGGACTCAATGGCTATCGGGTTACGCACCTGGAAATCGACAACTGCGAATTTCGCAATTGCGGCAGTACTGCTTTTGACGCCGGCATTGTCATTACGGATCTGTTCGGCACCGAGGAGGACAACAATGTTAATGTCTTTAACAAACTCACCGTGGATAACTCGGCCAACTTTAACATATTTATTCGCAATCTGCTGCGAACGAATGCCTTCAGCGGTCAGCCCGATCGACTGGAGCTGGATTCCTGCACCATTGCGAATTCCTCCCGGGTCGCTAATGCCGATGGAATGACAGTTTCCTTACGCGATGATCCCTCTAACAATGGTGCGCACTTTCAGACGATAGTGACTCACTGTACTTTCCGAGACAACGCAACCGACAACATCCAGATCGACGCGGGTATTAATGCCCGCAGCGATGTGCTGATCAGCCATTCCGATTTTCACAACAGCAATACGGCGATTAACATTTCCGGCTCGCAGAATTCGCAGACCAGCTTCCTTATCACAACCAATGCCCAGATCAGCAGCAACGCCGGCAGCGGCATAAACCTTGCCATTAACTCCAATGCTCAGTTTACCGGCTCGATTCTGGACAACAGTGACGTCAACTCCGCCATTAACAACAACCCATCCTTCGGTGTCGCGATGGTGGTCGATGCCACCGGCTCGGCGACGGCCCGAATCGAAGGCAATACCTTTGAGGATTTTATGATCGGCATCTATGCGAGTGCCCGCAATGCTGGCGCGGGCGCGACGCATGTGACGATAACCGGTAACACTGTGACTACCGGTGGGCTGAACGCCTGGAATGCGATCTGGATCGAGGGCGGCAACAGCAGTCCCGGTGAGAACAATACCGTCTGCGCTCACCTGAGCGACAATACCCTTACCACAGGCTCCGGCGACGAAGGAATTTACATCAACCAGTATCCGGGCAATGTGGTGCAACTGCAGGGCTTCAGTGGCGACGGCACCGATCCCGCCGTGGTTGAAGCCTTTCTCGATTCGACGGCGGATGGCCCGAATGGCGATGCCCTGGTGGAGACGAACTTTGGGGCGATCGTGGATTACACTTCGGCGACCTGTTCGGAGCCCTGAAATGTAGTGACGTAACACTGTGCAATCCTGAGGTTTACAGATTCGCTTAACTGAGGCAATTGCGAATTATGCCTCTGCTGCATGCCTAAAGTCGGCAGTCACGTGTTGAATGTTGCGGAAAAACGACCGACACCGTCTCGTTACTTCCGTGAAAGTAACACCGACATGCGCAATCGAAGGCGTAATTGATTGAAGAGCAGTCAAAGGACCAGACAACGTAAATAGTAAGTATGTAGGTGCCGGTTGTCAGTTGTGCAGTATATTTAGGCAGGTAAATGCAAATGTGATGATTCTGAATGCCTGAATGATCTTGCCGAACAGAAGTGGATAATCGAAATTCGACCGATCTCTGCAAATTTCATTGATATTGATTAAGCCGCCTCGTACAATGTATAGGCTTCATGTAAAAATATGTTTAGGAAAACAACTCGATAATTTTACTCTTGTCAAATACAAGGCGTAACTTTAGCTTTCGGAGAATTTCGTTACTGGTAATCTGCGGACAATATAATATTCTCGCTCAATCCTCTTTAGTTGAGATGCCTGAAAGGTCTCCGAAATACGTCTGTAGTGCCGGATTGCGAATTATGCCTGATACCAACTACGAATTGTTAGTTATCATTTACGTACTATAGGATTGAGATCGCGTTTATCTGCCCAAGAAGCCAAAATCAGCGGGACTAGCCGTTGACAGGTTGAAATGTCACAGCCGGGAGTTGATCAATTTTCATGGAGCTGAACTGCTCGTTCGGAAATCTCTCCGTAAGAATTCCCTGGCAGAGAGGATATCTATGGAAACATGTGAATGCTGTTTCCAGTGCTTTTCTCTGACTGACTGATGTTTCAGATGTTCGAAGAAGTGATACACGAAACGGTTTCGAATTAACGATATCGAGCCACCCTTTGCGATGTCGAAACTCGTGAATTGCGTGTATGCTGTCCAAGTCACTGACTCTGGTTTGGTTTATCAGGCGAGTGACTATTATTGTCGCATGCTGTGAGCTGCTGCGTCCCTGAAATACGCTCAATTAGAACATTACAAAAATTTACTGCCTATGGGCACTACTATTGGCCCCTAAGTATTTGCATGTGTAAACCTTACGTGGGAGCACCATGAAAAGAGCACTTCTCTACAGTATTTTGCTGATGTCGTTGATTGTTCTACTGGACAATGATACTCGTGCCCAGCCGCAACTCTCCGTGTTGGGAGGTATAGAGCATAATTGGGGCGAGATGCCGCCGGGTACGCTCTATGTTGCCAAGCGCATCGTCAATTCGGGTACCGATACACTTGAAATATTGGGTATTAAACGATCCTGTGGCTGCACAACGGCGCCCATCGATAAAACGAAGCTCGTGGCCGGTGACACTGCAACGTTGAATGTAAGTATCGATGCAATGAAGCAGAATGGCGAGCAAGAACGAACGATAGCCCTGAAAACGAATGATGTCCTGAATCCGGTTACAACACTCACCTTCCTTGCGGATATCAAACGCGATCTCATCACCGAGCCGCGTTCATTTCCAACGATTATGGGTGTCAAACCCGGCAGGACGGTAACTACAGATATACTGATTACGAACACAGGCGCAGACACTGTATACTTTGCAGAGCCGGTACTTGAAATACCCGAGCAACAGGCGAGCTTTACGATACATGAAGGTGACAGGATACTTCCAGGAGAGACACTGCCCCTAGGCGTATCGATTACAACGGATTCTCCCGGATTTTTCGTCGGCTCGGTGCTGATTCGCTCAAGCAGTAAATACGTACCGCAGTTCGAGGTTAACATTCAGTATCGAGTCCGGGAACCAATAGCGAGTGATCAGAAATAAGCTCGATTTCAAGTGAAACTCGGGCATAATTTGGTTCTTTTCGCCCGTAATTCCCCGGCAGGGTTCACGAACATATCGTAATCACATTTTGTATTGCTTTCGAAACCTCCAAATAAAAATTGATGCAATTATGCTTGTGTTTTGGCCAAACACATAATTCTATTTATTCATTTTCTATATAACGGATGGTGTTATGATTATACGGAAAGGTTTTATATTTTCAACCTTCCTGCTGATGTTTCTTCTATCAGCTAACACTGGTGTTTTTGGGCAGTGTGACCCGAATACTTGTCCGGCAGAGCCCTGGAACAGTGTTTCGTTTCAGCTAAACGGACTGCCGAACGGTTGCCAGTTGCTGGTGAATTATGAATGGAGAATCTGTAACGGGAAACTTGAAATTCGATATCTCAGTGGTCCTTTCAGTGAAACCGAGGGTTGCTCAGGATTTACCCAGTCGACACTGAGAGAGCTCATTGACGTTGAGATACTCAATGCTATGACCGCCTTTGGGCCCGTCGATGCGCTTTACAGTAACTGTCCGACAGAGGGACTGGCATGTAAAATTCTCGGGGGATCGTGCTTTTTCCGGCAGAAGTGTACAACTACTTACACCGCCGTCTCCAATGTGGATTGTAATTACGATCCTGGAAACCCTCCGGCAGGCACAACGACTCTGACGAAAACTACGACGCGCTGGATTGATTGTGGCGAAGATTGCTGTACACGTGAATATCGTGTCTGCAAAGTATCCGAACCGACCGAGCTGGAAGTTCGACACGTGGGTACCAGCATTCCTGAAAATGATTGTACCGACAAGAGCATTTTTGTACCGCCTGCTGTAACTGACGGCAGCACCTGCTTTACTGTTTGCGATCCCTTCTAGTCATAAGAATGTAAGTTCATGAATTCCACACTATAATGATGAAACTACTATTTCTCATTCCCGCGGCCCTACTTATTGCTTTTATTGGCGCTGCTTCCGTTCGGGCACAGGAATCATTTACCGGTTTTCTTCCAAATGGTCAAATGAGCCTGGCAATAGCTGAAGAAGCAGACTTTATATGGACCGCAACCAGCAAGGAAATTCTGCGATTCAGTAAGCAATCGCAATTGACGCAGGCATTTTACGACGATCGGCTGGTGGGAGCAAACGTGACCGCACTGGCGGTAGGAAGCGGCGACGTTCTCTGGATCGGAACCAATAATGCGGGCTTGCTGGCGCTCGAAGGTAGCACATTCACTCAATGGCCTTTAACAACCAGGGCCGGCTCTCCGTTGACCTACATCGCGTCTCTTTTGCCGGACAGTCGTGGCCGTACGTGGGTCCTCGCCGCTGCGAATGAAGACACGACCCTGGCTGTTGCTACTCTTGAGGATGGCGACTGGACCGTGTTCGACGAAAGCAGCGGATTGCCGTCGAGCACGCTAAGAAAGCTCGTTGAACACTCAAGCGGCGACGTCTGGGCCGTTGGTGGTGAATTTGTCGAAGCCGGTCATCTACCACTGGCGCTGCAGTTTCAGGATCAGCAATTGACCATTTATCGAAGTTCAGACGGCCTGCCTGCGTTTGAGACCTTTGAGTTTAATATAATGACCGGACTTGCCCTCGATTCAAATGGCGGAATCTGGGCTGGGAATAATGCCGGCGCGGCGCGGTACCTGGACGGAACCTGGTCGGTATTTAATCATTTGCCGACCGGTCCTGAAGATTCGCTGCAAATCGGCGCGCTTAATATTGAGGCTGGTCGGAAGGGAGAAGTTTTTGTCGCTTCTGCTGCGAGAGCAAGCGTCTTCACAGACGGCAAGTGGCAAAATTATCGCTTGGATGATGGCGATCAATCGCGTGTGGTTCGGTCAATAGCTGTTGCCCGCAACGGCGATCTCTGGGTTGGAACGCGGTCCGGAATAAGCAGACTATCGGAAAGTGAATGGACCCATTTTTCGCCGGATGACGGCGTTCAGCTTCCACTTGTTGATATCGTTCCCGATCGAGTTAAGGGTGTTTATGCGGCCTTTCATACGGGGCTGTCGCGCATCGAGGATAATCAATTGAAATCTCGACGCTATACGAATGCCCCTCAGCCCGGTAGTATTCGTGACTTGATGGTAGATCGGACAGGCAATGTCTGGCTCTCGTATTTTGTCGGAAGTATCCTGGTCGGCGGTGTCAGCCGCTACGACGGTGAGCAATGGGAGTACTTTAACACAGAGACGGGACTACTCCATGATAGAGTTTTCTCCCTTGCAACTGATAGGGAGGCCAATGTCTGGGTTTCGTCCGAGCGGGGTGTCAGCCGCTACGACGGTGAGGACTGGACTGCTTTTGATTTAAGTGATGCGGCGGCGGATGAAAGTTTTTTTGCAGACTTCGCGCTGGACTCATCTTACTCGCTGTGGGTAAGCAGTTTTTCCACCTACAAGACTAATTCGAATCCAGACAGCAACGTCGTTGCGATACATCGCTATCGCAACGATGCCTGGGAGACCGTCGCGCGTGAAGCAATCGGCGACAATGCATTTTTTAACAATCGAATAACCGGGATGGCGGTGGACCCGTCAGGCAATGTGTGGGCCGCGGGAATTCAATGGGTAATTCAGGAATCGGGAGAAATAGTTGGTGGACTGTATAAGTACGATGGCGATTCATGGACAAAATTCGCACTGGACGACGCTCAATCGTCCGCTTTTGGGCGTCAGCCGCAGGATATTTTTTGCGACAACGATGGCAATGTATGGATACTGTATACCAAGCAGGCGGGACGTTCCGGTACGGTCAGCCGCTTCGATGGAGTTGAGTGGCAGCACAATAAAGCCGTTGTTTCATCTCCCCTGGAGTCAGATTTAATCCAGGGGTGGACAATGAGCCAGGATATTGCGGGTAACAAATGGATCGGATTGTGCTGTGGCGCCGAAGGTGTGGCCCGTACAAACGGCAATGCCTGGAAACAATACACGACGGATGACGGCCTCCTGAGTTCGGTCGTAACCGCGATTGACTTTGCCCCAGATCGCAGTGCATGGTTTGCAACTCAATCCGGGGTGAGTCGCTTGAGTAACGCTGTTGTTGTCACGGATGTGGCTGATCGTCAGGTCGAGCCGAATGAGGTTGATATCGTCGTATTTCCTAATCCGATTGGGACCGCCTTAGGTGGAGATATCGTTGCCGTTTCAATTCATACTCGCCTGCGGGGTATTCTGGAAGTCAGCATTGTCAACTCTCTGGGCGCGAATGTCGAACATGTTCGCGAACAGATTGTTAATGCGGGCGACCCGGCCTCCTTCACTTTTGATGCGGCCGAATATTCGTCGGGCGTGTATTTCGTGCGGGTTGAAGTTAACGATGACGTATATACCCGACAGTTAATAATACGGCGTTAGGATCGCAGATTGTAATGAGGACAAAAGGTCTTAATCATTGCAATAGTGATGTCTATATTAACTTTCTGAAAACAATAATTCAACAGGAAGAATATGAATAAAATAACTTGCTGGATTGTATCTGGTTTTGTCTTATTGTGCCTGCCTGCCAGCGCACAGGAGATTCAACCATTTCAATCCGCGGCTGATAACAACAGCCACACGGTAATCAAGTATACACGATCGGATGGATCGGTGTATCTTTCAAATGCGGGCAGCAGCTCATGGCGACTCCTGACAAGTTCTTCCGACTTTGTCCCCTGGGATGTTGTCGAGAATAACTCCATGAGCCTTATTAGATACACACGTAGCAGCGGTGTCGAGTATATTTCCCGCAACGGCGGGCAAACATGGAACCTGACCGACGAAAAGGATGAATTTTTTCCGGCATCGGAAAGCCAGAATCTGAATGTTGAATCAGAACACGAAGCCGATAGTCAGGATGCTGAGGTCGTAAGCCTCAGCCAGAATCCAACCGCCGGAATCACAGCGATCGAATATCAATTGAGCAGTGACAGCGAGGTCCGGATTTCGCTGCACATGGTCAATGGAACGAAGTTATTGCAATTGGTGGATGGAGCGCAAAGTGCAGGCTCGCACCGCGCGACTTTTGATGCGGCTACGCTGGCAAACGGTGTCTATTTCTATCGCGTATACATCGACGCTTCAATGTATACCGGGAAAATAGTTGTGGCGAGATAAAGATCGGGACATCTAATCGTCAGAATGCTATTTAGCAGGAGGGTGTATGCCTTCCTGCTTTTGTGTTAAATCACCGGTTTGTTTTCTGCAAAATAGATTCTCCACATTCTAAGCAATGTAATACGACTACAGGCATTTTGCCCTAACAGCAGCGATCCCGCCGTGGTAGAAGCCTTTCTCGATGCTACGGCGGATGGCCCGAATGGCGATGCCCTGGTGGAGACGAATTTTGGGGCGATCGTGGATTACACTTCGGCGACCTGTTCGGAGCCCTGAGATGTGGTGGCGTAACACGGAGCAATATGGAAAGAAATTTTTGCGCTTGATTGTATCGACGCGTCGATACAACAGAGTTTTTTGCTATTATTGCTTTCAAACATAGGGTGAATTACTTCATTTTTTGAAAGACAATGTGCGCAGACTTCCGATGTCCCCAGTGCGGTGCTCCAACCGAATGGTCAGATCACGGCTTTCTGAGCATAGTAAAGTGTCAAAGCTGCAACTATGAACAGTGGGCCACAGTTTCCCTTCCTGTTGATGATTACCCCCCGCCGCGAAAACTGGACGTATATATCTTGCTCGGGACAATGGAGCTGAGCGGCAAGAATTTGTTTGCTTTGTCAAAGTTACACGAAAGTCTGAAGCGTCTTGGCCCCGCCGACCTAAAGGCGAAGTTTCTTCAAGGTCCGGAGATTCATCTCGGTCAGATGGATGAAGAGGAGGCGCAGCAAATTCGCAAGGCGGCGCTTGACGCAGGTTTTGATGTCCGGCTTGTCGAATAGCTGGACCCGAACCTAACAGCTTGTTTACTGTTTGTGCCTCGCTCTGTCGGCGAAGGGCAGTATGTGAGCTTAATCTTGCTTCAGTGGCTATCGACCTGCGGTCGCAGCTGTATAGCGTGAATTTCGTCTGATGCTTAAAAGCTCAAGGATGCCGGAAGGCTGAGTTTATACCTGCCTCGCAACTAATGCTTTCCCGGAAATACCTCCCTTTTTTCAAGTTTCTGACTCGCGAGACGTTACATCATTTTCCGTCTTTCCGACCTCATCACTCTGTCTCGAGGTTCGTCGAGACCTCCCGTTGCTCGTCACTTAAGGATTGTGTCTTCAGCTGTACCCGGCAGTGTCGGGAACCAGATCGGGTCGACGTTCCCATTCGATACGATTGCAATCAAGCTTGCGGATTTTTTGTGATTGGGCGGTTTAATGTTCTTTATTGCGCAGCGGAGTACGAAAGCTTCGCTATTGCGTATACCGTAAAAAATTGTTGCTTGCAGCTTCGATCTGCGATGAAGTATTCACTATTGCTTGAGAGAATCGCTTGCGTACATTAACAGCCGTCGATATGGAGTCTGCGCAGCCAATCTCGGCATTAAACAAAGAAGCCGAACAGTGTCTTGACAATGATCCCCGGCGGATGCTCGACTTGAGTCGTCAGGCAGATGCCGCGGCACAACGCGAAGGAGATGAGCGCAATCTGGGATTTGCCCGCTTGATGCAGGGTATCGCTTACAGCCATTTACATCGGATTGCGGAAGCCGAAACTGCGCTGTTACAGGCGCAAGAGCTGGTGACGAAGTTGAATGACCGAAGCCTGCTGGCGCGTGTGAATATAGCCCTCGCAGGTCTGTATAATATCTCCGGTGAAAGTGCAAAGGCAATTGTCTGCCATCATCGTTCGCTGGACTTGGGACGGGAAATCGGGAATCCGTCGCTGCAATGTAATGCACTGATGGGGCTTGGCCTTATTGAGTACGACAGAGGGGCTAACAATAGTGCCCTCGAGTACCTGTTGCAGGCGCTGGCGATTGCCAGAAACAAACATCTAGATGTGAAGCACGCCTCTGCCCTGCAGAAAATTGCCACCGTCTATATTACGATGGGCCTGCTGCACAAGGCGCGATCCTGTCTGCTGGAAGCGGAGCAGATTATGATCGGCGCCGATAACAAACTGCATCGCGCCTCAATTCTCCATCAACTGGGCAAAGTGTTTGAATATCTGGGAACCCAGTCGACGGCTATCGAGTACTACCAGCAGGCACTGTTTATCTTTCGGCAGATTGACTATCCCGACGGATTTCTGACGGCCACATACAACCTGAGCCTTGTTTTATATGCCGACCGGCAATACGAGCGGGCGCTGGATGTGCTGCGCTCTACCGCCGATCTTTGTCGCGACTATGGCAATCGACGCATCTATGCCGCTTCGCGCGGGGTAATGGGCGAAATCTATATCGAGCAGGGCGAACAAGAGCTGGCCTACGCGAGTATAGCGGAGAGCCTTGACGCCGGCAGAAAAGGCGGCAGCGTTGTGATGTCCTTTGCTTTGCGGCTCGAAGCTGCCTGGCATCTGAATTTCGGCGACGAAACGACGGCAAAAAAAAAGCTGGCTGAGGCTTTCGCGTATTTCGAACGGTCAGGAGCATCGCATGACAAGATTTTCCTGCAATGCGAATACGCCCGCATTCTGGCCGAACAGGGTCGGAAGTCTCTTGCCCTGCGAGCATATTCGCGAGCGCTGGGATGGGCGGAAGAAGGCTCCTACCGCAATCTGAAAGTCAATATCCATCAGCAAATGCATGAGATACATGACGCAAACGACAACAGCGTCGCGGCGGCTGAGCATTTGCAGGCGGCTTTCAAGGGACAGCAGGAACTCGCGGCTGAAGAACGGCGGCTGGCCCTCGAACGCGCTCGTCTGCTGGAAGATGTCGAATCTATGGAACGGCGCTACATGACAACGGTCGTCGGAACAAACAAAACGGAAGATCAACAACTGCGCGAAGCGCTGCATTCCCGCTTTCCCGCGCTCTCCGCCACCGAAGAACAGGTCTGCAGCATGATATATTTCAACATGCGATCAAAGGAAATCGCCGACGTCCTGCATTCCTCTCACCATACGGTGTACTGGCATCGCTATAACATCCGGAAAAAGCTCGCTTTACCCAAAGGAAAGACGATTCGGGCCTTTCTGATTGATCTGCTGACCGGCTGAGCAATTGCACTTCCCCTAAGTTTTCTATGGAAGACTCGCAGCCGTCAATGTGCTAAGTTTCCCTTTTCAAGGTACAGCCATTGCGATGAATCGCTGATCGGCTGCTGTTAAGTTTTTTCTGTTAAAGCTATCGGCTTGCGGGTCAGTACAGGCTTCCGGGGGATCCTGCAACAATTCCGGCAGGGACGGGAGACATTCAGAAGACAGTTCTAAAGTCAATTCGAGAATTGTGCCTGTCCCGGCTGCTAATGCCGCAGCGACAGCGGACGGATCATGGCTTCCGCGGATGACGTGAGTCGGTGAATACGCCACTGTAGCGGAGCGGTTAGTCGGACAGCTTGCATTGCTCGATGTCAAGAGAGCAGGCCGACCCTTGCGATCTGCTTAACAGCAAGAGTGAATCATCGCGGACAATTAAGTTAAGTCAGATTAGGCAAGAAAGACCTATGCTCACCATCGTTGATTCAGCTTCCGGTATTGACGGCCATTGTCTCCAGTTTCGGCGCGCTTGCGCCCTGGCTGTCGCCCTGACATTTCTGCTCTTGAGTGCAGAGGCCTCGGCTGCTCTTACTGTCCGGAGTATCGAATTTCATAATGTTACCACCGGCAGCGCATTCTGCGGCGGCGGAACGATTCTGAGCGGCTCCCTGCGTTTCAATGGCAGCGGCGACGCCGGCGACGCATTGGAGTGGACCCTGCGACGGATTAATCTGACTCAGGGCGGCGGCCCTTTCGACCTTAACTTCGCCAATGTCGGTGCTGACATCGGCGCTATGATCCCGACCACGGTGACGACAACGGGGATGGGGGCCTTAAACAATGGTGATGTCGTGGAAGTATTTGCTTTCTGGAATGGCGATCCGGCAATTCAAAGCGTTCACTATTTCATTAGCTGTTCTCAACAGGGCACTCTCGCAGTAGGCGGACAAATGCATGATGCCCTCGGCCATGACGGCAATAGCGACGGACGCGCGGATGGCGGCGACGAAGTGCAGGTGACGACTGAAATTTTTGAAAGCGGCGGCGCGGCGGCTTCTATGGCGAGCCTGACTGTTCCGATCGACACGGATGCGAGGCTGGTGCCCGGTTCGCTGCGCACGACGCCCCTGGCCCGAGACGATATAGTCGAGGTGATCGGCAATGCCAGACTCAGCGTGGCTGCGCCCGGCCTGCTCGCAAATGACAACGATCCCGACGGCCGGCCGGGACTCGGCGTTCAACCCATCAGCGGCGGCGCCAGTCTAAAAGGCGGCAGCGTCTCCGTGAATGCCGACGGCAGCTTCACATACGATCCGCCGCTTGCTTTTCAGGGGAATGACTCCTTCGTCTATCTGCTGCAAGACGGCGATGGCAATGTGGATCAGGGGCGCGTCCTCATCACAGTCAGCGCTCCCATGTGGTTTATCGACAATACAGCTGCGCCGGGTGGCGACGGTCGGATGAGTACGCCATTCAACAGCCTGGCGGCGTTTAACGCTCAGCAAGGCAGCGGTCCAGGCGCTCCAGGCGCAGGCGATATCGTGTTTGTGTTTGAAGGCAGCGGCAGCTACAGCGGCGGCATCACGCTGCTCGACGGCCAAGACCTGATCGGCCAGGGCGTAGACCTCATTGTGCAGGGGCAGACAGTTACGACGGCGACGGCCCATCCGACACTCAGTAATGCGGGGGGCATCGGCATTCGGCTGGCACAGAACAATACCATACGCGGCTTGAGCATCAGTGCTTCGGGCGGCGCGGCTCTCAGCGGGACGAACTTTGGCATCTGTACGATGAATTCCCTTAATCTCAGTGCGAGCGGTCATCCGGCGCTGAGCCTCCAGAACGGCAGCCTGCAGGCCAGCTGCGGCAGCGTCGCTTCGTCCGGCAGTGCCGGGAGGGGAATAAGCATGATAAATGTCGACGGCAGATTCAGGGCTACGGGCGGGACAATCAGCGCTGCGGCAGGAACAGCCATGTTTATCAACCAAGGCAGCGCGGATATTCGTTACGACGGCACGATCACGAACGATGCGGGACGGGTGCTGGAAATTTCCGATCGAAGCGGCGGCACCGTCGAACTTAATGGCGCCATCAGCGATGACGACCCGGATGGCAGCTTAAACAACGGCGTACTCCTGCAGAACAATAATAGCGGCAACCCGCAGATCAGGATCAACGGCCGCCTGTATATTGTCAACAGTCTGGCGGCGGCCGTCAACATTTCCGGCAATAGCGGCGCAGCGATTCATTTTGGCGATCTGGATATCAGTAATAGCGGCACGCTGCAGCCGGGTCTCGTGGCCGTTGGCGGCGGGACACTTGGCTCTTCCGCCGGCACGATTAACTGCGGCAGCGCTACGGGCGTGGACATCGACGGCTTGACACTTGCCATGACCTTGACAGGCGTTTCCTCCAATGGCGGCACGGCGCCCGGAATCGATCTCTCGAATACAGGCGGCGCCTTTACCGTGAATGGCGACGGCCTTAACACCAGCCTGGGAGGCAACGGCAGCGGCGGCACTATTGCCAATAAAACGGGCGGCAGCGGGACCGCGACCGGTGTCGGCGTCAGACTCAACAATGTGGCAAACGTAGCCCTGAATCGGATGCAGCTTAACGACTTCACTAATTTCGCGATCTATGGCAGCAGTGTCAACGGCTTCGTGATGGACTATTCGACGATCAGCGGCGCCAATGGCAACAGTGCCGGCGACGACGAAGGCAGCATTACCCTGCAGGGGCTGAGCGGTAGCGACACCAACGGCACAAATCCGACCCGCCTTCGGCGTAGCGTACTTGGCGGCGGCCTGGAGGACAACATCAACATCCTTAACACCGCCGGCACGCTGTCGCGTTTACTTATCGACGACTGCACGATCGGTGCCAATCACGCCTCCCTCGGCAACGACGGAATTCTCATCGAAGGGCAGAATTCGGCGAGCCTGACTATTCTTATCCGCGACAGCCGTTTCACGAGCGCACGCGGCGATCTGCTGCAGGTAGGGGCGCTACATAACTGCGACATCGATCTCGACGTACTCGGTAGCGCCTTTTCAAACAATCACAGCAATATCATCAGCGGTGGCGGCGGCATTACCCTCGTGGCCGGCACAAACTATACCGGCAACTACAGCTATACCTTTGACAACAATACGATGCGAGACGCCCTTGGTGCAGCCCTGTTGATGAACCTCTTCCCGAGCTCGTCCGCGACAAGCGACGTGAACGGTGTCATCACCCGCAATGACATCGGGCTGGCGGGGGTAAATCTTTCCGGCTCGGCGCAGGGCAATTGCATTGTAGTCATCAGCCAGGGCTCCGCGACGCACAACGTGACGATCACGCACAATAATCTGCACCAGTACAATGAAGCGGGAATAAGACTGGATCACATTGTAGGCGACGGCACTTTAAACGCCACCGTCACATCCAACACGATCGCCAACCCGGGGCCTTTCACGCTGAGCGCAATTTATATACTCGCGGGCGGCAATATCGGCGACTCCGGCACGGTTTGTGCGTTGATCGAAGATAATTCCTTTGTTGGCGGCGGCGGCTTTTTTTCGGATTTCGGAATTGATCAGTTGTTCAACGCCACCGTCAATCTGCCAGGCTATAGCGGCGGCAATAACGACACGGCAGCCGTCATCGCTTTTGTACAGGGCAATAATTCCGGTCTGCCAACAGGTACGGTTCTGTTAAGCGGCAGCGGCGGAGGTGTCACTGGAACGGGCAGCTCTTGTCCTTGAGAGAAGCTGGTATATTTCAAGCTCTGAATAAGAAAGCGGGGTAGTAATTTTTGTAATGTACATTGCCGTCTGTCGCGGCAATCAGTGACGGCTGGTAAGTATTTTGATGATTTTGGATTTCTTTTCTTCGGGAAAGGTCTTATTTGGCTGGCGGTGATTCACTATGCACTTAAGGCCGTTTGTGTTTAAGTGACTGTCGGGCAGGACTTCTGATGCAGTTGTGATAATAATAGTTATTGAGGCAATTAATCCGGATGTGGGGATTGGCCCGCTGGGCCCCCTCCCCTCGCTCCACCTCCAATGCTCGATCTCAAGTTCAGGTCAATACCTCCCTCCGCAGCATCAACCGCGTTGGCGTAACTTCTCGCTTAAATCGCTCGCATCCTATCGCATCCTTGCGCTGAACCCTTGCAACAATACGAAGCCTCCCAGTCATTTCAATGGCTCCGGGGCAGCAACGGCCGGAAATTCGTCTGAACGTCCAGCTCCAGACTCTTAACGGGCGCTTCTCTGGACCTACCGGATCCAATCCCGAAGGAGCCGGCGTGCCGAATTCCGTATCATTGTATTCCGGTGCATTGCGGAAGAAATGGAATCGGTATGAGAGACGGTGCGCCGAATTCCGTTTCACTGCATTCCTGTGCATCGAGGAAGTATTGAATTCGGCATCAATTGCATTCCCTGCGATTTCTCGTCGGACCGATGTACTGGGGGGGAGTATTGGAGTCGACATAAGAGACGGTGCGGCGAATTCTCCTTCATTGCATTCCCGTACATTGGGGAAGTATGAATTCGGCATCATTTACATTCCCTGGCGATTTTTTCCTTGGACCGGTGTACCGCGGGCAACAGCTCTTCCCAATTCTCTTGTCCATGTCAGCGGCTGGCGATATACGCTTGTCTCGCAGGATGGGCTTGATACAAAGAAGCCTGGTGGATACCTTCACCCACCAGGCTTTGCCGGGCCTGCGCTCCCACAGGCATCCTGTTTAACTCAGTACTTCACAAAGCGATGTGTCAATGTCGTGCCTTGCGCGTTGCTCACGCTGAGGGTATATGCACCGGCGGGCAGATGATCCACCGCGAGCGACAGCCGCGAGGCATTGTGTTCGAGTGCCTGCGTAAAGAGCACGCGGCCCGTATAGTCAATGATGCGAAGCTGCGCGCCGACTGCATCGGCAAGGTAGTAAGCCAGGGAGACCACGTCCTCGGCCGGATTGGGACTGAGGCTGACAAACTCTTCCTGCAGGTTAAGAGCCGGCGCAGTCCGGTCGTCGTCCGCTGTGAACGGCACCGGCTTGCGGAAGATATAGTCGTGGCCGCCCAGCGCGACTTGCAGTAAGTCGCGCGCAACATCGGCATAGCGGCCGCGCTGCTGATCGATACTGCTTAAGCGACGAATATCGACAGCATCAAGCATGCTCGGGGAACGGCCGTTTTGCAGCTGTGTCAGCCTGATCGTTTCAATTGTTCGCAGGTCGAGCTCGTCGGCGTTCACTGCCCTGAGTGCCTTCAGAATAGCGGCGGCCTTGTCGTATTGTGTATTTGCTAACTGGAAATAGTAATCGAACCATTGCGCATCTGAGCCGCCCAGCAGCGACGATTCCAGCAGCATCCGATGGAAGCGCTCCGCTTCGCTGCCGGCGGCGTTGTCAAACAGAATACTCATAATACCCTGTGCATAGTCAAGGCGCAAGGCTTCGTCCAGCTCGCTGAAGAATGACAGAGCGCCGGAAGCTAGAGTATAATGTTCGCCATCGACAAGCAGCGGATACATCCGAGTGAGCTGCTCGCGAATCCGGTTCGCCATGAGGTCCGGATTGGGCGTGGTCGGAATCTGAACGATCTGGTGACCGCAGTCGGCAGTGGAGTTATAGGCGGGCGTTGTGCTGAGGTTAACGTTAAAAACCACCGAAGCGCCCCAGTTGCAGCCGGCGGAAATGGTCACCGTACTGTAAATGTCGTAGGCCGTTCCGATCGAAGGCAGGTGGTTGCTGACAAAAGTGTTGCGGCCCGATGTGCTGTAGTTCGTGCAGACGCCGATGCTGCCAGTAAAACGGTCGTTGTAAATGCCGTAGTGCGTGTAGTCATAGAGATAGTTGTTTTTAACATCGGGCAGCGCCGGGCCGAGCTCTGAGGTCGTCGCAAGCAGGATCGAGGTCGCAGCGTTAAACACGCAATTGCTGTGGATCAGAATTGTCGACGAATTGTAGCCGCTGAGATCAGTCAGCCGGTAGTAGATGCCGGCATTGGATGGACCGCCGCGATCATAATACTCGATCGAATTGTCCTCCACCGTCATGTGGGCAAAGCAGTTCTCCATATAGATGCCGTCGCCGAGAAGATCCGTGATTGCGTTGCCGCGGACCAGGGCGCTGTGGCAATCATACATCTGGACGGCGGAAAAACATGCGTTAATCTCATTGGCAAGAAGGATGGCCGCCGGCGTATTGGCAACATAGATACCCGTTCCGACCAAATCCGAGTTGATCTGATTTTGTTGAATATAACAGAGATTGTCAGTGTCGCTGACCCTGATGAATACAGGCTGAGACTGGAGCGGCTGAAACCTTTGATTGAAGTCGATAACATTGCTGCTGATGACGACGATGCCGGCTGAATTGAGCAAACCGCTTGTTACTTCGAAACAGCGCGGGACATCGCTGAACCAGTTTTTCTGCGCCGACAAACTGCTGTTGTTGGAAAATATGCCATAGGTCAGACCAGTTCGCTCGGGCAAGACGACATTATTAATAAAGTGATTCTGCGTAATGAAATTGCCGCCGCCGAGGTTAACGAGCACAATGCCGTATACATCTATGATGGGACTGCTGAGTATGGCCGGGTGCAAATTATCGTTGATAAAAGAGTTGCCGACAACGACAAACTGGGCCCCCTGTTCTTCCATTGCCGCGGCATTGATGGCGATGCGATTGTTCAGGAATTCGTTTTCCGTGATTCGCTGAAAGTCGCCGAATGGCGTCGGCGGTAACAGCGACAGGAAGTCGAAATCCAAACCGATGTCGGCATTTTTGAAGATGCACTCGTTAACATTGACGGTAGCGCCCAGGCGGACCAGGAAGCCGTCCCAGCTGCCGAATTCGTTGCAAGGTCGGAAGACCGAGTTGTTGGCGCGCAGGTGGGCAGTGCCCTCGAATGTCATTCCGGTTCCTTCTTCGAAGAAGATGTCGACATTGGTTAAATCAAGATTAACGCCGGCTTGCACGGTGACGTCCTCCTGAACCCAATACTTTCCTTTCCAGACCGCGTTGGCGCTGATTACGTTGTTTGAGTTGTCAATGATCGTAAACTCCTGATCGTAACCTTCGGGCACGCAGCAGGACTCCACTTCGACGGTAACCTGACGCGAAGTCGGGCAGCAGCTCCCGGCGTGGGTGACCGTTGCCGTGTAGGTCGTTGTCGTCGTGGGCGAAGCGATCGGATTGGGGCAGGTCGTGCAGCTCAGGCCGGTTGCCGGCGTCCAGTTGTAGCTGACGCCCTGCGTGTTGTCAAGAGAGATGTTAAGCTGTGCGGTCTGGCCCTCGCAGATGCTGACCTGGTTCGGCAGATCAAAATAGGTCACGCGATGCGTGTTTGAGAAGGTTGCCGTCCCGGCCGTGAAGCCCCAGAAGACTGCTGTGGGCGCCCCGCCGAAAAAAGTACTGACGTCCGCGAAGTTGTAGACGAGGCGCTGAACGCCATCGAAAAAGATCGTGAGGTTCTGCGAGACGGGATCCCATGTAATGCGCCCGGTATGACACTGATTATCTTCAACGTTCGTTGCGGGGTTCGTCATGGCAATCGGACCGGCCGCATTGTTGATCTGATCGCCATTGCGTACGACGGCAATGTGATCTGCGGCAATGTCGGTTACATTCTGCGGCGGCGTCGGGTTGTTAAAATGTGTGTCGAATTCAACCGCCAGGCAGTTGGCGATGCCGACATAGCCGATATGATGGCCCTGCCCGCCGAATGCTGCCGGTCCAAGCGGGTCGGTGTGCAATACAAATGCAATCCCATCGGCGCCGGTAGCATCAATGGTTCCGAAATACAGTCCAAATGTCTTATCGAAGGGCTGCGTCAAATCGATTGTCTGATTATTCATTGCGCTGCCTTCGTCGTTCATGTTATTCGGCGTTAACTCAAAACAGGCGCCGCCCTGGTAGCTTGCACTGCTGTTAAGGGTAAAGCCGTTCTGCGCGTAGAGATTCGGCCCTGCTGCCATAAAAGCCAGGATGCCGAGCGCCAGCGCCGTCCGGAACAGTATTACAAGTCTGTGAGGCAAAGAGCAAAGATGTAAGTCCGTCCTGCCTTGCGGGCAGTCGTTCGCATAAATGATCATATGATCGTACATTATGTTAATCTCCCGGAATTAAGTTGTTTGGAGGAAAATCTCAACGCTGCTGTATGCAGCATTGTTGGCTCAGAATTGTGACTCAGCATGGTAGCGGAAAACCTGTTCGGAGGGAAATCGAAGATTGCCGGAGCAATCGATCCGCACGCTAGTTGAATTCTCCGCAGGGAGGGGCAAGAACATAGACTAAACTGACAAAGCACCGGATCAGCTAAGTGTTTGTCAATCACATGTTAACAAGTGTCTTGTCAAGACTACATTCAAATGCACTGAAATTCAATGGTGAATGAGCAGGCGATACGACATTGGCCGCAGGCGCGCATTTGAGTGAGTAAGTGCAACAGGGATGCCACTTCAGCAGTGCGAGGGAAGACCGAGATTTTCTACAGGCGGGCAAATTGTTCCAGAAAATGATCGCGCCGTCGCTGCGCAACATCGATTTCGCTGCCGTCATGCATTACGATAATGCCGCCGCGACCTTTGCCGCGACGAAATTTACGCACATAACGCAAATTGATCAGCCCGGATTGATGAACGCGCACAAAGCCGCTGCCTTCGAGCAGCCGTTCAAATTCCAGCAAGGTACGCGATGATGTAATTGTTCTGCCCGTCAGCATGTGAACTTCCGTATAGTTGCTGACAGCCTTGCAGTGGCTGATCTCGTTGATATCGACAAAAACAAAACCTTCCTGCGTCGGCAAGGCAAGCTGCTGAGGCGCGCGCGTGTCGGACTGCGTATCCCGCTGCTTCGTTGTCGCTAATGGCGGCCGCTGACGTTGCCGATAGCGTTTGACGGCTGTGATAAGGTCCAGGCTCGCCACCGGTTTGAGCAGAAAATCGAAAGCGGCGTGGCGAAGCGCCGGCACGGCATAGCGCTCGTGCGCGGTCACGAAAATGACGTCGAAGGAAGGATGCTCGAAGCTGCCGAGCAGCTCCAAACCGCTTGTTTCCTGCATTTCGACATCCAGAAAAACCAGATCGGGATGATGGCGCTCGATTGCATCCAGCGCCGCTGACGCTGATTCGGCCACCGCCATGACTTGCAGGTCGGCGCAATATTTACGAATCAATTTGCAGAGCGTGTTGCGTCCCTGCTCTTCATCATCCACAACGATGCTGGTAATCATGCTTCGAATCCATGGATTTAAATGTTAACTGTCGTTTTGTTCATCCGCCTCGAACTCCGCTTCCCGCAGAGGAATGCGCAGCTCCACCCGCGTGCCGCATGCCCGGCCTTTGCTGTCGAGGCTGTCGTGGATCGTTACTGCGGCCACGTCCCTGCTGTATTCATGCAGCGCTTCCAGACGCTGACGGTTGATGTCGCTGCCGAGCGGTTGCTGCCAGCTTGGAAGTCCGCTGCGCCGTTTGCCGGCGGCGATGCGTCCGATACCGTCGTCATCGATGCTACAAAGCAAAAACTCGCCTTCCTGTTGAAAAGAAACCGTCACGCAGCCACCTCCAGGCTTTGGTGCGATGCCGTGCAGTACGGCATTTTCCACGTAGGGCTGGATCAGCATCGGCGGCAGTCGCAGCTCCGCGCGGTCAAGCTCGGGCGCGACAATGATGCGAAAGCTGAGCCTGTCCTTGCGGCGCATCGATTCAAGAGCGAGATAAAGTTGAAGAAACTGGCACTCATCGTCAAGCGAAATTGATGCGCTGCGGGAAAAATTCAACACCAGGCGCACCAGCTTGGCGAAGTGCGCCAGTGAGTCGGAAGCGCTGTCGTAGGCGTCGTCCAGCAGCAGGCCCTGGATGGAATTGAGCGCGTTGAAGATAAAATGCGGATTCATCTGCGCGCGCAGCGCCTGCAACTGCGATTCGAGGGCCTGGCGTTCGAGGGCATGGCGTCGCCGCAAGGCTCGCAGCCGGAGATAATACGCTCCGGCGATCAGGCCGAGAACGGCGCTGAAGATCAGAGCGCGGAACCAGGTCGTCATCCAGAAGGGCGGCAACACCTCAAGCTGAACGGCCACCTCCTCTTCGTTCCACACGCCGTCGTTATTCGACGCCCGCAGACGGAAGGTATAGGCTCCGGGCTGTAAATTGGTATATGAAGCAAAGCGGCGCTCGCTGCCGCTGACCCAGTTGAGGTCGACGCCGTCCAGGCGATAGGCGAATTGATTGCGGGAAGGATTGGTGAAATCCAGGGCCGCGAATTCGAAGGCGATAAAGTTTTCGTCGTGATCCACCGTCAACCGGTCGCCGTGCTGCAGCTCGTGGAAGACGGTCGAATCGAAAATGCTGAAGCCGCAGATAGCGACATCGGGCGCATGGCGGTTGTGGCGAATTCGCTCGGGGTAAAATCGCGTCAGGCCGTTCAGCCCGCCGAAGAACATCTCGCCGTCGCTCGCCTGGAAGAACGCTTTGTAGGCGAATTCACGGCCGGGCAGGCCATCGTGCTGATTGTAGCTGCGCAGTACCTGCTTTGCTTGCGGATCAAAGACACTCAGGCCGGCGTTGGACGATATCCAGAGCATACCGGCCCGGTCCATCAGAACGCCAAAGATGGCGTCGCTTGGCAATCCATGCAGACTGCTGAAGGATTCGAAGCTGTCGCTGCTGTCGATGTACCTGCTGATGCCGCTGCCGTAGGCGATGATCCAGATTGTCCCCTGCTGATCTTCCTTGATGGCCCAGATATCATTGCCGCAGATACTTGTCGGATCGCCGGGGCTATGGCGATATTGCCGAAAGCGGCTTGTGCCGGGCAGACGGCGATTTAATCCGTTGTGGCTGCCGAGCCAGAGCCGTCCCTTGCTGTCGCCCGTCATACACCAGATACGATTGTCGCAAATACCGGCGCTGTCGTCGGCATTGTGCATCAGACGTTCGACCGGTCGGCCCTGCCGATCGAATATCCACAGACCGAAATTGTTGGTGCCTATCCAGAGACGCTCATCGGTATCGCGATAGAATGACCAGACGAGATTTAAATGACCGCGCTGATCGACCTGGTAGACGGTCTTCAGGCTATCGGCAGCGGCATCATAGCGGCGGACACCCCAGTTGGTTCCGAAGAGCAGCGTCCCGTCCTCTTCTTCAAAGATGACATTGAAGACATTGCTCAGGCTGCCGTTTTGCCGAGCGCGATGACCGTAACGCCGCCAGGTCCGCGCTGCGGAATCATAGCGATTCAAGCCCTGGTCTGTACCGACCCAGAGCCGCGCGCTGCGGTCCAGCCGAATACTGCGAATGCGCGGGTGACTGAGCGAAGTGCTGTCGTCGGGATCATGACCGTAGTTAACGAATTCCTTGGTTACGGGGATCAACTTGTAGACGCCTTTTTCCGAGCCGACCCAGACGATGCCGGTTTTATCCTGTTGAAAAGAGTGCACATTACCCTGAACTAACTGTCGCGGCGCTTGTGCGCTATTATCGTGCTGCGCCGGACTATCGGCAGACGGTACCAGGTAGAGGCCGCTGTGGCGGCCGTGCAGACGGTCGACAAAAACCCAGGCCCTGCCCCCGGAGTCGATCTTCAGGTATTCGTAAACGATTCCCGATCGTCTGAAGAAATCTTCGCCCGGCCGCCGCCGTCGCTGCAGATCATAGCTGCGTTTAACTTCGTAGTTAATGGCGGTGTTTAAAACTCCCAGACATGTCCATGCAAGTTCCCGTGTCGCTGAGTCCTGGTCCATCAGGTCCCTTGTACCGTTCTTCAAAGCTGCCGCGCCGCTAAAGCCGAATCGACTGAAGGTATTGTCGGAAGGATTAAAGCGATTAACGCCGTTTTTTCCGGCGCCAACCCAGATACTGCCGTCAGCGCTCCGGTCGATAAATGTGATCGAATCGTTGGCAATGCTGCGCGGATCCGCCGGATCATGCGGCAGGCCTTCGAAACAATCGCAGGAGTCGGCATAGCGATAGAGACCTGAAGTCGTTCCGATCCAGATAGTTCCGGGCGCATCGCAGAGAAGCGCGGTTATCTTTGCGCTACCGGGGCCGCCGGCATAGCGCCCCGAATCGTTAATGCGGCGCACTACGCCCGTGCGCCGATTCATCCGATGCAGGCCATACGGGGTGCTGGCAATCCACAGCCTTCCGCGTCTGTCTTCAATGATGTGGTCGATTGCATTAAACCTCAGACTCAGGCTGTCGGCGGGTTGGCGGCGGTAGCTGCGTGTGATATTGCCGTCGTACTTATCCAGGCCGTCTGCCGTGCCGAACCAGAGAAAGCCGCGCGAATCCAGGAGCATGCTCATCACGAAGCTGTGCGAGAGACCGTCTTCCGTCGTGATCCGCTGCACGGTGTATGACGCTTCGGCCTGCGGCGGAAAGGCAATGGGAAGCAGGCAGAGGGCCAGCCGACAGCAGCGGAGCAGCGGCAGAAGCAGATGCAATGAAAGAGTCGGCAATTGCGTGCCTCGTCTGTTATTCACTCGGGTTGAATCCGGAACGCTGCCACCAGCCGTGATCTGCGACTCGCGGCGTTTTCTTCGCGCGTGATCGCCGGAAAATACTCATTCCCCCCAATCCGGCAAAGGACAATTCCCGGCCTCTGCGCTTCATCCGGATTGTCGGCTTTGACAACAGAGTCGAAACCCCGTTCGGGCTGTGACAGCACTCGGAATCGATTGCCCCGCCTCCGCGAAACCGCCGGCGGCCCGGGTTCTGGATTTTGCGTCGGAACGCGTGACTTGCTGTCAGTCCGCTCTTCGTGCAAGCACCTACGCTGCTTCGGCTTCGCGGGAGAACTGCCGGTCCGACAAAATTTGTCACTTTATTTTGGATTCTTTTCTGCGCTTCTGCACATTTCGGCTCGGCAGACAAAAGCGGCACAGTCCGTATTGCATCTAAGCTGCTGCGTTTAAAGCTACTACCCGGCGTCATCTCTGACGCAGCTTTGCGCCGAAGCGCGGCCGACCGCCTGGAAAATTCCACGTTTCGTGGCCAATGCGCAGAATCTCACTTGCCTTCGGAAGCTATGAATCCGGAACAGACAAAGCGTGAAGACTTAATCCGGCGCGAGGTGGAAAAACGCCTCCTCAGGGCCATGAAACGCAAAGCGCGGGCCGCGCGGAGGGCGAGCCTTGCCGAAGCGCTGGCGGAAGTGTCATCGCTGACAAAGCAGGAAATTGAAGACATAACACAGGAAGTTCGTACGGAGCTTGAGACAGGCAGGACGCGCCGTCGGATGCTGCGCCGCCGGCTTGTTGCGGGGCTGACGCTTGTGATTCTGCTGGCTGTGCTGTATGCCGCCCACGTGTACAATGGTCTTGCCGATCGCCGTGAACAGACATATGCCGCCTGGGCACAGGTGGAAAATGTTATGCAGCGGCGCCTGGACCTGATGCCGCGACTTATCGAGCTGGCTGCCGCGAACCCACTGCAAGGCAAGAGACTGGTCAACGAATTACGTATGGCCTGGCGCGAAGCTGAGGGCGTGCTGGGCCGGCAAGAACTCGACGAAGAAGAGGAAGATCTGACGGCCGTGCGAAAGGCTCACGAACGCCTGGAAAACATACTGTGGGAGATTCAGCAGGTCGGGGCCGAAGGCGCCGCCGCCTTCGATACCGAAGGATTTCGAGCCATGCAGGCGCAGATCGAGGGCGCCGCCAACCGGATCGCAGTCGAACGGCGGCGCTATAATGCCGCCGTTCGCGCCTACAACGTTTATGGCATGCAATTCCCCCGCAATATGCTGGCGCGACTCTACGGTCAGACGGCGTTAAGCTACTTTCGGTCCGGGTCGAAAGGTCGGAAGTGAGGGGAATTCTTTTCCAATGAACAAGCTGTGAATCTGTTCTATGAATTTACTTAAGCCTTCCAGTGTCTCGGCCCTCCTGACCAGGGCGAACAAAGCGCGGATACTTGCGGCAATCAGAAAGGCCGAGGCCCGCACTTCGGGTGAAATTCGTCTGCATGTTGAAAGTCGGCTGAAGGGTGAATCGCCCCTGGTGAGGGCGGAACAGCGTTTTTTCGAACTTAACATGCAAGCCACGCAATTGCGGAACGGCGCATTGATTTACCTGGCGCTGGACGACCGGCGTTTCGCTATCTTCGGCGACAAAGGTATTCACGCCAAAGTGGGTGATGATTTCTGGCAAGCGGAGCGCGATGCGATGCAGGTCCGCTTTCACCAGGACGATATCATCGGCGGTATCGAACACGGCATAGCGGCGGTCGGGGCAAAGCTGAGGGCGTACTTTCCGGTAGATGACGATAATCCCAATCAACTAAGCGATGAGATTTCACATGCTGAATAGCGGGTATCGAATGAAAAGGCTGCTTAGGCTAAGCTCTTACCTGCTTGTTGCGCTCTGCGCTGTCGTCGCGCTCCCTTCTCAGGATGCAGATTTCCCGGAAGCGAGTGCCTGGATCAATGACCTCGCCGGCCTCATCTCCGACAGCGAGGAAGCGACCTTAAACACCATGCTGCAGCAGCTTGAAATCGAATCCGGCACGCAAATCTTTGTCGCCGTCATGGCGCGTATTCCCTCCGGTTATACGCTGGAGCACTATGTTAACGAGCTCTTTGCTCATTGGCAGCCGGGCGCACAAGACGCGGATAACGGCGTGCTGCTGGCCCTGTTCAGCGAAGATCGCAAGCTGCGCATCGAAGTGGGCTATGGTCTTGAAGGCCGTCTGAGCGACGCAACCTGTCAATTAATTATTGATAATGACATGATACCGCAACTGCGCGAAGGCAATTACTTCGCTGCGGTATACGCTGGAGTTCAGCGGGTGATTGCAGCGGTCGCGCCGGACTACGAGCTGCCGGATTCTCTGCGTGTGAGTCTGGAAAATGCAGCCCCGCTTTCGGACAGCGGCGACGAGGGCCTTCCCTTGCTTATCCCCTTGTTATTTTTGCTGATTGCATTGAGTTTTCCGCTCTTCTTTGGCGCGATTATTCTGTTTGCCGTTCTCATGGGCCGCAAGGGACTAAGCGCCGGCGGCGCTGGCTGGCAGCGCAACTGGTCCGGCTCGGGCAGCAGTCGCTATTCCGGCAGCAGTTTCGGCAGCAGCTCCGGCTTTTCGAGCAGCAGTTTTTCCGGTGGTGGTGGCGGCAGCTCCGGCGGCGGCGGCGCTTCCGGCAGCTGGTAGCGATTGTGCAAAACTCCATAGCCGCTTAGCTGCTGCTGCCGGTCCGAATTTTCCGCGAACTATTCTGAACGTTAATTATCGGATTTACATGCATAGAATGCCGTCCTGGATATTGTTCATGCTGCTGATCGCAGTTTGCAGGGCGAATGAGGAATATCCCGAGCTAGCCGCATGGGTTAATGACTACGCAGATGTTCTTGATCAAAATGAAGAACAGTTACTGAATTCCCGCCTGCGCAGCTTCGAAGAATTGACGGGCATGCAGATATTTGTCTGTTTGATGGAACGGCTTCCTGCGGGCAGATCGCTGGAAGAGTATGTCACCGGCCTGTTTGCATACTGGGGGCCAGGACAAAAGCCGCTTGACAACGGCCTTGTTTTTGCTGCATTTATCCACGAGCGCAAGCTGCGCATCGAGGTAGGCTACGGACTGGAAGCGCGTTTGACAGATGCCAGATGCAAGCAGATACTTGACAATATCATTGCACCGGCTTTCAGGCGCGGTTACTATTATGCCGGTATTAACAAGGGCTTTGCGCAGTTAAAGTCCTACGTCTCCGCTGAGCCGCGCATACCGATTCCGCAAACGACGTCTCCGCCTCGTCCCAATCTTGACAACAAGAATGACGACCCTTTCAAGTTGCTTTTTACCGCGCTGATTGTTGGTCTTGCCGTTTTGTTGGTGCGCCGGATATTCAAAGCCTATGATTTTCGAAATCGCCGTGGTATGACGGGAGGACGCAGCGGTTGGAGCAGCGGCGGTCACAGTGGCAGTGTTTATACAGGTGGTGGCTATGGCGCTAGCGGATTCGGTGGCGGCTCTGGCGGCGGTGGATTCAGCGGCGGTGGTGGCGGCAGCTCCGGCGGCGGCGGCGCTTCCGGCAGCTGGTGACGACTGGGCGTCAATTCAAGCGAAAGTTCGCCACCCGAAGAGCGCTGGTTTTAGTCTCTCATGATCCGTCCTTCGCCGGCCTCTGCTGTTTGGGCGCTGGCTTGAGTGACGCCGGCTGAATCAGGACAATGGTAAGCAGCGCTGCGAATTAATGATGCTGAAGTCCCGCTATCTCGCTCTGAAAGCGGTGACGTTCAGGCGGCAGAGGGAGTTCTGCTTTGCCTTGCAACCCTCTTAGCCGGCAATTTTTCTGAATATCCACTCCAGGGGACCGGACGTAAACTTCGACAAATAGAGCTGAGCAACTATAACGCTGACCACATTGAAACACAGAGCGCTCAGCACAGCGAACTCTATCGATTGCCGGTGAAGAAGGCCCATCACTTCCAACAATCCCATTCCCAGAACCACATGCAAGACATAGATTGTTAATGACATGCGACCCGTCCGAGACAAAACATTAAGCCAGGGCGCTCCGTTAAGATACTTACAAATTGAAACGCAGGATCCGATTATGAGCAGGGCGATAGCGCAGCCGGCGATCATATAAAGCGGCGCCGGCGGCATCGGACTGGTGCCGAACAGCGCCGCTGCATCCTCGGCCGTCATACCCAGCGAAGAGAATCCCGAATTGCCTGTTAATTGGCTGGAAAGCAACTCGGCACCGATCCACACCAGCAATGCGATGCCGGTTAATTTGCGGCGGAAGCGATTATCGAGAATATTGCGGCGTCCCAGCCACATCCCGACTAAGAGAAAAGCCGCCCATGGAATAACCGGGTGGAAGCCATTGAAGAAGATATGGCGGAACATTCCTTCCAACGTCCACAGGTCGAGGTAGCTGAGACTTGCAAAATCCCAGCCGGCTTCATAGTCAAACAGAAGGAGCAGGACGAGGAAGCCGGTCACCAGGAAAGCGGCGGTCAACCACAAGAGCCGGTCGGAAGCCGTCAGCAGACAGG
The DNA here is from genome assembly GCA_028284775.1 of Candidatus Kapaibacterium sp. Lineage (GTDB taxonomy): Bacteria > Bacteroidota > Ignavibacteria > Kapaibacteriales > UBA7675 > JANQRB01. Next base: position 97,100 of record JANQRB010000101.1, on the reverse strand, counting down.
CGCCTATCAAAAAATAGAAGCCGTAGAAATGTAGAATATCAGCCGGCCAGATTGGCGTGTAGGTCAGGCCGACAGCTATCAATAGCAAAGCGCGTTTAACAATTGTGATTCGCGCCCGCGCTAGCTGAACCGGCGCTCGACTCAGGCAGGCCCGGCGCGTCGACAATGAAATCCCGACGCCGGCGAGTACAACGAAGGTAGCGACTGCGCGGCCTTCCAAAGCTCCCACGAGCGCGCCCAGCCAGGACGATTCACCGCCGGCAGTCATGACAAGCTTGAAGTTAACGAAGACCATGCCGAAGATGGCCAGCGCTCTCGCTACATCATAACCCGCAATTCTGGCATGTATGTCTTTCGTTTGCTCTGTTAACACCGTGATTCCACACTCGATGGTGACGTTTGATGATCGCGAACGGCCTTATGCCGACTATGCACGCAGACACGCAGACAGCTTTTATGCAGGCGCGAATATAGCGAAGATTTATTTGCTCAGCTAAGATTGATTCCGTATAATTGTACTCGAAAAACGATTTGAGTACAATTTGTATCTAAGTTGTGACGGATAAAAAGCAGCAGCGCAGAGAGCGGATCATTAAGTCCGCGGAGGAGCGATTTTTCAGCGATGGCTTTCACAAAGTGTCGCTGGACGACCTGGTGGCGGATTTGCGCATCAGCAAAAGCACTATCTATGAGTTTTTCGGCTCGAAGGACGGTCTGGTGCGGGAGATTGTCATAGCGCTGAGCGACCGACTGGAATCCCGTCTGGCGGAAATCAGCGCCGATACCGCTCATAGTGTGCACGAACGTTTGCTGGCGATCGCCGAATTTCAGGGCACGGTCGCCAGAAACTTAAGCGAACGCTTCATGACGGACCTGCGTGTTCACCAGCCTGAGCTCTGGGATCTTTTCCAGCAACGCCGTGAGCAGCGCATCGACCGTTTCTACCGCAAACTGATTGAAGAAGGTGCGGCCGCGGGCCTTTTTGCCGCCGGCTACGACAAAGAGTTTTTGTTGCGCCTGTACTTGAAAATGAGTGAAATCGTGTCGTACACCGACATTATGGATCACATTCCAATGACAAAACAGCAGGCCTATACAACAATCATTGAAGTATTTATCAGGGGTACCAAAGCCTGAAAGTAAGCCGCTGTCGCTGCAAGACGAGCATCATTGTTAACAGGCAAGGCTTGGCCCTGGTCCATACCATAGCATGAATTGCGCATAGGAGGGTTTGGATGAAGAACAGTCCTGCAATTCGCCTGGCCGCTGCCGCCGACGCGGCGGCGATCCGGGAAATCTACCGGCCCTTTGTTGAACATTCCGCTGTCAGCTTCGAGCTCGAATGTCCTGCAGTGGAAGAAATCGTACAGCGTATCGAACAGGCGCAACAGCGCCATGCCTGGCTGGTCTGTGAATGGCGCGGACAGGTCCTCGGCTATGCCTACGCCGGGCCCTACCGCAGCCGGACCGCTTACGATTGGGGCTGTGAAGTCTCCGTCTATGTAGCCGAAAGCTTTCGCAAAAAAGGCGTGGCGCGTTCCCTGTACAGCGCCTTGCTGGACGTTTTGACCTGGCAGGGCTACTGCGTGGCGCTGGCCGGCATGACCCTGCCGAATGAAGCAAGCGCCGGCTTTCACAAGGCAATGGGCTTCCGGCCATTTGCGCTTTACGAAAAAATCGGCTTTAAAAACGGACGCTGGCATGCCACGGAATGGTGGCGTAAGGAGCTGCGACCGGGCGACAGCGAGCCGAAGACCCTGAAGCCGGTACTGCAACTGCAAGGCGGGGCAGAGTGGCGCACACTCTGTTCGACCGCAGTAGCGCAGCTCGAAGTCTCGTGACAATTGCGCTCAAAGAGCCTCCGTCGGGACTGAAGAGCAAAAGGAAACAAAACAGTACTTCGTGAGTTTAATCCGGAACAGCATGCCGGATGTTGATCTCCTGCTCGGGTGATAACAATTGTTAACAAGATGGAAGGCAAGTGAAAGCGATGAAAATACCGATCTATCAGGTGGATGCCTTTACAAGCTCGCTCTTTGGCGGCAACCCCGCCGCCGTTTGTCCGCTCGACGAATGGCCGGCTGACAACATTCTTCAGGCGATCGCGGCTGAGAACAATCTCGCGGAAACGGCCTTCTTTGTTAAACTGGACGGCGGATATCACATTCGTTGGTTCACGCCTCTGACCGAGGTAGACCTTTGCGGGCACGCTACGCTCGCGTCGGCCTTTGTCATAATGCGCTTCCTGACTCCGGGAAGCGCGTCGGTCGATTTCGAATCGCTCAGCGGTCGACTGGGGGTGCGCGATCGCGGCGAAAGGCTCGAACTGGACTTTCCGGCCGACCATGCCCGCCCGATCGATCCGCCCGCTATGCTCCGTCAGGCGATACAGTTTACGCCGGCGGCATGGTACCAGGGCAAGGCGAAGTATCTATTTGTACTTAACAACGAAGATGAAGTACGCCGCGCTCAGCCCGATCTTGGGGCCATCAAAAATGTCACGACCGGCGACGGCCTGATTATCAGCGCTCGCGGCAGCGACTGCGACTTTGTTTCGCGCTACTTCGCTCCGCATGCCGGTATCGACGAAGACCCGGTAACGGGATCGGCCCATAGCCTGCTGGCGCCATACTGGGCCGGGCAGCTCGGCAAAACGCGTTTGCATGCCAGGCAGATATCGCAGCGCGGCGGCGAATTGCACTGCGAACTAAAGGCCGACAGAGTGCTTATCAGCGGCTCAGCGGTACTGTACATGCAAGGTACGATCGAGCTGTAAGAGCGTTTTGTCGTATCGGGTTTTCGCCGTCTTTTCCACCGTCAGCACAAGCAGCAATTTTTCGGATTACAGGTCCCGTGTCGGATCCCCCGGTCCCCAGGACGACATTTCGGGTAGGGTTTCGGCTGCCCGGGCATAATCTGGCCGGCTGATACCAATCACTCGTCTGCGCAGTTCGAAGGGCGGGGGATGCCTGCGCGGGTTAATCACTGCAAGCTCGCGAATCACGCGGTCCGGCAGGTACACAATCTGACCAGCGCATGGTTACAGCAGAGTGCCACGCAATCTGCGGCAGTCAGCCGCGCTACCGCCAACGTCAGGAATTGCGTTGTTTAATTAACATGGGCGAGGAAACATGCCGAACTTCATCGCGGCCGGCACGCCCGGCGAATACGCTATTGGCAAAAAGCTGTTTCAGGAATATATCGCGACGCTGAAGGTCGACATCGGCTTTCAGAATGTTCCGCGCGAATTGAGCGAACTCGAAACACGCTACGGTCCTCCAGGCGGCGTGCTGCTGCTGGCGATTCATGCCGGGGATTATGTCGGCTGCGCCGGCGTCAGGCGCCTCGACGACAACTACTGCGAGCTGAAACGCATGTATGTTAAACCCGGCAATCGCGGCCTTGGCATCGGCCGCCTGCTATTGGATCAATGTCTGGTCCATGCGCGCGGCCTCGGCTACTCAGCCATCAGACTGGATACACTGCCGAGTATGCAAGCCGCGTTGAGGATGTACCGCGAAGCCGGATTCGCGACCATCGATGCCTATTATGAAAATCCGCACCGATACGTCATTTTCATGGAAAAGACATTGTGAACAGGTCCGCCCTGCAATCGCTGATACTGTTGTTAACAGTCAGCCTTATCTACGGCAGCTCATTCATGTTACTGAAGAGGGGAGTCGAATCCCTGAGTCCCCTGCAGGTCGCGGCAACGCGTCTGGCAGCGGCCGGTCTGATTTTCCTGCCCTTCAGCCTGCGGTCGCTGCGTGAAATTCCCAGGAACCTGCGCCTTCCCATAATGGCCGTCGCTCTTATCGGCGCGGGCGTCCCCTCCTGTCTGCTGGCGCTCGCGCAATCGCAGGTAAGCAGCTCTATGGTCGGCGCGCTGAATTCCATGCCGCCCCTGTGGGTGCTCGTTATCGGTGTCGTCGCCTATAAACAGAATATCGGTGTTGGCGCATGCGGCGGTATACTGCTGGGTCTGAGCGGCGTACTCGTCCTTATGTTTTTCTCGGCTGATGACCTGCTGACGGGGAACAACAGCTATGGCGCTTTTGTTTTGCTGGCGGGCCTGGGCTATGGCCTCAGCATGCTGATCATCCAGACGAAACTCTCCCGCGTCAAAGCCCGGCTCATTCCCGCCGCGACTTATGTTTTACTCTTGCCCGTCACGTTGGGTCTCGTGCTAACGACAGCCGTACCGTCGGCTATCTTTGCTTCGGCTGCCGCCTGGCATTCGTTTAACCACGTCATCCTGCTCAGCCTGTTTGCCAATGTCTTCGGCTTTTCCTTGTTTGTGACTTTAATCCAACGGGAGAATGCCGCCTACGCATCCATTGTTCACTACCTGGTGCCGCCGATTGCAACGCTATGGGGCTTCCTCGACGGAGAAATCTTGAGCTGGAATCACTTCGTGGGCATGGCATTGATTGGCGCAGGCGTGTATGTCACGACAAGGCCGGTGAATCGCGGCAAGTTAAATTGATAAGGGAAAGCCCCGATCGGGCATGCGCCGCTTATCCAACAGGCAATCCTTTCGCCGGCTTTCGTCGCGGCGATCAACAGTCTGTCCCCGACATATCTTACACCTGCTTCAGCACTTTCTTCACCCGTCGCAGTTGGGTCTCGGACAGCTCCCCGATCCGTTCTTCGATCGTGCGCACAAATTCTTCGCGGTTGAAGGGGCGCAGCGCCAACACAGTTTTCTCGGCATACTGCGGTATCGCTTTGGCCGGGCAGACATGCAGACGGTAAATCAGCAGCGGAAAAATCTCTTTGTTAAAGGCATCCTTGTGCGCCGCGACCCGCGCCAGGGCCAGCACGCCGTGATCGATCGTAATGACGCTTCCTGTGTCCATCGTTTCCGCAATCAGAGCGGCATGCAGGTATATCTCTTCCGGCGCTGAGACCGCAATAGCCGCCAGCGCGCACATGCCGCCCCAGACCATGCGGTTGTCCTTATGCCCGAGCAGAGCCACGAACTCTTCTGTATAGTCCGCGATCAGCTCGGGCCTGATTTCGCCCAGCTCGTAGAGCGTCTTGATGCAGTCGTGCCGGATATGTTTGTCGCGGTCTTGGAGGTGAGCCGCCAGTTCGGCGATATCCTTCTTGTTCGGTCTGGCGGCCAGGCGGCGCGCCAATTCCTGGTTGGGCACTTCATCGCGCCGGCCTAGGGCGGATGCGAGTTGGGAGAGGATGGACATGGGGATGAGGAAATTTTGTAATAATTATTGCGTTAAAATCTCGAATTTACAAACACGGTTCTTCAGCCTGGCAAAAATACATAAATGTCTGAATACTGAATATACTTTTCACATGTGCTCTGCAATCTACATTTGATAGTTTCGGATGGAATTGAGTTTAACCCGTATCGAAAATGAAAAGTATGACATAAGGTTTACTGCAGTCATCCTGTAGTTTTGGAATTGACGATTGTGAGATCAGACATTAGTAAAATTTTCAAAATTTTATCACGCAATTACAAAGCAAAAATAGCTGATCTCGAATAATGAGACCAGCTACTTTTATGCTAACGTGTAATTTCGGAAAAACGTGAAAGCTTCACTCTCTTCGTGCCGGTACATCCGGATCGAATTTCTTTCGATCTCCGTCACCGTCAAATGGCATAATTACACTGCGGGGCAACTGGACAGTTGATTCTCCATGAAAGACTGTTATTACATCTTTATGAAGCAAAATGCCTGGAATTTTTAGAACTAATGATGTCTTCCTGTCAGGGCCACTTGGATCCGGACTCCTGGAATATGGATGATTATGAATAACGAAAGTAGGAGTGAGACCTTCTGCATTTGCTTTGTTTAGTGCTCGTTTAACCGATTCCGTGGCATGTACATCATTTGACGACGAGTGATGTAATTCGTGCCCAGCTCCACCATACTGCCAATATTGAACTCCATTATTATCTTCAGCAACAACACCACCACCCTCTTGAACGAGTCCATATCGAATAAACGGATCGATGTCTTCTGCAATCATTTTTCGAATCGTTTCTTTTGGCAGCAGGAAACTTACGTCAGCGAGAGTTTCATAATTAATATCCCCATCTTCATTTGTAAGCCATTTAATGTTAATGTGATTCGGTACAGCATATATTTTTCCGTCTGAAACTCCATCGGAAAGAACTTGTCCGTCTTCAGTATAGAAGTCTGCCAAACCCGTCGGATCACTCAATAGTAACGGATTATTGCGGCTGTACTGATACGGACTCCAATGCCGATACTTCTCCCACAAGGCATCAGTGGATACGAACCTCCCCGTCACCTCATCATACTTACGCACTCCGAAGTCGCCGAGCCTGCTTTCGAAATCGCGTTCCTTGTCGATAAAGCTCAGACGTTCGTTGCCTCCGCCGCCTACGACGGAGCCGAATGGCTCGTAGTCCATCATCGACTGGGCGATCCCGGCGGCGTTTACAACCAGGCGCGTGGAACCCAGATGGTCGGCGATTTTGTATTCGCGGCCGATGCCGGGGCGCGTGGCAATCGCATGATTGCTGTGATTGCCGTAGGTCAGATATTCCACCGGGTACATGTACACGGCGCGGCTGAGCGTTTGCGGGCCGCTGCCGTCGTTGCAATCCACCTCGGTCGTCTGGCTGCCGTTAAAGACGGCCAGTTGGCGTCCTTTGACGTCGAGCTGATAATAGACCCAGGGGTGGGCATTGCCGCACTTGTCGCCATCGGGGCTGTAGTAGAGGCGTTTCTGTTCACGTTCACCGGTGGGGCTGTAGCGATAGCGCCAGTCGATCGCGCCGTTGCTCGAAGTCGCTGACGGACAGGACGGAAAGATCGGTCCCGGCGGCGTGCTGACGAACTGCTCTACCAGACCGGTATAGCCGAAAGTCAGGCTTTCGCTGGGGCCGGGCTGCCAGAGGCTGCCGTTGTGGTAGAAATAGTCGCGGCCGGTCATCGCGCCGTTGGCGTCGAAGCTGTAATCCACGCGCTCGCTCTGCATTTCATAGCGCGTGATGCGGTTGGGACCGTTCGGATCGGCATAGCTGAACTGCGCGCCAATATTATTGCGCTCGAAGTGCCGGCGATTGCCGAAGGCGTCATAGTCGTAGGTCTGGGAGTGAATCGTGCCGTTGAAGTCGCCGTAATCCCAGCCGGTCAGCTCGCGCGCCTCGCTGTAAGTATAGTCCTGCGTTACGGTCAGCGGCTGCAGGATATTCCATGACTCCTGCTTGACGATCTGGCCGTGCGGCTGGTAGTGCAGGGTCTGCTGGAAGAGCGAACCCTGGGTGCTGTGGGCGGCGCCCATCGTGCTGGCCCAGCCGCGCGCGTTCCAGGTATAATCCACCACAACGTCGGCGTCGGGGTAGCGCATGCTGCGGATTTCATTGCGTTCGGTAAAGTTGTATTCGATCGCCGGGCCGTCGCCCGCCGGATTGATGATGGCGGGATACACCGGAAAGGCGATACCGAAGCCGGAGCCGTTGTCGCCCAGGTAGCTCCAGACTTTGTCCACGCGGCCGTTATGGTCGGTGCCATACCAGGTACTGTGCTGCCGCTGCGGCGAGACGTCCGTGACGGCGATCACCTGGTTGGCGGAATTGTAGCTGTAGTAGACGGCGTCGAAGCCCAGGTTCTCGGTATAGCGCAGCAGGGCTTCGATGCGGCCGCGTTCGTCGTAGGAGCGCACTTCGTAATGGAAGGGCTCGCCGGCATGCTGGCGGTAGGCCGTCGCCGCCAGTCGTCCTTTCAGCTTGCGTACTTTGCCCGTGGGCGCGAGCAGATCCCATTGGCTATGCGCCGGGAAGTTGCTCCAGATGACGCCGACGGCGGGCGGCAGCTCGTCGTAGTGCCGTGCCTGACGGATGTGCTCGGGATAGGCGAAGACATCTTCGAACTGCGCGACAAGGGCATTCGGTGGCGTCGGGCGTTCGTAGTAGTTGGCGGGATGGCGCAGGAAGGCCGGCGGCAGGACTACCTGACCGGGCAGCTGGCCGAAGCCGGCGGGCGTGCAGCTCGTCTCCCAGAGCTCCGTCAGGTTCCAGACGGCGGGTACCGGATTGGCAGGAGTGCCGTCGATCCAGATTGTCGAGTTAACCGTCAGCGGGTCGCCGCCAACGCCGTTGTTAAGAACGTTCGGGTCCAGCGCGTCGGTCCAGCGCGTCGGCAGGGCCGCAAAACCGCTCTGGACCTGGTCACCGCGCCCTTTGCCGCCGGAAGCGCCATGGGTCGGGCCGCCGTCGGGATCGACGTCGAACTGCGCCTCGCCGACGATGACCAGGCGGTTCAGGTCGTCGTACTGGTTGAAGATGAGCACGCCATCCTCGGCCTGCTGCTGCGTCTGGCTGAAGCGCAGATTGCCCAGCAGATCATAGGCCTGCGACGTTGTACCCATATCGGCCTGTTTAATGTATTTGGCGCGACCGAAGTCATCGTAGCAGTATTCGGTTTCGTGATCCACCGGCAGCATGTCGGGGTGACGCACCTTCAGCAGACGCCCCAGGCGGTCGTAGTCATAACGCGTATGGCGGCGCTGGCTGAAGGGGTTGTTGTCGAAGATTTCCACCCGCAGGTTGCCAAAGGCATCGTAATAGCGGTCACGGTGATAGCCCATCTCGTCGGTGTCGCGTTCGTGGCGGCAGAAGCCGTAGAAGTCCGCGTCGTCGAGCTCGGCGAAAACCGCGCTGGGCCGGCCGAGATTATAGGCCTGCTGCCGCGTGGACATATCCTTGTTGGTTGTCTCGACCGGCCGGCCCAGGTCATCGTAGTCCTGCGCCGTGCTGTAGCCGAGCTGATCGAAGCTCGTCAGGTTCAGACCAAGGCCGGAGTGCTCGAAGCTGACCGAACGGTCGACGGCGCCGGGGCTGCCGGGCGCGCCGATGGTCTGGACGCTCTGCTGCAGGCGGCTGTCCGCGCCGAAGTGATGTTTCGTCTGCTGGTGGCGGGCGAAACCCAGGCCGACGACATCCCAGTCGGATTCCGTGTGCTCGGCGTCGTCCACCTTGGCCAGAATCGTCGTGCTCGGATCAACACCGTCATCATAGCTGTACTGCGCCGTGAAGTCCGCGCGCGAGTTGAAGTAGAGCAGGTCGCCGTCGATGACGAAATGCGGCCGCGCAATTTCGGCGATATTGCCGAATGCGGCTTCCGAGCCCAGGGTATGATTAATGATGCGAATCTCCACCCGCCCGTCGATATTCTGCAGGTTGGCGATCTCATCAAAGAGATCGAGCTGCAAGCGGGCGTCACCGGCGTCGGGCGTCGCGGCATAATGTTCGAAAAGAAAGGTCTCTTGCAGCAGCAGTGTCTCGCCGCCGCCGGCTGGAAAGTGCCGCATTTCCAGTGTCAGGAAGATATCGTGCCCGGCAAAGGATTGCGGACTGAGGACAAATTCCAGGGAATTGATGTTCTGGGCGGATTGCAGCAGATCCTGCGCCGCCGGATAATAGTTGATAACGCCCTGATACTCGCGTTCGGTGTCGAAGGCGATTTTGCCGTCCGAGTCCACCTGGACCGCGTCGCCGCCGCCTTTGGCCGTCGCGCTGGCCGTGATGTCGCAGAGGCCGTCGGCATCGGTGCAGATGGGGATGCGTGACCAGGGACGCGCCGCTATCAGCTCGTTCTCGCGGCCGGTCTCCTGCAATTCGGCGTCCGGCGTAAAGTAGGGATGCGATTCGTCCAGGGGCGTGCCTGAGCCGCGCAGCTGGTAGTTGGTCGTCCGGCTGTATTCCGAGCGGCCGAAGAAGGGCATTGTCAGGCTGCCGCTGTAGGGCGTCACGAGCGGATCGTCCGAAGGAAAATCAAAGGGCTGCCAGGCTGTTTTTACCCGCCCGATCGCATCGTAGTTGGCGCTGCTGTACGCACCGTTAGGGTCGCGCGTACCGCTGACCTGGTCGAGGAAGGTCCGCTCATAGAGTGTTTCCAGCGTCTCGCTGTCGTAGCCTGCGCCGGGCGCAAAGCCGCGCACCGTCACATGCTGCGCCATCGGGCTTTCGTGCATCAGCACCAGCCTGCCGCTCATATCGCGTGCCGTCAGCTCGTCGGCATTGTTCAGCATATCGGCTTTGGGCGGATTGTTTTCATCATAGCCCGCGCCGGGAATCTCCTCGTAGGCATAATAGTTGCTGGCTGTCACGCCGAGCGCGTTTTCAGTCCTGATCGGTGCGTTGCGCACTTCAAGCGAGCCGTATTCGAAGCTCTGGCCGAGCACTTCCACGCCGTCCTCACCGATGTCGTAGCCGGCGAGAGGCAGCCCCGGGCGTTTCAGATATGCGCCGTTCGCGTCGATATCGTAGTCGCCGGCGTACTTCGTCCGGCTGCCCTGCAGGATCTTGTTACCGGGGTCGAGCACCGTCGTTTCCACGGTCAAGTGCCGCAGGTAGGGCGATGTCGGGAATAGGGGGCCGGCATCGGTCGTATAACTCGGAATCTGCCAGGGATGCTGATACTTGTCCTGCTCGCCGCTGGCCTGATAACCGTGCCAGGCATCCATCGCGCCCTCTTCATCCCAGTAGGACTGCGTCAGCGACACCGTACTGGTCGAGGTCGGAAAGTGACGATAGCATTCGCGGGTTTGGAGATAGAGGGCCTCGGTATCGGGCACCAGTTGTTTCGTGATTTTTTTCGCGACGTCCAGACCGAAGATGTCGCGTGCCGTGGCGTTGTCGTAGCTGCGCGAATACTCGGTCTCGTATTCAAAGGTCGTTTTGGCGCTCGGGATCCAGTCGGCCGCTTGCGGTGACTGGCCCGCGGGCATGATGACGTCCAATTCGGTGACGGAGATCTGCACCTGCTGCATGGGCGTCGGCTGGTTAACGGCGTTGAGGCTGGCGTCCGAGAGCCGGGCGTATTCATACTCGGTTCTGTGCCAGATGTCGCCGGCCTCCGTCGTCAGGCTACGCAGTTCGGTAAAAGTCGTCTGGTCCCGCAGGCCCACTTGATACCAGTCCGAATAGGGCTGTGGATTACGGTGGAACCAATGGGTCGTCGTATTGACGGCGCGCGTTTGCGGCGTCGCCGATTTGGCCGTGCCCGGCAGATAGTCGCTGAGCGTCATCGTCGTCGACCAGTTGCCGTCCAGCTCTTCGGAGATATAGTTGTAACTGTAGTCGGCGCGGCTCAGCCAGAGCGCTTCCGGCAGCGCATGTTCGAATTTATCCAGCTTGTCGACCACATTGGCGCCGTGATATTTGATGCCTTCGGGGCTGTGGCTGGAAAGCGGCAATTGCATGTTGTTCTGATCGGATTCCATAATCTGGAATTCGGGTTCCATATAGCTGATTTCCTGGATGGCCGCGCCGCGCTGAACGCTGGTGAGCCGGAAGGCGCTCAGCGTCAGGTCGATGTCGGCGTTCTGAGGTTTGACACGCGGGAAGCCCCAGTTGCGGTACTGCCGGTCATAGCGCTCGTAGCCGAAGTCGATCGTTCTTCCGGCCGGGTCGGTGATCCGGCGCAGCATGCCCGCGAACGATTCGACCGTGCTGATCTCGTCGATGCCGTTAAGTCCATTGGCCACGATCGGCATCTCGCGGTATTCCAGCTCGGGCTCGTCATCGAAGGCGTCGCCGCTGCCGACGGCGCCCCAGCGCAGACGGAACTCGCGGCCCAGGGCGTTAATGATCAGACCCGAACCCTGGTAGCTGAAGGAATGGCCGGCAAAGCTCTGAATCGTCGCGCGGCCGCTGCTGACGGGGAAGTTGGTTTGCTGACGGCTGTAGCGCAGGCCGGTTAACGAGCCGGTGGCGCCGCGAATTTCGTCCAGATAAAAGATCGTCGGCGCGGCGCCGTGCAGCGCGGCGAAGCCCCAGAGCGAGTTATCCAGGCCGTAGGGCATCACTACTTCGCGAAAGACATACTCCAGGCCGTCGCCCGGGAAATAGCGCACGATGCGCGGCGCGAAATAGACCTGGTCGGCCGTAATGGTCTTGGGCGCATTGCCCGTCTTGGTGAAACGCAGCTCGCCGACGCGGCTCAGCAGCGCCTGCCACTCCGGCTGGTTGATTTCCACTGTAGCGTAGCCGTTGCTGTTAACGCCTTTTTCATAGTAGTAGCCGGTATAGAGCTCTTCGGCATTCACGATGTCCGAAGGCAGGTTGTGATCGCGGCGCGTCACGGTATTGCGCAGCTCCAGCAGGCTGCCATCGGCGCGCAACAGACGGATGACGTCCTGCTCGTCGGTGGCCACCATGTTGTCCATACGGTTGCAGACGTCGTAGCCGTCGGCGAGCCAGATGACATCGGACTCGTCGTAGGCCAGCTGCTCGTTCTGCGGAAAGTTGTCGCAGCAGCCGTTGGTGAAGTCCGTCGTTGTGGAAAGCACCTGCACGGCAAAGCCGTTCAGCCCCACGATCCACGCCGGACGGCTCATCGTCAGCTTATCCCAACGATCGTCAGTACCGGATGAATTGAGATATTGTTTATAGCTGGTAAAGGCCATATCGCCGTTGTAGGTCAGGGTCGTGTTAATCGGGTAGTTATCGACCGTGAAGCTCGAGATCGGCAGGATGTAGGAGACGCCGCCGTTGGAGTTGGAGACCGTCAGGCTGCCGTCGATGTTAAGCGAGCTTGTTTTAAGAACGCCGCTTTCGTCGTGCTGATCCAGCACGCTTTCCAGGACGCTGGGCGCCTCGCTTTGACCCTGGCTCCGGGCGTGCTGCCCGGGCAGCGCCAGAAACAGGAGAATGGTAAGCGCGAGCAGGGAGGAGCCGGCCTGCCGCTGAGTATTACACAAAGTCATGAGACTGACCTCTGATTGATGTTTATAGGAAAGAATAGTTCTGTGCGCCGCTGTCGGCGGCGCTCTTGAGGGTGTAAGGGATTGCTAGCGTACGATCAGCAGGGGGTAGGCGCCGATAAAGCTCTGCTCGGTGTAGAGTTTAACGGTATAATAGCCGGCGGCGGTCTGCGTGAAATCGAAGCTGCGCAGGAACTCGCCGTCGGCGCCGACTTCCACCTCTCTTGAAACCAGGATGCTGCCGTCGAGCGCCGCGATGTCGATGCGGTAGCTGCCGGCGGGAATGCGGCGCGCCTGGATGCGAGCCGTATTGTCGGCGGGGTTCGGGAAGACGCGTACCATCAAGGGCTCGCGGGTTTCCAAGTCATCCGCAGCCGTCGTGAAGTCCGGCGGCACAATGATGGCCGGCGGCTGGCTGACGGCGACGTTAACCTCGCCGAGTTTGTAGGAGAGCTTGCCGCTGATGTCGCGCGCCAGCGGATCGGTCAGCTCATGGTCGACGCGCAGGTCCAGCGCGTAAAACAAATCCGAGTGTGCCGGGCTCGCAATCCCCGCCAGGTTGATCGTCGCGATGTTAAGGAAGGACTGCCCGAAGAGGCTGATGATGCGTCCGGTCGCCGTTGGTACGGCGCCGCTGACATCGGTGCCGGAAAGCGCGAAGACAAAGTCGGGCAACTGGTCGCCGTTAACATGCAGCACGGAAAAGGAGACTTTAAGATCCTCCCAGTCGGGATAAAGAATTTCGGTCGTGCATTTGTTGTACGGATCGGTCGGTATGTCATAGCAGACGCCCCACTCGAAACGCAGGGGGATGTAGCTTTGCATGGCGTCGCACCAGCGGCCGATAATGCGGTCTTCATCGTTATCGTCGTCGTTAATCAGCCCCCGGTAGATGATCTGATCCGGCCGGTCGGGCAGCGCGGCGTCTGCACATGGGAAGGCGGCGCCGGCGGCGAGCGAGATATCCGACAGCGGGTAGAGGTAGGCGGCGCCCTGTCCGGCATTGCTGCGCGCGCCGAGGAGCAGCGACTGGTCATCCATAGCGGCGACGCGGCCGAAGGCATCGCCGGCAGCGCCGTCGTCGGCCGTCAGCTTGGCTTCCTGCGTCCAGACCAGATTCGCATAGTGAAAGAGATAGGCCGCGCCCGCATCGGCGGCCACAGCGTCATTTTTATAAGCGCCGATCAGCGCAGTACCGCCGCTGAATGCCAGGCGAAAGCCAAAGCGGTCGTCGGCCGCGCCGTCGCTGGCGGTCAGTTTGGTCTGCTCCTGCCAGCTCGCGCCCACTTTGCGGAAGACATAGGCCGCGCCGGAGGAGCTGCCGAAGTCATCGTCATAGGGCGCGCCAATCAGCACCTGATCGCCATCGACGGCTACGCTCCAGCCGAATTCATCGTCTTTGGCCGCGTCGGCCGGCGAGAGTGCGGCTTCCTCTGACCACTTGCTGCCGGTATGGGCAAAAATGTAGGCCGCTCCGCCGTTCGAGTGGTGGACCGTATGCCGCCGCGCGCCGACGATCAGACGATCGCTCTCGAAATCCACGGCGGTGCCGAAGCGGTCGCCACTCGTAATGCCGGAGGGATAAAACCATTGTTTTTGCTGCCAGGAAGAAGCGCTGTATTCGAAGTAATAGGCCAGGCCGGCGTCAGCGCCTTTGTTGTCGCTGCGCGGCGCGCCGATGACGATGCGGTCGCCTTCAACGGCGATAGCGTCGCCGAATTCGTCGCCGGCAGCTGCATTGGAGGCGGTGAGTTTCTGCTCCTGCTGCCAGGTTTCGCTCACATCATCATAGCGAAAAACATAGACCGCGCCGGAGTTGGCCCCATCGTCGTCGTCCTTGGGGGCGCTGACGACGATCACCTCGCCGTCAACCGCTACAAAACGGCCGAAGCGGTCCTCCGCCGCCGCGTCGCTCGCCGTCAGCTTCTGCGATTCGCTCCAGGCGCTGCCGTCCCATTCATAGATATAGGCGGCGCCGGCGTTCGTGCCGCCGTCGTCGTCTTCATCCGCGCCGATGATTGCCACCGTGCCGTCGATAGCCACCGACTGGCCGAACAGGTCGCCGCTGCCGCCATCCGAAGCCGTTAACTTCGTCGCCGCCTCGGCGCTGCCCGTCACGAGCAGCAGAGCAAACAGGGCCGTCAATGCCCTGCGGGCAAAGAAGAGCCTACCCGCTGTGCAGGTTGTTGATTCGTGCATTTGAACTCTCTGAATATTGTTAATAACTGCTATGCGATGTCGAAGTAAGGGCTTGACATCCATCAATATGACTGTGCCGCAGTGTACGCAGCTGAGCCGCGACGTAAAAGGGACAAAAGGCGAACGTAGGATGGCGTTGAGTAAGCGGAATCAAATGGCGGGTGAGCGTCGTCGAGAGAACTCCTTGCCGGATTGTTGAAATTTGCAGGCTGCTGTTGCAGGGCGGGATTGCCGATTTGTCGACGGAGTCTCCCGGACGAAATAGCGCCTGGCCTTGAATCGGCCCCTGTGCGCTTTGCGGGAAAATCTGCTCGCTTGCTCAAAAAATCTCGGCGCATGATAATTGAAACTGGAATTCAGTATCCACTTAAGCAAAGTTGTCGCCGCTATCTGTTGTCCTATTCCGGAAACAGCTATGCGACTGTCAAAATCGTTTTTTCAGGCCTCCTTTTTGAAAGAGGGACCAGGAGTTATGAGTACCTCAGTTATTCATAATTGCTCCCCATTCGGCGCTCAGCCTGCGCCTCAGCCCTTTACTTCCGGGGGAAGTATAACAATCAGAATTTTAGTTGAAGGAATACTATGACTCTTTCAAATAAGATTTTGATAGCCGTCCCTCCCCTTAAGGTAAGGGGAGGTTAGGAGGGGTTATGAGTATTTAAGGACTTCTTAACTCCCCTAACCCCTCTTTTGAAAAGAGGGGGACTTGAAAAAACTTATTTGAAACAGCACTATTGCTCATTCTAATAAGTTTCTGCTATACATTCCTCCCCTTGAAGTAAGGGGGTGAGGCGCGGACTGAGCGCCGAACGAGGAGGGGTTACAAATTTTAGTCGTTTCGAACTCCCCTAGCCCCTCTTTCGCAAAGAGGGAGACTATAAATAACTTATTTGAATTGACACTATTCTCAGCGCAGTCTCTGCACGGTACTACAATAAACAGGATTCTCGTCTATGTCCTCTAAACTACCCTATCGCGTCCCATGTCTGTCTCTTGTCCTTCTTTTCGCGGCCTGTATTCCATGGTACGAACTGCCGGCGCAGTTTCCCATGGCGCGACATTATGACAATCTTGACTATTCGCCGAGCAGCGACGCTTTTGCCGGCATCGAAGCCACGCCCGACGGCGGATACATTATTTGCGGCAGCTCGGGCGCCGGCGCAGGATGTATCGAGCCGATAATTGTTAAGTGCGATGCGGGAGGCAAAATACAATGGCAGCACTGGATTAACGGCTTGCCCGATCCGATCTGCGCCAGACTGCTCGACATCATCAGCTACAGCGCGGGGTCACTGCTGCCGAATCCCTTTGGGGGACCCGATGCGCATTACATCGCCGTCGGCTACCGTCTGGACCTAGACGAGTACTTTCTCGTTGGCCTGGATATCGTGGGCGACCTCATCTTTCTTGAAAACTCCAACGATTTCTATTACCCGAACTGCAACAGCTTTGCGCTTAACAAGATTCGTCCGGCTGTATTCAGCGCCGGCGCCCCTGCGGACGATTGGGCGGCGGTCGGTTCGTATTACAAGCCGAACCAGGGACCCGTGGGCGACTTTCGCATTTCGCGCATCCTCAGTTCCACCGGCACCTTTTCAATCGTGGAATACGACAATCCGGATCGCAATGACTTCGGTACTTCGCTTACCGTAACATCGGGTAACATTTACATTTGCGGTGACACCTACCCTGTCAGCCAGCCTAGCTGGAACGAAGGCTATGTGATCTGCGCGCCGCCGGATGCTTCCGCGCCGGTCTGGGCGAATCGCTACTTCGCGAACGACCCCGTCTATTTCCTTGATATTATCGCATCCCACGACGAGTGGGGCATCCCCGATGGATTGCTCATAACCGGCTATACCGGGCCCTCCGGCGGTCCCTTTGATTTAATTGTTGTTAAAATCGATTATGCCGGAACGCTGATCTGGGCCAGGCAAATCGACGATGGAGCAAATGAGTTCGGGCGCAGCATTCGTCAGTTCGACAATGGCGATATCCTCGTTGCCGGCGTGCGACGCGATATGCCGCGTTATGAGGGCTACGTGGTTCACTTAACGGCAAACGGCGCGCTGAGCTCCTGGCGTGTCTTCGATCCCGCGCCCCTGCAGGACTACACGTCTTTTTTTGATGTTGAGCTCGTGGAGCCGGATGAGTTTAACATCATAGGTTCCACCGCCGACTTCGGCGCAGATTACTACGACGGCTATTTCAGCAAGGGCAGGACCGGGGCCGGTTCCTGCTACTACACTGCGGGCAACGCCAGTGATGTCGACCTGCCGCTCAACTGGGAGCTGCTCCTGCCGCAGGTGATCGCAGCGCCGGAACTGAGTCACGAAAACGGTGAGGTTCTTGCGCTGAATTTATCGGAAGACAAGCGCTGCGAAGATCCATGTACGCCGGAAGTGCAGAACGGACAGAATACATTTCAGTGGAGTTACGGCTCGCGCGTTGATTTCGGCCTCGAAGGCCTGCAGGATCCGGCAGGCGATTTTGCCCTGGTCGGCTACAGTTACAGTCCCCATCTGCAGCACAACGATGTGTTCCTTGTCAAAACCGACAGCGACGGCGACTCGGAAACGCCCGGCAATTTTCGCCGACGTATCTATATCGACGATCCAGAATATGATTGGTGGGAATACGGGCATAGCATCGAACTGTCGATGAGGCAGCATGAATTCCCTGAGCTGAGTTACACATACAGTGACGGTTACCTGATCGCCGGATCGGTGGAAAGCTATACGGAGCCGCACCACATTCTTGACGATCGGGACGCCTACTATATGAAAGTCGATCTGAATGGCGATGTCCTCTGGTCGCGGCGCCTGGGTAAAGCGAAATCGCCCTCGCGTCACTACTTCGACGAGGCCCGATCGATACGCGCAATCACCAAGAAGCTCCATAATAACCACGTGTTTAATGCCGGCTATATCATCGGCGGCTTTGTTAACGGCGAGGAAAAAGGCTACTACTACGACGCGCTGGTAATGCGAACGGACATCAACGGGCTGGTCCCCCCCGGCAGCAGCGCCTGGTCGAAGTGTTACAGCATTCCGTATTTTACTCAGCCGCACGGCAAAACCAATCGCGAGCTGGCCCATCATGTTGAAACAATCGATGCCGACGGCGATCTGGAGCATGATGACGGCATTATCGTCGCCGGCACTTTCGAGTATCACAAGGATATTCGCCAGGACCTCGGCCACCCCGATCCTGTCTTTCCGGTTGACAAGCTGAATATGGAGAATGAATTCGAGACATGTACCTTTTTGTTAATATTCCGCCTTAGCATGGAAGGCGATGTCGAATGGTGCAAGGTGTACGGCACCTGGTTTAACAACAAGCTAAACGGCGAACAGCAAAGTTATCACGTGCTGCCGACGGACGACGACGGTGACGGTATTGCGGACGACGGCTTTATCGCGGTTGGAGCGATCTATCGGGTTATTGACAATACCTACCTGAGCTGGGATGCGCTGGCGGTGAAGATCGATAGCGAGGGCGAGCTGCAATGGCATCGCGTATTGCGTTTCGGCAACGGCGACGATGCGCTCAGAGACTGGGCGCGCGGCGTGGTCCAGACGGACGACGGCGGCTTTGTGATTACCGGCGGGACGGAATTCCGCTATGAATCGGCACCGAATGATTATCACGAGCAGGGCTTTCTGCTTAAGCTCGACTGCGACGGCGAGATACAGTGGTGCCGGGAATTGCCGACGGATCTCACTCCATCCGCGCATGTGGCGATCGCCAACGGTGATTTGGGCAACTATGTCCAGCAAACCCAGGACGGCGGCCTGATGATGGTCGGCGGAACCTGCACCTTCAACGCCTGGCATGGCTTTGACGATGATGGCGATCTCTGGTTTACCAAAACGCGCTGCGACGGCGAGACATGTCTGTCGCGCGACCTGGATGTCATTGCCACGGAAGTCGATTTTCGCAGCGAAGACAAGACACTGGATGTCGAGGACTATGAGACACCGGTTGCGGTTGTCTCCACCAGCGCTACCGTACCCTGTGACCCCGACTTCCGTAATTGTCAGTTTCAGGCCTGTTACAGTGCAGCGCCGGCCGGCATTATTGTTAACAACGACGTCGAAGACGACCCTGAACGCTCTCGTGATCCGCTGGAAAATGTTCCGCACTCCCGCCGTGCCATTCGCGAAGGTGCGCCTTTTATTTCCTATTCCTCCGACGTGACCGGTGCCGGTCGTGAATCGCTTGAGCGGCAAAGCGTGATCGCTTATCCCAATCCCGCGCCCACCGGCTGTGAACTGCATTTGCAAATCGAGCTCGGTGAAGCGCAGGAGTTTGACTTCTTCCTGTATGACGCGCTTGGCAAAGTTCTGCTTCAGCGGCGTCTGCGTGCCCGCGCCGGCTACAACGCGATACCGCTGCAATTGCCGAAGCTCGCTGCCGGCGCTTATCACTTTGCGCTGATACGCAATGGAGTGACGCTCAGTTCGCAAGCCCTGAATGTTGTGAAGTGATTTCCGGCAGCCCATGGCAGGCGTTCATTGAACAGGATGAGATGGCTTGAAGCATCCTGCGATTGTCTTTGTCCTGTCGACACTCGGCACTGTCTTGCATGCAGCTCAAGCTGCCCGATCCGAAGCATGAAATTGCGGGCGAGGAATGATACTGTTCCTCGCCCTTTCGATCGTGTTGCTTAACTCGCGACTGCAGGATTGTCAGCCTCTGAATGTACATTGTCGTTGCGAAGCATTGCGCGCCGATCCGTTAACAGGTTCTTGTGTGCTAAGACGCAATTGTTTTAACGCAAGCCGCGGCGATTCGCAGTTCCTGATTGTCGGCCGTTAATTAAATTTACAAAGCAAGGCGGGAGTCAGTCTCATCCGCGTTCGTGGCCTTGTCTGCTTCCTGGAGCCAGGAATTGCACCGCACTGGTGCATTGTCAGCTGAGTTAATTTCAAGTCCCCTTCTTTTTGAAAGAGTGGCTAGGGGAGTTAAGAAGCCCTTGCATACTCATAACCCCTCCCCGTTCGGCGCTCAATCCGTGTCTCACCCCCTTAGCTCAAGGGGAGGTGCAACTATGGAAATTTTTATTTGCAAAGCACCAGGCAGCTGCACGTTAAGGTGGCAGATGCCCACGTTCCAACCTTAATTCGACACGATGCTTAATTGTCGATTGCATCGGGATTCCCTTCGCAGCATTTTTAACACCCTTTTAGAATGTCCAGTGGTAATCACGCTCCGATTAGCTGTCCGATGTTTTGGTTATTCACACATAGGAGTTTTGACAATGTCCAAGGTGTTAACGTATCGATTCTATGGCATTCTCTGCGCTATCCTTGTCGTGCTGCCGGCGGCTCGGACCGAGCTGACGGCCCAATTTCCTATTGCGCGTCACTACGACAACCTCGATTTTTCACTCAGCAGTGAAACTTTGGCAGGACTGGACGCCACGCCGGACGGCGGCTATATCATGTGCGGCAGCTCGGGAGTCGCCGGCGGCCTGATCGAGCCGATCATCGTCAAAACCGACGCGGGCGGTCAATTGCAGTGGCAGCGCTGGCTCGAGGGGCTGCCGAATCCAGTCAGCGCCCGCCTGCTCGACATCGTCAGCGCCGATGAGGGCTCGCTGCTGCTCAATCCCTACGGCGGGCCGGATGTATCCTATGTAGCGGTGGGCTATCGCACGGATCTGGATGAATACTTCCTGGTCGGTCTGGATGCCTGGGGGACGCCGATATTTCTGCATAACTCCGATGATCTCAACTATCCGGCTTGCGCCTCGTTTTCACTTAACAAGGTACGGCGGGGCGTCCTGACGCCCGGGTATCCCGCCGACGAATGGGCGGCGGTGGGTTCCTACTACCGGCCGAACCAGTTTCCGCAGGGCGATTATCGCATCACGCGCCTTGTCAGCGCCGCCGCCGGGCCTTCCTTCGTCGAATACGACAACCTCGATCGCAATGACTTCGGCAACTCTCTTACCGTAACCAACGGTAATGTGTATATCTGCGGCGACACGTACCCCGTCGCGCAGCCGATGTGGAACGACGGTTACGTCATCTGCGCGCCCCCCGACGCTTCACCGCCCTTCTGGGCCAATCGTTATTACTGGGAATACCCGATTTACTTTCTGGATATCATCCCATCGCACGACTCGCAGGGCATCGTCGACGGTTTGCTCATCTGCGGCTATACGACTCCCCTCGACGGCCCTGCCGATGTGGCCGTCGTAAAACTCGACCTTGGCGGTACGGAACTGTGGACGACGTTTATCGATGAGGGGGCGAATGAATATGGGCGCAGCATCCGCCAGTATGCGAACGGCGACATACTCGTGACGGGCATGCGGCTCGACGGGTCGCGCTATGAAGGATATGTCGTGCAAATCGACGCCGCCGGCAGCGTCAGCACCTGGCGGGTTGCAGATCCCGCGCCGGTCCAGGACTACACCTCCTTTTTCGATCTCGAACTCACGGAGCCCGATGGTTGTACGATCGTCGGGTCGACCGCCGACTTCAGCGCCGATTACTACGATGGCTATTTCAGCCGTGCCTGGCTTGCCGACGAGACCTGCTACTTCACGGCCGGCAATCCGACCGTTACCCCTTTTTCGCTGATCCGGCGGGCGCTTGTACCGGAAGTAACGGTGTCGCCGGCGCTTGCGCCCCTGATGGCCGAAGCGCCGCCGCTGAATTTATCTTTGACAAAAGACTGTGATGATTCCTGTCCGGCGGAGGTGCAGAACGGTCAGAACAGCTTTCAGTGGAGTTACGGCTCGAAGGTCGATTTCGGTCTTGAGGGTCTGCAGGATCCGGCGGAAGATTTTGCCTTGGTCGGCTACACCTATAGCGACAACCTGCGTCAGAACGACATTTTTCTGGTGAAGACCGACAGTGACGGCGACTCCGAAACCCCCGGCAGTTATCGCCGGCGCATCTACATCGACGATCCCAATAAAGATTGGTGGGAGTACGGGCATAGTATCGACCTGTCGGTGGAGCTGGAAGGGCATCCTGAAGTCCCGACATCAGTGAACGACGGCTATGTCATCGCCGGCACGGTCGAAGATGTTACCCCGCCCTATGATGTGCATGACCGCGATGCATACTATGTGAAGGTTGACCTTAACGGCGATGTGCTGTGGTCGCGGCGTCTCGGCAAGCCGCAGGGGGTTTTCGGCAATCACGACGAAGCGCGCTCGGTCCGCAGAATTGTTAAACGAAACTGGCGCGGTGATGATTATAATGACGGCTATGTCATCGCCGGCTGGGTTAACGGCAGCGACAAAGGTTACAATTATGATGCTCTGGTTATGCGGACGGACAACGACGGCCTGGTGCCCGGCGGCAGTACTTGGTCCAGGGCCTACCACACGCCCTTCAGCGGCGGTTTCCCTCATCCACGGACCTTCCGGGAATTGGCCTACCACGCCGAGCCGATTGATACCGATGGAGACGAGGAGCTCGATGACGGTATCATTGTCGGCGGTATTTTCGAATATCACAAATCTGGTCAGCTCTCCGTCGGCCACCCCGATCTCGTCTATCCGCCCAATAAGATTAGCGTGGGGCATGAATACGAGACCTGCACATTTCCGCTGGTCTTTCGGCTGGATATGAATGGCGACATCGAATGGGCCAAAGTGTATGGCAGCTGGTTTAACCTGAAGTTGAACGGCGAGCAGCAGGGCTATCACGTGGAGCCGACGGATGACGACGGCGATGGCGTCGCTGACGACGGCTTCATAGTGGTCGGGGCAATCTATCGGGTGGAAGACCTGACCTACCGGAGCTGGGATGCGCTGGCGATGAAAATCGACCGGGACGGCGAATTGCAATGGCATCGCGCCATTCGCTTCGGTACGGGCGATGATGAGTACAAGGACTGGGCTCGCGGCGTTGTGCAGACCAGCGACGGCGGCTTTGTCATTACGGGCGCCACGGAATATCGCTATGAGAGCGCACCCGACGATTACAGGGAGCAGGCTTTCCTCCTGAAGCTCGATTGCGACGGCGAGCTGATGTGGTGTACGGAAATGCCGACGGACCTCAGCTCCTCTTCCAATGTGGGACTTGAGAATGGCGACCTCGGCAGCTATGTGCAGGAAACGCAGGACGGCGGCCTGATGATGCTTGGAGGGTCTTGTACCTTTAACGCTTCGGTGTCGGGTTTCCGCGGCGACGGCGACCTCTGGCTTGTTAAAACACGCTGCGATGGCCAAACCTGTCTGGCGCGCGATCTGGCGGTGACGATGACGGAAGTCGACTTCCGCAGCGAAGATAAAGAGCTGGAAGCGACGGACTACGAAACACCTGTGGCCGTTAACTCCACCAGCGCCACGCTGCCCTGTGATACGGAGTTTCGCAATTGCCAGTATCAGGCTTGTTTCAGCGCCGCGCCTTCCGCCAGCATTGCGACCGGCGATGACAGGGATAGCGAGGGGGACCGCCGGCGCGATCCGCTGGAGAATGTTCCGCCGACCAGGCGTGTTATTCGTGAAGGCGCGCCCTTCGTCGCCTTTCCCACGGATGTCACCGGTATTAAGCGCGCGTCCGGCGAAGGTCTGAGCGTAAGCGCTTACCCCAACCCCGCGCCCGCCGGCTGCGAACTGCGCCTGCAAATCGAGCTGAGCAGCGCGGCAGCCCTGGAATTCGTCCTCTATGATGCGCTCGGTAAAACAATACTGCAGCAGCGCCTGCAGACGCGTGCCGGCTACAACGCCATTCCTCTGCAATTACCCAAGCTGACAGCCGGCGCCTACCACTTTGCCCTGATGCGCGATGGCGTGACGCTCGGCGCACAGCCGCTGCTTGTCCTGCGGTGATGCGGGCAGCTTGCGGCGGATAGCTCTTGATCGACGGATTTGCAAATGAGCATTTGACGGATGGCGGACGACATATGATTGGCGGCCTGAAGCATGGTCAGTCCGGCGCCTCAGCATGTACCCATGCTGCCGGGACAGGATCGCAAAGCGTCGCTTGTCTTGAGTTCTCCGCCATCCATTGTTAATCGAATCGACACAAATCACTTCAGCATGGATTTCCCGAAATCCCAGCATGAGTTAATCTAGCACCCGCCTCGCGTCGCCTTCCGACCCGTGAATGAGCAAACCTACTGCTCCGCGCCGCGAGGGCGTAGCTGCAAGAGTCAGGCGCTGAATGATTGCCTGGCGGAGCCGTCTCCGGACACTGTTGCCCAGGGGAACATTAGCGGCTGTTAAGACCAGCCTGAAGGAAACAGGCGAGTATTTAGCGGAATGGAGGCAATAACTAGCGGAGAGTCATAGGCGGGGTCTTATGACACATTGAAGTATTCGGGCATTTTCACTGCACGTTAAACCGCTAATCCGGCACGTTGTATCGGCATAGCGGCACGCAGCCTCATTGCCTGTTGTATCGTGTTCCCGCGAAGGCGTTATTGGCGGAGCCTGCTATTCTAAAGTCCTGCGGCAGTGGGCTCAGGTGTATTCTGCATTCCTCCCGTTAAACTTCAGCATTCCATCATAGGAGAATTGACTATGACATTGGGGCTAGGTATTCGTCTTCTTGCTATCTCCTGTCCGATCCTAGTCGCGACTTTGGCGACTTTAACCGAATTGCCGGCGCAAACCCCCATCGCGCGTCACTACGACGATCTGGACTATTCACCGAGCAGCGAGGCTTTTTATGGTCTCGATCCAACCCCGGACGGCGGCTACATTATCTGCGGCAGCTCCGGCGCGGGCGGCGGCCTGACCAGACCGCTGATCGTCAAGACCAGCGCCAGCGGCCAGCTGCAGTGGCAGCATTGGATCAATGGTCTGCCGGCCCAGATCAGCGCGCGTCTGCTCGACATCGTCAGCGCCGAGGAAGGGTCCTTCCTGCTTAATCCCTTCGGCGGACCCGATGTGTCTTACATCGCCGTCGGCTACCGGATGGATCTGGATGAATACTTTCTGCTGGGGCTGGATGCCGCCGGCGCCCTCGTGTTTCTTCAGGAAACCAACGACATCTATTACCCGAATTGCCTTTCCTTTTCCTTTAACAAAGTTCGGCGCGCTGAATTGACGCCCGGGTTTCCTGCCGACGAATGGGCCGCGGTCGGTTCCTACTACAACCCCAATCAGGTGCCGCAGGGCGACTACCGTATTTCGCGCATGGTCAGCTCGGCATCGGGTTACTCTTTCGTGGAGTACGACAACGCGGGTCGCGACGACTACGGTTTATCCCTGGCAGTCACCAACGGCAATGTTTATATTTGCGGCGACACGCAACTATCGACGCAGCCCTCCACGAACGAGGGCTATGTGATCTGCGCTCCGCCGGACGCCTCGGCGCCTCACTGGGCTTATCGTTATTATTGGGATGATCCGATCTACTTCACGGATATCATCCTCTCGCAGGATTTGCAGGGCAACCCCGACGGCCTGCTGATCAGCGGCTACATCAGGCTTGGCGGCGGCAACGCCGACCTGATCGTGATGAAGCTCGATCCCGCGGGCATTCACCAGTGGACAAAAGTGATTGACGACGGAGCCAGTGAACACGGCCGCACTATCCGCCAGTATGCCAACGGCGATATTCTCGTTACGGGTGTGCGACGCGACTTGCAGCGTTATGAGGGCTACGTTGTTCGTATCAGCGCATCCGGCGCCGTCAGTTCATGGCGTGTCTTCGATCCGGCGCCCGTGCAGGACTATACCTCCTTTTTCGATGCCGAACTCAATGAACCCGACGGCTGCACGATTATCGGCGCCACCGCCGACTTCGGCGCGGACTACTACAACGGCTATTTCAGCAAAGCCTGGCTTGCCGATGCTAGCTGCTATTTCATCCCTGGTAATCCGACCGCTACTGTGTTTAATCCCTCGCAGGAAACTCTCATGCCGAACGTCATAACGGCGCCCTCGATCACTCCCCTCTTTGCGGAAGTATCCGAGCTGAACATGGCGGCGCTTAAGAACTGTGACAATGCCTGTCCGCCGGAAGCTCAGGACGGACAAAGCAGCTTTCAATGGAGCTACGGATCTGAAATCGACTTCGGTTTCGAGGGCCTGCAGGATCCGGCGGGCGACTTTGCATTGGTCGGCTATACCTATAGTCCCAACCTGCGTCAGAACGATCTCTTTCTGGTGAAAACCGACAGCGACGGCAACTCCGAAACGCCCGGCAATTTCCGCCGGCGCATTTATGTCGACGATCCCAACCAGACATGGTGGGAGTATGGACATAGTATCGACCTCTCGATGAAGCTGACGGGACATATTGAAGTACAATCAGCCTACCATGACGGCTATGTGATCGCCGGCACAGTTGAAGACTTCGAACCCTCGTCCTACGGCCTGCGCGATCGCGATGTGTACTATGTGAAAGTCGACCGGGACGGCGAGGTGCTATGGTCGCGACGTGTGGGAACGCCGCAGTCGGCATTAGGGCATTTCGACGAGGGGCGGTCGATTCGGCGAATCACGAAAAAGAGCTGGAATGGCTCCGTCTACAACGACGGTTATGTCATCGCGGGATGGGTTAACGGCAGTGGCAAGGGCTACTCCTACGATGCGCTGGTAATGCGTACGGACGACGATGGCCTGGTGCCCCCGGGCAGCGGCGCCTGGTCTAAATGTTATGGCACGCCGCAAACCGGCCAATTTCCTCATGAGTCGACCTATCGCGAACTGGCCTACCATGCCGAAGCGCTCGATACCGACGGCGATAGCGAACTCGATGACGGCATCATTGTCGGCGGCATATTCGAATATCACAAATCCGGCCAGCTCTTTGTCGGCCACCCGGATCCCGTGTACTACTTAAACAAACTTAATGTGGGGCATGAATACGAGACCTGCACTTTCCCGCTGGTGTTTCGGCTGGATATGGACGGTGCAATAGAATGGGCCAAAGTGTACGGTTCCTGGTTTAACCATAAACTGAACGGCGAACAGCAAGGCTACCATGTGGAGCCGACGGACGATGACGGCGATGGTGTGGCGGATGACGGCTTCATCGTCGTGGGAGCGATCTATCGGGTGGAAAACCTGACGTATAAGAGCTGGGATGTGCTCGCCGTGAAAATCGATCGGGACGGTGAGTTGCAATGGCATCGCGTTATCCGCTTCGGCAGCGGCGAGGACGAGCTCAAGGAATGGGCTCGCGGCGTCGTTCAGACCGGCGACGGCGGCTTCGTGATTACCGGCTCCACCGACTATCGTTATGAAAGTTCGCCCAGTGATTACTATCAACAAGCCTTCCTCCTGAAACTCGATTGCGACGGCGAGCTGATGTGGTGTACGGAAATGCCGACGGACCTCACTTCCTCTTCCAATGTGGGACTTAACAATGACGATCTCGGCGGCTATGTGCAGCAAACGCAGGACGGCGGCCTCATGATGGTGGGAGGGGCCTGCAGCTTTAATGCCTCGCTGCCGGGCTACCGCGGCGACGGCGATCTCTGGCTGGTCAAAACTAACTGCAATGGTCAAACCTGCCTGGCGCGCGATCTGGAGGTGATCATGACGGAAGTCGACTTCCGCAGTGAAGACAAAACGCTGGAAGTGACGGACTACGAAAGGCCTGTTGCTGTTAATTCCACCAGCGCCACGCTGCCCTGCGATAACGATTGGCGCAATTGCCAGTTTCAGGCCTGCAGCTCCGCCTCCGTGGCCGGTCTCAGGGAAACCGGCGATACAGGAGACAAGGATACGCCGCGACAGCGCGACCCCCTGGAAAATGTTCCGCTGACAGCGCGTACGATTCGCGAAGGAGCCCCCTTTGTTCCCTTTCCGGCCGATGTGACGGGGCTGGCGCGCAATAGCGGCGCCCAGGTGCATCCGATCGCTTATCCCAACCCCGCACCCACCGGCTGTGAGCTGCGTCTGCAAGTCGCGCTGGGCGAAGCGGCTGCGCTTGACTTCGTCCTGTATGATGCCCTGGGTAAAATCCTGCTGCAGCGGCGTTTGCCCGCGCGTGCCGGCTACAATGCCATACCTCTGCAATTGCCAAAGCTGACGGCCGGCGCCTACCACTTTGCCCTGATACGCGATGGATTGACGCTCAGCACGCAGCCTTTGATCGTGCTGCGCTGATAGTAGCATGCAAGTAGCGGACGGAGAATCGCTTGCCGCAGTTGTGCCGCGTTAAGACGCGGGCAATGATACAAGAACAGAAGGAATCCGGGATTGTGTCGGATTCCTTCTGTTCTTTGTATAAAGCCGGACGAGCATTGTCGATCAACAATCTTTCAGCATGGTAGGGCCGCCACCCTGAGCAATTTTGAAAAATATTTTCACCGGCGTCGAGGAATTTCCGGCAACATGTGTCTACGTGGTATTGAAGATCATGCGACTCGAAGCCCGGCCGGGATCAAGGGCCGTCCGGCAGGGCTGAAATAGTCTGAAACGTGCAAGAGCCACCCCTCCTTGCATTGTCATTTCGCTAACTTACTAATACTTACATGCCTGTAAGGGAGGTTGACATGAATCATTTTCATGGCCGCAAGCGGTACATGCTTTATTCGGTATGGATTGCGCTATGTAGCCTGGCAGCGACGTTGCCCCTTCGTTCACAACCATGTAGCCTGGATGGCAATCCGCCCCCCTGCCCGACGGTCGTCGAAGCAGATTGCAGCGGTCCCGGCTGCGACCAGTACAATTTACTCGTCAATGGTGAAGCCTTTTTCCCCTTCGGCTGGTTTGTCACAACCGCCAGCGACGAATTCAGCAACAGCGGCGCTGCCAACAATCTGGGACGGCTGAATGACTTATTGGCACACTTAAACGCCAATGGAATTAATCTGATAACGAGTTCGTATGCGGAAGTAATTCAATATGCGCTTCCCTGCGGCGACAATGACGACTGTAACTTCTCGGCCGCGGAGTACGAACAAGCCCTCTGCATCTTTCTCGATGCCGCCCGGGACCACGACATCTACGTGCTGGTACAATTCGATTTACGCGGCAACGGCGATCCGGATTACGGCACGCACCATCCCTTCATTACCATCGATGCCGTCGGCAATCTCGACCTCAGCCCGATGAGGCCGATTGTGCAGCGTTACCGCAATCACCCGGCTCTCTTCGGCTGGTTGTTAACGGACGAGCTGGAGCTCAAGTTCGACCCCAGTCTTTATGACCTCGATCCGGACAATCCGAATGACGATCTGGTGCCGCGCGAATATTTGCGAGCGGTGCATGACTTTATCAGCACTGCCGAACAAACGGCTCCTTGCCCGCCCGGCTGCATGGATTGCCGCCCCGGTCAACAAATTCATCCCATCATGACCGTTATCGCAACGCGCGATTTCTTTCTGCCCGACAGGTTTAACGCCGACCCGCTCTCCTGGGAAGTGCTCATGTGGGATAACTACCAGTTCAGCGACATTGCGCGCACGAATCTGCTCGAGTGGCGTGAACGCAACACCCTCGCCAAGAGTATGGCCCTGGGATTCCGGGAGCTCAATAACCAGGCCGCCGCCGACAACCTATGGGCCTTGATTTACGCGCCGCAGGGCGCCGACGCCGCCATCGGCTATATGAGCGCCGCCGAGAATTTTTATCAGTGTGTCAGCGCGATCATCGAAGGTGCGCGCGGGCTCGAGTTCTGGGCCATGGAAAACGACTGGACAACGCAGTGTGCCATGGAAAGCAATGTCAACAATTTCGGCCACATGCTGCAGCCGCCTTCTGCGGCCATTCCGGATGGAATGGACCTTGCCCGCGTGATTCTGGATGGCGATGACCGCAGCGGCGACCTGTCCATCCAAACCCTGGATTTCAGAATCGACGGCCAGAGTCAGTTTACCGTTCCGGATGACCAGGGACAGTCGCAAACAATCAGCGCGACGCCGGCTAACTACGTCTGGCACAATTTCAACAATGGGCTGGTACCGGGGAACGGCACCCATCCGAACCGGCTGGGCCGAATGATCACGCTGGATGCCGGCGGGCAAATCCTCAGCGCGACAGCCGTGAACGGAGGAGTGCGTGACATCGCCGTCTCTAGCGATGCCGCCGGGACCGAAGTCTTTGCGGCCTGCCAGGGCATCAGCGGTCTGCAGCGATCCCTTGACCTGGGTATGTCATGGTCTGTTGTTGTCGGCGATGTCCAGACCACGCCTCCCGGACCGCAAGCCTTGCCGGAAGGACAGTATATAGCTGTCGAAGCGTCGAACGGTCAGGTCATCGCGGCGCGGCGCGATGACGCCGAGCTCTGGACCGGCGAGCGGCGCAAGGTTTTTTATCGGGTGGATCGCAATGCCGACTGGGTCGCCAGCGAGTTGGCGGCCGGCGGCGAAAATGCGCTGTCATTCGCATTCTCTCCGAACAATGACCTGCAGTTCGGCATCTGGGGCGGCTCGCACAGCACGCTGCAGTGTTTCCAGCCGGGTGCCACCCTCTGCAATGATGTTAACAATGACCAGGTTGCCAATGACGGCTTTGCTTTTGTTAACTACGATGCGTGGGATATAGAGCATATTGCCGCTCCCGACCTGACCCTGCTTGCCGCCGGCACCGGCGGCATTTTCGGCCGGGCGAGCCATTTCTGCGACTGCGACCCCACGGCGCCGAATCCCGCCGACTGGATTCAAATCGGCAACGTGGATTGCGGAACGCAGAATAGCCTGCCGCTGCTGGCGCCGGTCTGGTGCGTTCTCGACAAAGCGCCGAACGGCGCACAGACGCGCCGCCTCTTCGCCGGAACGGACGAAGGACTGTTTTACTCGGAAGATGTGTTTAACGACTTCGGCACCGCCGACCCCGTGAGCTGGATCGGCGGTGCGAACGGAATTCCCGCGACGGCATCCGTCTGGGACCTGGCATACGATGGGGACAACAACCGCCTGTATGCGGCGACCGACCAGGGGATCTTCGTGAGCGTGAACGGCGGCGACGCCTGGAGCGAAATCGACATCGATCAGGGAATGAACAACCCCAATGTGACCTGTTATGCCGTCGAGGTGGACCCGGCCAGCGGCACTGTCTTTGTCGGGACCGAGGATAATCCGGATTCCTACTGTCGTCCCTACGATGCACGTACGGATCCTGTTAACGAGCCTATCGATAACTTCCGTTTGTTTAAGTACATTGCCCGTAAGTATAACGGCTCGTACTACATCTTTAGCGCCAACAATTTCAAGCCGCGGCTCGACGTGACGTTCAGGCTGCAGGAAATGCTGGCGACCAATGAAACCATTTATCGCATTGTGGAGATCCGGCCCGATGGCTCGGAGCTGGAAGTTAACCAGGGCTGGGACGCCGGGCTGACGAACGAAGACGTTTTTCCGGCTACTCTTAGAACCGAGCTGGGAGCCTACGAAGCGAAGATTTTCAAAATCGATGTTTTTGCCTGGACTGATGCCAAGTTGATCGATGGCATTATGGGCAATTTCTCCGAAGGCGCAGGTATAACATTTGGTCAGTTCGGTCGCAATCCCGACCGGCTGGACCTGGCGCTCATGGATATCAAACGCGACGCCAGCGGCGAGCAGGAATTTCGCTTTCAGCTCATCTGGGATGTTAACAAGCAGAGCGGAGCCCAGCAGGATGTGCTGTACGTCGATCCGGATCCTATGACTGTTTACTACGACGAGTTTTTGCAAAGCCAGAGCATCGGCTATGGCTTGATCAGGAATCAGTCGTGGATTTGTAGCGGCGGCGGGCTTGAAATAATGCCGCAGGACCCGGTCTTTCCCACCCTGGGTATTCACCCGGATTTGATGTTGATGGGCGTCGACAATTCGATGGGCAGCTATGAATATCGTTACAAGATGGCCTGGAATATCTTCGAGAGCTCGAATATCGTCTGGTTCGGATCTTATAGCATGTTCCCGCCCGGCAACGACGACTGGCGCCTGGGTATCCTCGACAACAGCCAGCCTTTCTTCGGAACCCTCGCGGGCGGCGGTCTGGCGGTGCCGGCCGACCAGGCCGACGCCAACCCGGCGGATTTGTATTTCCTGACAGAGAATGATGTTGCCGGCGACAATCCTTTTCTTTTGCGCCGCGCCACGCAGGCCTTTAACGGCCAGATCAACACGGTCGGCGCATGCGATCACCAGTCGGCGGGCACGGCATGGGAGACGCGCGGCGCCGGCCTGGATATCGCCGATATCGACAATGATGGCGCGCAGGAGGCCGTGATGATGAGCATCGAATCGTTGAAAAACGAGATCAGGCTGAAATTCAAAACTATGGGGCCGGACGCCGACGCGGATGTAGACTGCGGCATCGAGACCAATCCGCGACCCTACATCAGGCTTAGCATGTGCACGCAGGAAGGCAGCGGTCAGTTGATGCAATACGGCGGCGTGGCCCTGGCGGACATCGATGACGACGGCGACCAGGATATTGTTGTGATGGGCGTTGTTAATGAGAGCTTTCCGACTCAGGACGACTATTGCCTGCGCTTCGGCATCAATGGCCTGATCAGCAACGGCAATAATCCCTTTAACAAATCGGCGGCCGCCGAGGAAAGACCGCCGCAGGTACCGCCGGGCAGCGCAGCCCTAAGCGGTGGGCGGCCGCCGGCGCGCTTCGTCCCGCCCAACTATCCGAATCCCTTTAAGGATCGCACGAGCTTCGAGCTTGAGCTGGACAGCGATGCGCAGCTGCGGATCGAATTCCTTTCCGTCCTTGGCGAGCATATCGCGACGGTCTTCGACGGCGCACTGCCCGCAGGCCGTCATCGCCGGCTTGTGGATGCTTCGCATCTGAGCAGCGGCGCGTATGTGGCGCGCCTGCTCGTGAACGGCATCGCGGTCGATCAGTTGACAGTCATTGTAGCACGTTAATTGTCAGAGGCGGCATTACAGCAGAAGGAATCCGGGCTTGGGGCGGATTCCTTCCGCTTTTTAAACCGTTTGCGGGCCGGGTGAACAAGCCTGCCGGTCGGTGGGAAAAAATTGATGTTCTGAGCCAGGCGCAGCGATGCGACCCAAGGATTCGAAGGCATTTGCCTGAGCTTGGTTGACGGCCGAATCCGGTCGCGGTAGGTCGGAGTTTCACCGAAGATGCAGTGATATGGACAAGGTTCCCGTGCCGACGCCAATCAACATACTGTGCTCAGTCTGCTATCAACCCCGACAATCGCCCGTTCAAAACCGCAATCCGCGCGCTAAAGTCCGTAAAGTATACAGTCATGCTGGTGAGGGAGCAGCCGTCCTTGTACATTTCCTTTGTCTGTCCGTATGGATCACGCCCGAGGCCGGGCCTACGCGCGGGCCGTCCGTCTTCGCAGGGCGAGCCTGAGCCTGCCGCGGCCAATCGTTATCGGGATAGGGTGAAATGTAGGGGCAAAATCGACGCTTCGTTTGCTGTCGCCGCCGTTGACTATTCAGCATAAGAGCAGCGGCGCTTATGCCACCCGATCAGCCGATGGCGGCAGCTGTTGTTAGAGAACGGCAATTCCTTAACATCAGTCGGAACAGCGCGAACGAAACTGTCGCGGATTGTGGAAACAAGGGCGCCATCTCCTCGGAAGTGGCGTTCTTTTTATCGTTAGGCCTCTTCGTGAAAGATGAGCTTGCGAGCTGGCGGTCGGATATCCGAATTCACGAAATCGCAGTATTACACCAGGCGCCTGGGAAGACTGTTTTTAACTGTGTCGGGCAATTTGCGGCGGACCCTTTGTCAGCGTCGAATAAGAATCTGTTGGCTTAAGCTTGTTTCGCCCGTTCGCAATCGGCAAAAGTACAGACCCGAGGCAAACTGTCCGAGATCGACCTCGACCTCATAGCTGCCGAC
Source organism: Candidatus Kapaibacterium sp. (assembly GCA_028284775.1). GTDB lineage: Bacteria > Bacteroidota > Ignavibacteria > Kapaibacteriales > UBA7675 > JANQRB01. The sequence goes on along the minus strand of JANQRB010000101.1, from coordinate 63,505 downwards.
TGCGCGCAGCCGATCCTCCACTGTGATACAATGGCGGCCATTAACATCCACGATGTCAAGAATCACATGAGCGGCCCGACCGACACGATACTGAATGCGGCCATTTTGCCGGAGAGGGTTAGGCTGTATCTCGCTCAATTCCGCGTTGCTGTTAATGTTAATCACCCGTCCTGTCCGGCCGCTTGTGTCGAGCGGAATGAAGGCGGCATAGACGTTAAGACCACCGTTGTTTCCACGTCCGTCAGCCCAGATCGGGACGGCAAAGAGTGAGGTTGCGACTGATTTGTTGTAATCGCCGATGCCGAAGAAACCAAGCAGCTCGGCGTTAATGTCCATGCCGGAGGATGCAACGCGCCGGTTGGCTGAAATACTGGCGCCGCCATCTTCCGAGAGGGCCATATAATAGCTTACGTGTCTGTTATCGGGCGCGGCGCGTCCGTCGTACCAGCTTAGCATAAGCGTACCGCGCGAATTAACGGACACACTCGCCAGCAGGTGATCGGCGCGATAGCTGACATCGTCGTCATTAACGCGCCGGGGACTGCTCCAGGACTCGCCGCGGTCACTCGACCTGCAGAAGTAAATATGAAAGGGTTCCGCCAGTGTCGCTGCCCGAGAGGAGCTCAGATCGTTGGATGCCCAGACGGCGTACATATTGCCGCGGTAGGGACTCGCGGGATGATTGTCCACCGCGAACTGGGGCGAGGAGTGCAGGCGTTGAGGCAGGAAGGAGGGAATGCCGGTCTGCCGGGTGTCCGTGGGAAAGCGAACTGCCGCGATAGGGCGCGGAGGGCTGAAGCTGGCGGCGCCGTCATCGGAAAAGGCGTGCCACAGATGATAAGCGGCGGTCGGGCCGAAATCCTTCGAACCCCAGAAAAAGGCATGGACCCTGCCGCTGAGGTCGACGTCGATGCCGGCAAACTGCTTGGCGGAAAATTCATTGCCGGCAATGCGTATCGATTCCGGCACGAAGCGCGCGTTTCCCGCCGGCTTGCGACGCAGATAGATGCCCGCGTACGATGCGCCGGGCGACAAAGGATTGTACTCGAATTCGAGAAAGATGGCGTAGAGTGAACCGCGGTAGTCCGAGCTGGAGCGATCGACCGCCATCCATTGTTTGTCGGCCATCGAACCGGCGTAGGAATCGGGCGGCACGAAGTACAGCTGTCCGGCAAAAATGCTGTCCACCGGGCCGAAGCTGGCGCCGCCGTCCCGCGACGAAGCGAAGAGCATGCTGACGGAGAGATCGGCATCGACGGCGATCCAGGAAAAGTACAGGGTTCCGTCGGCGTCGAATGCCAGCATTGGGTCGCCGCCGCCCTCCGCCCGGGCCTCAAACTCCGAGCGCTGCCAACTTTGCCCGTGATCACGCGTGTAATACAGCGGCATGGAAATCAGGCCGGCACCAAGAGAGCGAATCGGCGCTATCACAATATTGTCCTCGTTGGCGGGATTGACGGCCGCATGGATTTCCGATTCCCGGTAGCGTCCGTCACTGATCATCACTTCGCTGTCGTCCGGCCCACCGAGGGTCAGGTCCCGCGCCGCTTCCCGCTTGTCATTCCGGACTCGCTCAACCTTTTCGCGAAAAATGTCTCTGATCTGCTCTTCGATCGCCCTGTTGAAGGCTGCCTGCCTCTCTGTCTCGCGAATTGGATCTGCGGGCTCCCGGCAGTCGAGCCCGGAACCGGCGGCCAGGAAGAGAAGGAGAGCGGCGGCTGTGATGAATGAATTCTGCATAATGAGTTTCCTATCGGAGTCATGGCACAAGAGGGGTTAATAGTAGTTAGTACTCATGAGCTGACGAGACCAGACTCAGTCCAAAAGTTGCAAAAGGAATTAAATTTGATTGGCCGCGACACGACGCGTTTGCCGGCCCTGGCAAGGTCGAGACCGCTTTGTGTAGTGATAGCGCTTAACGACCGACGGGCAAAAAACATCGGCCTTGCAGGCCGCCGAATTTGCGTCTGGAAAGCCTGCGCCTCTGTTAAACTAATAAATCGCAGGCAGCGCCATGCGCCGCCGCTAGATGCCGTTGAGAAGTTCAACAAGCAGTGGCTATTGCGGTATTCACAATTTATGTCGGTCGTATTAGCGGAGTCTTGCGCCGCCAACGTTAACACGGGCATCGCGCAAAGGTGATTCGCCGGTCGCAATTCTGTAAAACAAACTGCCCGATGGCGCACACCATCAGGCAGTCCGGTAGCATATCTAACCAGTGTTCATCAACCCGAAGGCTGATCTTTCGTCAACGTTGGATGAGCAGTTGCTGCGTTAACGTTGCTCCGCCTGTTTGCAGACGGCAGAAATAGGTACCCGGCGCGAGCTGTTGCAAACTTACGTCGCGGCTGTGAACGCCCGCCTCGCGCATCGAATCTTCGAGAGTTAAACAATGACGTCCATTGGCGTCGACGATGTCCAGCAGCACATGGCCGGCGCGGCCGAGGCGATAGCGGATTATACCGTCGTTTTGCAGGGGATTGGGGATAACTTCCTGCAGCTCGGCATTCGCCGTAATGCTGACGCTCCGTTTAACATCGACGCTGGATCCGAGGGGGATGAAGGCGGCATAGACATTCAGGTTGCCGTTGTTGTCGCGGCCGTCGGACCAGACGGGTACGGCATAGCGCGAGGTCGCCACGGATTTGTTGTAATCGCCGATGCCGAAGAAGCCGACAATGTTCGAGTTGATGTTCATGCCGGCGGACGACACGCGCCGATTGGCCGACAGTGTAGCGCCGCCATCCTGCGACAGCGCCATATAGAAGTCTACATCTACGTTATTGGCGGCGGCGCGTCCGTCGTACCAGGTCAGCAGCACGCTACCATTCGGACTGACGGCGACACTCGGCAGAAAGTGGTCGGCGCGATAGTCGACCACATCGTCGTTGACGCGCTGCGGACTGCTCCAGGACTCGCCGCCGTCGCTTGAAGCGCTAAAATATACATGGAAGGGCTCGTCCATACTGGGCGGCAGATTCGAACTGATATCATTGGCCGACCAGACGGCGTAGAGATGCCCCCGAAACGGACTCAAGGGATGATTGTCGACGGCGAATTGGGGCGAGGAATGCAGGCGCTGCGGCAGAAAAGACGGGATGCTGACGTTTTGGGTTTCCGGCGGGAAGCGCACCGGCGCTATGCTGCGGGGTTGGCTGAAGCTTGCGCCGCCGTCGTCGGAATGTGCGTGCCACAGGAAGTAGTCCGCCGAAGCCCCCGCCTCGCGCGAACCCCAGAAAAAGGCATGCACCCTGCCGTCGAGGTCGACATCGATGCCGGCGAACTGCATGTCGAAAAAGTCATTGCCCGAGACCTGAACCGACTCGCGCACAAATGACGGGCTGCCCGCGGGCTTGCGCCGGACATAGATTCCCCGGTAGTTGGCCGCCGGATCGTCCGGATCGGAAGACAATTCGAGAAAAATTGTGTAGAGCGAGCCGCGGTAGGCGGATGATGAGCGATCGACCGCCATCCATTGTTTGTCGGCCATGCGTCCCGTGAAGGTCGCGGGCGGCCTGAAGCGCAGGCTACCGCTGAAAATCGTATCGATCGGGCCGAAGGTCGCGCCGCCGTCATGCGAGGTCGCGAACAACAGCGAGATGGACTGGCCAGCGCCCGTGGCAATCCAGGAGAAATACAGCGTACCCTCCGCATCGAAGGCGAACATCGGATCGCCGCCGCCGCCACCACCCGCCCGGAGGTCGGAGCGCTGCCAGCTTTGGCCGTGATCGCGGCTGTAATATACCGGCATCGAAATTCCGCCTACGCCCTCCGACCTGATGGGCGAAATAACGATGTTATTGTCATCGCTAGGATTGACCGCTGCGTGGATTTCCGATTCCGCCCCGGATTCGCCGCTGACGAGCATTTCGTAATCGGCCGGTCCTTCAAGGGTGTTGTCGCTGCCTGCCTTGTTTTCGATAGGCTGCCGCCGCTGGATTTTTTCGCGGTAGATGTCTTTGAAGCGATCTTGAATTGACTGCTGGACGGCTGCCTGAGCTTCGGCCTTGGCGAGGGCCGACGCGTCCTGTTGCCCGGGCAGTGAAATGCTCAAGGCCACAAATATGAGCAGACTTGCGACAGTGGGGAGAGAAACGCGCATATCGATTGTCCCATCAAAAATTGCACATGTATTCGCTGTAGTTTACACAATTCACGCGACAGCGGGCAGCGGAAACTGCTTGCCGCAGCGCCCGGCATTTTGCGCCGCCTGCCTTCCTGGCCGGGATATGAGGATCCGGATCCCGCCGAATCGTCGTTGATGGAGAGTTGAGCCCTGAATTTGAGGCATCGACACGAATACAGCGGATATCCGCCGGAGATGCTCGTCACAGCTGAGACCAACAGCCTGCGGCATAAATCGATACAGCGAAAATAAACCGGTCCCTGCGGTCGATGCTTTGCTAGGGCAGCAGCATGAGTCCCGAAACAATAGTACGGCTCGGCGTCTCGAGCATTAGCTGGTACCATCCGGCGGGATAGCGGTCGTGCGGAACGGCGATGTCGCGTCGGGCATTTTCCGCTGCCATCCCCTGCTGATGCCAGCTTTCTTCCAGCACGACGCGGGCCTGCGCCGAGATCATTCTGAGCCGAAACACTCCCCCTTCGCCGCTTTCAACACTGATGGTGCTGACGTCATTGCCTTCATCGCTGCTCACGATAATCGCGCTCGGTCTGAAGAGGCGCAGATTGTGAAAGTGAAGCCGGCAGCCCGTGATGCGGAGGCTGCCATTGTCTGTCTCGGCGCTCAGCGTGCAGGCATCGGACTCCCAGCTCAGATTATCAATCTCGAGAGCGCTGAAGTCACTTTCCGCGCTAAACATGCCATAACCCTCGATGAGCGCCAGTGTCTGCGATGTGGCCCTAAGGACGATGTCCCTCAGCTGCAGACGCAGCAACTTGAAGCCATCGCGGTCCTCGTGCAGCGTGAAAGTGCCTCCGCTGACTCTCTCCGGCAAAAAGACAAAACCGTTGAAGCGAATGTCAAGCTCGGCCCGCCTGATGCTCAGGGGCAGCCGGTCTTCCGGGATATCGCCGAGCGACAATGGAAGGGCAATTTTCCGGCCGCCCTGCGCCGTCGTATCCGGTAGCGTCAACGCGAGCCTCAGATCGGGCAGCACAACAACAGTGACATCGCTGAATTGTTCGCAGCCGTCCTTAACGACAGTGAGACGGTAAGTCGTCGTTTCGGAGGGCGTGGCAATCGGATTGCGACGCGTGGGATCATTCAGGCCGGCGGCCGGCGCCCAGTGGTAGGAGTCGAAGCCTTCGACTGCCTCCAGCTGCAGGGATTCGCCCCGGCAAATCCTGTGTTCCTGCTCGGCGAGCTCTGCTTTGGCGACCGGCAGCACGAGGTCGAAGCCCAGCGCGTGGCTGTAGGCGTCAAAATCTCCCAGGCCGATAACGTAAGCCTGAACACCTTGCGGGGCCGCTATCCTGTGCTCGCCCGCCTTTACGACAATCCGCGCAAAGGAAAACTCGGGTACATCGGCGAAAGCCTCAAAAGCACCCGCAATGGCAATACCGTCCAGCCGCACGCTGCCGATGTGTTCGCTGGGTGAAATGAGCGTGATGATATGCCTGCTGATTGGACGCCAGTCGTCGCGCACGCTGCCGGGCGCGATAAAGCCTGCCGTACGGAGCATAAGGCCGGCCGGCGGCAGCATGAGCATTGTGGGATCGCCGAGCTCGAGCGGCGCTCCCGCCGACTGCGGTTTGTTGAACTGGGCCACGGCAATCGGCCCGGACGCGCTGATGCAAAGCGGCTCCGCGATGATTGTTTCGTAGTATTCGCCGGCATCGAGCTCGATCGTCTCGATACAGCCGATTTTGACGATGCTGTGATCGTCGCGCGCCAGAATTTTAACCGGGTCGCCGCCGCGATCCAGGATCGGTACCACGAAATAGCTTTCGCCCCAACTCGCAAGGGGATAATTCTGATCGTAGAGGTGATTGTCCGCCGCAGCGCCGTCCACGGTCAGAGCCCGCAGCGCGCCGCTGAAAAGGGCAACCGGCCTGCCGCGTGTCTCACGGACGCTGCTGCCGCTCAGGTCGCCGCGCGCCTGCACCTGATAGACCTGCCATGGACCCAGCTCAACCCGGTAGGCCGTATTCGCCGGGCGTCCGCTCAGGGTTGTTGTGCTGGGATTGATCTCAAGGATTGCCCCCTCGGCGCCCGCCGCCGCCAGAAATGCCGATGGCGTCTCATTCCGCTGATCGCGCCCGGCCAGCACCAGGTAGGAGGCATCGAGCTCGCTCACCGGCAGCAGCAGCGTCGACTCGGTAAAATACAGGCGGTAGTGCATGGCATGGGCGGTCACGGGTCTGTCGCTTTCGATACGGATAGCGAGATCGGCAAAAACGTCGGAACCCATCGGGTACAGTATCGTCTCCGGCAGAAAGACTTCGCTACTGCTGCCGCCTTCCACCCGAAAAGGGATCGTCACGCCCGTGGCAGGTATCGAGACAGCGCCCTCGCTTGTTTCGTCGGCATGAATGACGACCGCAAAACGCGGCGGCCCGTTAAAGGCCAGGGACAGGTTTTCCATAAAGCCGAACCAGAAGAGCGTGCCCCTGGCATCGCGCGTTTGCTCCTGGCCGCTTAACGGACATGTTGAATACAGAAGCACTAATAGCATCAGACGGAGGGAACGAGTGAGCAGACTCATATGGCCACCCTGGTAGTAACCGGATAAACCGGGTTATATGGATTTGTATTGGGAGGAGGTCCGTCGATGGATACTAAGAGACAAATAATGCCCGGAAACAGTCTCACAGCAGCATTAAAAAACTGGCGAGATTGTCGCCGCTGCCGAGGCCGAGTTTTTTCCGGATACGCGTGCGATGAGTTTTGACGGTAAAGAGGGAAGAAAACATCAGATCGGCGATTTGTTTGCTGGGCAGGTTCAGGCGAATCAGCACACAGACTTTGACCTCGGTCGGCGTCAGTTTGTCGGCCCGCTTGAGCAGCTTCCGGATGAATGCCTCGTGCACTCGTTCGAATTGTTCTTCAAAGACAGCCCATTCCTCCGACTTGCCTGCGACCCGGTCGATAAAATGCAGGGCTTCCTGCGCGAGGTCGGTACCGTCGGCATCATCCCGCGCGGCGTGGGCCGTCATCATCGACTTCAGGCTGCGCAAGGCTTCGTTGCGGTAGGCCAGATTGAGAGCGGTGGCGCTCAATTGTTTTTTATTGAATTCCGCTTCGCGTTCGGCCTGTTCGGCGCGACGGCGCAGCAGTTCTCGTTCCTGCTCCACTCTTGTCAGCTGCAGGCGCATCTCGACCGATGCGATGGCGCGCTGCCGTTCAGCGCCCAGGATATTCTTGTAATGACCTTCGCTGCGTTCCTGGTGCTCCAGCGCGCGCTGATAGTTGCCCTGGCCCGTGTACAGCCGGGCCAATACTTTGTGCAATTCGTATTGCGGCTGGTGCAGATCGAGCTGTTCCACCAGGGCGGTCGCCTCGTTGCAGGCCGCGAAAGCCTGGTCGTGCTCGCCGCAGGTGTCGAGCATCCTGGCCAGATTCAGAAGATAGTCGGCGCAAATTCTGACATTGCCGCTTTGCCGCGCCAGCGCCAGTCCTCGCCGCTGATAACGAATCGCGACGCTGTACTGGCTCTTGCACTCGTACGCCTTGCCGATTGCCGTCAGCGATTCTGCGATATCGACAGGGTTGCCGATTTCCTGACGAAGCGCAAGGGATTCCTCCAGGAATTCAAGGGCTTTTTGCGGCTGATCAAGCTCAATGTAGATGCTGCCGACATTGAGGCTGGTGCCCGCCAAGCCGACTTTATCATTGCTTTCCCGCTGCATTGCCAGGGCGCGCTGCAGATAGTCCTTGGCCTTGTGAAGATCTTTCAAATCAAAGTAAAGGGTGCCCAGATTGTTGAGCGAGGATGCCAGATTAGCCATCTCCGTCTGCTCTTCACGCAGGCGCAAGGCCTCCAGACAATGCTCCAGGGCCTTGTCGAATTCTTCAGCCTGAATGTAAACTACGCCGATCGCATCGATCACATTGCCCAGCCGTTCGGGTCGATTGATGCGCTCCAGGATGGAACGCGCATCGCTTAGCTTGCTGTAGGCCTTGGCAAGTTGAAGGCGTTTATGGGCAATCAGTCCCTGCCAATAGAAAACGTCGCATATGCCAAGATCGTCGTCAAGCTCCCGATACAGGATTTCAGCCTGTGCCAGGACGTCCTCGATCTCGTCGCTGCTACCGAGATCGAACAGGGCCATACCACAAATCTGCAGGGCATAGGCCAGGCTGAGTTTGCGATTCTTCAGGCGGGCTTCGTCGGCAAAGCGCCGGGCGCGACGAAGCGCTTCGCTCGGATCGTTGCGAAGCAGGAGGCGTATGTTTTCGAGTTCCGGATCGACGACGCTTTCGGCGCTCTGCTGATTTTCGATGTCTTTGGCTGTCGCCTGCATAGGCTGTCCGGGCTGCTGCGGTAAAAGCGCGCCCCGGCGTTCTCCTCTACCATCACCTGCGGCCGACGACTTTCGTCGTCACTCAAAGATTGCGCCCGGGCCCTGCGATAGAATGCAGTATACATCGCCGGCCGAAGTTTCGCAATTGTCCGACGGTCTTATGCCGGCTGCGAAGCGATGTCGGCTGCCTTGTGCCGACGCCGCCCGGCGAAAGATCATAAAGCCCAATGAACACAATGGCAGGTAAAAGCCAAAGGCCGGGCGGCATCCTGAATGACGCCGCCCGGCCGCGAATTCTCGACTCCGTAGTCCGTCAATGGGCGATGCACAGTGACCGCACGAGCTGTCGACCGTCGGCACGCAAACGCAGGTAATAGTTGCCGGAGGGCAGCTGCGTCGCATCGAGCGTCAGAAGATTATCGAGCTCTGCCTCTGCCATTCCCACGAAGAGCAGGCTGACTCTTTGTCCCAGCGGATCGAGGAGTTCGAGCGTAGCCTGAGCTCTTTGCGGCAGACGGAAGACCAGCCTGCCGTAGCGGTCGATCGGATTGGGCGCAATCTGAAGCTGTAATCCCTCACTCGCCCCCGGTCCTTCCGCGCCGTCAAAAGTCCGTCCCTGCTTGGGCAGAGCTGTCACCGCTGCGAGGCCAACGCGCGGGAAGCCGAGGATCGTGCTGAAATTGCCGCCCAGGTATACCGTGGTGCCGCTCACCTCCACGGCATTGACGACCGCGTCGGGCTGCGGATCCCAGGTACTGAGGGCGGCCGTGGCGGCGTCGAGCTTCGCCGCAAAATCCTGCGTGCTGCCCGCGATCGAGCTGAAAGCGCCCACCACATAGAGATCGGAACCCGCGAGCTCGATGTCCTGCACGATGGCGTCGGGCGCCGGATTCCAGCTCCCGGCCGGCGTGCCGTCCGTATTGTTAAGCTTTACCAGGTTGCTGATCGACTGTCCCTTGACGCTGCTGAACACGCCGGCGGCATAGATATCGCTGCCATCAGCGGAAATCGCCAGGACATTCGGCGAGCCGCCGCCGACATTGGGATCCCAGCCGCTTGCATCGGCGTCGGCGTCGATGGCTGCCAGCCCGTTACGCGTTGCGCCACCGATCGAGCTGAATCCGCCCGCAACATAGACGATGCCGTTGTGGACCTTAATATCCCGGATCGCGCCGTTCGGGTCGGGATCCCAGTCGATCAATTGCGGTGTCGGCAGGCTGAGATCGACGGCCGCCAGGTTATTACGGCTGACGCCTAGAATCGAAGTGAAGGTTCCCCCCAGGTAGAGCGTGGTGCCGTCGACGGCAAAGGCCTGGACGGCCGTGCCGCTGATAGTGAGATTCAGCGAGCTGATCGTGAAGTTGCCGCCGCTCAGTTGTGCCGCGCGCGTCCGCAGGCTGGTGCCGGCGCCAATCGTTCCGTTGTTGCCCACATAGAGCTCGGAACCTGTCGCAAGTAAGGTCAAGCCCGCGAATTGCATACCGATCGTCGTGCCGCCGATGCCCATGGGAAAAATATTGAGGCCGCCGATCTGATCGCGTTCGAAGCCGCCGACGCTGACGAAGTTGCCGCCGGCGAACAGCGTCGTACCGCTCACCGCCACGACGTTCACATTGCCGTTGGCGCGCGGATCCCAGCCGCTGACTACGCCGCCCTGCGTATTGACCTTGGCCAGGCCCATGCGGTCTTCATTGCCGATCAGCGTCGAGGAGCCGCCGACATACAGGTCGCTGCCGTCGTCGTCGATGCTGCGGATCGTACCGTTGCTGATGTCGGTCAGGTGAAAGCCGCCGATAACCTTGCCGTTGTCGGTGCGCAGCGCTGCGACGCGGTATTCCCACTCGCCGCCGATAAAGGAAAAGGAGCCGCCCACATAGACACGGCCGCCAAACAGGTGGACCGCATGGACCGAAGCATTCGCGCCGGGATTCCAGCCGCTCTTCGCTCCGCCCGTCGAAACGTCAATCTTGGCGAGGCTCGCGCGATTTTTGTTGCCGATCTGGCTAAAGCGACCGCCGACATACAGATTGTTATTGTTGCCGCTGAGCGCGCAAGCCAGCACTTCGGCATCGGCCGCTCTGTTAAAATTGCCGTTAACATTATTGTTGGTCGTGTTAATCTTGGCCATGTTGCCGCGCACGACGCCGCCCACCTGGGTGAACAGACCGACGATGTACAGGCGATCTCCGCTGCCGTTGAGCGCCATGTCGTTAATCGTGCCGGTGACCGCCACGTTAAAGGCTGCGTCAAGCGCGCCCGTAGTTGCATTGATGCGTGCCAGTGACATTCTCGTGCTAGCGTTAACCGTGGTAAAGCCGCCCCCGATATAGAGGTCGTTGCCGCGTAAGATCATCGCATTAATCGCTCCGTCGACATTCGGGATAAAGCCAGTGCTGACTGTGCCGCTGCCGGTGACATGCGCGATGTTAAATCGCTGCAAGCCGCCAACTCGCGTGATGGTTCCCGCAATATACCAGCCGCCGCTGCCGTCCGGCACCGCGGCGTTAACTACCCCTTGTACCTCCGGAAAAAGGCCCGTACTCCCATTGGATGTAATGATGACCCCATTGCCGGTCCGCGGCCCGATATAGTCGAATGCCCCCGTCATGTGAATCACCGAGTTGTCCACGGCCAGGGCCGAGACATTGCCGTCCGGCTCCCAGGTTGCGGTATTGAGGCTTTGTGCCCGACTGATTGTGGGACTCAGATTAATTGTAAATACTGCAATAGTTAATAGAATAACTTTAAGACGCATTTTGAGCACCTCGTGTTGGAAGAGAAGAATTGATTTGTAGGCCCCAGGCATAACGGAATGTTCACAATTCCTGCGGCAGCGGTCGCGCTTCGAAGGTATTGGGAATCTGCTTGATTGTAACTCGCGGTTACCTGTCTCGCCCGATATGCGAAGGGGACATGTTAATTCGCAGTGGCCGCTCTATTGCATGGTCCGGACCAGGTCCTTGAGAATCGCGGCGCGGAGGGACGCTATCCCGGCGTGCTGCTGTTCGCCAGCCGTTCCCGGATTCCGGCTATCCCGCCTTACACCTGAAACGCCTGTCGCACAGCTTATCCTGTGATCGTAGCACCGGGCCGTAATCCCGACATCGAGAGGGTCGGCGCATTGCTGCGCTGCCAGCGCCGGCGTCTGAAGGAATCGACCTTTCCTGATCGAAGCTGTTTGATCGGTTTTTATCTGATTGATTGACGAATCGAATATACGGCGGCGATGGCGGGGATGCTATGGGCCTGAGGTAGTATATAGGTAGTATATGAGAAAAAGAACGCCCGACTGGATCGCATCGCACAGCCTGGAGAGTGCGCTGCTTAACAAAGATATCAGGCCGCTCGTGTCAGCTAAGGGCGGCTATGCTTGAGCCGGCGCAGCGTAGGCGGAGGTGAACGCAGGACCTTGACGATCCACCGCTGTTAAAAGAAATCATTGATATCGGGCCTTGAATCTGTTAAAGTCCGGTCAGGAAGCTCACCAGATTGCATTCAGTGCTCAGCGCCAGTTTGCGGCGGATGCTGCTTCGCATGCTGCGGATCGTCTCGTTCGATTTGAAGAGGATCGCGGCAATTTCCTTCGTACTCAGGTCCAGGCGCAGCAGCAGGCAGATTTTCAGTTCGCCGGCCGTGAGGGCGGGGCTGTTCCGGCGCAGTGATTGGACGGTGCTCGCGAAGGCGCGCAGCAGGTCGCTTTCCATCAGTGGACTCGCTTCCTCGCTGCCTATCGACAGCATCAGGCTCGCCAGCAGGTCGGCGGCGAATTTTTTGTCGCGTTTCCGCGCTCCACGGCGGTAGCTATTGATTTGCAGATGCAGCTTGCGGAGTGCTGCATCACGCTGTGTAACGCGTAGCAGGAGCTTTCTGATTTCCCGCTCATACTGCGCTTGCTGCTGTCGCTGAACGCTGATGTCGTTCCGGAGAGTTTCGACGTCGCGCATGCTCCGGCGCCGCGCATCCAGCAATTCCAGGCGGACGAGCTTGCGTTGCTCTTCAACTCCGATCATTTGCCGGCGGGCCGCGTCACAACGTTTCTGATATTTCAATACGGCGGCCCAGTCCTCTTGCTCTTCACACATTTCGATGAGAAAACTCATGATTCGGATTGCGCATCCGGTTCTGGCAAATGTTTCGGCGGCGGCGAGCGCTTGTTCGAGGCTTGCGCGTGCAGCCTCAGGGCCGTCTATCGACCGTAGATGAAAGGCCTGCTGGATGAGCGTTTCCACCAACAGCGGCGGAACACTCTGCAGCTCGGGCTCGCTAAGCACGGTGTTGAGATATGTCTGCGCTTCCTCCGGACGCCCAAGTTGCCATAATACCTCAGTCAGTGTAAGCCGGACAAAACCCAGGAGGCGGCGGTTGCCGGTCTGTTCGAGCAGCGGGCTTGCCTGCAGCAGCAGATTCCGGGCCTCCGCCGGATCGCCACCGTTGTCAATCAGCAGCCAGGATTTATACAGTAATACTTCAGCTACGCCCCGGATATCCTGAACGCGACGGCAACCATCCATACGTCGCGTATAAAATTCCGCCGCTTTTTGCCTATCACCAATCTGATTATAGAGCAAGCCGAGATTCAACTCGAGCGGTGAGGAAGATTGCTCGTTCGGCTCGATTTCCGCCAGGCCTTGCAGCATGAGCTGCAAGGCCTGGCTTAGGCAACCCGTTTCCTGATACAGGTTTCCAAGGCAAAAGAGCGCCTGCCAGTAATAGCTTCGGCATTCGGCGCGGCCTTCGCCGATACGGATGGCTTTGAGTAGATGCTGCGCCGCTTCAGCCCCTTTGCCGCGCGCTACCAGATCCGTGCCCGACATCGAATAATACAGACAGGATTCGGCGGGTGTCGTCAGCCTGTGCTCGCACTGACGAATTTCGTCCATCACGGTCTGCATCTGAGCAAAGCGGCTCAGATTATAATTGGCTTCGGCGCAAAGGCACTTGGCATGAAGCCAGGCCAGCAATGAATTCCCGCGTCCGGCCGCCTTGACCATCGCCTCGGCGAAGGCGAGGCTGGCCAGGGCATCGCGATTTTTCAGCCGGTGAAAATCACGTACGGTTTGTTCCAGGTTGTCCGCTCTTAATTCAGCGGGCGGCGCCGGCCCTGAATCAGCCGCAGTCTGTCGAAGGCGATTTCGTATCATTTCTGATTCTAGAAATAGTGCAGAAATAGAATTCAGGCGGAACGGGATTGAATTACTGCGGCCCGGCGAAGGGTATGCACGCGGGAGTGCTCGTCACAAACTCAGCAGAAAACTCACCAGGTTGTTTTCTGTCGTCAAGTTCAGTTTGCGGCGAATACTGCGTCGCTGTGTGCGAAGTGTTTCCGTAGATTTGAAGAGAATCGCAGCAATCTCCTTCGTGCTGAGGTCCAGCCGCAGCAGCAGGCATATCTTCAGCTCCGTCGCCGTCAGAGCGGGGCTGTGGCGGCGGAGTTCCCGGACGGTGCTCGCGAAGGCGCGCAGCAGGTCGCTTTCCAGCAAGGCACTGGCCTCCTCACTGCCGATGGAGAGCATCAGGCTCGCCAGCAAATCGGCGACGAATTTTTTGTCGCTCTTGCTTGCTCTCCGTCGATAGGAGCTAATCTGGGCACGCAGCTTTCGCAGCGCTTCATCGCGTTGCGTTACCTGCAGCAGAAGCTTGCTGATCTCCTGCTCATGCTCCTGTGAACGGCGCCGCGTATCGCGGAGCTGCAGCTTCAGATGCTCCGTTGCGCGGCGTGCCCGCCGCTGTGCCTCCTGCATCTCGACCTTTGCGATTCGGCGCTGCTCCTCCGCACCAAGCAGGCGCCGTCGCACAGCGGCCAGCTGCTTCTGGTACATCAGAGCGCCGCGCGGATCATCCTGCGCTTCACAGACTTCAATGAGGTAGGGAAAAAGGCAGAGCGTCAGTTCGGGACGATCAATGTCCTGTTCCAGCTCATGAGCCCGTTCGCAGGCTGCGCGCGCATTATTCCAGTCCGATAGCGTGGTGTAAATCGCGGCTTGCTGACAGAGCAGATCGAACTGTAGGGTCGGAACTTCACGGAAGTTCACATCGTCGAGCGCCTGCCGGCAGTAGGCCAAAGCCTCATCGTAGCGTTCCAGCAGCAAGAGGGCGCGCGCCGTCTGTTGGTAGGCGACGCCCTCCCAGTATCTGCAAGCGCTGCCTCGCAGCAGAGTTAAGGCCTGCTGTGACAGCTCCAGCGCTTCGGCGGCATCCCCATGCTCTTCAATCAACAGCATTGCGATGCCCAGCAGCGATTCACCGGTTCCCGCAATATTGCCGGTGGTCCGACAGAAGCGCAAGCGGCGTTCAAAGTAATGCCGAGCTTTCTTCGGGTCCCCGATTCGCATGTAAGCCAGTCCCAGGTTCGTGTCGAGCGGCGATGCCCCATCCCGACCTGCCTTGTGATATTCAGGCAGTTGTCGCGCCTGCAGCATTATGTCGAGCGCCGCGCTGTAACAGCCTTCATCAAGATAGAAGTTGCCGAGGCAGAAGAGCGTCTGCCAATAGAATTTTGCGCAGTCGTCGCGACCCTCGCCGATAAGCATAGCCTTGTACAGGTGACTGACGCTTTCGCTTCGCCTGTCGCTAATGATGAGCGCGGTTCCCACGATTGAATGGTAGAGGCAGAATTCAAAGGCTGTTGTCAGTCGATTCTCGCATGGGACGATTTCATCGATGATACGCATCATGTCCTTAAAGCGGCCCAGGTAGTAACAAGCCTCGGCGCAGAGGCCTTTCGCCTGTATCCAGGTCGCAAGCGAGTTGTTACGCTCGGCGGCGGCAAGCAGCGTCTCGGCATACCGCAGGCCGGCGCCGGCATGATCGTCCAGGAGGGCCCGAAACGTATCAACGGCCTGGGCCAGGCCCATACTTGTTTCCCATTCCGGCGGAAGCGGGATGACCGGATCCTGCCGCTGTTCTTCTATTCGATTTGGCATTGTGTACGTCCCCCTAGCAGCTTACTCAGGCTGAGAGTTTGCCGAGTTCTACAGACAGATTGACCTGCTGTGCAAGACCCAGTTTGCGCCGGATATGCCGACGGTGGGTATGGATTGTTTCCAGAGAGTTGTGGAGGAGGGCCGCAATCTCCTTGCTGTCCATCTCCAGGCGCAGCAGGAGGCAGATTCTCATCTCGGCCGGCGACAGGTGAGGGCAGCGTCCGCGGAGCGCCGTTAAGAAGTCGGCGAAGACGCTCTGCAGTCCGGCATCGAAACGCGCGCCTTCCGCCGGCTGGTCCAGGGCGGCGCTGATTGTCGTCAGCAATTCGTCGACAAAGCCTCGGCTGCCGCCGCGCGCCAACTCTCGATGGGCTTGGACCTGCGTATGGAGACGCTGCAGCGCGGCATTATGCGCACTGATCTTGACATTCAGCTTGTCGATTTCCGCCTGTCGCTCCTGAACTTGTCGCCGGGCGATGTCGCGATTGCGGCGCAGAAACTGGGTTTCCTCTTCGCTGTCAGCCTGCAACTCCTGAAGTTCCAGGCGCGCTATGTCCCGTTGCCGTTCGGCGCCCAGCAGTTCTTCGCGCAGCGCCTCGCCCTGACGGTGGTAGCCCAGCGCACTTCTGACGTCGTTGCGCGCTTCGGCAACTTCAGCCATGTGCTCATAGATTCTCATCGCCAGCTGGCGGTCCTTAGTAAGCAGCGCGGCGTCTCTTGCCTTCTCAAGTAAAATCCTTGCCTCCTCCGGCCGGCCCATGGCCCGCATGGCGCATCCCGCCGCAAAATGCAGCAGAGCGAAAGGCGGGCGCCGGTCCTGTGTCCCCGTCTGCCGTTCGAGCGGCTCCCTGATGTAAGCCAATGCTTCGTCCGTCCGGCCCATTGCCTGCAGGGTCAGACTGATAAAAGCTCGGGTCGTAATGCCGTCGGCACCGCGTTGCAAGTCTTCAAATAAAGTAAGCGCCTGATGGAGCAGATCCAGAGCGCAGTCATGGCGACCCCTGGTCAGTGACAGTCTGCCGAGCTCAAGCAGCGTCTCGGCCGTACCGCACTGGTTGCCCTTTTGCCGGTAGAGTCGGCGGGCCCGTTCATAGCAATCGATCGAACGGTCGACATCACCGATGTCACGGTATAATGCGCCGATATTGGAGCAGTACGAAGCCTCCGCTGTCTGCGCCTCCTCATGCTGCTGTATTAATTGTTGCAGTTGCTGCAGACAGCGCAGTGCAATGCTGTAGTCGCCGGCCTGGCGGTGGAGATCGGCGAGTCCGTTAAGCGCTTGTGCATGGCCGGCGACACAATCCGGATTGGCGGCGCCGATTGCAACGGCCTTATTAAGATGCTGCGAGGCAGTCTGCTTCTCATTGCGCGCCAGGGCGTCCAAACCCATCATTGCGTGGAAAAGGCAGCCTGCGGCAGGGCTCTGCGCCAGCTCCGGCATTCGGCTCGCCTCTTCCAGGTAGCCCTGCATTTGCTTCGGTCGTCCCAGATGAAAGCAGATGAGGGCGCAGTAACAGCGCAAACGAAGTTGTTCCTTAACATTGCCGTCCGTCTCGGCCCGTTGCAATGCGCGCTGCGCCTCTTCCAGGACCAGGCCTGCTTCCTTCAGGCTGGGAGCGCAATTGCGGTCGCCTCTTTTTGCTTGAGCAGCAGGCACAAACCGGCCCGCCGACAGGGTGGTCGCGCTTTTGTGTATCACAGTACTTTGCCTCTGGTCTTCTGACAAAACGGCGATCTCCGAATCCGATCGATGTCGGAACCGTCAGGAGGTCTTCCGAGGCGTCGCAGTCCATTCGAGTACCGCCGAAGGGCTGCAGGGGTTTGTGCAATAGTGCTACGTTAACATTACAGATCGGATCGCTCGGCGATCCAATGCCGCGCCGAGGTAAGGGTGATCGAGACGGGCATCGGGCAAAGATAAAAAATCAATGGAAAAAGCAAAATTGTCATAGCTAACAAGAACGGGGAGCGGCATTGCTGCCGCCCCCCGTCCGGGTCAGTCCAAAAGCGCAAAGAGGCTGTCGGGCTTACTTGCGGACCATGATCTGTTGTGTTCGGATGCCATGCTCCGAAAGCACCCGTAGGGTATAAGCACCGGCGGCCCAGCCGTCGCTTGCGATATGCAGACTGCCGCTTTCCGTAGTCAGCGTATGCCGGTAAAGCACACGCCCGTGAATATCGAGAACTTCTACTTGCCGGGCCGCAGCTCCCAGTGAGGGGATGTCGAGCAGCAGGTCCTGGCCGGCAGTAAGGGGGTTGGGGGCAACATAGACTGCGGCGGCCAGATCGCTTTCAGCGTCCTTTGTCGACAATTCACTCTGCTTATTGAGTGTGTAGAGCTCCGGGCAAAGATTTACCGATGTCAACAGCGACTCGTCGTCAAAGCTGGGTGTGCGTGTCCACTCGCAGACACCTGTTTCGTAGGTAGTAAAATCGGCCACAAAGTCTGGCGTGACAATGGGCGTTTGGTCCTGATAACATCCGTCGAGACCGGTCGGCGAAACCCGGACCAGGTACATATCGCGCTGGCCGGCACCCAGGCCACCGGTCGTATAGGTACCGGTAATCCAGTATCCGGCATTGGCATAGAAATTGCCGACCGTATGATCGATACTGCGGAAGAAATTCGCGTTGACGCGTGGATAGCTGCGGAACCAGTTCGGCGCACCGAGGTTCGGACCGATCTCCATCACAAAAGGATCACGTCCCGCCAGAATGGGGGACTGGGTCGTTATGCCGACCACGACCAGATTGCCGTTGCCGCTTTGATCCTCCTGATAGATGTCCAGGGCCTCGTCCTCATTGCCCCAAAGGTCATAGAAATTGGCCGCCACCTGTCCTCCGGTAGCCAGCGAAGCCTGAGCAACATAGATATCGCGGTTGTTGCTTACCGGACGTCTGGCGCCGGCGGCATACACATAACCGTTAGGAACGTCTATGACCAGTGCATTAAACACGTCGCTTCCTCCGCTGCCATAGTGCTCTGACCACAATGGCTGGCCGATACTATTTGTTTTGACCAGTAAGGCATGTTGGATGCCGGTGCTCATGATGTGGGCAAAGCCGCCAAAAACGAGGGTTCCGTCAGTCGGATCTTCCTGAACGCAGAGCGCTCGTTCGGCAACTTCGGTTTGCGAGAAGAAGCTGTCGTCATAAGTTTTGCTGAAGGTCACGAGGCTGGTCGCTGCATTCATACGCGCCATAAACGCATCCATCGGATCGGCCGGCTGCGGTTGTCGTTCGTCGAAGCGCCAGCCGACAATTACCAGGTCGCCGTTGTTCGTTTCGATAATCTTCGCCGAATAAGTGTGGGTATTCGGCGAGAGAGCACAATAGAGTGTTCTTGTCCAGAGCACATTGCCGTTTGGGTCGGTTTTGCAGGTCAGCGCTTCCGATCCGAACTGGCCGTTGCGCAGCGTACAGGTCCAGGCGATACCATCGGAAAGCTCGACAATCGAACAGCCGCTGACGTCATCGGCATCGATCAGATAGGTTTTGGTCCACAGCAATGAACCGTAGACGTCCACCCGCGATACGGTCGGATAGGTGCCGGGATTGTTGCCGGTCGTTTTGTGTACAAAGCCAATAATGAGGGCGCCCTCGTCGCTCGTTGTCACAATCTGATAACCATCCTCGGGTTCCTCGACCGGAATCGTCGTTAATAAACGAGACTCAAACGTTAAGTGGGTCTGTGCAAGTACCGTTGAAGTTGTACACACTGCCGTTATAAGCACTATGAAGGGCAAACGATAAAGCTTGAATATATAACTAGACATGAGTAAGGTTCTCCATGAGAATAATGTATAGTCGAAAATCTGTGGTCTCTTCGTAAAGATTCGCGCTGCAAAAGGAGTGATGTGATCATTATCACCCATGTGCCGGAATGGATTTCGCAGCACGGAACCGGAATTGAAATCGTTGTCGGGCGCCTTAAACAATCACAACAATAATACGACTAAACACAGCATGAAGCCAGCATTGTAATGGAGTAATTATGGAGTACGGTGTCTGGTTGTCTGGCTTGTCTGTAGCTTGTGGCCTGAAGCTGATAGTCGCAAGTGATTTTTCAACTATAATTTTTATGGCTGCTCCTCCCCTTAAGTTAAGCGGAGCTTGCGAGGGGTTGTAAGTGCCTAAGGGCTTCCTGGCTTCACTGGCTCCTCTTTCAAATGAAATTTTGTAAATTTTCCTCCTCTTAAGCTAAGGTGAAGTTGGGAGTGGTTGTGAGAGATTAAGAGTCGTTAACTCCCCTGGTTCCTCTTTCGAAATGAGGGGGCTCTAAAAAACTTAGTTAGGAAAAACACTGGATGGTTGGGCGCACATGCAATACGGTCATCGTTAGGTCCTTTTGAGGGCTAATTGTATAAGTTAACATTATGGATCGGACACAGGATGAACTTTTGTGGCTGGCATTTGGGGCGCTCGTTGAAGTCCGGCTGTTGAAACTCTACGAGTGGGCCACTATTGGGTGGGATATGATAGTCGTTAAGCAGTTGGCTGATCGTTTAACAATGCACTTCCGGTGGACGAAGAGCGAGGCAGCTCAATCAATCAAAGCGGAGAGTGGCCCCTACGACCACTCTCCGCTTTTTGCTGCCGGACCCCGGGCGATACCGCCTTTGTTCCCTATGGTATCATCCAGGGAATTGATTGTCAGTTCATGACTACTACTTTGAGGGTCTGTGTGCCCTCTGCACTTGTTAGTTTAACAAGATACAGACCGGCTGTCCAGCCCTGGGTGGATATGGATAAGTCGGCATTAACTCTCTCGCCCTCGAACATGCGGCGGAAGAAGATTCGTCCCTGAATGTCGCGAATTTCAAGTAGCGACCAGTCCTGCCGTGTACCCGAAAGATCGAGTTGCAGTTCACCGTTCGCCGATACGGGATTAGGAAAGGCCTGGATGTGATCGGCCGTCGCAATATCCCCGATTGCCGCATCGTCGGCGCCGCGTTTCGGTAAGATGTACTGCCCCGGGCATTTGTTGATAGCCGCCAATTCCGAAACGTCGACGAAACTTTCGATTGCGCTGCTGAGGCAGGCGGTTTCGGTGTAGTTTACCAGGGTTGCGCCGGGAGCTGCTAAGGTTGTTACCACCGGCATTGTTTCACAGCCGGTGGCGAGCGACGGCGCGGAACGCAGGACGTAGGAGTCCGCTCCGGTGCCGATTGCCGCCGTGGATACAATCTTGCCGGTCATCCAGTATCCGGGCTTGCTGCCCAGGGGCGGCGTGGGCTCGGTCGGAACGGTGGGGGCAATGCTGCGAAGAAAATCTTCATAGACGGTGCCGTACTGTGCGTTTCCGGCCGGGAATCCCAGGGCGGGAAATAACTCCATTGCGAAAGAATTTCGCTGTGGAGGGTTGTTGAAGGGGTTAGTTACTAAACCCGCTACGACCACGTTGTTTGCCGTGAGGCTGAAATTGATGTCGTAGGCGCCGTCTTTATCCAGCACGTCGTAGCGGTTCGACGCGATGAGTCCGCCGGTAACGCGATTAACCGCAGCCACATAGATGTCGGTATCAAAGCCGGCCTGGTCCCAATGGCCCGCGGCATAGAGATCGCCGTTGGTATTGTAGAGTATCGAGCGGAAATCGCAGCCGACTCCGTTACCGTAGTGTCCGGTCCATTGCAAGGTACCCGAGCTGCTTGTGTTCAGGATGAGAGCATGCTGAGCGCCGCTTCCCACATCCTGATGAAAACCGCTGACACAGAGATGGCCCGCAAGAGTACCCGTCGTCACTTCAACGACGCCGGAGCCGCCTTCGGCCGAAATGAGGGCCGGGTTGTCGTAAATGTTAGCCCACATGAGCGCACCGGATTTGTTCAGGCGAGCCAGATAAATGTCCAGACCGTCCTGCAATTCGGGCGTCTCGCGGTAGCCGACAACGACGATATTGCCATTGGTTGCTTCGATTACCTCTGTCGGCTGGAGGTTGACCGACTGCGGCTCAGGCGGCGCAGGCGGAGGGCAGTCCAGGCGGGTTGCCCAGGAGAAGACGCCGGACGAATTGGTTCGGCAGACAATGATCGCATTGCCATACTGCCCGGGTCCGGCGCAGGTCCAGATTATGTCGCCATTATCCAGTTCTTTGATGGAATAGCTGTCCCAACTCTGAAAGTCATAGGTGCGGGTCCAGACGACCCCGCCGACCGGATTGAGACGCGTCACCGAAGGGTTGACGCCCATACAACAATTCGAATGGTAGATCGGGCCGATTACCAGCGCGCCGCCGTCCATTGTGTTCGTGATTTCATAACCTTCTTCCACATCGCCAAGCGTTGCCGTCGCCAGGCGTTCTTCGATAACCCAGGTCGTCTGCGCGAAGAGCTGAGCGCAGACGAGTGGCAGTAAGAGTGCAGTCAGAGCCAATAAATACAATCGATACATGCAGTTACTACGCATGAGATTGTTCTCCTTGATATTAATAGTTTCTATGTGGTTCCCCTTGTTGATTCCCGCTGCGCATTAAAGTGATGTGATCATTATCACCATAGTGTCGGAGTAAGCAGTGCAGCGCGAAACCGGGGTTTGTGATCATTAGCCGGCGCCTGTAACAATCGGGATAATAATACGGCAAATCTTGCGGCGATGCCAGCATTGCGATGGAGTAATTATGGAGTACGGTAGTCGTCGGCATCCGGTTAAGCTCTTGTTTCGTGCGGCCCTTGTCGCCTATGGATTGCGCGGAACGCTGCGATCGTCTCCGGCAGGGCTACGAGCGCGGAAAGTGACTCCAGAACGATGGAAGGCGGCAATGTCGCCGGCGCAAAACAGGGGCCGGGAACAGCCTGCAGACTGCTCCCGGCCAGGGGTAGTTCAAAATGCCGCCAGGCATTCAGGCTGCGGACTTATTCAGCGACCATGATCTGCTGCGAGTGGATGCCGCGATAAGTCAGCACCCGCAGGGTATAGGCGCCGGCGGCCCAGCCGTCGCTTGCAATGCGTAGTACGGCTGTTGCGGCGTCGAGGCTGCGTCGGTAGAGCAGGCGACCTTGAAGGTCGCGTATTTCCACGCTCCGGACCTCTTCGCCCAGGGAGGAGAAGTCAATCACAAGATCCTGGCCCGCAATGATTGGATTGGGGGCAACGCTGACAGCCGCCGTCGCGAGCCCGCTTTGCTCGTTAGTCCCGTGATCCTGAGCGCCGCGCTTGGGAAAGGTGTAATGTCCCGGACACTTGTTTGTGACCATCAGTTCATCCAGGTCTTCGACGTCTACGGGATCACTGTCTTCACAGGCGACGGCAGCGTAGGGCACGAGGGCTTCGTCTAACATCTGCAGGTGTTCTACCGGCGGCGCAAACTCACAATCGGTATTGAGAGGCGGCGCGGCGCGCAGCACGTACATATCGGCCCCGGTGCCGGGCGCCGCCGTCGTGACGATTTTACCGGTCATCCAGTAGCCGGGCTCGGTATCCCAGGGCAGGGCGCGGTTGCCCGGCGTCTGTACGATAGAACGCAGATTATCTTCATAGGCCGTTCCGTACTGAGCGAAACTGAGCGGCGCGGCCAGGTTCTGCGGCAGCTCCATGGCAAAGGAGTTCCGCTGTGCAAAGCCGTTCGGCGGGTCGGTTATCAAACCCGTCACAACGACATTGTACTTCGTAAGGCTGAAATTGATGTCGAAGGCCGCGTCGTTGTCCAGAACGTCATAGCGATAAGATAGAAAGAGCGCGCCGGTGTTGGGAACGACACTGGCAACATAGATGTCGCTGTCGATGCAGACCGCATGTTCACATAGACCGGCGGCATAGAGCAATCCGTTGTCGCCATAGATCAGAGATTTGAATTCACAGCCGACGCCATCGCCGAAATGACCGGTCCACTGCCACACGCCCATACCGTTGGTACGCATTATCAAGGCGTGTTGGCTGCCGATTGCCGGGTCGATGTGCAAACCGCAGACATAGAGGTTGCCGTTGGGGCCTTCAACGACGCCGTTGCCGGACTCCAACGAGGTTATGGCCGGATTATCGTAGGTATTGGCCCAGCGCAGGGTGCCGATACCCGACAAACGCGCAAGATAAATGTCGACTCCGTCCGCCAGGGCCGGAAACTCTCTGTAACCGACGACGACAAGATCTCCGTTAAGGGTCTCGATTATTTCGCGCGGGTGAAAGTTGACATGCTGATGTGCCGGCGGCGGCGGCGGCAGGCAAAAAATGCGGGTTGTCCAGAGTACCGCGCCGAGCGCATTCGTGCGGCAGACAATGATCGTATACCCGTTGCTGCCCGGTCCGGCGCAGGTCCAGGCAATATCGCCGTTCGATAACTCTTTGACGGAGTAATTCAGATTGCTCGTGATGTCGTAGGTGCGTGTCCAGACGATGCCGCCGTGCGGGTCGAGGCGTGTTACCGCGGGGCTCAGGCTGAGCGTCCCGGTCGAATGCTGTACTTCGCCGATAACGAGCGCTCCGCCATCGGCCGTAGCGACGACTTCGTAGCCCTCTTCGACATCCCCGGCAGCGCCGGTGGACAGGCGTTCTTCGATGACCCATGTTGACGCCGGGTACAGCGCCGTATGGACAAGCGGCAGCAGCAGCGCTGCCAATGTCAGTAAATACCATTGTCGAATGCAATTAATACGCATGATTATGTTCTCCTAACAATCAAAAAAACAAATAACGGATTGTGGTTTTTCCATTCAGGTTCCGTCTGGAAGCTTGGGCAATGCGATCCAAATCACCGCTGCATCAGAATGAGCGTGCCGACCGGAACCAGAGTTTGTGATCATTTTTTGGCGCCTGAAACAATCGAGGCCAGTATAAGGCAAAGGCCGTGGCAATGCCAGCGCCGCAATGGAGTATATTTGGGGTATATGATTCGGCGGCATGTCCGCGCGTCTGTTTGCCCCTTCGGCCTTGTATACTGTGCGAATGAGGCTGGTGTAGCTGCCCGGCCGATTGTCAGAGCGTCATCAGAAATCCTACCAGGTTCACTTCGGTCGGCATATTCAACTTGCCGCGAATGCGACGGCGATGAGTGCGTATCGTTTCGACGGATTTGAAGAGCAGGGCGGCGATTTCCTTGGTGCTGAGGTCAAGTCGCAGCAGCAGGCAGATACGGATTTCCGCGGCACTGAGGCGTGGCCCGTGTTCTTTCAGGCGGGCGACCAGCGCGCCGTAATTGCGTTGTAAATCGGTGGCCAGGAGTGGGTCGGACTCTTCGCTGCCGAGCGAAGAATCAATCGTCGCCAGGAGTTCTGCCCGCAGCTGTTTCCGAATGCCTTGTCGGGCCGTCCCGCGTTGCTCGATCAGGCTGCGCAGCTTGCGCAGGGCCTCGTCGCGTTGGGTGATCTGAAGCGCCAGCTTCTTAAGCTCTTCTTCGATTCCTTGCGCGTAGTGCCGGTGTTCTTCCTGTTGGCGGCTGAGCTTCGCCAGCTCGCGTTCGGAATGCAGGTGCAGCTCGCGCAGCTCGACTTTCATTACCTCCCGCAAGCGGCGCGCGCCCAGAATTTCATCGTGGAGCTCAGCGGCGCGTTTGCGCAGGGCGGCTTCACGACGGACGTCGCTCAATTGACTGCGGGCATCGGCAAGATCGAGCAGAATTTTCCACAGATCAAACTTGTGGTCGCCCTCTTCCGCTATGTCCATCGCAAGCTCCAGATGCTCGCAGGCTTTGCCGGACTCTCCGAGAGAGCCGTACACCTGACCGCTGACGGTCTCCAGATTGAGCCGCAGAAGACTGAATTCGTTGAAGTTTGTCTGCCGACGGATATCTTCCAGCCGATGCAGGGCGGCTTCGGGCCCGGATTCCAGCATCGTGACCTGGACAAGGGTGAGTTGTGCAAGGCCCCACATTCTGGGGATCGCATGCTCCATACTGATATCGGATGCCCTGGTCAGACGGCTGCGGGCCTGGCCCAGGCGGTTGTCTTCGATCAGTATCTTAGCTAGTTCAACCTGGCCTTCAGCGATACCTTTGTGATAGTTGTTGCGCTCGCAAGCCTTCAAATACTGCCCGAGGTAATGGCGCGCCTTCTCACTATCGCCGAGTTTTTGATACAGATTGCTGAGTGGACGATCTGTAAAGCAGACATTGTTCTCGGGCTGTCTCCTGTACTGGGGTAGTTCCTGAACGCTCAGCAACGTAGCGAGCGCTGCCTTGTAATTTCCCGATTGCTCATAATTGGCTGCCAGACTGAACAGAGCCTGTCCGTATGACAGGAGACAATCCACCTTGCCACGGCCGATCGCTGCTGCCTTAAGCAGATGGACCGTCGACGCCGCCAGCGAGTCGGCGATCGACAGGGCCGTGCCGATGGCGGTATGGTACATACAATGTTCCGCCGGCGTCGACACCCGCCCTTCGCAACTTCGGACGCGATCGAGATAATGCTGCATCTGCGCATTTTCATTGAGATAGAACGAGGCCTCGGCACAGAGACAGTTGGTCCAGATGATTGCCAGGGTCGAAGTACCCGCTTCAGCCGCCGTAGCCAGCGCCCGGGCATACTGAAAGCCGGCCGCGGCGCTGTGATTGAGAATTTCACGGTATTTTCGTACCGAATCCTGCAGATTCGCTTCCGTCAGGACTTTCGGCGGCGCGGGCAAATCAGGCGCGGATGCCTGATCGCTGTCGTTCTGATGTGCCGCTCCCTGTTGAGTCGTGATCATCCTCAGTCTCCTTGTGTCCGGACAATACGATGGCTATGGTTCTGCCTTTCACGCTACAATGTGATCGGTACCTGTGCGACATTGGCGCCGCCGCAACAATAACCGGCCGCAGACAAAAGGCTACCGATCGACTGACAGCGGTCTTGAATGGGAGTGAGGCGGATTGTCGAGAGAAGGCTTTGTTGTCAGAATGCGCTGTTTTTAGGTCGGTCCTAAGATACGGAAAAATTAGCGTTCTGCCGGTTTTGACTTTCGGCTGAATTTCCGGACAGTGTCGAATGAAAGGAAGGTACTTGTCGAATACTCTGCCTAACACAGCATTCCGCCTGATTGTCTTCGGCGAGCTGTGCTGTCCGGCGCGCAAGGCTTGCCAGAAATGTCAGGCTGGCGGACGGCGTCGTGGCCCTTTGATGATCGCGATCCGGGCCGCAAGACGTCCCTTCTCAAAGACTCATCAGAAAGCCTAGCAGGTTCATTTTTTTCGGCAAAGCCAGCTTGCCGCGAATATGGCGGCGATGAGTGCGAACCGTCTCCACCGACTTGAAGAGCAGGACGGCGATTTCTTTGGTGGCGAAATCCAGGCGCAGCAGAATACAGATTTTGATCTCGGTCGGCGTTAGGCGCGGTCCGTGGGCTTTTAAGCTCATTACCAATGCTCCGTAATTGCGCTGTAAATCATTGGCCAGGAGCGGGTCGGGCTCTTCGCTGCCGAGCGATGAATCAATCGTTGCCAGCAACTGTTGCCGCAATGCCATGTCCTTGGGCTGTGATGAGGAATCGCGTTTGATAAGCCGACGTAGTTTGCGCAATGCCTCATCGCGTTGGGTTTTCTGAAGCGCGAGCGCTTTCAGCTCTTTCTCGATACTCTTGGTGTAGGCTTGCTGTTCTTGCTGCTGCCGGCGGATATCCCCTAATTCGCGCTGCGCCGTATGGTGCAGCTCGCTCAATTCAATTTTCATCAACTGTCGCAACCGGCGAACGCCGAGGATTTCATCGTGCAGCTCAGCGGCGCGTTTGCGCAGGGCGGCTTCCTTCGCGCTGGCGCCCTGCAGGCCCGCGAGGTCGGCAAGAAGCAGGGAGATCTCCATTTCCTGCTGGCGGTATTCGCTGTTCACCGCCAGCGTCAGGGCTGCTTCGAGCTTCCCGCTTGCAGCTTCGTTCCGGCCCAAAGCTTTGTAGAGCATGCCCGATTCGGTCATCAGTTGGAGATGCAGATCAGGAAGGCTGCGAAGCTGCGATTTCCCTTGTATTTCTTCCAGCATCGCCTGGGCGGCCAGATACTCGCCCTCAAGCGTCAGCACATGCATCAGGGTCAGTCGGGCCGAAAGTTCCAGCCTGACGAAACCGCGCTCTTCGCTGATGCTTTCGGCTTTGCGCAAGTAGTTTCGGGCTTTGTCCAGCCTATTCTCATCAATCAGAATATCGCCGATGTCCAGGTAGGCTTCCGCCATACCCTGGTAATACAGCATTTTCCGACAGCCTTGTAGATAACGCTCAAGGTATTGGCGCGCTTTGTCATTGTCTTTGATCTGCTTGTACAGCGTGCCGAGCAGAAGGTCGGTCTTGCTCGTGCCTGCTTCTTCCCGCAATTCCAGCGGAGTCAGCTCTTGCAGGGTCAGGAGCACGGTCAGCGCCTCGCTGAAGTTGCCCGCCTGCTGATAGTTGTCCGCGAGGCAATGCAGCGCCTGACGGTACGAACGGAGGCAGTCGGCTTTGCCCCGACCAATCGCAATCGCCTTGAGCAGGTGAGCGGTCGATTCCGCAAGCGATTCGCCTTGGCCCAACATTGTTCCCAGGGCCGTGTGATATATACAATGCTCCACGTCCGTCGAGAGGCGCTGCCGGCACTGTCTGATACGCTCCAGGAAGTGTCGCATCTGCGTCATGTCGTTGAGAAAGTAGGAGGCCTCGGCGCAAAGGCAGTTGGCCCAGATATATGCCGGGAGGGCATTGCCGGCTTCGGCGGCGGTCACCAGCGCGAGGGCATAGCGGAATCCGGCCTCGACGTTACGGTCCAGATGCTCGAAATACATCCGGATGGCGGAATCCAGATTTTCCTCGGTCAGCACCTGCGGCGGCGACGGCAGGCCAGGGAGAGTTTTCTGATCTGCGGCGCCGGCTTGCGGCTGTCGATTATCGGAGTTACGGTCGCTCATCTGCTTTCCTCAGGCTTGCTGACAATTCTCGAGTGAGGCCGCGAAGCCTCATTGGGCATTCGTGCAAAATCAAGGCGACTGGGACAGTCCCACCGTGACGTCAAAGGAGAGAGGCAGGGCAGAGGCCGAGAGCGGTAGAAGCTGGAGACGGATCGCCGATCGATGTTTCGTCAGATGAATCAAGCAGATGGAAAAATTAACATACGGAAAATAACGCATTCGTTCCAGAACCCTGTACCAGTCTGAAGGAGCCGCCGCGATTGTCTCTGCCGCAGGCGTGATTTTACGTCTGCACTTGAATGACGCGGACGAGTGGTCTGGAATCGGAACGGCGGCGCCGGTGATGCTTCCTTCGTGCAAGCCGCAGCATCAGGGCGGCAAGCTGCCAGTTCACAGCTCCAGCAGGAATTTCGTCAGGTTCATTCCATGCGGAAGAGTCAGCTTGCGGCGGATACGGCGGCGGTGCGTGCGGATGGTTTCGAGCGACTTGAAAAGCAGAGTCGCAATTTCTTTGCTGTCGAATTTCAACCGCAGCAACAGACAGATTTTGATCTCGGTCGGTGTGAGCTGCGGTCCCAGGCTTTTCAAGCTGGCCACGGTCGCGCCATAATTATGCTGGAGATTAACGGCGAAGAGCGGGTCGGACTCTTCGCGGCCCAGTGAAGAATCGATTGTCGCCAGAAACTGTTGGCGCAACAGGTCGCGGACGTCTTCCTTTGCTTCCGTGTGGTGGCCTAGGAGTTCGCGCAGCTTGCCTAAAGCCTTGTCGCGTTGGCCTACCTTCAGTGCCAGCAGCTGAAGCTCGTCTTCGATGCCGCGGGTCTGATCACGGTCGATCAACTGTTGTCGACGCAATTCTTCCGCCTCGCGTTCCGCTGACTTGTGCTGCTCGCGAAGTTCGATTTTGATGACCTGCCGCATCCGGCGGACGCCCAGAATTTCCTCGTGCAGCGCAGCGGCGCGTTTGCGCAAGGCGGCTTCTTCAGCGCTCGCAGCCCTGCTGCCGGCAATGTCCGCGAGTTGCAGTAGAATTTCCAGTAAACTGTGACGAAAGCCGTCCCGCTCGGCCAGGGCGCGGGCCTGCTGTAAGTATTCCGTTGCGGGCTCGATCTTGTCCTGCGACAGGAGTAGCATGCCGGTATCAAGCAGCAATTGCAACTGCACATCGGAAAAGTCGCTGAAGTTCGTCCCTTGCTGGATTGTTGCAAGCAATGCCAGCGCTTCTTCACTCTTGCCCTGCAGCGAAAGAATGCGGACATTGGCAAGCTGGATAAAGGCCGTCGTTCTGATATTGTGATTGTTTTCGCTGATTGCCGCCGCCTTGCGCAGATAGGATTGAGCCGCGCTTAAACGCAGATCCTCGATCAGGATTTCGGCGATTTCCAGGTAGGCGGAGGCGATGCCCTGGAAGAAGTCCTTTTTTCGGCAGGCGTCCAGATATTGTTCGTAGTAGAAGCGCGCTTTTTCGCTGTCGCCGATTCGCCGGTACAGCAGACCGAGAACCAGGTCCGTTTTGATGATTCTCTCTTGCGCTCGTCGCGTGCCCGGCGGCAGCCTGTCCATAGAGAGAAGCAGAGAAAGAGCGGAACTGTAGTTGCCCGATTGCCGATAATTGTCCGCCAGACTGAAGAGGGCCTGGCGGTAGGAGCGCAGGCATTCCCGGCGTCCCCTGCCATAGACGAGTGCCTGCAGCAAATAGTCGCATGCCGCCGCCAGCTGGCCTGACTGACCCAGGGCGGTTCCGAGAATAGAGAAGTACATACCATGTTCGGCGGGCGTCGAGAGGCGTACTTTACAGCCGCGAACCAGATCGAGATAGCGCTGCATTTCGGCTTCATCGTTGAGATAGTAGCATGCATGGGCGCAGAGACTAGCGGACCACATATAGGCTTCGAGCGATTCGCCCGCTTCGGCGGCATGCATCATCGCGCGGGCAAAATGTCGTCCGGACCGTGCGTCGCTGTTAAAATGGAGGAAGTAGTTCCCGGCAGCCTCACCGAGTCCCTCATTGGTCAGCGTGAGCGGCGGAGACGGCAGCCCCGCGTTTGCGGCGCAGTCTTCGCCATCGCTTGCTGCCCGGCTGTCACTTTCGGGGGCGCTATCAACTGTTCCGGTCTTCTTCTGCATGCTCAATTCTGTCGACGAGTCGACATCGCTATCTGAAAGTGCTTGCTGTGGAGCGGAGAAGCTCTCATATGTGCGGTTGCCGGATCGTTTCGGCGGCTGGTATCAGCGGCGAGGAATGCCGCGATTGCAGCCGGCAACACTGCCGTGCTTGAAGGACACCTGATCGTTTTGAGGGAGGCAAGCGGAGTCCGAACATACAAAATAATTGGTCGTATTCCATCACCGGATCGGGCATTGATACTAAGGTGAGGACTGTCGCCGATTGTGGCAGTTCAGCTCAACTGGCGGGTGTTGACAGCAAAGCCGACAAGAGAAGGGGCCGCCCTAAGGCAGCCCGTTCCCGGGTAAACCCGCATTGGGGTTTTCCGGCTTTACAAGCCGATTGATCCTATTTTGTCAGGACTAGTTTGCGAAGCTCTACGGATGAGGATGTGATGATCTTGAAACTGTACATTCCGGCCGACCAAGCTGCGGTCGGGATCGAGAGCAGGCTTGCGCCTTCCTTCAGATCACGTCGGTACAGCAAACGACCGCTGAGGTCGCGGATCTCAACGCGCCGGATGTCGGTATCCGGCAGGCGCAGGCGCAGCAGCTCGCCGGCGGGGACGGGATGAGGCTGCAGCGTCAGGTCGGTGCCGTTTTCAGCGGCTGCATCTCCCGAGCCGGGCAGCGCTTGCTTCGGCGTCAACCATTGACCCGCGCAGCGCGGGCTGAGCCTAAGCCGCGCTTCCGCTTCCAGGCTTATCGAGCGGACATCTACGCAGGCCGTCGATGAGCCGATGATTGTTTCCTGGGGAGATTCTTTCACTTCAATGGCTTGCAGCGCAGTCTGGCAACCTGTCTGGCCGGTCGGCGCGCTGCGCAGAAGGTACATATCAGGCGGACTGAGGGGCGGCGCCAGGCTGACGATGAGGCTGCCGGCAATCCAGTAGCCCGGTCCCGTGTTGTAGGGCCAGTTCGGATTGCCCGGCGTTTGCGCGATGCTGCGCGCAAAATCCGTCTGAACGCTGCCGTAGACATTGATCCAAGCAGGCGCGCCCCGGCCCGGACCGATCTCCATTGCAAAGGCATTCTGATTGCCCAGGCCGCCCGGCCAGGCGGTCGTAATACCGCTGATGACGAAGTTGCCGGCCGTCAGGCTGGGAATGATGCGATGCGCGCCGTCGATATCGCCGGAGACGTCGTAACGGCTGGAAGGGCCCAGCTGCAGACCGTTAAATGAACTGATGTGCGACACATAGATGTCGCTGTTGGCGCCGCCGCGATCCCAATAACCGACAGCAAAAATATCGCCGGAAGCATCGAGCGTCAGGCTCCGGTATTCGTCGGCGCCGCTATTGCCGTAGAGACGGAAAAAGTTAATGCCGCCATTGGGCTGCAGTTTTACCAGCAGCGCCTTTTGGGGATTGGGAAAGGCAGCGACATCCGTGGCGCTGCCAACGACATAGATGTCGTCATTGGCATCAACTTTCACATCGGCGCCCACGTCCAGGAAATTCGTGCCGCTGTACATACTAGCCCACTTCAGATTGCCGAAGGCATCCAGACGGCAGACAAAAAGGTCGCTCACGTCGGGGCCGGGCGGAACGTTCCTAGTTCCGCCGGCGATAATCAGGTCGCCGCCGGCCGCCTGGGTGATGGCGGCGCTATACATTTCACGATGCTGACAGCCCAGCATGCGCGTCCAGATTACGCCGCCGGTGCTGTTGGTTTTGCAAACCAATACGCCATAGGTGCCGGAGCCGGCTGCATCCAACGCGCCGCAGGTCCAGACGATATCGCCGGTGCCGAGCACAATCACGTCGTAGTCCGGGCTGAAGCTTTCAATCTGGTAGGACTGCGTCCAGACAAGCGCGCCGAGCGGATCGACGCGGACAAGCGTGGGCGTAACGGCAAAGGGCGGCGCTGCGCCCGGCGTGACGGAAGGGCCGAACATCAGCGCGCCGCCGTCGCTGGTAGTGACTACCTGGTAGGCATCGTCGCTATCTGTATCGCCATAAAGCTCCTCGATAACCCAGGTAGGCTGGGCAGCCGCCCGCCAGGCCAGTAGGGGCAGCAGCAGCGCCGCCGCCAGACAACAGCGTTGTAGAGTGAGGGTCAGAGTTTGTGATCGCAAATTGAAGTCTCCGGTAAAAATGTTGGAAAAATGTGATCGTGCACACTGCCGCGTTCGCAGTCCGTGGAGTTCGTTTCTTCATGATCTTGCGGGCGATTGCCGCCTCATGCCGGCGGATTAAGCAGAGTGGCCCGGCGACGATTAATAATCCTGGTCGCCGGAGCTTGCCGGGCGATGGTGTTGAAACTGGTACCTGATCAACGCCGCCCATAATAGCGCGGCGTCGGCGGCATTCCTAGCTCAACGATGTGGTAAGAGTGTGGTATGGCGTTGCAAGTCCCTTCAGGGCACGGACTTGGCGGTCTCGTCGTCCAGGCTCGCCAGAAAGGATTCGAGATTAACGGCTCGGTTCAGCCCCAGTTTGCGGCGGATGTCGCGGCGCTGCGTCCGGATAGTGGCTTCCGATTTGAACAGGATGTCGGCGATTTCTTTGCTGGCCAGGTGCAGGCGCAGCAGGATGCAGATACGAATTTCCGCCGCGCTGAGCTGCGATTCGCGGCGGCGCAGGGCGGCGACGAATCTGCCGAAGAGTGTCTCGAGTTTAAGTTCGGTTCCCTTTTCCTGCTGTTCTTGTTTCAGCAGACTGTCGATAGCGGCCAGCAGCCTGGCCACCAGATCCCGGCCCGGTCCGCGCGCGTTTCTGCCATACTCGGAAATCTGTTGGCGCAAATGTCGAAGCGCCTGTTCGCGCTGTACTAGCCGCAGTGCCAGTGTACCGGCCGCTTCCGTCTTTTCCGCCAGCCGCAGTTCGGCTGCTTCGGACCGGCGCAGGAGCTGTCTGCTGGTTCGTTCCGCCCTTTCCAGATTATCGCGCAGTTCGATGCGGGCGAATTCT
This sequence comes from Candidatus Kapaibacterium sp., assembly GCA_028284775.1. GTDB lineage: Bacteria > Bacteroidota > Ignavibacteria > Kapaibacteriales > UBA7675 > JANQRB01. The sequence goes on along the minus strand of JANQRB010000101.1, from coordinate 30,304 downwards.
CGCTGCTGTTCCAGGTTGAGTAGCGTCTCGCGACAATGTTCAAACTGTTTGCGTTGCCGCAAGGCGTCCTGCAGCTTGCCCTGCTGTTCGTAGAGCTCTGCCAGGCGTTTGTGCAGATCGCTTTGCTCGGCCAGATCCTGATCCTCGATTGCCAATTGCAGCGCGCGGCGGAGAAACCGCAGAGACTGCGGCATGCGCTGCATAGCGGAATGGCAGGCGCCGATTTCATGGAGGACCGAGCTCAACAGGCCCGGCTCGCCGCGGCCGGAGAGTATGCTCAGGGACTCCTGCAGATGTTCCAACGCTTCCTGCGGCTGCCCGGCCTTCCTCAGAGCCGTGCCCAGGTGCCGCAGCGCCAATGCACGTTCGCGCCGCGCGCCGCTGTTGCGATAGAGCACAATCGCCTGCCTGTAGTGCTCTGTGGCGGATTCGATCTCACCTAAAACCACAAGGCCTTCGCCGGCATGGATAAGAGCATTCGCCCTGGCAAAATCACTATCCTGCCGCTGCGCCCTCTCAAGAGCGCAATCGAAATATGCCTTTGCCTGCGCGCCATCGCCCTGCATTGCGTAGAGACCGCCAATATTGCACAGCAGCGGAACACTTTGGCCGGACGGCCTTTCGTATTCGGCAATCCTGTTGGCCCTGAGCCAGAACTCGAGCGCTTTGCTGTAGCTGCCGATATGTTTGTACAACATACCGAGGCAAATCAATGTCTGGCCCCGAATCCGGGGAGAAATGGCGCCGCCATCCAGTTCGGCGAGGCGGACGGCATTGTGCAGGTGACCGGCGGCTTCCGTCAACTGTCCTGTCACCGCCAGGGATGTTCCTAAAATTGTATCGTAGAGACAGCGTTGCGGCGTCTCTGGCACGTTATCGGCAAAGCTGCGAATTTCCTCTATACATTCCTGCATAAGTGCCGTGTTGTGCACTATATGCGCGGCCTCGACGCATAATCCCAGCGCTTGCAGACTGAGTGCGATATGTCCGCTGGCGCGCGCCGCGCGCTTCAGGGCCTGGGCCCGCAGCAGACCGTTCTTAGGATCCCGGTATATCTGTCGATTAAGCTCGTCGAGCAGAGCGGGCAGCCGTGCCGGGCTGAAATCTACCGGCCTGAAATCGATTTCCGGCCTTGACTCTCTGGAATTGATGTCCTTCATTGCTGAGACTCCGGGCTTGCCGCGCTGCGCATAGTATGGGCTGCTCTTTTTGGGAGCTTGTCAATAGACACTCTCGGACCCGATTTGTTTAGTTGCAGCGGCCCCGGCGCGTTGGGCATCCCTCCACGATAGTCGGCGCTGCCCCAGTCGAGTTCGATTGCGCTTAACCGCAGGTGTCGGCCTCTATTGAGCCGGCGAACGCAATGGCCAATTATTAAGAGCGTCGCTACGCCAGGTAAGAGCGTCGCTACGCCAGGTAAGAGCGTCGCTATGCCAGGCCTTGAATCTGTCCGGCCCCAGGCACTGGACAATGCCCGATGTCTGGGCAGCATGTATCGCGTTTGTTTGGCCGGCGCTTCCTGGAGTTCTGTTGCTATAAGCGGCCTGCGGCAATTGCTGGAAGTCAGTGAAGATCTGCCTGTCGGACGCACAATCAGCGATGTCGTGGTATCGCGTGACCGCGGCGTGACATTTGGCTCGGTGTTGTCTGTACCCGGCAATAATCAAAATCGAAGAATTGGCAAAATTATCTATCAGGGCGATTACTTCTATGTCAACGCGGGTCCGTCCGGCCTGTTTCGCAGCAGCCGGTCGGCGGGGCGAATGGCAACTTGTCGATGGCCGGCTTTTGTGAAGCGGAAGTGACGAACGCGAAACCGGAGCCAGTTTGCAGCACGTCATTTGTGAGTCAATTGCCGATATCGAGTGTCATTCGGCAATGCTACCCCCCGTACGCGATGCTGCGAAGCATCCTGCACGCGACTCTCTGCGCTTCATCCGCTGGCCTTTGACGATCTTATCTTCTAGCCTTTTCATTCAGGCATGTAAGCGCGAGGTATGACATGAACCGCAGATTAGTGCTTATTACCGTCTTATGCAGTTTGCTCTTTGCCGGCCATTTCGCTTTTTCCCAGGAGATCCAATGGGAGCAGATTCTGCCGCCGCCGAGCGGCAGTCCGATTCACGCTATCCGAGGCAATGTAGCCGGCGAAGTCATAGCGTTGAACTTCACCGGTTTGTATCGACTGAGCAATCATCAGCGCGGCTGGACTTATTGGCCATTTAAGGAGGCGACATTTTTTACAAGTTCCGTTGTGACAGCCTCCGGCGCATTGATCGTGGCGGGGACGACGGCCTTGCGGCGCAGCACGGACCTTGGGCTGACATGGTCCACGATTATGGAAAATCAGGTCAATCTGTTAAAACGCGACGCGCAGGGATCGATTTATGTGATGAAGGACAGTACGGCGCAGGGGCTCTTTGTCTCGGATGATGAGGGCGAAACCTGGCGGCGTCTGCAAAACGGATTATCACAGATTGACAGAGTCAACAACATCAGTGTATCGGAAGAAGGAAGTATCGTCGTTGCCGGCGACGGCCGCCTGCTCCGTTGGAATGCCGGGCGATCACAATGGGAGCTTCTCGCGCTCTCCCTTCCGGCGCGCGCGATGGAGTTCATCGCCAATGATCAGTTACTGCTTTCGCGGCAAGACGAAATTGTCTTGTTTAATTTGTCGACGCGGACCAGCACGACCTTTCCGCAAAAGTTCACCGGCCTGGAACAGGGTAAAGGCGAATTTGTCAAAGACCGCGACGGGAATGTTTACATCAGCTCATCGCTGCCGCAGATCTATCGGCTCTTCGCCGGGGCCGCACTATGGGAAACGATTGACCTGAGTGCCGTAGTCGAATCGTACATCAACGGCATTTACGTCACGAGCAACGACGATGTTCTGATCGCGACCGACCGGGGTATCTACCGCTATTCCGCCGCCGACAATCAGACCGTGCCGCTCAATCTGGGTTTAACCGAGCTGGGTCTGGAAGAATTTGTCCTTGCGCGCGGCGGCGCTATTATCGGCTCGTCGGGGCGTTCCATCTATCGGCTGGCGGGCAGCGATTCGCGTTGGCAGCAGCAGCAGCTCACAGCGCCCTTCGCGCCACGCCAGCGCAGCATCATGGCGCTGAAAGTGGCAGACGACCATTCTATCCTGGCGGCGGTCGCTTCAACACTGTATCGTTCGACCGACGAGGGAATCAGCTGGCAGGCGGTCGCTCCATTTCCGCTGAAGACAGACAATGTGTTTTATAGCGCGCGCGGCGATTTTTTCACAACAAAGTTTGCTGAATCAAGTGTTTTACGGGCAAGTGAAGGCGAATGGCGGAAGATTCGCGATGTCAAGTTCCTTGCTATGGCGGAAGATGAGCGGGGCCTGCTGTTTTCGCTAAGCTCTTCCAACCGTATGGAAGTATCGGATGATGACGGTGAATCCTGGCACATTCTGCCGAATCCGCTTGGACGGTCGCCGAAGGCAACGCTTTACGTATCGCCAACGCTCGGGCTGCTGGCGTCGAATTCCACCGGCAGCTTTGCTTCTATCGATCGCGGAACTTCATGGCGTCTCCTGAACCCGATGGAATTCCGGCAGTTGCTGGAGCTTAACTCCCGACTGCTGCTGGGACGCGGAGACACGGTGCTGTATCAATCGCGGGACAGCGGTCGCACATTCGAAAGCATCTTCACGCTGCCGTCCGCTATCACAGCCGGAGTGCGCTTAACAGACATGCTGGTTCACAAGGACGTCCTTTATCTCAACGCGGAATCACACGGGCTCTTTCGCAGCGCTTCGGTCGTTACTTCCGTCGCTGAAAGCCCTCCCGTTATCCAGCAAATCTTGCAGCTCCGCATTGCGCCGCAGCCGGCTATCCGTGAGCTGCATGTCGAGTTCGAGGTCTCACGCGCCGCCGCCCTGCGCGTCGATATTTTCGATAATGGCGGCCGCCTGCGAAGGAGCAGCGAATACCTCGCCGCCAGCGCCGGCACTCATTCATTCTCTTTGGGTCTGGATGGACTGTCCGCGGGACTGTATCACTTTGTAGTTCAAACGGATAGAGATCGTGTGCAGCGTCAGATCGTCATCCGGAGGTAGTGCGGAAGAGTGGCGGCGAATTGAATTGTTAAAGTGAAGAATCGCGAAGGATCATGACCACTCCGAAGGGCGAGAAAGCATGGGGTTGACCAACAACTTTGCTTCTTGTACTTGCATTGTATATTATGGGCCTGATCCGTTAAACAGTACCAAGCGAATGAGATGATGCGGTCCATTGCCGATAGGCTAACTATGAATGTACATCAAACCATGCAACAGTTTTTTGGCCGATGCTTGATGCTATGGGTCGGCTGCCTCGTTTGTGAGACCGGTCTGCGGGCGCAACTTAGCTGGGAACGCGTACCGGGGCCGCCAGGCGGCGCTTTGTTGTTTAAGGCAGCGACGAACTATGAGGGCGGACTGCTTGTCGGCAGCCACAAGGCCGGCTATATATTCGATGCGTCCGGCGGGAAATGGCGGGGGCTGCCGGGATTTATCGCCGCAAACTTCAGCAGCATGGTGATGAGCGCCAGCGGCAGTCTGGTCGCGACGCTGGATAACGCGGTGTATCGTTCCGTGGACAGCGCTCACAGCTGGGAGCCTGTAGTGAGTGAGTGGCTTGGATCGTTACATTATGAGCGCCCGGGGCAGATCTATGGCGTCCCGGATCAAGCCTCTGCGGGAGTAATCCGTTCCACCGACGCCGGCCTGAACTGGGATATCATGCGCAACGGCCTGGAATCGGTTGAACGGATTAGGAGCCTCGGCGTCAATCAGGAAGGGCGGATTATCCTGCTCGGGACGCGAGGCGAAATCTTAAGCTGGGACAAGATATCGGCGCGCTGGCGGCTGATCGGAAACCAGCCGGGCGCCAAAACCGTGGGCTTTGATGGCCAGGGGAAGCTCTTACTGCTTGTTAACAATACAGTCGGCGAATTCGATATCGATCTTGGAAGCTACACGGCGTATGCCCACGAGTTCGCATTGCTTGATCATCACAATGTAGGCTTCATTCAAAATGCCGGCGGCGATGTCTTCCTTGCGGCACAACATTCGTTTATCTACAAGCTGAGCTCCGCCAGCGGCACCTGGCATACCTACGACATATCGTGCAGCGTCGATTTCACTATCTATCATGCTCTGCCAGTCGATAACACGCGTCTTGTGCTGGCTACACACAGAGGCGCATATTTGTTTAATTGCCTGGACGGAACAGTCGAGTCCTTGAACAGCGGACTGACCGAAATCGGGATTCAACATTTTGCCGTCACAGCCCGCAATACATTACTCGCCAGCATCGACCGGAATATCTATCGACTTCCCGATACGGCGGCGGAGTGGGAGACCAGTGCAAAGAACATCGCGGCACCGTCGTCGTCGCAAGCCTTTCGGGGCTTCTCGTCGGCGTCTCATGATACCCTGTACGCTCTGGGCAACGCGCACCTCTACCGCAGTGTTGATGATGCCGCCCACTGGCAGGCCATTGCGCCCTTGCCGGAGAAGGACGCGAGGCTGCTGCTCCATTCGCGGGAAGGCCGGATGTATTTTGCCGCCGACTCCAGTCTCCTCGTCTTTAACACGCAATCGGGGCAATGGCAAAAGCTGCCCGCGCAGCCGGGCGTATCCATGACGGAAGATCGGCAAGGGCGATTGTTTAGGTCGACAATTCATGACCTTGTGATGATTTCGACGGACCGGGGCGCAAGCTGGGAGCCGGGCAAGGCGCCCGTGACGGGCACATTAGCGCTTAAACTCCGATACTCGCCCTTTGCGGATTTGCTGGCGTTTAACCAATTGGGCGCATTCAGAAGCCGGGATGGGGCTGCCAGCTGGAGGAGTGTGTTCGAAGGCTCGGTGCGCGAACTGATAGTCCTTGATCGCAGCCGCCTTGTGCTGCTCTCCTTTGCCGCCATTCTGTACTCGACGGACTTTGGCGCTTCGTTTCAGATTATTCATCGTGGATTGCCTCCTTTGCCGGACTATAGCAGGGCGCAGCTCGTATATGCAGGCAGCCGTCTTTATTTCAACACTGCGAATGACGGATTGTATCGCAGCTCATCCAGCCCGAGCGCGCTTGAAACCGGTGATCTCACACCCGGAGTTGCTTCCCTGCACCTGAACGTCCATCCGCAGCCGGCGGCCGACAAGCTGGCAGTATCCTATATACTGCCAGATCCGGGGCGGGTGGAGCTCGTTGTTTACGATGCGTCAGGGCGCCTCGTTGAGCGGCAGCGCTCCAAGCTGTTGCCGGCCGGTTCCCACGAAAGCCAGTGGGATTGTCGAAGCGCTGTGGACGGAGTGTATTTCATCCAGCTCAGCAGTAATGGGCTTGTGCTGGCGCTTGTGCCCGCAACGATCCGCAAGTGACTTCGAGTCGGTCGCAGCACGCACTCCGATTCGGCGATTCCTAAGAATCGATCCGGGGTACGACGAAAATCGTCATATAAGAGATTGAGCGAAATCAGGATGTTGTGTAATTGGGTCGGGTTCTGTCGCGGTTGAATCCTACGGAACGGGCTTGAGTTTGTCGAGAAATTTGTTTACACTTGCACTCCGCGCTATCCACCGGTGCTACCCCCTCCTGTAAAGCGTAACAAGAAATTATTCCATTGCCCGGATTATTTAAAACTTCTCTGGAGCAAGAGCTATGTTCGGAATCAAAGTTCAGATAGCGCTTCTGTGCTGCGTCATTATCGTGAGCGAATTGCCGGCGCAGGATTTTGTCTGGGAAAAGGTAGTCGATCCATCCAGTGGGGCAGGTTTACATCCTGCCGGCTCCAACGAATTCGGCCTGGTCGTCGGGCGTAGCTTTGATAGCGGCTATGTGCTGGACGACCCGGACCGGGGATGGCGGCCACTAGCGAATTCGATCGCCAACAGATTTACCAGTATCGTCGTCAGCCCGGTCGGAACTCTGATCGCAAGCGTCGGTGACACGCTGTACCGGTCGGTAGATACCGCGCGCAGTTGGCAAGCTACGCTGAGCGCATGGGAAGGCCGGCTCAAGCGCGACCGGCGCGGTCATATCTACGGTTTGCCGGATCGTTCGACCACCGGTCTTGTACGATCTACCGATGATGGACTGACCTGGCGCTATCTCCGCAACGGTCTCGATAGTTCGAATAAGGTTGTTAATGTAGCTGCCAGTGACGACGAGCGTCTGTTTACCGTGGGCGCTCAAGGGGAGATAATGCAGTGGAACGAAGCGGAAGACCGTTGGATACTTCATGGCAGAGTGAAGTTCGCTCACACGCTCGGCTTTGACCGCGAAGGCGGGATCCTGCTGGCCTTATCACAATCGGTCGGAAGATATTATCCCGAAACTAATCGGTATGTGAGGTTTTTTCACCGCTTGGACGGTACAAGCCTCGGCAATCAGCGATTTATAGCCGACGCCACCGGCAATCTTTATCTTTCAACACTCGATCCAGTGCTTTATAAGTTAGAGCACAACACCGGGCAATGGCGAACAATCGATATTTCGGCTATGGTCTCCCAAGGGGCGTATGATCTGCTGCCTGTGCCGGGTAATCGAATGATCATCCTTTCGCAGCGCGGTGTGTACCTCTTTAATTTCGCCGACGAGTCGATTGTTACTCTTAACAAAGGTTTGCGCGAGTTTGAGATTCAGCGTTTTATAACAACGCCCCGCAATACCCTGATCGCCAGTGTCGACCGCTCGATGTATCGATTGGCCGATGGTGCCGAGGAGTGGGAAGCTCAGAATATCGATACCTCATTCAAACAGCCATTCATGGGTATCAAAGGAATTTTTGCCGCTTATGGCGATACCCTTTATGCCGTTGGCAAGTACAATGTGTATCGCTCACTAGATGACGGCCGGAAGTGGCAGACGTTGGCCGCACTGTCGAATGAAGTGTATTGGACTTATCTCTATGCGCAGGGCCGAATATTTTTCGGAGACAAAAATGGTCTGAACTTTTATGATGTATATGACAAAGAAACCAGGATCATGGAGCGGATGACCCAGTCAATGACAGAAGATGCCGACGGTCGGCTTTATGCTTCGCAGCCTGGTTCAAAGATACTTATCTCGTCGGACAGAGGCGACACCTGGACGGAGGGAATTGTTGCAGCAGATCACGACACCCAGTTCAGATTGGACTATTCTCCCTTCGCCGGTCTGCTGGCGATTAGCAGGAGCGGTACCTTTGCAAGTCAGGATGAAGGTAAATCCTGGTCCAAATTATTCAGCGGCCGGGTGGAGCAGATTCATGCCTTTGACCACAATCGGCTTATTGTTCTGAAGAATTACGAAGTATTGTATTCAGTCGATTTCGGCGTGTCACTCCGCAAAGTTGGCCAGGGGCTGCCTTTGATAAATCAGACTGATGCCTCGCCACTTTCTCAACTTGGCTTTCAACTTAGCGATGATTACATCTATCTGGGAATTGTAAGCAAAAGTATTTACCGCAGCAGGCTCCCCGTGACCTCCATTGAGAATAGATCCGGTACACAGTCTGCAAATGCGCTGCAGATCAAAGTATTTCCACAGCCGGCCTTAGAATATCTCGACATTACTTACACGCTTGCAAGGCCGGCCGAGATCGAAGTGAGCGTCTATAGTGCCGCAGGGCGATTGATTGAACGGCAATTACTGGGCTACATGCCCGCTGGAAAACACTCGGCGCGTTGGAATTGCGGAAGCGCAGCCGGCGGCTTGTACTTTATCAGAATCGGCAGCGACGATCAGAAACATGAAGTTGTATCTGCAACGATTTGGTGAAATTGAATCGCTTAATGGATAAAAAAAATTAATTTCTATTGCATCCATGGCAGATACATGCTACTTTCGCCTCGTGCATGGCCATTACTAACTGTTGCCAATGTTTCCACTGCCAAAAACCAGAGTTTGACAAAAGACCCAACGGTTGATGGCCTGCCGTGATAAATGTATTGTTGCCGTAAACACAAACACCGGATGTGCGTCTGTTTCGCAACCGAGATACCTGTTTCGTTGGCATAATATACCAGGCGCTTCTAATTCGTGCGAAAGATTGTAAGATGATTCCGGCCGAAGAAGCGTCGAATGCACCTTGTTAATCGACAAAGGGCTTCTTAGCTCATTGTCTGATATGCGTATTGCCTCATGACTTAACGTATTTGCACAGCATGACGTTAAGCGGGCGCGATTGCCCTAAGCCGCAGACGCTCGCCAACGATGCCGTCACTGTCGGACGTTAATATAGCATCAGAAATCACATGCCGCCGGAACAAGCGCTAAGGCCGATCATTGCCATTGTGATCGCCGCATTGCCGGATGCTGACCAAAGCATCGGGCAACAGGCTTGCGGTACCCATTGCTAACCGACGCGCAGGCCAATAAACATCGCCGGCCGGTCCCCGCAATTGATATTCGGTCCTGTCGGTTGAGCGTCGGATATCCGTCATTTGTTCCGGACATACCTATCAGGCTCCACCTTTAGCGCAGGTGCAAACATCACTAATTCACATTTTGATAATGGTAAAATCAGAAGGAGGGAAAGGTTGTGAAGCACAATTATTTCACAGTCTGTCTCGCTGCCGCAGCGCTGGCGCTGATGGCTCCACCCCTGGCGGCGCAGCCCGATATCGGCGGGCAACCGCCTAGTTTTGCCGACCCCGGCTTAACGAATTCCGTCCACACCGTCACGATGCCGCCCGTTAATGTTGAAGCGCTGCTGGCGGAAGACGCCATCGAAGCGGAGGAAGGTAAGCCCTATCGCTTCGGCAAGGCGCATAGCAGCGACATCGGCATCGACAATGCCGGCACATGGATGGTCGCACGTGACGGTTCGCGCGTCTGGCGACTGCGTATCGCCTGCCCGGCCGCATTCTCGATTAACCTGATCTTCAACAGCTTCTATCTGCCGGAAGGCGCCCTGCTCTACCTGTATAACCAGGACCGCAGCAGCGTACTGGGTGCGTATACGGCCCGCAACAACAAGGATCATGGCGAGTTTGCCACCTCGCCGATCCCGGGCTCCGTCGTAACTCTTGAATATGTGGAGCCGCCGGTACCGATCAGCCAGGCGCGAATCAGCATATCGCACGTAATTCACGGGTACAAAGACTTTATGAATCACTTTGCCGGTTTCGGTCAGTCGCAGGCCTGCAATAATAATGTTAACTGTCCCGAGGGCGACGACTGGTGCCGTGAAAAGCGAGCGGTCTCGATGATCCTGCTGAACCTCAATACGCGCTGGTGCTCCGGCTCGCTGCTGAACAATGTGCGACAGGATCTGACGCCGTATTATCTCACGGCCAATCACTGTCTGACGGCCTCGACGAACACCTGGATTTTCTGGTTCGGCTATTGGAGTGATTTGTGCTCGCCGACGACCGATCAGCCGAATGTTGCGAGCTTTGTGGGCGCAACGCTGCGTGCCAACATTGCCGAGAGCGACTTCGCCCTGCTTGAAATGGACGACGAGCCCTACTCGCCGCACGGCGTTCATTATGCCGGCTGGAACAGGGTGGATGCGCCCGCCCAAAGCTCGGTCGGTATCCACCATCCTCAGGGCGATGTCATGAAGATTTCCTTCGACAACGATCCGCCGGTTTCTGGCACCTGGATCGGCACGCCGCCCGATACCTACTGGGAAGTGTACTTCGATGACGGTACCGCCGAGCACGGCTCCTCAGGCTCGCCCCTCTTCGATGAAAATCATCGGGTGATCGGCCAACTGACCGGTAACATCGATCCGCTGTTTACCGGCAGCAATTACTGTGAAGTGCCGCATATCTGGTTCGGCAAATTTTCGCACTCCTGGGACCGGCCGGGCGCTACTTCGGCTAACAGGCTGAAAGACTGGCTGGATCCCGACGATACGGGCGTTGAAACGCTCGACGCGCTTTCGCCCGCAATCTACTATCGCAATCGGACGATTAACAGCGGAACTTTGCTCCTGACAGCGACTGAAACGATGGAAGTCGAAGGCGACCTGCCGGCGCCGACCGTTCCGCCCAACACGGCCTTCACCATAGGCAGCGGCGCGGACGTCAGCTTCAAGGCCGGGGAAGAAATCAGCATTAAAAACGGCGTCCATTTCGAAGAAGGAAGCAGTGTCCATGCCTTTATCGGCGATGTGAGCTGCAGCGACGGTGTTACGCCCGGCGATTACAAGCAGGGAACAGCGCCGGAGTACACCGACGACATCGGGCTGCCGGGACAGACGGCCGCGGCTGGCACGCTGCTGTCCAACTATCCAAATCCGGCTCGCTCCAGCACCTTTGTCGAGTACCGGGTCAGGGACGAGTCAGCCGTTTCACTGACGCTCTCGGATGTGTACGGCCGGAAAATCAAAGATCTTATTAACGACCCCCAACATCCCGTCGGCACATATTCCGTGCAACTCTATGTCGACGAGTTGCCGAGCGGAACCTATTACTACACGCTGCGCACTGCCGATTACAGCATCACAAAAACTTTGACTGTGATCAAATGACGAGCAGCACTTACATCATCAACAAAGATATATGTTAAACCTTTTTCTGGATAAACTCATGCAAGCAATTCGTTTCCTTTTATCTATCGCTCTTGCGATTTTTGTGTCAGGCAATGTCAGCGCCGTCGCGCAATCCTGGATCTTCGTCTTTCCCGATATCATTCACAGCAGTCCCACGGCGACTAAAGTAGGCCTCGGTGTAACAGGGCCCGTTAACATACTTGACATCAACGGCGGCTGTGTGATCGGCAACGCATATGCGGGCAGCGCGACGGCACCGGCCAACGGTCTACTGGTTGAAGGTACGGCAGGCTTCGGAACCAGTAGTCCGCTCGCTGCTCTTCACGTGGAGGGCGGTATCCTGGCCACCGGTACGACCGGCGCTGTCCCGACCTCCGGCGCCGGTACCCGCTTGATGTGGGTGCCTTCCTTGTCGGCATTTCGCGCCGGTTCGGTTAACGGCACTGAATGGGATGCCCTCAGTGTTGGCATCAATTCGGCGGCATTCGGGGCGAACACGATTGCCAGCAATGCGTATTCAACCGCTTTCGGTCGCGACACGCGCGCGGTCGGCCGTATTTCAACCGCTTTGGGCGACGCTACACTGGCCTCGGGCGAACACTCGATCGCCTGGGGGCGCTTAACCGAGGCGTCCGGCACCTCCTCGATGGCGGGCGGATTGCAGTCGACGGCATCCGGATTGTATTCCACGTCGGTCGGTTTTAACAACAATGCCAGCGGCGATTATTCAACCGCGATCGGATCGAACCTGATTGCCTCCGGACTGTTTGCTACAGCGCTCGGCAGCCGAAACCACGCCACCAATGAGCATGCCGTATCAATCGGCTATGGCTGCGTCGCCAGCGGCCAGCGCTCTTTCGCGACCGGTAACGGCGCCGTTGCCAGCGGCTATACCGCGACGGCGACGGGAATCGGCACTGTTTCGGACGGCAACGCCTCCTTTGTTGCCGGTGAATTCTCAACTGCCTCGGGCGACAACTCACTGGCGCTTGGTGAGAATGTCGAAGCGTCGGGTGTGAATTCCGTCGTCATCGGCCATGGATGCAGCATCGGCAACCGGCTGGTCAATAGTATTGACAATTCCTTCATGGTCGGCTTTCTCTCCAAAGCGCCGACTTTATTTGTCGGGCCCGCCAGCTCCTGTGATGTGAACAGGGCCTGCGGTAATGTCGGTATCTGCACGACCACACCGACTCATACGCTTCACGTCGCCGGCACAGCCCGTTTTAACGGCCAAACACAAATCGGCAACCAGACAATCACAAGCGGGCCGAATACGGATTACTTACTCTCGGTAGACGGCAAGATCGTTGCGCGGGAGCTGGTGATTACAAACTCGAACTGGGCTGATTTCGTCTTTGCGGACGACTATGAGCTTATGCCGCTGGACGTCCTTGAAGCAGCCATCCACGAGCTGGGTCACCTACCAGGCATTCCCTCGGCGAATGAAGTTGCCGCCAACGGCGTACCCGTCGGCGAAATGCAGGTAAGCTTGCTGCAGAAAATCGAAGAGCTGACACTGTATATGATCGATCTGAAGAAAGAAAACGCGGCCATGAAAGCCGCCTTGCTCGAACTGCAACAAGCGCGTTAAGCTCGGAGGCGATGTTCCGGAAGTGACGATCTCGCCTTGTCTTCCAGCGGCTGCGAATCTTTTGTACTAGATTCGCGACGCTCTGAAGGTACAGTTGTTACGCGTACAAATCGGCTCCTCGTTTCGATTGCTGTCCCTGCGGCTTGTTGTGCCTTGCCGCAACACGGAGGATAGAATCGGAGCGAGGAGCTTTCATTCTGCCGGTCAATGCCCAGTGGCGGCGGAGCTGGGATCCACGTTCTGAGAAAACTTTATGACCTTCCATTTTACAGTAGGGCAAACAGATTAACAACCACTGTTGAAACTCCTGAAAGTAAAGTCAATAGATTGTGCCTGTTCGTGCAAAAAACAGTCGTCACAGAGCGAGCGTGTAAAGCCGCGATTTTCAGGTCGTAATTTTGTCGTAATTGCTTTCGCCATTTTCGAATGTATGTTTGAATCGCGCCGAAGACGAATTGAGTTCAACGTAGAGACGGTGTTTATCGCTTCGCCCACGAGCCAGTGAGCTCTGCCCAGATCCCAAACTGTCCGGCCTGCGCTATTGCAGCAGAACAATGCAATGCGGGCTATACGGCCATTTGACAGGAAAAAAGGGGATGGCTTCGAGTCATTATCTGAATGGCCTCTTTGTTTAAGGGGATTACGCTTTTTCCGAAGCGTTGATTCCGCTGTATGAAGAACTATCGCCTTACCTGTAAACTCTGGTTTAGCGGTTGTCTAATCCGACGACCGCAGGAATACTAATTTTTTAACTCTGAGGTGAATCCGATATGCATCATTTCAAGCAAGGACTGCTGGCGATCACAATGCTGGCATTTGTCGGCTGCAGCGAATTTGATGACTCGCAGCCAGCGAGTGCCACAGCGCCGGAAGTAAGCGGCAGCAAGGGCGGCACGCTGACTGCCAATGCAGCGACTTTCAGTGATTTTCAGACGATCGTGGAGCAGATGGCGTTACAGCTTGCCAGCAGCCGCACGTGGTTAACAACGACGGTCGTAGATGAATCGATCGACGGCAAACCGGTTGGCGCGCTCGACCCGAGTTTTGACGAGGATATCTTCTTCGGCGGCCGGCACTTTATAATGGAACTTGTGCTGCTCGACGATTCGAAGGCGGCGCAGTTGAAAAACAACATCAGCACTGAAGTGTATGGCGTTATGATCGATCCGGACGTGTTTTTTCTGCGTGACGCCGACGCCATTAACACTTACTCGGTGCCGGTGCGAATGAGTGACGGTTCCACGACACACATCGATGTGCCCGATATTGACGTGCCGGGCGAAGAAACCAACCAGCTTGCCTGGGAAGCTACGCTGGCTTCAACGCCGTTTCCCATCTTCTATGTAGAACCGGCCGAGAAACTATCGCCAACATTAGAGAATACCTACCGTGATGACATGATTGCCAATCACGAGGAAGCTGATGCCTGTGCTTCCGCTCCCCTCCCATTGCCGTATGTGACGTTGAGACGAATCGTGTTTAAGCACGGCCGCGATCGTGATCGAGGTGATGACGAGTTTGAATTGTACCTTGGGCACGATGGATACGAGCTTCCTTCGCCTGGCATATCAGTGGATCCAAGAATCTATAGCCACACCTCTCATCGATTCAACGGCGCTACTCGTCGCGATGCTCGGCCAATTGGCGCACCGCATGTCCAATATCGCGATGTTAATCGTGGAGGGAACATTTATGTGATGGGCGAAGATGTTTATCTGGCGCGTCTTCCCTTCGATAGAAACTGCGGAGGTATTCGTTTTATCTCTATCGAAGATGATGATGTTACCGGCGAACACGATTATCCGACACCGAACGATCAGGCCTGGCACTGGGTGCGAGCCTGCGACGTAAGGATTAATTTTTTGACCACTCCCGAAACGTGGTTAATCGAGAACACCGGTAGATTCTGGGATGACGATGATATTTACGGTGAATCCGGAGTGAAGCACTTGACGGTAGTGGATCTGCAGAACAGAGTGGACGTTAACGGATACTACGATACGGCCTGGGCGACTAACTACAGCACGGATTGGTTGAAAGATATCGACTACAAAGTCGGTTTGAACTATTGGTAAGGCTGAATGCCGCGGCGAATTCTCTCTTTTTCGTTTCAAAGTGCGGGCGCAATGTTGCGCCCGCACTGACTGCGATGTGTTTATGACTCACTTCAAGAAGAAGACTCCATGAGTTACAATTTATGCATCTGCATCACATTTATCATTGCCATGCTAGGCTACGCCTGCAAGCCGGCCGCTGAACCGAGGAAACGCGATTCGTTTCTGGATCAGGATTACAATCTTATCGCTGCGGTGTTGCTGCCGGACAGCGTTCGCGATTATCCCCAGGAATTTTTTGTCGGTCGCATCCAGCATAATACAACATCTTTGACGCCTCCGGCGCCGCAAGGAAGAGATCGCCTGGTGAATCGCGTTATCCTGACACTGCGCTCACAATATACGGCTGAAATCAGACCACGCGACGATGCCAAAGTTTCACTTTTTCGAGCTGCCGGAGACACTCTCGACCTCGTTCACACCGGTGATGGTTTTTATCGGGACACGTCAGGTGTACTGACTATTGAGGCGCTGGAACTGTATCACCTGCTCGTGGAGCTCGACGAGGAGTCGTACCGGAGCTCAACGCTCGTACCAGGCAATTTCGGAATCAACAATGCATCGAATGGCGACACAGTGGAGTCATTTTTGTACCAGGTCGAAGGACGACCGGCGCCGAACGACTTCTGGGAAATTGCCTGGGATCCAAGTCCGGCGGCCTGCTTCTATCGGATCGAAATCGACCGCTCCTCGTATGAGCATAGAACCTACAGCCACAAGCTTACTCACAACTCACACAAGATATTTTATGGTTTCGACGCCGGCGATAATGCGCTGATCGCAAGCAGGGTGAAAGTAGAAAGCATCGATCCGAACTACGCGCGGATGTACGAGGCCGGCGTACCGCACTCCGGCTCTTCCACATGGTTCGAATGGGTCGAGAAATGGAAGTACAAGCCTCTGCACTTGCGCAGCAGCATCCGCGGACCCGGGGCAATTGCGGGCGTGTTTGGCTCTTGTAATGTTGCCCGGCCTGTTGAATATTTTGTCGTGCAATCCGAAGAAGGCAAGATGCTGCAACGTCAGTATTGACGACGACTGACTTGCTCAAAAGAGCATTGGACAGGTATTGTATGGGACATACAGGCCGATTCCGTGTCTCTATCACCAGGCAAACGAGCCGGGCTGTTCCTAGTGCCTGCGTCCCGTTCGCCATCCAGGGTTTAATCCCCGACACCATTCCCCGACCGACACTTTAATAATGTCATACCATTGCTTCGGCATTGAGAAACCTGCCGTTGCCGGCATTCAATTGTCCTATTGCTGTCAGGCACTCAAGGCAGGCGACAAATGCTGCACGCTGTCCAGGGGAAAATTTTATGCTTACACACATCAATCGTCTCGCCATTTTCTTGTGCTTCCTTTTATCACTCTCTGTGCCGACTGGCGCTCAGTCGGTTGAATGGGAGCTGTTGCCCGGCCCTGAAGGCGCCGCTGTTCGATCGCTTTCGATGAATGCAGACGGCGAAGGGGTGCTGCTCACCGGGAAACTCCGGATATATGTTACGCGGGATGTCGGCGAGACCTGGCAACCAGTCACCCCCCTGCCGTCTTCCGGGCATTTCCTGCGCATGTTGAACAGCGGAACGCTCATCGTGTTGACGGCCAAAGGCATTGCGCGCTCCACGGACCTGGGAGCGAGCTGGGAAATGGTCGAACAATTGAATGGTAGCGCTGATTATCTGTCCGAGGACCGTCGCGGACGAATCTTTGCCAGCGTCAGGGTGGCAACCGAAACTCACGTGATTGCGTCTAGCGATGACGGATTAACCTGGTCCCGATTCCATCAAGGACTCCATGAACAAAGTGCTGCCCTGCGGGTACAAAGCGCTCCCGACGGTACTGTCTATGCCCTTGACGCCAACCAACGCTTATTTCGTCTCAACGAAACTACGTCGACCTGGGAGCGGAGCGACAGTCTGCCGCTCTTCAATCAATCCTTGCTGTTTCGCGCAGACGGACGAATTATTATCGCCTTCGAAGGTGCGACAGCTTTATACGATCCGCTTAGCAAGGTAATCACTCCATTCGAGGACGACGAAGCGCCGCAAGGTGTAAAAGTGTTTAAGCAAAATCCAGACGGCGATATTCTGGCGATACGCGACCATGATCCGGCGCTCCCTGACTCAGGTGCCTGGAAGGGCATTTACGTTTTCAGGCTGCCTGCGAAGAGCGACCGCTGGATTGCGGAGCCCGAGTTCTATTCTAGAGATGTCAGACTGACTTCCATGGTCTTTAACAGTCACAACGAGATATTGTTGATTGGCAATCAGGGTGTTTATGCCTTTGACACAGAACGGAAACGTTATGAATTGCGCATCAATGGCCTTGTCGAATTACGCTTTGACGATTTTGCCATCACGCCGAAGGGTGTGATTTTGATGGTAACGGGTCAACGATTTTTTCGGTCCGAGGATGGCGGCAGCACATGGCAGTACGTGGCCTTGCCGGAAGAGTACAAACTGGCGCATTCTGTCATTTGCGTGGGGCCCGGCTCAACCGTGTACCTGGCATCGCCGCTTAACACCGGCCTGCTGGTACAGAGTCAGGACGCCGGATTGACCTGGCGCAGTATCGCCACGCCGGAAGAGGCGTACCATCAATTGTTTTGTGCGAGCAGCGGCAATCTCTTCGGGATTTCACACTCAGGTAATCTGTCCGCTATGGACGCCGCGACGGAACAATGGACAATTGTCGACGACAACAAAATCCAGTCGATAGCCGAGCTGCCGGATGGCGAGCTCATAGGACTGGGATGGGCTACGGTGCACAGTTCGACCGATGGAGGGATCAGTTGGCGGCAGATAAGCGTGACGAAGAACATATTGACAGCGCTCCGCTACAATCCGTATGCAGAATCTCTCATTGCGTATACGGGGCCGACAGGCCTGGTAGTGAGTCGAGACGCGGGTGTGAGCTGGCAGCCTTCGGGCGCGGGCTCCCTGGGCGCTGACTCGCAAAACCTGATATTCACATCGGAAGGCAGGTGGATAGCAGCAACGAGGAACGATATTGTTGAGTCGATCGATTTTGGCGTTTCCTGGCGTCCTCATACCGACGAGTTGCCCGATAGACCGATTAAACTGGCTTTGGCAAATGACAGGTTATACTTCAGTGGCGGAAATTTCGGTCTGTACCGCAGCGCTGCAAGAGTGACGTCACTGCCGCAGTTGAAACAGAAAACTAGTGACGTAAACAACCTGCGTATAACGCCAATGCCTGCCGAAGAAAATACGATCCTGCAATTCACGCTTGCGAGGGCGGAAGCAGTGCGAGTCAGTCTTATTGATATTCGCGGTGGCATAATTACCGTCGGAAACTACGGACTGTTGGCAGCCGGTGCTCACAAACTGCCCCTGGCGCTAGGCGGGCTTGCCCGCGGACGCTACAACCTGGTATTACATCACGGTCAGCAGATCTCGAGCCGAACAATTATTGTCAACCCCTAGGCGGGTTTGCTAAGTCCTGAATACGTAAGGCCAGCAGCCATGCAGCTCCTCGGACCGGCAGGACCTTCAAAGCCGAATCCAGGAGTTGAATAGCTGTTTGCCTGAGTGTTGCTTTTAATCGGGACAGGCCGAACTCTGGCTTTGACTGGTTTCATTCCAGGCATTCGGAGTCGGCATTCCGTCAGGTACTCAGCGGCCTGAATCTGCCCACTGAGACGCCGGCGGAGTTAAGAAATGCCGGTCGAGCGGCGCAACGACAGAAATCGCAATACCGTGTGCCGTTTACCTGATTAATCCGACCGTTCAGGACCCTGGGGGGACCGTTAATTGTTTAATGCCAGTCTCTTGTCCTTGCTCTCTTGATTAGAGATGCTCAACATTGTATTCTTGTGGCTTCTTTGGCGCCATCAGAGGAGTTCGATACCGGAGTGGAAACAAACCGACACTGAATTGACAGGATTTGGTGGTGGTTTGGCATTGCCTTGTCGCAAGGCCACGAGACGGCGGCGGAAAGGCGGGGGACGGGCCCTTCGGGGACTCATCTTTTTGGTGGAACATTGCTGCAACAACTATCCGCATTCTTCCCAAAGCTCAATACAGAATTCATCCGCTTCGCCCACATCTAACAAATTTTCCACGCCCTGTTCCATCCTAGCTCAGTCTTTGTTCCCTCTCTGAATACTTATTGAATTCGACAGCGATTTCCTACTCATTCCCCGATATTCCTTCACATCGGGTCGACTCCTCTCATTGTATCAGATCAATTCTATCGAAAGCAATGAAGCAGCGACAGCGGGATTGACGGTGCATCATAGCCCCGAGGAACGTTATTACTTTTTTAGCCCCCGACACTCCCAGGCCTTGCTATCCGGAAGGAGACGACACCGAAGCATGTGGACATTGTTTTCCCTTGTTCAAATCGCCGCTGATAGCTAGTTTAGACCCATCTGAGAATACGCCACCAGTTTTCAGCCTCCCGGCTATCTCTATCGACAAACATTTTTCGAAGGTCATCGCGTCGTGAAAAGCTATAATGTTTTCTGGATGGTTGGATTGGTATTGTGCATAAGTTGTTCGGACAACGATGATCCCACGGCTGCATCATCGCCTGTGGGTTGGCATTCCCAGCCGGTTGCATCGCAACGTGACATCAATTCCGTGTTTTTTCTGGATGCTCAGCGGGGTTGGGCGGTTACGCGAAACGATTCAATACTAAAAACGAATGATGGCGGCAAGAACTGGAAGGGTATTGACTGTGGCTGTGGCTTCGGTATTGGCGATCGTAAGCTGGAGAGCATCTATTTTCTCGATAAGGATCGCGGTTGGGCAGTCGGGGAGTCCGGCCATCTGTTGCGCAGCATAGACGGCGGTGAAACCTGGAACGAGCAAATGTACAATCATGATCACCCTGAGTTCAAAGGTCATGATCTGCGCTCGCTCGCTTTTGTTGGTGGACAACATGGTTGGTTCATCTCTGCGTATTCCGGACGTTGGTACCTCAGTACCGACGGCGGCGAAACCTGGGATATCAAGCACGCGAGCAACGATTTTTCTGACCACTGGAATCAGATGATCTTCACGAGTCCGGACGTGGGAGTCGTTGTCGGCTCGCGACAAATCGTCTCCGAACATGTCGGCCTCATAAGACGCACCACCGATGGCGGTCTAAGCTGGGACGAACAGGTGTTTGACGGTCTCGGTTCAATTTCTTCTGTGAGTTTTGCGAACCCTTTGCGGGCCTGGGCTGCTACATGGGATGGCCAAATTCTGCGTAGCGATGATGGCGGTCAGACCTGGGATCAAAGACTCCGGATCTCGACGGAGCCCATCGAAAATATACTTTTTGTCAACGAGAGTGAAGGCTGGCTGATATCGCATCTGCCGAATGTCCTGTACGGCGGTGTGTGGTATAACGCTATTAGACATACCACAGACGGCGGATTGACCTGGAGTTTTCAGACGCAGGACGTTAACCTTTTCGGAAGCGCGGTCATTTCGCTACACGACCTGTTTTTTGTCGACGACCGGCTTGGTTGGGCCGTCGGGAGTAATGGAACCATCCTTCACACTGCCAGTGGCGGTCGCGTGCAATAACACTGCGGGAGAGGTACTGCTTAGCAAATCATGACATTGCCCTGAGCTTGGGCTATTGTTCGCATTGCGGGGGCGCTTCTGGTAGCCGGAAGTTATTTGCTCGTCGCAGAATTGGATCACCTAGGATGAGCTGTATCCGCTGTTTCGCGTGATGACGGCAATCGCAATTGATAACCTTTTCACGCTTTGCTGCATCTATAGCAGGAATCCGAATTCTTCGACATCTTCGTTAATGCGGGATGTGGTCTGCCACATTTCGCGCAGGGAATGCGGAGCCTCATTAACAAAGTTAACAGAGCAAACACATTAATCGGGCTAAGTATGAAGATCGCAATTCTGCTATTTTTCTTCGCTGCCTTAACGGGACTTCAGGCTTCGGTATTCGGACTGCTTGAAGGAACTGTTAAAGATGAAAACGGTGAGGCCCTGGCCGGGGCGACGGCGCAATTACTGGGTACGAAATGCGGTGCATTTACCGATCCTGATGGCAGCTTCAGAATCGTCAGGGTCACGGCGGGACGCTATGACGTCAAAGTAACGTTTGTCGGCAAACGCGCTGCCGTCGTCAAAGACGTCGTCGTGCAGGCTGACTCAACTTCCCGCGTCGATGTGGTATTGGTGACGGACAGCATAGCCGCGCATGAAGTAGCTCTCGTCGCTGCACGATCAGCTGAAATGTCGGCTGTCGGCTATCCCGGAGCGAAGGCTGCAACGATTACCGGCGCCCGGGTCAATGCTAAGCGCTTAAGATCAGCCGGACGGTTTTATGACGATGATGTGACGGCCTACAGCGCTGAAGAATACACGGTCATTGACGAAAGCGGTTTTAACGATGTGATGCAAAATCCGCTCTCGACCTTTGCGGCCGATGTCGATGGAGCCTCTTATTCAAATGTACGCCGTTTCATCAATCACGGCAGTTTGCCACCCAAAGATGCCATCCGCGTGGAAGAGTTTATTAACTATTTTACGTATGACTATCCCAGGCCCGACAAGCGCCCCTTGGAGCTGTTAATCGAATATTCGGATTGCCCCTGGAATAATGCGCACCGGCTTGTCCACATTGGTCTGCAGGGCAAAGAGTTCGAAGCGGAGGGACAACCGCGCAGCAATCTGGTCTTCTTGCTCGACGTTTCCGGATCGATGCGTGCTTCCGACAAATTGCCGCTGCTTAAGGAGGCGCTGCGTATGCTCGTCGAGCGTTTGCTTCCGGGTGATCGGGTGGCGATTGTCGTCTACGCCGGTGCCGCCGGCCTGGTGCTGCCGTCTACCGCTGGTAGTAACAAAAAGGCTATCCTGTCGGCACTGGCTGAGTTGCGAGCGGGTGGCTCGACCGCCGGTGGAGCCGGTATCGAGCTTGCCTACCAAACGGCGCAGAAACATTTTATCAGTGACGGCAACAACCGTGTCATCCTGGCAACCGACGGCGACTTTAACGTCGGTGTTGCCAGTACGGGCGAGCTGGCGCGGTTGATCGAAACGAAACGCGAGCAGGGCGTCTATCTCAGTGTGCTCGGCTTTGGCATGGGTAATTACAAAGATAGCCGTCTGCAGGAACTGGCTAAGCGCGGCAATGGCAATCACGCCTATATCGACAATCTGCAGGAGGCTCGGAAAGTTTTCATTCACGACCTGATGGGTACGCTGTTTACTATCGCTAAAGATGTTAAAATTCAGGTAGAGTTTAATCCCGCCAAGATTAGCGCCTACCGCCTGATCGGCTATCAGAATCGTCGTCTTGCCAACCGTGATTTCAGAGATGATGCCAAAGATGCCGGTGAAGTCGGCGCCGGACATGAAGTGACAGCGCTCTATGAAGTCGTGCCGGCCGCTGCTGATGCTGCAATTGCGGGCGCTGCCGCTGATGTCGACCTACTCTACCAGGAAGTGCGAGTCAAGCCCTCGGCGATTGCCGGCGATGAAGTGCTGGTGGTGCGCATACGCTACAAAGAGCCGGATAGCAATTCCGCCACGGAATATCTGGAAGTTCAGGAAGGCGGCCCGGTAGCGCTTGCGCGGAGCTCGGACAATTTCCGGTGGGCCGCTGCCGTAGCGGCATTTGCCATGCTGCTACGTGATTCCGCGTATCTGGCCTCGGCCGATGCCGCGCTGGTTAGCGAGCTTGCTGCGGGCGCGCTGGGGAAGGATCGCTTCGGCTATCGAAAGGAATTCATGACGCTGCTGGAAAATGCCCGAAAGCTTGGTCTCGACAATAGATAGCTTGTTTGTGCGCAACAACATTAATTCTTACTGGCGAAACGAGTTACTGTGACGCAGGCTCGCTCCTTGGCTGCGCCGTCGCGAGGGGCACTTCGGATGTCGTTTCAGTCGTCTCGCGGGTTTCGGATGACGGCATGCTCCGCATCTTCACTAACTCTGCGAATGAGCGCCCGTTGATTTTACTGTCGATCCAGGCCAGAATATCAAAACGCTCCAGGGCGTTGCGTTCAAATCGGTCTTCAAGTAGTGCGTCGAGCTGTGCTCTGAGACCTGGAAGTTCTACTCCTAGACCTTCTGAGCTCGGCGAGAGCAAAGCCCGACTGATAGTTTTCACCAACTGCCATTCGAATCGAAACTTGGGTTGGCGCTGCCTAAAGAAGCGCAAGGTATTGCGTACGGCATATGCCAAGTAATCCCAGTGTTCTAACTCGATGTGCACGATCAGATGTAGTACTTTGGCGCTTGCCAGCAGCCCCTGTCGGTTGATGCTGCGACTATTGTCGGCGAGCGCCAGATCCAGGAAGTTATTAGCCTCAAGGTAGGCTTCACGCGAAAAACAATAAACGGCTAAAGCAAAATGCAGATCCTGCATTCTGCTTGCAGCGAGAATACGGGAATGCAGGCGCATTCGCGAGCGAATCTCGCGCACGATCGCCATTCCGGCCCTTGTATCACCCGTCATATTGGAAAATTGGAGCGTATGTAGGTGAACTGTAAACTCACGTCTTATCCGATCGACCGGTTTTACCACCGGGCAGCAGCGCAATCTGTCGATCATTTCCTTAAACACATCAAAAAGCCCGCATTTGCATAAGGCTGCGAGCAGGGTGTCCAGCGAGGCGATATATGCGCCCGGATCTACCCGGCTCGGCTCTCGATAATTTTCATGCATCGCCGCCATCCTGCGGCACACGGATTGCAGGCGCTCACAATCTTGCAATTGCGTCAGATAGATACACCACAGCGTGTAAAATGTGGACCTGGAACGATAGGGCAATGCCGACTCTTCGCTGTGAAGGAGCCTGTGCCGCATAAGCTCCTGCATGTCTCGCAAGTCCGCGTGACTGCGTGGGATATCGATTTCAGCGGTCAGGTAGGACATCCGGTGGCTAAGCCGCTGTAGCTCCGATTCGCATTGTAGAGCCGCGAGACAGTAGTTGCGTTCCTGCTCATAGCCACGCGCTGTTCGGTAGACTGATTCGTTCGGGTGGCAATCCAATGCCTGATGCACGGCGAGTATCAGTTCGAGTATCTCGATTAGTTTCTGAAAGTTTTCCGTTTGTATTGCGAGTTCGCGGGCTTTGGCCGCATGCTTCAGGCTTTGTTCGAAGAGGCCGCGCGCAAAGAGGTGTTCCGACTGAATAAGCAATTTGTGAATGAGAATGTTACTACTGTCATCCAGATCTTTGCCAGTCAGGCTGCGCAGGATGGCATAGTACAGATAGTTTTTAATGCGCGAAAAATTTTGAGCGTCATTCTTAAGGCCGCCGATTTTGTGAAGCGCGACTTCATCGTAGATATCCTGTTTCAGCATGGCATCGAAGATCCGCAGATATCGTGGTTTATTGTTGTTCAGATTGACTTTGGCAAGCTTCTTAAAGTACCTTATTTCGTCCTGCCTGAGCGATTTGACCAAATGAAAAACATCGTCTGTCGGTTTAGTCGGCATTATTGGGTTAGGAGTTGTGAACGGTTGCGCTTAACACCGGCGTGGGTCACCGAAATTGACTATGGCTTCAAGCAGTGCTGCAAATTTGCTGCGTCATTATGTACAAGTCAAGGTACAAATCGAAACTTTCTGGTTCAACGCACATCCCGAATCAGAAGCCGCTTCATTGTAATTCGATATCGACTGAGACCGGCCGATTCCTACTCGTTTCGACCAAGAACAGAACCGATGCTGCTTGCGCCGAGGTAATAATACGCTCATCTTTGTTTGCTCCGGCAATCGGCTCATCTATATTTTGTCTTTCGTTAACCGTACGATGATTCGTACCAGACCCACCTTTTTGTTAAACTCAGATATCAAAGAGGGTAATCCCGAGTGACCGTCGCCGTTATGGTCGCTAAGACCGCGGCCCTCTGCATGCAGAATTAGTGAATCAAGCAACAGGTCCAGCCACCCTTGTTTGCGTTGTCCGGAAGAATGAGTCTCCGAACTTCAATTATGTAGGAGCGCGAAAGTGTTCCATGCTTGAAATGCCGGCCTATCCGGATAGGTCGGAGGATGACGGCATGCCGAAAAAGCTTGCAGTGCTTGCGCAAAGCAATGGCGGCCAAACAAGTGCCTGCAGAATTGAAAACAAGAGACAAAAATCATGACTTTGCTGAACAATTTTAAGGATTAGACAATGATACCCAGATCACGATGTTTACGAATGACAATCAGTTTAAACCTAATAGTGTTGTTGATACTTTGCCTCTCCTACGGTGATCTTTCCGCCCAGTTTACCTTTGCAAAAACCATTGATGTGCAGGAGAATTCGCAAAGCTTGTCCGATCGTGGAAAGTCAAGCATCCAGACCAGTGATGGCGGTTTTATCTCTGTCGCAGAGTCAAGCGACGGTCAGGAAGGTAATAGTCTTTACCTTGTTAAAACCGATAATCAAGGCGCTGTCCAGTGGTCTCGCACGATACTGGGCGGCTCCGAGTTAGGTAAAGTTATTGCCGGCGGTGGTGGCCATGCCCTGTATCTCAACAGCGGACTTGTTCACTCCTGGGGCAGTAACAGTTTTGGACAAGTGGGCAAAGGCAGTACATCGGTATATGATCCGGTAGAAGGCCCCGCTCTTGAGCCTAACATACTTATCGCTCTGGCCGGTGGGCAGGGATTCAGTCTGGCGGTGACCACTGACCTGACGGTCCGCTCCTGGGGAGCTAACCACTACGGTCAGCTTGGTGACGGGAGCACGACCGATGCTTCGACTCCCCGAACTGTTCTGGACTTTGCAAGCAACCCCCTTTCTAACATTGTATGTGTCGCCGCCGGTGGTATGCATGATGTCCATCCGACCAATGACGGTCACAGCCTTGCCTTGAGCCGTAATGGCAATGTCTATGCCTTTGGCAGCGACCTTGAAGGACAGCTTGGCGATAATGATGCTGCAATCCTCCAAAAGAGCAGGGCGTGGCCAGTGCGCGATGAAGATAACAACTGGCTGAGTGATATGGTGGCGATCGGCGCCGGGGCCTCGCACAGCCTGGCTGTGAAAGATGACGGTAGCGTATGGGCCTGGGGAGACAATTCCCACGCTCAGGTTTCCGGCAACGGCAACAACTCGCCGGGAGCGCCGGGACAACCGGCCCGACAAGTGGAGGGCATTGCAAATGCCGTGGCTGTTGATGGAGGCGATGGTCACAGCATCGCGCTCCTGAGCGATGGAAGCGTCGTGTATTGGGGCAACAACTACGACAATGTGAATCCATCGGTTAATCTGTCTTTACAGTCTATCGGCGGCCTTCAGAATATCGTGGCTATTTCGGCGGGCGCGGCGCACAGTGTAGCCCTGGATAAGGACGGGCGCGTCTGGACCTGGGGAAATCACGAAGTTGCTCAACTCGGGCGCAACATCGGCAGCGCAACCTATGACTTTACGCCGGGTCTGGTGCAGCGAATAGGCGGCGCAATCCTCGACAACATTATTGCGATTTCCGCCGGCAACTTTTTTACCATGGCCCTGGATACCGATGGCAATATTTTCACCTGGGGCGACCAGGCCGTAGGAAGCGTCCTTCCCTTTGCGACCATTAAGACCCAGACCGATTACAAGGTTCCCTTTATCAATAGTTCGAATTTCAGAGTCGCCGCGATTCGCGAAGTGCTTGACGCACAGGGCGCTAACGACGGCTATGCGATACTCGGTTCGGTCCGGGATGCATATTCACGGTACAACGACTACTTTCTCATCAAAATCAGGCAGGTCGGAGCGTCGATTAGCCTGGATTGGAGCAAGAAATATGGAATTTCAACCCTGCGCGAAGTAGCGGATGATTTTGAACAGGTCTTTGATGCCAGCGGTGCGCCGGATGGCTTCGTATTTGCCGGGTATTCCGTTAAGGATCCTGACGTCCTCATTGATTCATGGGCCAACATCGTACGTGTAGACAATGACGGTGATCTGGAATGGGCGCGACAGTATCAATTGTCGATTACCAGCACCGGCTCACAGAATCAGGCTAACTTCTTTTCAGTTGAGCAGGCGTTTAATGCCTCCGGACAGACCGATGGATTTATTCTGGGCGGCTCTGTTTACCAGGAAGGCCAGCGGCAGGGAATTCCCGCCCCATTTCTGTTAAAGACCGGGAACGACGGTTCGTGGGTCTGGTCAAAGATCTTCGAGTATGATATTAATTGCTTTGAACCGAATGTGCGCCAAACACGAGACTACGGCTATGCCTTCTCGGCTGGTCTCGGGAGCAGTGCGTCAAATGAAAACATCGTTCTCCTGAAAACAAATGACAAGGGAGTCAGGCAGTGGGATCGGGTAGTCCAGCCAACGCCGGCGCTTCCACAGTTTGATTTGTTTCAGCAGGATTTAGTCGAGGTACTCGATGCGCAGAGTGATCCCGTGGGTTATGCGGTTACAGGGAAGTTACAAATCAATAGTGCGCCGGAAGAATGCGCACTCTTTCGTTTTGCTCTCAATGGCAGTCATCTTTGGACCCAGAAGTACGGTGACTTTATCGGCACGAGTCTGCAGCAGACAGGTGACCTTGGTTTTCTTATCGGCGGCAGAACAGGCAGCATTTCGCAGGCGGTCGATCTGTTACTGGTTAAAACCGATGCCGGCGGCAACGCCGGCAACAGCTGTACCGAAGCGGTCGCTATGAAGGGCGTTGAGTTTGTACCTGGCACGCTGGCGCACTCTCCGGAAGTTGAAAGCTGGGTAGGGGTAAAAGATTATTTCCCGCGTATGGCAAGCGCCTCGGAAGAGGATACCTATCTCTGTAGTCCCCAGCTTATTGCAAAAGCCGGCGCAGGATCGGAGAGTCACCTCGCAGTAAACAGTTCCGATGACAACGCGCGGCAGCACTTACTGCAATTCAAGCTAGGGCAAAATCCGATTGCGCGCGGCGAAGCGATTGAAGCTCGATGCATAACTTCTGTCGATTGTGAAAGTGAAATTGTGTTGCTGGACCTGGCTGGTCGTATCATCCAATCTTCCCGCCAACGATTCAAAGCCGGCATAAACACTGTATTCCTGCAGAGCGATTCCCTGGTGTCGGGGTTTTATGTTCTCAGGCTGCACGTAGGTGTGCAGCAACTGGTTCAGTCAATTGTAGTGACGCCATAGAAACAGCTATCGCAGTTTCGGATTCCGGAGCGGAGGCTGCCTCAGTATGGTGGTCTCCGTTTTTCCTGAAGCTGTCTGGCGTGTCTACGACAGGAGGCATATAATAAATGTCTGTTATCGTATACTCCGCGTCTGCCGCCTCAGCGCTCGCCGCGAAGCACCATTTCCAGCCAGCGGATGTAAAGATAATCCAGGTATTGAGGTCGTGCCTTTGTATAGCGCTCTACTCTCGCCAACAAGGCCGCCAACTGTCGGCGGCGTTCGGCAGAGTCGAGCTCTTGCAGCAATGTATGATACAACAGTCTAAATATCTCGGCGATTTCCTGCTCGTGGGGAAAAGTTAACTTGTCGCCTCGCCGCTGAAAGTAACGTAAAAAGTTGGCGGCTTCACGTTTACCGGTTTCATAGTCGCCGTGCAGATAGGGCAGGATGCAATAGATAAATCGAAAGTACTGATATTCGGTTTCCGGCCGTTGTCCGATATTGCCGGGCAGAATGCTAAGGACTTTGTCCGGCTGTCCCAAAAAGATGAAGCAAAATGCGTGCAGGCACTCGAAGCGGAAGCGGACCCGCGGTAAGGCATCGATGACGACTGCATGTTCTTCAATCAGCTGGATGACGGTTTCATATTCCGCCATTTTCATCAGAACACTGCAATAGTTGAACACCAGGTCGGCGCGTGCTGTCAGTTTGTGTTGTTTGGCGGCTGCGAGCGCCTTTTCGTACCAGCGCCGGGCTTCGGGATAATCGCGGGCTGTGAAATACACACCGCCGAGAATCGACAGACCATCGACATAATGCTGGGGAAAGTGTTGCTGGATGAGCGCGCCGTTTTCAACTACCTTTTGTGCTTGCTGAAGTTGCTCGTCGCCCTGAGCAAGGTGTACAAGGGCCGAATACTCAAAGAAACGAATGTAGGCATTGTCGACATCCTGAAAATCGAGATCCAGCCCGACGTCGCAGGGGTCCGCCTCAAGGCCGTGAATACGGAGGAAAAGCTCGGTTGCCGCCCGGCTGTGCTGGTTGATAGCCATCGAACTGCGATACACTAACTTGATATTGCGGCGATTTTCCCGCAGCATATTCAGCGCCCCTTGGTAAGTGTCGGGCGATATCTCCGGATGCGTCATCACAAAATTGAAATACAGGCGCGACAGGCGATGCGCCATGATGAAGTCGTAGCTTGCGAGCGTGCGCTCGTAGCGCTTCCTGAATTCACGTTCGAACTCGTCGCTGAGGCCGCGCTGCAGCAGACTGCGCAGCAACATTAAATCGGCAAAGCCCGGACGGTGGCGAATTTCCCGCTCGCCTTCTTTCACAATCAGGAAATCCTGAATTTTATCTTTCAGAAGGCGGAGCTCATTGCGAAAGAGATAGTCTAGTTCCTTTGCGTAGCTCCGACCGAATACTTTCTGAAAGGTCGCTTGTTTGTCGAGTTTGGATTTTCCGGCTTTCTTGATGGCGGCAAACAGGTGTTTAAGGCTATCGCGCCGTGCTGCTTTTATCTGCTGTTCGATCTGTTTGAGTTCGGTTGCCGTCAAGACGGCCAGAAGCTTTTGTACTTTGCGGACGCTCATTGTTCAGCTTCACGATTGATGTAGCTCGAAGCGCAGAAGACTGCGATGCAATGCAGCGTCGTATATCGCTCGTCGTCCGACGAAAGTTCATTTGTACACTCTGAACCTTCGCAGTATCGTGCATGACGCCGTCTCACCTGCAAGTGTCGGGTCCACCCGCCATTAGAACGAATCGGCGATCCCCGGCACCTGTACGATTGCCGGTTCAAATTAATCATTCCGGGGGGAAAGGTCGCAATCAAATCGCCGTCGGAAAGATATGCCTCGTCGACGCAGCCAACGATTGACAACGCGGACGAAGCTCCGTCTTGCTGCCGGCTGCTATTGCTCCGCTTACAATGACACAGATCTGCTGCCTGATTTGTTATTTAGTCGATCCTGAAAAATGGATTAAGAGCGCCTACAAACAAGTTTTCTTCTCAATGCTGCCATGGTTAGATTGCAGGAAGTTCGTCAAAATAGC
>JANQRB010000090.1 GCA_028284775.1 Candidatus Kapaibacterium sp. | reverse complement strand
ATTATCTGTTTCGGCGGTCTCCGGCGCAGGATTCTCACGGGTATCTGCTGGGTCCGCGCTTGCGGCCGGCTGGCTGTGCGGTCTCTCGTCCTCGCTCGCGGGTGTTGCCAAATCGCTGTCTTCGGGGGCGGGTGTGTCAGCGTCAGTTTCCGCAGGCAATGCCGCGCCATCGCCATCCGCTACCTGTCCGGCCTGCTCGCTTTGTATTTCTTCTTTCGCGAGTGGCGGCGATGCAGGCGGCTCCTGATCCAGTACATTCCACAAGACCAATCCGCTGACCGTCAGCACACCGACGGAACCGATAATCCACTTCAGCAGGGGGCCCGAGAGAGCACCGCCCGCTCCTATCGCCTGTGATCCGGCAGCGCCGCCGATGGTTGCCGTGCCTGCCGCCGCGGTAATCAGAGCTATAATCTTTTCTTTTGTGATCGCGAAGAAGGGCGGTTTGGCCTGCTCCTCTTCTTCTTCCTTTTGGTGATCGAGCAAACCGACGAGATGGCTGAATTCTTCCACCTCGTGCGCAAACTCGGGCGAAGCTGCCTTGCGTTCTTCCAGAAGGACCGTGTCAGCCGCCGAAAGGCTCCCGTCGTACAGCTTGGCCAGTAATTGATCGTTCGTCATTTTTTTACATCCCGTAGATATGGCGCCATGGCCTTTTGCAACATCTTAATCGCTCGAAAAACTCGTACCTTAGCCAACGAAATGGTAATGCCGGTCAATTCGGAAATTTCCTCGTAGGAAAATTCCTTGAAATGCTTGTATTCCAATACCTCGCGAAATTCGTGGGGCAAGTTAGCGATCGCCTTAAGCAAGGCTTCGCGAATAAAGACATTCTCGCCCGTTTTTGTCGCATCGTTTCCCATCAGGTAATCTTTCATCTTGTCGATATCTTCGGCATACTTCTTGTCGCGAATTGCGTTCAAGCAGGTTGTTCGTCCGATCGTGAACAGCCATTTGGCAAAACTGCCGCCCTTGAAAGAATGCCGGTTGTCATGAACTTTGACCCAGACATCGTGAAAGATGTCCTCCGCCGCCTCAGGGTTGGCCAACATACGCAGGCAGTAACTGTATAATCGCCGGTCGTAGCGTTCGTAAAGGATACTAAACGCGCGTGTGTCATTATTCTGAACCCTGACAAATAGTTCCTCATCAGAGGGTAAATCGTGCTGTTGTTTGGAGGGCATAGCTACCTGATGTTTTCCGTTCGGGGCCAAGAACACCACGCCGGATAGTTAGTTACAAGGCCGTTTTCAGCTTCGTTAGCACAAAAATTCTTAGCTAGCAAGGCAATCGGGAGAGGGCATTCCGATCTGCCCCGGCTGAGATTAATTCGCATGGATGATCCTGTACGCCGTTCGTCAACGCTGCCGGCCGCTGCTGTCGGCGTCTTGGCTTCCCGGCTGTGCTTCCCGGTCTGCATTTCCGGCCGCGCTGCTATCGGACTTTGAGCCTGCTTTTGCCGCGGCGCCGGTCTTGACTTTGGCGGCGAGCGTCAGCACCGCATCGACATAGGCCTGACTGTTATTGTAGTGATAGACAGCGGCGCGCTGTCCTTTCTTCGTGCTGTTCCAGCCGTTGGAACGCAGATAATTTCCGGCGCTGGCCAGCGCATCGTGCAGAGAGAAGAGATCCGTGCGGCCGTCACCGTCGCCGTCCACGGCCCAGCTCACAAAGGACGTCGGGATAAACTGAGCAATGCCGAATGCGCCGGCATAGGAGCCGTACAGCCCGGTAATTTGCACGCCGCTGCTGTCGGCCATGCGTTCAAGGGCGCGCAACTGGTCCACGGCCCAGGCGGCTTTGCGCGCTGAGCGCTTTTCGATTTTGCGCTCCAGATTCCGACGCTCAGCCGCCGTGCCCTTAAAGGAATCGGCAAGCTTCTTCTTGTTCATCAGGATGTATTCAGGCTCGTCGGCCATGGCGAGGCAAAGATAGACCGACACTACCTGATGTTTGCCCAGATAGCCGCCGTGGCGCGTCTCCACCCAGGTAATAGCCGTCAAGACCTCTTTGGGTACGTCGTATTGCCGCTCGCAGAGCGCGAGCAGTGAATCATTCTCCCGGTGAAATTCAAGCGATTTGCGCACCGAACGAGCGTTATAATGCGACGAGTAGTCGGGCTTCCGCAGGTAGCCGGTGACATTGATACGCATGTACTTGCTGTCGTGCTGTACCGTACTATCCAGCGCGAGGCGATAAGCGAATGAAGTATCGGCGCCGGCGCGCAGCAGTTTCAATACGGCCGGCGCGAAAACGGCTCGCGCACTGCCGAGCTGCGCGGCTATCGAATCGAGCAGCAGCGAATCCGGCACCGCCGAGCCTGCTGTCTGCTGCTGCGGCGCCTCATCGGCCCGACAGGCAAGGCCGGCACAGGCCAGGACCGCCAGGGCGATCATACTGCACGACACGGTCAGAATCAATCGATTCATACGGTCTCCGACAAAGCTGTTCCGCGCAATTCCTGCGCCAGTTGCTGCACGACGGCAGCATAAAGCCGGTGTTCGACATCGAGGACGCGGGCGGCAAGGCTCTCCGCAGTGTCATCCGGCTGCACCGCTACTTCTTCCTGCGCGATGATCGCTCCGCTGTCGTATTCTTCGTCAACGGCATGGATGGTGACGCCCGTTTTTTGTTCGCCGGCCGCCAGTACCGCTTCGTGGACACGCCGCCCATGCATTCCCTGTCCGCCGAATTTCGGTAGAAGGGCCGGATGGACATTAAGGATACGCCCCGGGTACGCTTCGATTACCGGCGGCGGAACGCGTTTCATATAGCCGGCCAGCGCGATAATATCTACCCGGTGTTCTTCCAGTACAGCCAGCATTGCCCGCGCGTAATCCGCGGCGTCCGGATGGGTGCGCGAGGAAAGGTGCACAACGGGAATATCATACAGGGGCGCGAGCTGCATAACGCGTGCGCCGGAATTGTTGCCTATGACAAGCTGCACGGCATAGGCCGAATCCTGACGGAAGCTTTCGTGGATCAGGGCTTCGGCATTGCTGCCCGTCCCCGAGGCAAAAATCGCAAGCCTACAGCGCCCCTTCTTTTCCTTCTCAGCCATTGCGGGGTTCCCAGATGTCCCGAAGTACGCAATCCCAGGGGAACTTGAACTCATCCGCCGGATCATAAGGGTGCGACTGGAGGTTGACAACGATCGTCTCCGGCTGCGACAAGGCTTTCCAGCCGTGCATGACGCCGGGAGGTATCAGGATCAGTGCCGGTCGCTGGGTACCGATAATGAAGGAATTTACGTGGCCAAAAGTCGGTGAATCGCGACGGACGTCGGCGCAGACAACCTGCATCTTCCCCCTGGTTACCGTAAACTGATCGGTATGGATTGCATGCAGATGCCAGCATTTCACCACTCCATAGTCGGTTGCCGACTGGTAGACGTGCTGGGGGACGATCAGCCCTTCCTGTTCCACCCAGGGCAGGCTCCACAGCTCGATAACGTCGCCGCGCCCATCCAGGTGCGTGTGAAAATCCTTGAATTTCACACCCTGTATCAGGCTCCTGCTCGTCGGCTGTACTTCGAATTCGATATCCTGCAGATATTCGGTCGTTATGTCGGCTGGCTGCATTGATTCCCTGCTCAGGGCATGATTAGAGTTTGTGAATCAGCGATTTTCGCTAGTCCTTCATCCGTGCGCCTTTCTCTTCCACCATAAATATCCAGGCAGCGATCTTGCCCGGATTGATGGTTTCAAAATTGTCCCAGTGCTCACGGGTAAAGATGTAACGCGACGAACTGTCATCCGCGTCGATGGCATTGGTTTCATCCATGATTCGCTGGAGGCGCTGCTGCCAGGATGTAATATTGACAGGACGCAGGTCCACCCAGCCTTCTTCGCACCAGCGATCGACATTGTCGGGGTTCAGGGGCAGGTTGCGTTCGCCGCGGAAAGGTGGAATCTTAACGCTGCTGCCGCGCAGATATTTCTCTCCGTCCGGCAGTAAAACCGCAAGACCGATAGAGAGCATTTGCGCGCGCAGTTTCTGGTTGGTTTTAAGCAGAGCGGCGATGGCGGTCGCGAGGTCTTCCGCTTTGGCTTCGATGACATCGCCCGGCGTTCCGGCGACTACTTTGAGCAGTTGGGCCTCATAGAGCAGTTTGGCGAGCCGCGGCGGCCCCAGCATTTCAAAGGCGATGCTGTCGTCATTGTGCTCTTTCTCCAGTTTTTCGAGCCGACGCAAAGCCGCATCGCGCAGATAACCGCCGCGATAACTCGGCTCCAGCACCGAAGAGTCGAGAGCCTGGATGACGTCATGCCCTGAATTGCCGCCGCGCAGCTCGAAGACCACACTCTCGGCGATATCTTCGGGCGTCACCATTTCCATCTGACCGGCGGAGGAAATCGCTTCAAATTCACCACGCGAAAAAATGCCGTTTTCGCCGGTATCGATAAAAGCGGCCTGCAGATTCTCATCCAGACGCTGAACGGCTTCGAGCGTATCGACAAGAAAATCGCCGCTTACGTCCAGCGCCTGCTCGAAAGGCATATCGACCAGTGGAATCGGACGTCCGCCGCGCAGCACATCGCCATAGGCAATCTTTTTCCAGGCGATGGCGGCCGTCGGCTTGATCTCTTTGACGATCGGAGCATCGGGCGTCCGCGCCATGAGAAACAGGAGCAGGGTATGCGCGCCGGCCACCGAGGATTTCGACAGCAATACCCGCGACGGCCGTTCTTCACTGTGGGTATAGGGGATATTCAGCCCCATACCGCCGGTCCCGCTCGTACCGATTTTCACATAGGCCGAGCTGCCGGCCGCCTTTAAGCCGCGGTAGAGAATCTGAACATGCCGGATGAGCTGGGGAATATAGGACGAGGCAAGCAATCGTTCCACCGATTCGCGTTGCAGATCATTACGCTGCAATTCGTGCAGGATGGCGCGTGAGCCGGTGTAAACATCCTGATAGGCTATGGCGGTGGCGGTGTTGATACAGTCGATGACAGCATCCGGCTTGTGCTCCATCAGCAGGCTGTAGAGCGCCGCGTTTTGAAGGATTTCGTCGTCGAGCTCATCGATGATATCTTCCACGAGAGCAAGACGGCTGGCGTCGTCTTGCAGGAGCGTTTCGCGCGGCTCGTCCTTCCAGCCCTTGCGCACGAAGAGATTGCCCCAGGCAGGGACAAATCGTGTGCCGGCATCACTGCCGTATTCGCGCTGCATTTGCGCCACGGCGTCCCGTGCTTCAGACTCTTTTAACGATGTTATAATCAGGGTCGAAGGCTCATACTCCATCAACTTGCGGCAAATCGACGAACCAACGAGGCCCCATCCTCCCAATACGAGCACAGAACGATTGCGAATATCCATTCATTCATCCAGGTAACGATGTGTTCAATGTCGCGGCTTTGATTTTTTAAACTCTCAATATAAGGATTTTTGCTGAGAATCGGGCCACTTCATCGGCTGATGAATCGCTCGCGTAAGGACCGGAAAAGACCGTCGCGGCCCGGTTTGCACGCTCCCCGCCTTTCCCGTAATTTGTACGTCAATCGACTGGCTGACTATGAACATTGATCCAGGAAGGAAACACCCGATGCGTATTCCCAAAGATGATGTCTGCGCCGTTGTCATCGACATGCAGGAACGCCTCTTTCCGCATATCGAGGAAAACATCGGCCTTGAAAGCACGCTCGTGACGCTTTTGCGCGGCCTGCAGGAGCTGAATGTCGAAACCCTCGTGACGCAGCAATACACCAAGGGACTTGGCCCCACCATTATGGCCGTCACAGAAACGCTCAACGACTTCAGTCACATCGAAAAAATCTGCTTTTCCTGCTGCGGTGAGCCTCAGTTCATGGAAAAGCTGCGCGCCAACGGCGCCCGACACATTATTCTGACGGGTATTGAAGCGCACGTCTGCGTGCAGCAGACTGCGCTCGATCTGCGCGCCGAGGGCTACACGCCGGTGATTATCGAGGACTGCGTGTCGTCCCGCCGACACCGAGACAAGGACACCGCTATCGAGCGAATGCGCGCCGCCGGCTGCATCATTACTTCCTGCGAATCGATTCTCTTCGAGCTTCTCGTCGAAGCGGGCAGCGACACATTTCGCGCAATCTCCCGCCTGGTGAAATAGACCCCGACGGCATCCGTCATGGGCGGCACTTTAGGCGGCAGGCGCCGGATGCTTTTACGGGCTTACGAATGGGAGTGGATTATGGCGGATATGGAACATCTCATCAACGAAGGGCGGACAATCGAAGCGCCGTCAGCATTGCGCGATACTGCTTCCATCCAGGACTACGATGCCCTGTATCTGCACTCGATTACCTTTCCCGAGCGCTTTTGGGGCAGCGTCGCCAAGGAACTGCACTGGGAGCGTCCCTGGGACAAGGTCATGGAATTCGATCCGCCGCATCACGCCTGGTTTGTGGGCGGCCAGACCAATATTACTCTTAATGCGCTGGACCGCCATGCTCGCGGACGCGACCGCAACAAAGTGGCGTTGATTTGGACTACCGAAGATGGCAGTGAAGAACTGATCACCTACGACCGCCTGCTCCGCCGGGTCTGCCAGATCGCCAACGCCCTGAAAGAAACCGGCGTTGAGAAAGGCGACCGCGTAATGATTTACATGCCGCAGTCGCCGGAAGCGATTGCCTCCATGCTTGCCTGTGCCCGGATCGGCGCAATCCATTGTGTGGTCTATGCTGGAATGGGCGTGCAGGCGCTGCGCGCGCGTATTGAAGACTCACGCGCCAAGGTGGTCTTCTGCGGCGACGTTTCCTATCGCAGCGGTCGCCGAATCCCCCTGAAATCGCTGGTGGACAGCGCCACGGATGAACTGGACTTTATTCAGCGTATCGTCGTCCATCGTCGTCAGGATCCCAAAATCGCGCTCAGCTCGCAGCGCGAGGTCGACTTCTTCGACTTTATCGACCATCAGCCGCAATGGATCGAAGCCGAAGTCATGGAAGCCAACGACCCCTTGTTCATCCTCTATACCAGCGGTACGACCGGTAAACCCAAGGGCGTCGTTCACGTGCACGGCGGATATATGGTCGGGAGCTATTACCTGTCGCACGCCTTTTACGACCTGGGGCCTTCCGACGTCATCTGGTGCACCTCGAACATTGCCTGGATTGTCGGCCACGGCTACATTGTCTATGGCCCGCTGCTGACGGGTGCGACGGCGCTGGCGCGCGAAGGGGCGCTGGATTATCCCAACAGCGAGGTGGTGTGGCACAACATCGAACGTCACGGCGTCAACGTGCTGTTCACCGCCCCGACGGCCATCCGCAAGTTCATGCGCCAGGGCGACGAGTACCTGCAACGCATCAAAAAACATGACATTTCCAGCCTGCGGATAATCGCCAGTGGCGGGCAGCCGCTGAACCCGGAAGCGCAATTGTGGGCCAAAAAACATCTGGTAGGAGAAGAAGGCATTGTTATCGACAATTGGTGGCAGACCGAATTGGCGGCCCCTGTGCTCGGCACTCTGCCTTCGATGACCGCCAAACTCGGCAAAGTCGGCAAACCGCTGCCGACAGTTGTGGCCAATATCATTGCGGAGGACGGCACTACCGTTGATCCGAACACCAGCGGCTCGCTCGTGCTGCGGCGGCCCGTACCCTATATGATGTCGGCAATCTGGGGCAATGAAGAACTCTACCGGCATTATTGGGAGGAGTTTCCGGGCTGCTATAACACCGGCGACATCGCATTTTACGACGAAGACGGTTACTTCTGCGTCCTGGGACGCGCCGAAGATGTCGTCAATACCTCCGGTCACAGTATCCGCGTGGCCGAGGTGGAGAGTACGCTGATGGCCCATCCGAATGTGGCCGAGGCGGCCGTGATAGGTCTGCAGGACGAAGTACGCGGCGAAAGGATGAAGGCATTCGTGAAGCTGCGCAGCAATGTCGAGCCCACCGAGCATCTCGTGTCGGTCCTGCGCGATCATGTACGGCGAGAGCTGGGGCCGATCGCCACACCCGGTGAGATCGAGTTTCGCGACAGTCTGCCGAAAAATACGAACGGCACCGTGATGCGCCGGCTCCTGCGCGCCGAATCCCAGG